>LS483478.1:1321318-1981977 GCA_900478215.1 Salmonella enterica subsp. houtenae serovar Houten
GACGCGCGACCATGAAACGGCATAACCGCGATCTTCAGCCCATTTCAGATAAGCGCCAGCGGATTCAAACGACTCATGGACAACAAAATGAACTCGCACGTTATTTTCTCCTGTTAGCGATTAAGCGCCTGATAGATATCAGCCGCCAGCGTGTTGATCTCGCTGTCATTTAATGTCGACAGCGTGATACGTAGACCGTGAGACGGCGCGCTCACGCCAAAGGCTTCTCCCTCACGTACCAGCCAGCCGGATTTTGCCAGCGTAAACGCGGTAGCCTGGCTATGGGTTTCCAGCGGGAGCCAGGCATTCAGGCCGTCGCCGGGAGAAATGGCGATGCCATGTTGCTGTAGGGCGCGGGCCAGTTTTTGTTGCCGGGCGGTGTAAAACAGCCGCGTTTGCGCCAGCCTGTGCTGATATTCAGGGTCGGTCAGGCAGGCGTAGACCAGATCCTGTAACAGATGGCTGACCCATTGACTACCGGCATTTAGCCGTAGCCGAAGTTTTGCCGAGGTCGCGCTGTCGCTGGCGACAATAGCAAGACGTAAATCGGGGCCGAGGGTTTTGGAAACCGAGCGTATCACCGCCCAGTGTTGCGTTGTCTGCGCAATAACCGGCTGCCAGGGCGACGAAGAAAGCAGGGCGAAGTGATCGTCGATAATGACCAGTGCCTGAGGGTAACGCGCCAGCATATTTTGCAGCGCAGCGGCGCGGCGAGCGCTCAGGCTACAGCCGGTAGGGTTGTGCGCACGCGGCGTTAAGATCACTGCCCGCGCGCCCTGGTTTAGCGCCTGTTCCAGCTTTTCAGGCTGCATTCCTTCGCTATCTACGCTGACCGGACTGGCGCTAAAACCGGCATAACGCAGCATATTGATACTGCTTAAAAAACAGGGATCTTCCACCGCGACGCTGTCGCCCGGCAGCAGATGCGCGCAAAGCAGTCTTTCGATGGCGTCGATAGCTCCGCTGGTGATATCAATTTCGCCTGCGACGGGGGTGGCATCCCGTAGCCAGCGCGTCGCCCAGGCGTGTAGTTCAGGGGAAATGGGCGCATCGCCGTAGAGATGCGGCGTGCGGCTGAGACGGGCAAAATAACGGCTGAGGTCAGGCAGACGCTGCGGATCGGGATTGCCGCCGGAAAGGTCGTGCAGAGGTGTATGCGGATCGCCGCCTTCCAGCGCTACCGGAGACGGGGTGCCTTTAATCACCGTCCCATTGCGGCCTAAACTTTGCGCCAGCCCCGCCGTTATCAGCCGTTTATACGCCGCTGCGACGGTATTACGATTCACCTTTAATTCGCTTGCCAGCTCCCGTACCGGCGGGAGCGAGTCCTCTGCCCGTAACGTGCCAGCGGTAATGTGTTGACGAATACTGTTAAAAATTTCGCTGGCGGTTTTTCCGTCGATCATTATTGACCTATGACAAAATGAATTTTAGCATATGACGATAATAATGAGGCGATAGCCTGCTGTCCAGCGAGAGGAAAATTTTATGGGGCAAGAGAGTGATATCCAGTCAGTACTCTTCGACGACAACCATCGGGCGTTACAGACCGACATTGTCGCCGTTCAGTCACAGGTCGTGTACGGCAGCGTCGGCAACAGTATTGCCGTACCGGCGATAAAAGCGCAGGGTTTACGGGTGACGGCGGTCCCGACGGTGCTGTTCAGCAATACGCCGCACTATAAAACGTTTTATGGCGGCATTATTCCCGCCGAGTGGTTTGCAGGCTACCTTACGGCGTTGAATGAGCGTGATGCGTTACGCGAATTAAAAGCGATTACCACCGGTTACATGGGCAGCGCAGACCAAATTGTATTGCTTTCGAAGTGGCTAATGGCGATCCGGACTTCGCATCCGGAGGTCTGTATTCTTGTCGATCCGGTCATTGGCGATACCGACAGTGGAATGTATGTGCAGGCGGAAATTCCGCAGGCCTATCGCACGCATTTACTGCCGCAGGCGCAGGGGCTAACGCCGAACGTATTTGAGCTGGAGATGCTGAGCGGTAAACCGTGCCGCACGCTGGAAGAGGCGGTGGCGGCGGCGCAATCGTTGCTTTCCGATACGCTGAAATGGGTAGTTATCACCAGCGCGCCGGGCGAATCTCTGGAGACCATAACGGTTGCCGTTGTTACCGCGCAGGTCGTGGAGGTCTTTGCCCATCGGCGGGTGGCGACGGAGTTAAAAGGGACGGGAGATCTCTTCTGCGCCGAGCTGGTTAGCGGTATTGTGCAGGGAAAAAAACTGACGACCGCGGCAAAAGATGCGGCGCAGCGCGTGCTGGAGGTGATGACCTGGACACAGCAGTGTGGCTGTGATGAGTTAATTCTGCCGCCGGTAGGGGAGGCGTGATGAAGAGTTATCGGCTGGTGGTTCGCCAACAGGGACGTATCGTGGGGCATTTTGAGACGAGTGGGCTGGACGCGCTGGAAGATATCTGTGTGGCGCGGGCGATGTTTAGTATGGCCGGCGGGTATCAGTGCGAACTACTGGTATCCGACTCAGAGCGGCGGATGCTGGAGAGCGGGCCGGAGGGGATGAAAATCCTGATGCGCGAGAAATGTTACCGACCGGTGACCTCGGCGCTGTGATGCCAGATGGCGATGTAAACGCCTGTATCCTGGCCTGTACACTGTATTGCAGACAAAAAAATGGCGCCCAAAGGCGCCATTTTTCACTGCGGCAAGAATTACTTCTTAATGCGGATAACCGGAGTTTCACCTACGGTCACGCTACCGGACAGTTTGATCAGTTCTTTGATTTCATCCATGTTGGAGATAACAACCGGAGTCAGGGTAGACTTGGCTTTTTCTTCCAGCAACGGCAGATCGAACTCGATGACCGGATCGCCAACTTTCACGCGCTGACCTTCTTCAGCAATACGCTTGAAGCCTTCGCCTTTCAGTTCAACGGTGTCGATACCGAAGTGAACGAACAGCTCAATGCCGCTATCGGATTCGATAGAGAACGCATGGTTGGTTTCAAAGATTTTGCCGATGGTACCGTCAACAGGGGCGACCATTTTGTTACCGGTTGGTTTGATAGCGATGCCATCACCAACAATTTTTTCAGCAAAAACTACATCCGGCACGTCTTCGATGTTGACGATCTCGCCAGAGAGCGGGGCAACAATCTCAATAGTTCCGGTGTCCTTCTTATCATCAGAAACCAGAGATTTTAGTTTATCGAACAAACCCATGATCTTCTCCTAAGCAGTAAATTGGGCCGCATCTCGTGGATTAGCAGATTGTTTTTTCTTCAATGAACTTGTTAACCAGCGTCATTAACTCGTCCGTTGTCGGTTGAGCAAGAGCCTGCTCTGCTAACACCTTCGCATCTTCGAAGTTCGTGTTACGGATAATCTTCTTAATGCGCGGGATAGAAATGGCGCTCATAGAGAATTCGTCCAGACCCATCCCCAGCAACAGAAGTGTAGCACGTTCGTCGCCTGCAAGCTCACCGCACATGCCAGTCCATTTACCTTCTGCATGAGAAGCATCAATAACTTGCTTGATCAAGTTCAGTACGGACGGTGACATTGGCTGGTAAAGGTGTGAAATCATATCATTACCACGGTCAACTGCCAGGGTGTACTGTGTTAAATCATTGGTGCCGATACTAAAGAAATCCACTTCTTTGGCTAAATGACGCGCAATTGTCGCCGCAGCCGGTGTTTCCACCATCACCCCAATCTCAATGCTTTCGTCAAAGGCTTTACCTTCGTCACGCAGTTCCTGTTTGTAGATTTCAATCTCTTTGCGCAGCGCGCGAACCTCTTCAACAGAGATGATCATCGGGAACATAATGCGCAATTTACCGAAAGCGGAGGCGCGCAGAATCGCGCGAACCTGGTCACGTAGGATCTCTTTGCGATCCATGGCGATACGCACGGCGCGCCAGCCCAGGAACGGGTTTTCTTCTTTCGGGAAGTTCATGTACGGCAGCTCTTTGTCGCCGCCAATGTCCATGGTACGGACGATAACCGCCTGCGAGCCGCACGCTTCAGCGACAGCTTTATATGCGGCAAACTGCTCTTCTTCCGTCGGCAGCGCGTCGCGATCCATGAACAGAAATTCAGTACGATACAGACCAACGCCTTCCGCGCCGTTGCGCTCAGCGCCTTCAACGTCGCGAACGGTACCGATGTTGGCGCAAACTTCGACCTGATGTCCATCCAGCGTGATTGCCGGCAGATCTTTCAGTTTAGCCAGTTCCGCTTTTTCGCTGGCAACCTGCTCCTGAACGGCGCGCAGTTGCTCAATAACATCGTTGGTCGGGTTGACGTAAACCTGGTTGTTTACGGCATCCAGAATCAGATAGTCGCCGTTTTTCACCTGAGAGGTGACGCTACCGGTACCTACGATCGCCGGCAGTTCCAGAGAACGCGCCATGATGGAGGTATGAGACGTGCGTCCGCCCGCATCGGTGATGAAACCCAGCACTTTCTGCAGGTTCAACTGCGCGGTTTCTGACGGCGTCAGATCGGCGGCTACCAGGATAACTTCTTCCTGAATCGCGCTCAAATCGATAATGGCCAGACCCAGGATGTTGCGCAGCAGGCGCTTACCGATATCACGTACGTCAGCCGCACGCTCTTTCAGGTATTCGTCATCCAGTTCTTCCAGGGCAGTGGCCTGACCTTCGATAACTTCATGTGCGGCTGCATCAGCCGTCATGTATTTATCTTTAATCAGGGCTATGATTTCCTGCTCCAGCTCCTCATCTTCGAGCAGCATAATATGCCCTTCAAAGATGGCTTCTTTTTCTTCACCGAACGTTTCACCAGCTTTTGTCTTGATCGCTTCCAGTTGCGCAGATGCCTTGGCACGACCGCTCAGAAAACGTTCAACTTCCTGATCAACCTTGTCGGCAGAAATTTTTTTCCGGTCAATGACGATCTCGTCTTCTTTCAGCAGCAGTGCTTTGCCGAAAGCGATACCCGGGGATGCTAAAATGCCTGAAATCATAACCCTACCTTACTTGTGACTGATTTTTAAAAGAACCCGGAAAAAAACTTACTCGAGTTCCGCCATCAGTTTGACCAGATGTTCAACCGCTTTCTGCTCATCTTCACCTTCTGCGGAGATGGTGACGACGGTGCCTTGAGTCAGGCCCAGAGTCTGCAGTTTAAACAGGCTTTTCGCGCTGGCGCTTTTGCCGTTGGAAGTCACAGTAATCTCAGAGGTGAAGCCTTTTGCTTCTTTAACAAACTGAGCAGCAGGGCGGGTGTGCAGACCGTTCGGAGCGGTAATGGTAACTTCTTGCTGGAACATTGTATTTCCCCAACTTATAGGTTTAGTGTTGTGGAACTAAAGTCTAGCCTGGCGGCTCAACTTTAGCCTGTATTGTTAGCGCCGGCGTAAACGGGGCGCGACACAAAAGGTGTTCTACGCAATCCGTTGCTGGCAACTTATGGCCGCTGACGTTTCGCTCGTCATTAAACATTATGCCGCGAAAGGAAGAATTGAACCAAATCATAAAATCGATTCAGCTAACGCTTTTCCTGTAACGATTAATTTCGCGCATCAAAATAATTAGTCTGGTTAAATACCAGTTCCAGCAGGGTGAATCAATGCCAGGTGAGGTGAAAGTTTGAAGCAGGCCACAAAAAAGCACCCAAAAAGGTGCTTTTTTACGCGTTTTTAACATGCTGGCATCACTGTTGCAGTTCTTTCTCCGTAAAGAGATCGGCGAACAACGCGGTGCTCAGATAACGCTCACCTGATGAGGGTAGGATAACCACAATACTCTTATTGGTAAAGCTTTCATCTTCCTGCAGCTTAAGCGCTGCAGCAACCGCTGCGCCGGAAGAGATTCCCGCCAGAATACCTTCCTCTTCCATCAGACGGCGCGCAGTAGAAATGGCCTCCTCATTGGTGATGCCAACCACTTTATCAATCAGCTTCAGATCCAGGTTACCTGGGATGAAGCCTGCGCCGATGCCCTGAATTTTATGCGGGCCCGGTTTGATTTCTTCACCCGCCAGCGCCTGGGCGATAACCGGGGAGTCCGTGGGTTCTACCGCGACGGTGATAAGATCGGTTTTACCCTTGGTCCCTTTGATATAACGCGTAACGCCGGTCAACGTACCGCCCGTGCCGACGCCGGAGATAAACACATCCACCTGACCATCGGTGTCTTCCCAGATTTCCGGGCCGGTGGTTTTTTCATGGATTTCCGGGTTGGCAGGGTTGCTGAACTGCTGGAGCAGGAGATATTTTTGCGGATCGCTGGCGACAATTTCTTCGGCTTTTTGAATAGCGCCCTTCATCCCTTTCGCCCCTTCGGTCAGCACCAGATTCGCGCCTAATGCTTTGAGTAGCTTGCGGCGTTCGATGCTCATGGTCTCCGGCATGGTCAGGGTAAGTTTGTAACCGCGTGCGGCAGCGACATACGCCAGCGCAATACCGGTATTGCCGCTGGTCGGCTCCACCAGTTCCACGCCAGGTTTCAGTACGCCGCGCTTTTCGGCATCCCAAATCATATTGGCGCCGATACGGCACTTGACGCTGAAGCTCGGGTTGCGTGATTCCACCTTCGCCAGAATGCGTCCATTACCGATACGGTTCAGTCGAACCAGCGGCGTATGACCGATAGTCAGCGAGTTATCTTCATAAATCTTACTCATGGCCTGTCCTTAACTGTATGAAATTGGGATACCTTCCCAGCATACCTTCCAGCCAGATATGGGGAAGTAAGGATTTCGCATATCTATATGCTGATGGGAAATAATGGTTATCATTATGGAATAAGAGACAGCATAAGCCATCCCTTATTTATACATTTTTACTTTATTTCCATAACGCGTGCTTAGCACGCCAGCAATCAACCCACATTGCGGTCGCGCCACAGACGGCGACAGGCATAATGAAAAGGTTAAGCACCGGAATCATCGTAAAGAGGCTGGTGAGCGCGCCAAATTGCATATTCGCGACCTTCTGCGTGCGCAACGCGGCGCGCATCGTTTTAAACGGTACTTTATGGTTATCAAACGGATAGTCGCAATACTGAATCGCCAGCATCCAGGCGCTGAACAAAAACCACAGTACCGGCGCGATGGTTTGGCCAATGCCAGGAATAAAATAGAGAACCAGCAGTACAATAGCGCGCGGCAGATACCACGCCAGCTTTTGCCATTCGCGTTTCATAATGCGCGGTACATCTTTCATGATGCCGAGTACGCCGGTATCTGGCGGCGTGGCGCCGGTTAACCGCGCCTCAAGCTGTTCGGCTAAAAGACCGTTAAACGGCGCGGCGATCCAGTTGGCGAGGGTAGAGAAAAAATAGCCAAAGACCAGCAGAACAGAGATAACCGCAATCGGCCACAGCAGATAGCTCAGCCATTGCAGCCAGTCCGGTACATGACTCATCAACGAAGGTATCCAGACGTCAAGCTGCGTAAACAGCCACCAAAATGCGCCGCCCATCAGCACAATGTTGACCAGCAAAGGTAAAATAACAAAGCGGCGGATTCCCGGTAGGGTGACTAACTTCCATCCTTGCGAGAAATAATAGACGCCGCTGCGTGGTACGGTTGTGGATGATGAAACCATATTCAGGACATACTCCTTTTCTTAAAGCCCTGGGTAAACGTGGTTATCTTACCCGGTTATCAGATGGTGGATAGTTCGGAAATGTTCGAAAAAACAGCAAAAAGCACATTTTCCTTCATCTTTATGCTGCGAAAGCCAACAGTACACTTGCACTTGACGTAATCGGCAAATACTCTTAGTGAGTAAATGTTTGCCGTGGTGGCAAGGTGTTAGAACAACAGAGAATATAATGATGCAGGATTTGCGTCTGATATTAATCATTGTTGGCGCGATCGCCATAATCGCTTTACTGGTACATGGTTTCTGGACCAGCCGTAAAGAACGATCTTCTATGTTCCGCGATCGTCCACTAAAACGCATGAAAGCAAAACGCGACGACGACTCGTATGACGACGATGTCGAAGAAGACGAAGGCGTGGGTGAAGTTCGTGTTCACCGCGTGAATCATGCCCCCGGCCAGCCGCAGGAGCATGATGCCCCTCGCCAGTCGCCGCAACACCAGTACCAGCCGCCTTATGCGTCTGCGCAACCGCGTCCAGCGGTGCCACCGCAGCCGCAAGCGCCGATGCAACCGCCGGTTCAGCAACCGCCCCAACCTGTGCCGCAGCCTCAGCAGGTTCAACCAACTGCGCCGCCGGTACAGCCGCCGCAACAGCCTGCACCGCCGTCGCAAGCGCCGCAGCCGGTTGCGCCACCCGCACCGCCATCAGCAGCGCAAACCTTCCAGCCGGCGGAGCCTGTCGTTGAGGCGGAACCTGTGGTGGAAGAAGCGCCGGTTGTGGAAAAACCGCAGCGTAAAGAGGCGGTCATCATTATGAACGTTGCGGCCCATCATGGCAGCGAGCTTAATGGTGAAGTGCTACTGAACAGTATTCAGCAGTCAGGCTTTAAATTTGGCGATATGAATATTTTCCATCGTCATTTGAGTCCGGACGGCAGCGGCCCGGCCTTGTTCAGTCTCGCGAATATGGTCAATCCGGGAACGTTCGATCCTGAAATGACGGACTTCACTACGCCTGGCGTTACTATCTTTATGCAAGTGCCGTCTTACGGCGATGCGCTGCAGAACTTTAAGCTGATGCTGCAATCCGCGCAGCATATCGCTGATGAGGTCGGCGGCGTCGTGCTGGATGACCAGCGTCGGATGATGACGCCGCAGAAACTGCGCGAATATCAGGACCGCATCCGCGAGGTGATGGACGCCAACGCCTGAGGTTAACGCAGGTGTGACATTTTTAACGTAACCCCCGCCTGTCGGGGGTTTTTTATCATTGATGGTGTGATATGGAACCAATCGAACAACAACTGACAGAACTGCGAACCACGCTTCGCCATCATGAATATCTGTATCATGTGATGGATGCGCCGGAGATTCCCGACGCCGAATATGACCGCCTGATGCGGGAACTGCGAGAGCTGGAGGCGCAGCGTCCGGACCTCATCACGCCGGATTCACCCACGCAGCGCGTTGGCGCGGCGCCGCTGACGGCATTTAACCAGATTCGCCATGAAGTGCCGATGCTGTCGCTCGATAACGTGTTTGATGAAGAAAGCTTCCTGGCGTTTAACAAGCGAGTGCAGGATCGTCTAAAAAGCACGGACAATGTCATCTGGTGCTGCGAGCTAAAGCTGGATGGTCTGGCGGTCAGCATTCTGTATGAAAATGGCGTGCTGGTAAGCGCCGCGACGCGTGGCGACGGCACCACCGGTGAAGATATCACTTCAAACGTGCGCACGATTCGCGCCATTCCGTTAAAGCTGCACGGCGATAACATTCCGGCGCGTCTTGAAGTTCGCGGAGAGGTATTTTTACCGCAGGCCGGGTTTGAAAAGATCAATGAAGAAGCGCGCCGCACTGGCGGCAAAGTGTTTGCTAACCCGCGTAACGCGGCGGCGGGCTCGCTGCGTCAGCTCGATCCGCGTATTACGGCGAAGCGGCCGCTAACATTTTTCTGCTACGGCGTCGGTATTCTGGAAGGTGGCGAGTTGCCGGATACGCATCTGGGACGTTTGCTGCAATTTAAAGCGTGGGGGCTACCGGTCAGCGATCGCGTGACGCTGTGTGATTCTCCCCAGGCGGTACTGGATTTTTATCACAACGTCGAAGAAGATCGCCCCACGCTTGGTTTTGATATCGACGGCGTGGTGATTAAGGTTAACTCGCTGGCGTTGCAGGAACAACTGGGCTTTGTGGCCCGCGCGCCGCGCTGGGCGGTGGCGTTTAAATTTCCTGCTCAGGAGCAGATGACTTTTGTACGTGATGTTGAGTTTCAGGTAGGGCGCACCGGGGCGATTACGCCGGTGGCGCGTCTGGAACCGGTTCAGGTGGCTGGTGTACTGGTCAGCAATGCCACGTTGCATAATGCCGATGAAATTGAGCGTCTTGGCTTGCGCATTGGCGATAAGGTGGTTATCCGTCGGGCAGGCGATGTGATCCCTCAGGTGGTAAACGTGGTACTGTCCGAACGCCCTGAAGAGACGCGTCCGATTGTGTTTCCAACGCACTGTCCGGTGTGCGGATCGGACGTAGAGCGCGTCGAAGGCGAAGCCGTGACTCGTTGTACCGGCGGGCTGATTTGCGGCGCGCAGCGTAAAGAGTCGCTCAAACATTTTGTGTCGCGCCGGGCGATGGATGTGGACGGAATGGGCGATAAGATCATCGATCAACTGGTGGAAAGGGAGTATGTCCATACGCCAGCGGATCTGTTCCGTCTGACGGCGGGTAAACTGACCGGCCTGGACCGAATGGGACCAAAATCCGCACAAAATGTCGTTAACGCGCTGGAAAAAGCCAAAGCGACGACCTTTGCGCGTTTTCTCTATGCGCTGGGCATCCGTGAAGTCGGTGAAGCGACGGCAGCGGGGCTGGCGGCTTATTTCGGCACGCTGGAGGCACTGCAGGCCGCCTCCATTGACGAGTTGCAAAAAGTACCTGACGTGGGGATTGTGGTCGCTACGCACGTCTTTAACTTTTTTGCCGAAGAGAGCAATCGTGACGTGATCGGGCAGCTACTGGCGGAAGAGGTTCACTGGCCCGCGCCGGTAGTTATTAATGCGCAAGAGATCGATAGCCCGTTTGCCGGTAAAACCGTGGTACTAACCGGTAGCCTGAGCCAGATGTCCCGCGATGACGCTAAAGCGCGTTTAGTGGCGCTGGGCGCGAAAGTGGCAGGCAGCGTATCGAAGAAAACCGATCTGGTGATTGCGGGCGAAGCGGCGGGTTCCAAACTTGCCAAAGCGCAGGAACTGGGCATCAATGTCATTGATGAAGCGGAAATGCTTCGTTTGCTGGGTGTCTGATATGGAGAAAGAGCAACTGATTACCATCGCTAATACGCTGATGCCGTTCGGTAAATATCAGGGACGTCGATTGATCGACCTTCCGGAAGAGTATTTGCTGTGGTTTGCCCGTAAAGATCAATTTCCGGCGGGTAAGCTGGGGGAGTTGATGCAAATCACGCTGCTGATTAAAACCGAGGGGCTGACGCAACTGGTGCAGCCCCTGAAACGCCCGCTTTAAGCTTTCGCGGCGCGGCTGTCCTGCTGCGCCTGTAACTTCTCGGTCTGGCGTTTGTAGCGTCGCGCCAGTCCTGCGCAGACCATCAGTTGGATCTGGTGGAAGATCATCAGCGGTAATACCATCATACCCAGTACTGACGTTGGAAACAGAATATTGGCCATCGGAATCCCATTGGCCAGGCTTTTTTTCGAACCGCAGAAGACGATAGTGATTTCGTCGGCTTTGTTGAAGCCGCATTTACGGGCGACAAAAACGTTAACGGCTATGACGATCGCCAGCAGTACGAGGCTGACCACGACGATAAACAGCAGCGATCCCCAGCCGACTTTGTGCCAGATGCCGTTGACCACCGCTTCGCTGAACGCCGAGTAGACCACCAGCAGAATAGAGGTCTGATCCGTTTTCGCGATCCACTTTTTGTTGCGCGCGACCCAGTTGCCGATCCACGGGCGAGACAGGTGTCCCAGTACGAAAGGCAGTAGCAGTTGCAGCATAATTTTGCCCACCTCTTCCAGACTGCCCTGCGCGCCATGAATATTCATGACCAGACCGACCAGCAGCGGCGACAGGAAAATGCCCAGCAGACTGGACGCAGACGCTGAGCACACCGCGGCCGCGACGTTCCCGCCCGCCAGTGAAGTAAACGCAATCGCAGACTGCACGGTGGCGGGCAAAATACATAGATACAGAAAGCCGCTGTAGAGCATAGGGTCGACATTAACAGGCGCCCACCAGGCAAACAGTACGCCGAGGACAGGAAAAAGCACAAAAGTGCTGCACATGACCCACAGATGCAACCGCCAGTGGCTGCCGCCAGCGATGATCGCTTCACGCGAAAGCTTCGCGCCATGCATAAAAAACAGCAGAGCGATGGCCGCCGTCGTGATGCCTTCAACGACAGGCACAAAGCCGCCTTCCGCCGGGAAAAAAGAGGCCAGTAGTACCACTGTAATAAGCGTCAGCGTGAAAGGGTCAAGGATACGAAAAAGTTTCATAAAAACTCCTGAAAGTCGGTGCAGCCATTTTGCGTTTTTCGCTTTGAGAAATAAAATTGATTTATTGCATCTATATATGAATCTAGTCGATGAATTATTCACTGCGTCAACTGCGTATTTTTATTACCGTCGCCCAGGCCAAAAGTTTTAGTCGGGCAGGGGATAGGATTGGACTGAGCCAGTCTGCGGTCAGTCATAGCGTAAAAGCGCTGGAGCGGCAAACCGGCGTCAGACTGCTGGATCGCACCACGCGTGAGGTGGTGCTGACCGAGGCGGGGCAACAACTGGCGACGCGTCTGGAGCGGGTGCTTGATGAACTGAACAGCATACTGCGCGATGCAGGCAGAGTAGGGACACAATTAACCGGCACCGTGCGCGTTGCCGCGAGTCAGACCATTTCTGCGCATCTTATTCCGCAATGTATTGCCCAAAGTAATTTACTTTATCCCGCTATTGACTTTGTATTGCACGATCGTCCGCAGCAGTGGGTACTGGAGAGCATTCGCCAGGGAGAAGTAGATTTTGGGATCGTTATCGACCCCGGCGCAGCGGTGGATTTACAGTGTGAAGCCATCTTATCAGAGCCTTTTTTGCTGTTGTGTCGCCAGGATCATCCGCTGGCGCATCAGGAATGGGTGAGCTGGCAGGATCTTAAACAGGCGCCGCTGGTCTTACAGGATTATGCTTCCGGTAGCCGACCGCTGATTGATGCGGCGCTTGCCCATTTTGCTATTGAGGCGGATATCGTGCAGGAGATTGGCCATCCCGCTACGCTTTTTCCAATGGTGGAAGCGGGAATCGGCATCAGCGTGCTGCCCGCGCTGGCGTTACCGCTCCCGCAGGGCAGCCACTTGCAGATTAAACGGCTGACGCCCGTCGTTGAAAGGCAGCTCATGCTGGCGCGGCGAAAAAACCGATCGCTCTCCACGGCGGCGCAGGCTTTATGGGATGTAGTACGCGCCCAGGCCTGCGAATTAACCGCTGCGAGGGCGAAAGATCCGCTGTATCAGATATAGACGGTAAGCGAGCCGGTAGCGTTGTCCGGAAGCTGGCAAATGACATGGCGGGAAAATACCCCAGGGTAATGGTGGTTACGGAAGCCGAACCGGGGCGCTTGCAGCGAAAACACCAGATTATTTTGCCGCTGGCTCTGACAGGCAGGATAGTCCCTTGTCCGCCAAACCGTTCATATTTGGTAGCGCCGGGTTTTGCTTTCTGAGCTTCGGAGGCCGAAAGAGGAGGGGGGTAAGAACAGCCACAGATTACTCCTTTAATATCCTGTTTTATCTGGATTTATCAGCCATAAACCGAGCCTGCAGGATTTCCATCACCAAGGTCCATTTTTGAAAGCTGCAAGCAATAATCTGATTCGCATGGTTTAACTGCGTGATTTTTAGACGTTTGGAGTATTTCTGATATACACAAGGACATAATGCCGATTTACTTACATCAACATACTCACAGCTATAACCCAACACAAATTGTTGCCCCACCATCCAACACTTTTGTTTACTGTGACAGTGATGCTAAGGTACTGGCGTATTACTCGCTGGCGTCCAGCTCTGTAGCCACAAATACTGCGCCGGGCCGCTTTCGTCGCAATATGCCTGATCCCATCCCGGTTGTGGCGCTGGGACGTCTGGCGGTGGATCAATCATTGCGGAGGCGGGGCCTTGGGCGGCTTGCGGGTGATTCAGGTAGTTGACACTATCGGCATTCGCGGAATACTGATTCATGCACTGTCTGATGAGGCGTGGGAGTTTTACCTGAAAGTGGGCTTTGAGCCGTCGCTGATGGACTCAATGATGCTGATGGTGACGCTGGGGGATCTGAATAATTGTGGCTAAATCCTTCTGTTAGCGGTCTCCTGAATGGTTATTCATAGTGATGGTGCCACAAGATATATATGACGGATAAAAATAAACAGAAAAGCAAGTATCATATTTTTTATTGAGTTTTTTATTCGCGAGAGTATGATGCAGTAAAGTAAGTGGAGGTGGTTATGTGCGAAAGTATATTAAGGAATTCCTCTCCTGATAATAATGAAACCATTCTGAGAAATAGTCAGCATCTGTCCGTAGAAGTACCGTCACAATCCCAACCTGGTACTGAGCTATTCAGATCTCTAACTCCCGGAGAGATAAAGCTGGCGCAAACAGTATTTCAGAATATCATTAACTATGACAGAGTAAAAATATATTGTCATAGCAGCCAATCCCGAACACAGCCCAGAGTGATCACGACCACCAAAAACGGAGAGGTGCTTTTAAGTATGAGCGAGTATCGCTCTGATTTTTCTGGTGATTATACGAATTATCATGATTCTGTAAAATGCCCTCATTCGTTTATCTTCGCTATGTCTTTTGTCTGGCAGTATTTTCGCTATGATTCTTCTTTTCATGATCCATATACATCATCCGTCTGGTACTCCTATAAATTAGATGAGCCAGCATTTAATTTTTATACTATGGAACAGCAGGCTTCAATTATCGCTGATTACTGGTTGCTCAATAAACATGACATCGTGGAGTATAAAGATATAAGCAATTATCAAGAATATGATAAGTTTGGAGTAGACATCAAAAGAGATTTATTGAGGAGCTATGAGTTTATGCTAAGGATGCATATTCAGTACATGGAGTAGGATATTTCTAATATTCACGAGTATAAGCATACGGTGAACTCATCTTCCAATTGTCGGTAATGACGCCAACGAGTGGAATATGCAATAATGAATCTTTTGAGATCGTTTCTACGGCTACCATTGACATTTGCTGTCCCCGCTGCCAGTCCACTCTGGTCTACCGACATGGCCAAAACGCCAGAGGAACTGACCGTTTCCGATGCCGTGACTGCCATCGTGTTTTCTGCTTAATTACGCTTAAGACGCCTGGAAACACGGTGTCAAAGAGCAAATTGTTGAGATGGCTTTTAACGGCGCCGGTGTCCGTGATACCTCCCGGACGCTGAAAATCGGCATTAACACCGTCATTCGCGCATTAAAAAACTCTCGCCACGAAAAGTAACTTCAGCACCCGTCGCCCATGCTGATGTCGCGCTCATTTGTGAGTTGGATGAGCAATAGAGTTTCGTGGGTAAAAAAAGCACAACAGCACTGGCTCTGGTATGCCTGGGACACAAAACATGGCGGTGTACTGGCTTACACCTTTGGTCCGCGAACCGACGAAACCTGCCGCGAGCTGCTGGCGCTTCTTGCGCCCTTCAGTATCGGTATGATAACCAGCGATGAGTGGGGCAGTTATGCCCGTTAGGTGCCGAAAGATAAACATCTGATCGGGAAAATATTCACGCAGCGTATTGAGCGAAACAATCTGACATTACGGGCCAGAATCAAACGGCTTGCCCGCAAAACAATTTGTTTTTCGCGCTCGATTGAACTCCATCAAAAGGTCATCGGCAGCTTTATTGAGAATTTCATGTTCTACTAATTGGAGTCACCACCTGAATTTTATCATACTGCTACCCCGAATTATTCTATACCCTTCATACTTCAAGTTGCATGTGCGTTGACTGTAATCAGTTTGTTCTTGTAACAGGAATGTCTACGGATATTTACACTCGGTATTTGATTTATAAGTATCGTCTTCATTTATTGGTGAAGGATATTTTTAAATATATTTTATGGCTATGTTTTTTGCTTGCTCAAGTTCTTGAGTAGACATTTTCTCTGCAATATTTCTTTGCGATTTTATAGCCTCTTCCAGACCATTTGATGCTGCTACAGAAAACCATGCATAAGCTTTTTTATGATCTGCAATCACGTCTTCAGCGCCATCAGAATACAGTACCCCCAAATTATTCTGAGCTACGACATACCCTTGACAAGCAGATGCTATTAATAATGATAACGCCTTAACTCTGTCTTTATAAAATCCATCCCCCCCTTGGGAATAAAGCAGAGCAAGTGAATTCCTAGCCCTCATTGATCCTAGATCCACACCTTTCTGATACCATACAATAGCTTGTCTATCATCTTTTGGAACACCTAAACCATAGTAATATATCCTCCCCATTGCATACATTGCCATAGTATTATTTTCTGCTGCTGCTTGCATAAACCACTCGCGAGATTTCCTATAATCTTGAGGAACACCTTTTCCTTCAAAATATAACATACCAAGATTGAATGCTGCTTTTGAATATCCTTGAATAGCTGCTTTTCGATACCAATCATTTGCTTTTTGATAGTTTTTGCTAACACCTCTACCATTTTCATAGGCAACGCCAATATTATATTGAGCCAGCGAATATCCTTTTTCTGCAGATTTATTATACCAGTATGCAGATTTTGTATGATTTTTAGTTTTTTCATACAACACACCTAGTTCATTCTGAGCAACCATATCACCCTGCTCAGCGGATCTACGCAGTTTATTTTCATTTGTATAGACATCCTGATTAATTATATTGCTATCTCTTTTATCAATCAACATCCAACTCCCGGAAAAATAAATTCCCAGCAACAGAATTCCCGCCAACATTGAAAAACACAAACTAAATATAATTATTTTTTTCATTTCCGATCCATTAAACTATGTCATTATTATTTTTGACTGTATGAGGACAACGTATCAACTAAAAAATCAGATACTTTAACTTGAAACTTTGAAGCTCCTTTATTCATAAAGCTTTTGGTGCAAGTTAACATCAATTTTTTAGAATCTCTCTCTTTCTGTGTTATCACTGATCTAGCAGCACTTTCAATACATGCAGCACTTCTTTCTGCTATAGACGCCGCGCTTCCATAAGCAGCCATTCCTACGATCGCTGGAACAGTCGCGACTCCAAGCACATACTCCCCTGGTGGGTTATACACATTGTGCATTATCTCAGCATTATGTATGACTTGCTGTGCATCTTCTTGTGGTAAGAAACGCACTGCTGAATCAATGTTTTGGCAATACGGTCCAAGCCCACCATCACCTATTGAATTCCATCCACTTAGACCTAATGGATCAATCCTCAACACTGGATTCAACGGATGCGAGTAAAGGTTCCATCCTCCCGTCAGCCCAATAGGATCCTGAGTAATATACCGTCCTTGTGCAGGGGCGTAGTACCGGTGTCGGTTATAATACAGTCCTGACTCCTTATCCCACTGCTGCCCCGGCAATCGGATGAGCTGTTGCAGATTATGCTGGTTATCCTCCCGCAGCACATTCCCCCATTCATCAGACTCCGCACTCCAGGCAATATGCCCGTTAATATCAATCAGCGCCAGCGGCAGTCCACGGTGGTCGCAGTGGTACAGGTGGAGCTTCCTCACTGGCGCATATTCCGGCTCCACCTGATTTTTCATCTGCTCCAGGGTCAGCCCGCACATCGTCAGCCATTGCTGATTTTGCTCGCTGATTGCCCCGCGTTTCAGTTCAGCTTCCAGAGTATTCAGCATCGCCACCAGTTCCGGCGCAAACGCCATCCCTGCATCCTGCTGAAGTTTCTCTGCCAGCGTGCGGCGGGCGGTTCTGGTCAGCTCTGATGTTGCCGTTTCAATACGAATGAGTGGCGTAAAACTTCCCGGCTGATACACCGTCTGGATGCGGGTGGCGTCCGTCTGCGTGGTGGTCAGGCGGTCGCCGT
Organism: Salmonella enterica subsp. houtenae serovar Houten; assembly: GCA_900478215.1. Lineage (NCBI taxonomy): Bacteria > Pseudomonadati > Pseudomonadota > Gammaproteobacteria > Enterobacterales > Enterobacteriaceae > Salmonella > Salmonella enterica. The sequence goes on from LS483478.1 coordinate 1,338,988, forward strand.
CCCATCCGTACCATATTACCTCCGGCGTGGGGTTCAGCCAGAGGTACTCCTTCCCGGTAATACCTTCCCGTTCCGTCTGGCTTTTCCATACCCGTTTGCCAGTACGGCGGCCCAGCGGGTCATAGGCATAACGGCTTTCTGTCAGCGTGTTTCCCTGCTGCATCAGGCGGTAATGCGTGAGCCGGTGCTGATGGTCATAGCTGTAATGATGCGTATAGCTGCCGCCATTGCGGACGCGCCGCTCATCTTTGTCCGTCAGCCTGCCGTACTCATCGTAATGGTAAAAATAATCCGCGTCCTGGGTGATGCGGTTATCACGCCAGGCCTCCGGCAGCATCGGGTATTTATCCCGCTCCGCTATCCGGTTGCCCGCCGGGTCGGTGGGCGTCCGCTGTAAGATGTCATGATGCGGGGATTTGATATGCGTGCTGACCAGCCGTCCGGCGTCGCTGTACTGATAATCGCGCTGCTCATGCGGCCCGTTGATACGGATAAGCTGCCCGGCGTCGTTCCAGGTGTGGTCACGGTTAAGCTGCGGTTTATTAAAGTGGTAACTCTCCGTTTGCCCGGCGGCAGTGTATGCCGTGGTTCTTTCGTACTGACCAAAGCTGAGTAATGTTTCCCGGTGCAGGCGGTCGCGGGTGAAATCAACCAGCGGCTCGTCACCAAGTTTCATTCCGGCAATATAGCCGGAGCCGTAAGTGAGCCATTCCACCGGTGACAGGCAGTCGGGGGTGGTGATGGTCGGCAGTCCCTTATCGCTGTAATCCTGCTTCGTTTCGTGCTGCCACAGCAGCTCGCCGGTTTCCGGGTGATGCACCGTCTGGCGTTCGCTGATAAGACGGCCCCGGTTGTCGCGGGCGTAATGCACGGCAACACGCCAGCCGTCGCTGAGGTGGCTGATGTCTTCCAGCCAGCCACGTTCGTTATAGCGCCACTGCTCTGCCGGTTCGTCGTTCACGGTGCGTTGCGTCAGGCGGTCCGATTCATCGTAATGCCACGTCGTGACGAGATTTTCATCCTCGCTGCGCACAATCTGCCCGGTGTTGCTGTAACGGTAACGTTTCATCCTGCCGTCAAAGCCGGTTTCCTGCGTCAGCCTGTCCAGCACATCGTAAGTGAATACCGTGTGGCTGCCGTTCTCGTTGGTCAGTTGCGTCATGCGGCCTGCGGCATCGTATTCCATCCGGCGCGTCAGCCCGCCCTGCGTGGTGCCGACGGCGTTGCCCCGGTTATCAAAGGTGGTTTCGCTGCGGCTGCCGTCCGGGGAGACCGTCGCCGTCAGGTCGCCTGCTGCATTGTATTCGTAACGGGTTTCCTGGTCTGTGGTATTCCGCTGGCTGACCAGCCTGCCACGGTTATCATAAACCCGGAACAGGCTTATTCCTTCCTCCTGATGTGTGGCCGTCAGTTGCCCGAAACGGTCATATTCATAACGGGTTTCATAACCGGAGCAGTCGGTGAAGGTCAGCAACTGCCCGTAACGGCTCCACACCATCTGTTTTTTGCTGCCGGTGGCGTCTTCGATGGCGCTGGGATGTTCACTGCACGGGTCAGCATAAAAATAACGGGTCGTGTTGCCATTGCGCGCCGTTTCGGCGGTCAGTCTGCCCAGGTCATCGTATTCCTGACGGGTTTTCAGCCCGTCCGTGTACACCGTGCTGGTTAACTGGCGCTGGCTGTTGTAGTAAAGCTCGGTGCGCCTGCCATCCGGTGTGGCGACCTCTTTCAGCAGACCAGAACCGGGACTCAGGCGGTATTCCGTCCGGCGGCCGGCCGCATCCGTCTGCGCGATAAGCCTGCCTGCCGGGTCATATTCGCTGTGCGTGGCGCTGCCGTCCGCACGCTCCTGTTTCACTACCCGTTTCAGTCCGCCGTCGCCGTCGGTGTGCAGCACCTCGCGGCGGTTCAGACTGTCGGTGATGGTGACAGCACTCTTTTCGTACATATAGGTGTAGCTTAATCCCGCCGGGTTGTGCTGCTCCACGACTCGTCCGGTAGCATCGTAGCGATAGCGTATTTCCGGTCTGCCTGCATGATGGTGCGCCACCATCCGTCCCGGATATTTTATGTCATAAGCGAAGCTGCGTACGGCTGTGTCACTGCGGTCATACACCGCCACCAGTTCGCCGCGCGGTGAATATGCATAACGCGCCAGCGACTGTGCAGGCAGGTCATCCGGGTATTCCGGGTCACGGGTCAGCCACACCTCTGCCAGGCGGATGCCGTTATCCGCGCCGCACTCCGTGGCGGGCAGCGCATCAGGCACCGGTGGCTGTTGTGCGGCGGCGGCCTGTCTGCGGTACTGCTCAGCCCGTTGCGCCTGCGTGGTCAGCAGTAGCCGGAACCGGCGGCCTGCGCCATCCGTCACGCCAGTGATATTTCCTGCGAACTCACCGGCGGCGGCGCGGTGGAAAACCATTGCCCGCCCGAAATTATCCACCAGCGCAGTCAGCACCCGGTACGGCGGCAGCGGGGCGGGGAGTACCTCATCGGGCGCAGGAACGCGCTCAGACCAGCCGAGTATCCACCACGGCCCCTGTAAGCTGTTGGTGGCGAGGTAAATATGCGGGCTGGTACGCAGTGCTTCCGGTAATCGCTGCCAGAGAAGATGCAGCGGATTGCTTTCATGCAGTGCCGGAGCGCCGCCACGCGCCAGCCAGAACGATTCGCTGCGGCTGAAGGCCGTTTCACCGGGGAACAGCGGGTCAAAGTGAATGCTGCGCCCGCTGTTGTCGTTGAGTATCAGTTCATCTTCGCGTATCTGTAAGCGGATATCGAAAGGCGCTTTCCAGCCGGGGCCAAATACCCCCACCGGTGCGGGCGTTTTCGTCCGGTAACTGCTGTAAGAGCGGGAAAGCACAAACGGCAGCGGGCCGGGCAGGGCAAAATCCGTTTCGCCGGGTTGCACCTTGGCGCCCAACAGCGGGTTGACCGGGTTGCCGGAGGTCATGCCGCCGGGGCACACCGAACAGGCGACACCGGTGGGCGCGCCAATCATCACCCCTGCCGACCCCTGAATTATCGGGCCGCCCTTCATGGTGCCGTCGCCCTGGCGCGCCGCCGGTTTTCCGCTCATGTTCCCGTCCTTTTTATCTCTTATTGTTTTTCTCTGAAATATCGTCTTATTACCGGTGTTAAATCACTCAGTACTGCCGCATATCCGGCGGCTGGCTGCTGTCTTCCTCCGGCGCTTTCGGCGGGTCTTCCGCTGCACCGCAGTTCCAGTTAATCATCAGCGCGTCGCCGCTGAGCGTCTGCACGCCCTGGAGATTAATGGCAGTACCGTTAAGGAAGATTTTGCCGTTCTGCGTCAGGACCAGCCGCGCCTGCCCGCAGCGCAGTTCCAGATGTTCCCCGGCGGAATAGACCGCCACCTTACCGGTGCTCTCGGTTTTGCTTTTACCTACCGTGAAGGTGACATTTTCCCCGACGCTGACGTTATAGCCCTTACCGACCAGCAGTGATTTCTGTATCCCCACCTGTGAAGACTGCGTCAGCGCCACCGAAGTGTTCATCACGCCGCCCACGGTGGTCTGATACGCTACCCCGACCGTTAATGCCCGCGCCACGCCCACCGTTTCAGCCTGGTTCTGGCCGACAGTAATGCTCTGGTTCTGGCCCACGGTTTCTTTCTGATTCTGCACCACCGTCTGCACCTGATTTTGCTTCACGGTGATGACCTGGTTGCCGCCGATGGTTTCGCGGTGGTTGGCCGTGACATCAGTGGTGCGGTTATTCAGTACATCGGTATCCATATCCTTCTGCGCATGGATATAAACCTGCTCCTGCCCGGTGGCATCCTCAAAGCGCAGCTCATTAAACCCGCTGCCCTTGTAGGTTTTTGAGCGAATGGTCATCTGCGTTTTGGTAGCGGGTAAATCACCCGGCGAACGGTTATCTTCGTGATACGTGCGTCCCATGATAATGGGCTGGTCGGGGTCGCCGTTGAGAAAGTCCACAATAACCTCCTGACCCACGCGCGGAATGGCAAGATTGCCAAATCCGGCGCCTGCCCATGCCTGTGACACTCGTACCCAGCAGGAGCTGTCCTCGTTCCCTGGACAATAGCGATCCCAGTGAAAGCGCACCCGTACCCGGCCATGCTCATCGCAGAAAATCTCTTCTCCCGCTGGCCCGGTAACAATGGCGCTTTGTGGGCCGTCCACTTTCGGTTTCAGCAGGGGCTGCGGTCGCCATGTCCGGTCAGCGGGGATGACCCCGAACTGGTTATCCAGAGAGGTGCCCAACCCCTGGCTGCCTTTCAGAGCTTGCGGCTGTTTGCCCGTCAGAACGCTGCTGACAACCTGCCATTGTCGGTTAAGTTCTCTGACCGGATGCCCGGTCAGGGTAAAAATGACGCCCGGCCATAATGTCGGCGAGTTGCTGATGCAGACGGCGGTTTCCGCATTATTGCGCCAGCCCTCCATCTGATAACGGGCGAAATCCTGCCCATGTTGCTCATCCTTAAATCGTCCCGGATAATCGAAAACTTCATACTGTGTGCGCTGGCCGTTCAGGTGCTCGCCGTCGCGCCCGTAATACGCCGGTCATCCCGGCACCTTAAAGGTATAGTCCTGGGTTTCCACCGAAGAGGGGCGTATCTGTGCCTGATAACGAAATGTACTGATAATCGTGGGTAAAAGAGTGGTTGTGGGACTGGGATTAAAGGACATTTCATCCGTACGGGACAGCCCGGTCACATCATCGCACAACGTCAGCGTCTGCGACGGTGTGTCGGCAACGTGCCGGTCAAAAAAGAAAATCCCTTCCTCCGACCACAGGCGGGTGAGAAACGCCAGGTCGGTCTCACCATACTGCACGCAGAATTCCCGTGCCGGGTGGTCCTCATAAAACAGCGGTTTCCAGCCGGTTATTCCGTTTTCATCCAGCAGCGTGGCAGAAATGGTCTGAATATCCTGCTGCTGGAAGATGCGAAAATTTTGCCGCAGCCCGGCGCGCCACAGGGGAGGGTTGATGGTCAGGCTGTAGCACATCTGCCAGCCGTTGTATTCTTTCATTCCGAATCGGGTGACAATGCCGCTGATATAGCGCTGTGGTGTATCGCCCTGCCAGATAGTCAGGGTCGCGTTCTTCTCCAGCAGTTTTTCTGCCGTTTCCCTGAACGAGTCGCTGGCGACTTCAATGTCCAGCGTAAACGGGAATGAATAACGCTGTTTCAGCAGAAAGCTCACCACGGCGAAGGTTTTCGACCCCAGACCATCCACGTCCAGCGTGAAACGTAAACCTGTCGACATAAGCGCCTCCCTGAATCAATAAAACGGGATATTTCCGGCGGCATTGCAAAAGGTGTTATCAGACTCTCTTATCTGCGAATAACCGGGAAAATGATTAACGTTACTGATAAATGCTGCCCCATTTAAAAACGACTCTCTGCTCTGTTTTATGATTTCTGTCAATGAATGATGAATTTTGTTTTATTTATTTTAAAAATGTATTTTATTTTTATTTAAGTGATGTGAATACATAATCATCCCGGTGCTTCACCACAGGCTTAAAGAGGAAAGCGAAGCGCGGCAGTGAAACAATATTTTCAGTACAAAAACAGTTTCTCCTTTCTGCATCAGCGATACTGGCATAGTCTCCTCCCTGCTCTATGCTGTCGTTAACAGCGCCCTTTGCTTCACAACCTGAAAGAAGCACCTGAATCCTCAGGACGGTTGATCCCTTTACCGGTGCAGACCTCTGCAAACACCGGGTCGCGGATAATTGCGACGGAGGCCAACGTTTTCACATCACAACGCCTTTTACTGCGTCAGAATGCTGGCCTGAATCCGCATCGCGCCGGAACTCTCCCTGCTAATCTGTACCATGCTGACATTCAGTACCTTTTACCTTACGGGCTGCGGCCTGCAAAGACAGCAGGCTTTGCTGCCGCGTGACCGTAAAACTGTACCAGTCCAGTGCGTCACTTTAACCGCGAAGTCGCGGGAAAGTGACGCACGCAGCCCTTTCGACCTGCACCAGAAAACTTAACTGCACCGGCCCATTGCTGGATTCTGACACTGCCTTTTCAGGCCATTTTACCCGTAAGGAGAACATGAACCGATACCGAGGCGGATCCGGACGATCCGGGGGATAACCCGCACAAGCGGGCGGCTGCTCTGAGAGCACAACCGAAGCCCCACCACACTTCAACGGCTGCCGCCCCGGCGCCCAGGTATCGTTCGCAGCCCCGACAAAAAAACAGGGGCTATCGGCCTGTGCGCCGGGGAAAGCGGTATCAGTGTTGGGTCTTTGGGTGACTAGTTTGCGGCAATTATGAAAAGGGGAAGGTGTGAGAATACTGGAGCAGGAAATGAAGCGACTGGCACAGCCAGGCTGGCGGCAGTCATAAAACGGTTCACGACCGCATAGCGCTGGCGCAACGTTTTTGTGAGTGTCTGATTCTGGCGCAGAATGTGCAGATCCGCCGGGTGGAGCAGCTTAAGTCGCGGCATATAGAGGGATAGTAACCGAGGGTGATGGTGGTTCTGGCATCCGAACCGGGGCGTTTATAGCGAAAACGCCAGATCTTTTTGTCGCTGGATCGGACGAACAGGGTCAGCCCCTGATCATCAAACAGTTCGTAATCTTTTTCGGCGGGTTTTGCCTTCTGGACTTCGGAGGCACTCAGGGGACGGGTAAGAACAGCCATAACAGACTCCTTTAATGTCAGTTGAAAATGACAGTAACGAAGTTGTGCAATATACTGTTTTCATAAAGATTTTTCAGCCCGAAACTAAAAATGGGCCTACGACATTTCCACCGCCAGCGGTGTAGGCCCATTTGCGCTGGCTTCCCCAACATTCGGAAAGACGCATACAGACGAAAAAAAACCGTATACCTTTGACAGTAATACGGCTTCTTTACTTCCCCGGATGTACTGAAACACCCCAGGAATGTATGTTGGTGGGTCGTGCAGGATTCGAACCTGCGACCAATTGATTAAAAGTCAACTGCTCTACCAACTGAGCTAACGACCCGAAGTGGTGGGTGATGACGGGATCGAACCGCCGACCCCCTCCTTGTAAGGGAGGTGCTCTCCCAGCTGAGCTAATCACCCACTTCGGTACTTTACAATAAGAAATTTAGCTGGCGAGAAAGTGGTGGGTGATGACGGGATCGAACCGCCGACCCCCTCCTTGTAAGGGAGGTGCTCTCCCAGCTGAGCTAATCACCCACTTCTCAATTTCTTATCTACACGGCGGAGACTACATAAAATAGTTGGTGGGTGATGACGGGATCGAACCGCCGACCCCCTCCTTGTAAGGGAGGTGCTCTCCCAGCTGAGCTAATCACCCCCGCTGTGTGGAGTCGCATTATAGGGAGAGTTGAAAATGAGTCAACGCATTTTCTAAAGTTTTTGTTTGTTCGTCGTAAAATTAAACAAAACGATCGCGAATCACCCCGCGCAGCATGATTTCTATACGGAAATAGCAAAGCGCAGCGTTCTGACCGGATCAACATTGAGGAATCAAGCCACAGTGATAGAATACAAGGCTATTCATCTTTCCAGGATTTGCCGGTTGTCGGCATCTTTATAAACGTAAGGCCATTTCATGAAAATCAAAACTCGCTTCGCGCCTAGCCCGACAGGTTATCTGCACGTTGGCGGCGCGCGTACTGCTCTTTATTCCTGGCTTTTCGCACGTCATCACGGCGGTGAATTCGTGCTGCGTATTGAAGACACCGATCTTGAGCGTTCCACGCCGGAAGCTATTGAAGCCATCATGGATGGCATGAACTGGCTGAATCTGGAATGGGACGAAGGCCCATATTTCCAGACCAAACGTTTTGATCGCTATAACGCGGTTATTGACGAGATGCTGGAGGCGGGAACAGCCTATAAATGCTACTGCTCTAAAGAACGTCTGGATGCCTTGCGTGAAGAGCAAATGGCGAAAGGCGAGAAGCCGCGCTATGACGGGCGTTGCCGTCACAGTCACGAACATCATGCCGACGATGAGCCATGCGTGGTGCGCTTTGCCAATCCACAGGACGGTTCCGTTATTTTTGATGACCAGATCCGTGGGCCGATCGAATTCAGCAACCAGGAGCTGGACGATTTGATTATTCGCCGTACCGACGGTTCGCCGACCTACAACTTCTGTGTGGTGGTTGACGACTGGGATATGGAAATTACCCATGTGATTCGTGGCGAAGACCATATCAACAATACTCCACGCCAGATTAATATTCTGAAAGCGTTAAACGCGCCGGTGCCGATGTACGCGCACGTGTCGATGATTAACGGCGACGACGGTAAAAAGCTGTCTAAACGTCACGGTGCGGTGAGCGTGATGCAGTATCGCGATGACGGTTATCTGCCGGAAGCGTTGCTGAACTATCTGGTGCGTCTGGGCTGGTCCAGCGGCGATCAGGAGATCTTCACCCGCGAAGAGATGATCAAGCTGTTCTCCCTGAATGCTGTCAGCAAATCGGCCAGTGCATTTAACACCGATAAACTGCTGTGGCTGAACCACCACTATATCAATACGCTGGCGCCGGAATATGTGGCGACGCATTTGCAGTGGCATATCGAGCAGGAAAATATCGACACCCGTAACGGCCCGCAGCTTGCTGAACTGGTGAAGCTGCTGGGCGAGCGCTGCAAAACTCTGAAAGAGATGGCGCAGAGCTGCCGCTACTTCTATGAAGACTTCAGCGAGTTTGACGCCGATGCGGCGAAAAAACACCTCCGCCCGGTGGCGCGTCAGCCGCTGGAAGTGGTGCGCGACAAGCTGTCGGCGATTACGGACTGGTCAGCAGAAAACGTTCATCACGCGATTCAGGCCACGGCGGATGAGCTGGAAGTGGGGATGGGTAAAGTGGGGATGCCGCTGCGTGTGGCCGTGACCGGCGCCGGGCAGTCTCCTGCGCTGGATGTCACCGTACATGCGATTGGCAAAACCCGCAGCATTGAGCGCATCAACAAAGCGCTGGGCTTTATCGCCGAGCGTGAAAGCCAGCAGTAACGCAAGCTGAAACAGAATAAACGGCAGGGCAGACGCCTGCCGTTTATTATTTGTTAGTCCGCCTCATTGATACCTAAACGCGTCAGAAATCCGCGAATACCTTCCCGCGATAAAAACAGCGCCAGTTTTTCCTGTTCCTGAGCAGACATATTTTCAACGGCATCAATAATTTGTCGATAAGCGTGACTGTGCGCCGCGTTCGCATATTCTGCGAAAGCCTCTTCCGCCTGATAAAACGCAGGCAGTTTGCGAAAAGCCGGAATATTGAGAATAAACTCCCGCACGCTGGCATCAATATGGATGAGCCTTGCGCGTCCGCCTTTGACACCGGGAAATTTTTCGGTTTTCCAGTGTTGTTCTCTGATCCAGCGATTGACGGTTTGTCTGGCCACGCCGAGGCATTCAGCCAGCTCTTCAGTGGTCATTTTACTGCGTAATCTTTTCATATTATTTGCTATCGCGTATCCCTAAGCGTTGTAACAAACCGGTAATCCCTTCACGAACGAGGAGAGAGGTAAACTGTTTCTGCTCGGATGAGGTCATCTCTTTGGCGAGCGTCATGAGCAGCGCTTCAAGCGATGCGTCGCTGGCAGGCGTGAATGCGTCTGCGTGGTGGTCAACCGAACGTTCAGCGCTACGGATATATTCACGAACCTGTTCGTTTACATGAACCAGACGGGCTTTACCGCCCTGGACGCCGGGTTTGGGCGATGTAGCCCAGCCTTCTTTCCGTACCCATTTATTGATGGTTTGTCGGCTGTAACCGGTGAGATTAGCGAGTTCTTCTGGTGTCATCCGTTCCTTGAACATAACGATTCCCTGAATAGTCGTGGGGTTAATTAGTGGTTCATTTTATAGCACCATTTTAGTCGAAACCGTGACGCGTTTAACTACTGAATGCGAGTTGTGCCGCAATGTCCTTTATTTGAATGCTTTTTCAGCGATTGAATTCGGCAAGTTCATTTTGCCGTTGACACATGACAAGGGAATTCATATGATGCCGCCCGTCAACTCGACAAGCTTTACGTAGTGGGGCTATAGCTCAGCTGGGAGAGCGCTTGCATGGCATGCAAGAGGTCAGCGGTTCGATCCCGCTTAGCTCCACCAAATTTACTCCCGATAAATTTGGCGTATACGTAAAAGCACTATGGGGCTATAGCTCAGCTGGGAGAGCGCTTGCATGGCATGCAAGAGGTCAGCGGTTCGATCCCGCTTAGCTCCACCAACATTCAAACCCTCGCTGAAAAGCGGGGGTTTTTGCTTTTTGTCACAAAATTTATGGCGTCTGATCTGTCCTTCACGTACGTTTGTTTGCCGCTGCTTTTGCTGTCAATATGAGCTTTTGTTAGATTGCTTCATAATGCGAATATACTTATTATTCATGCGTCTTAATATAATGATGTGAGCATTAAAGTAATGCCGGGTAATTGTAACGTATTAAAAAATATAAAAATATTTTTAGTGGCTCTCTGCCTGACCGTTCCGGCTATTCTGCTATCCCGTCTCATTTCTCCCCGCGCCATAATTGATTCCAGCTATATCTTTCTGGCCTGGCTACCGCTCTGCGTCATGTTTGCCGTTCTGTTCTTATTTGGCCGCCGCGGCGTCGCGCCGATGGTAGGCGGAATGATGTTGACTAATGAATGGAATTTTCATTTACCGCTGCCGCAGGCGATAGTGCTGCTATTTTGCCAGACGTTCCCCGTGTTGCTGGTTTGCGCCATCGTACGTTGGCAGTTGGGCGCGCGCTGGCGCTACGGCATACCCAACCAGGGCATCTGGCTACGCGTCTTCTGGCTAGGGTTAATGACGCCGTTCGGCATAAAAATCAGTATGCATCTGGCGGGGCACTACCTGGCTTTCCCGGTGACCATATCTACCTTCTTTGGTACCGGCACTGCGATTTTCTCGATTGTCGATCTATTGAGTCTGATTTCTGCTGCGCTTATTTTTACCCTCTTTTTCTATTATCCGCTGCGGATGGTAGTCAGCCCGCACTATATTCGTATTTTCTGGCGGAGGGATATTGCCCCTTATCTCGCCAAAGAAAAGCGCCTGTTTACGCTTCTCTGGTTGGCGACTCTGGCGACGCTATTAGCGGTGCTGTGTACGCCTTTCGAGACACAGTATATTGCGGGTTATCTGGTGCCAGTCCTGTTCATTGGATTTACCCTCGGCGTGGGGAAAATCAGTTATCCGCTGTTGAATTTTAGTTGGGCTCTCACTGCGCTGTTCCTGCTTAGCTATAACCGCAATTTTCTGCAGGGCGTGGGCTCAGAATATTCGCTAGCATTTATCCTTTCAGTTCTCATTTCTTTTAGTATTTGTTTGTTATACATGGCGCGGATTAATCATCGCAGCGAATGGTTGAATCGACAATGGCACTCGCAGGCATTGACCGATCCGTTGACGCAACTGCCTAACCTACGTGCGCTGGAGCAGTTTCTTTTACAGGATGCCGGGCAAAGCGTGTGTTATTTACGCATGGAAAATCTGGAATTTCTGAGCCGCCATTACGGTATGCTGATGCGCGTTCATTGCGAACGCGAGGTGTTTCGCACCTTGCAGCCGCTGCTGCTGGAAAAGGAGAAAATTTTCCATCTGCCGGGCAGTGAATTATTGCTGGTACTGACGGGACCGGAGACTGAAGCCCGCCTGCAATATATGCTCAATGTGCTTAATAATCGCAAAATTTACTGGAACAATAACGGTCTGGATATGGAGTACGGCGCATCGTGGGGAACGTTTGATGGTCGCCAGGAAACCTTACAACCGCTGTTGGGTCAGCTAAGCTGGCTGGCGGAGCAATCCTGTTCGCATCGTCGGGTGCTTTCACTAACCCATAGTATTGAAGCCGCTTCTGGTCAGACTACTGAGCGGGTGCTGCGGTTGCAGAAAATCCGTCTGGCGCTGGAGCGCGGCGCGCTTGTTTTGTATGCACAACCCATTCGCGACGCGCAGGGAAAAGGGTATGACGAGATTCTGACGCGGCTCAGATGCGACGACGGTATCATGATGCCGAATCAGTTCATTCCACTTATCGCCCAGTTTAACCTGAGCGTACGGTTCGATATGCAGGTGGTGGAAGCGCTTCTGCAATGGCTGTCCGCGCATCCTTCGGCGGAGCAGGGGGCGCGATTCTCGGTTAATCTGATGCCGCTGACGCTGCTACAAAAAGAGACGGCGCCGCGCATTATTCAGTGCTTTAAACGCTATGGCGTCCTGCCTGCTTCGGTCATCATCGAAATTACTGAAGAACAGGCCTTTTCTCATTCCGAAATCAGTATGCACAATATCAACCAACTGCGTAAGTTTGGCCTAAAAATCGCAATTGATGATTTCGGCACCGGTTATGCAAACTATGAACGGCTAAAACGCCTCAAGGCGGACATCATTAAAATCGACGGTTGCTTCGTAAAAGATATTCTGACGGACTCCCTGGATGCGATGATCGTGAAATCAATCACTGATTTAGCGAAAGCGAAATCGTTGAGCGTCGTGGCTGAGTTTGTTGAAACGCCTGCGCAGCGCGATCTGCTATTGCAGCTTGGCGTACACAGTTTGCAGGGGTATCTGATTGGCCGCCCGCGCCCGTTAGGCAAATAAGCGGCATAAAAAAACCGGGGATAGCTCCCCGGTTTCTGCATTAAACGCTGACTTACAGGACCAGTGCCGCGATAGAGGCGGACAGTACGCTCACCAGCGTAGAACCGTAAACCAGTTTCAGACCAAAACGGGAAACCACGTTGCCTTGCTCTTCGTTCAGGCCTTTAATCGCGCCCGCGATAATACCGATGGAAGAGAAGTTCGCGAAGGACACCAGGAAGACGGAGATAATGCCTTCAGCGCGCGGAGAGAGGGTAGAGGCGATTTTCTGCAGATCCATCATCGCCACGAATTCGTTGGAAACCAGTTTGGTCGCCATGATACTTCCTACCTGTAGCGCTTCACTGGACGGTACGCCCATCACCCACGCTACCGGATAGAAGATGTAACCCAGAATGCCCTGGAAGGAGATGCTGTAGCCGAACCAACCGGTAACCGTTGCGAACAGCGCGTTCAGCGCCGCGATCAGCGCGATGAAGCCGATCAGCATCGCCGCGACGATAATCGCTACTTTAAAACCTGCCAGAATGTACTCGCCCAGCATTTCGAAGAAACTTTGGCCTTCATGCAGGTTCGACATCTGAATATTTTCTTCGCTGGCATCCACGCGGTATGGGTTGATCAGCGACAGAACGATAAAGGTGCTGAACATGTTCAGAACCAGCGCTGCGACCACATATTTAGGGTCCAGCATCGTCATATATGCGCCCACGATAGACATGGAAACGGTAGACATTGCGGTCGCCGCCATGGTGTACATGCGGTTACGGGACATTTTGCCGAGGATATCTTTATAAGCGATAAAGTTCTCAGACTGGCCCAGGATCAGCGAGCTGACGGCGTTAAAAGACTCCAGTTTGCCCATACCGTTTACTTTGGACAGCAGGAAACCAATCGCGCGGATGACCACTGGCAGAACGCGGATATGCTGGAGAATACCGATCAACGCGGAAATAAAGACGATCGGGCACAATACTTTCAGGAAGAAGAACGCCAAACCTTGATCGTTCATACTGCCGAAGACGAAGTTTGTCCCTTCGTTGGCGAATCCGAGCAGTTTTTCAAACATCTCGGAGAAACCTTTGACGAAGCCAAGGCCAACATCAGAGTTCAGGAAGAACCAGGCCAGTAACAATTCGATAACAAGTAACTGAATGACGTAACGAATGCGAATTTTTTTACGGTCGCTGCTAACCAGCAGCGCGAGTGCCGCAACAACGGCAAGCGCCAGGACAAAATGAAGGACGCGGTCCATGTTTGCTCCAAATTTGAGGCAGGTTTAATTTTCGTGCACATTCTATGAAACAGATATAAAGAAAACGAGATCCAGCACACATTATGATAAGGAGCTGTGACGAGATTCAAAATTAGTGATCTGTAATACACTTTCATTGTGCTGAATATGAAAATGAAAAGTTATATCAATATGCTAATCTTGTAATGGTAAGTCAAACTGTTCTTAATGGTAAGTCAAACTGTTCTGATGCAGATCGTCATTGTATCGCGCTATCGTTTCACACTATCACTGTAATCATCCGTATCCATTGAAATGCACTTGATAATCATTATCAATGAACATAGCATGAAATATAGCAAAGGCTATGTTTTTGAGGCAAAAATGACTGATAATCGCGTAGAGAATAGCAGCGGACGGGCGGCGCGTAAGCTAAGGCTTGCATTAATGGGACCTGCGTTCATTGCCGCGATTGGTTATATCGATCCCGGTAACTTCGCGACCAATATTCAGGCCGGCGCCAGCTTTGGCTATCAGCTACTCTGGGTGGTGGTATGGGCGAACCTGATGGCAATGTTGATTCAAATCCTCTCGGCAAAGCTTGGGATCGCCACGGGCAAGAATCTGGCGGAGCAAATTCGTGACCATTATCCGCGCCCGGTGGTCTGGTTTTACTGGGTGCAGGCGGAAATCATCGCGATGGCCACCGATTTAGCTGAATTTATCGGCGCGGCAATTGGCTTTAAGCTGATTCTCGGCGTCTCTTTATTACAGGGCGCGGTATTGACCGGTATCGCGACGTTTCTGATTTTAATGTTACAGCGCCGCGGTCAAAAACCGCTTGAAAAAGTCATCGGCGGTTTACTGCTCTTTGTCGCCGCCGCTTACATTGTGGAGCTCTTTTTCTCTCAGCCTGATATAGCGCAGCTCGGCAAAGGTATGATTGTCCCGGCGCTACCGAACTCGGAAGCCGTATTCTTAGCTGCCGGCGTGCTTGGCGCGACGATTATGCCGCACGTGATTTATCTGCACTCGTCATTAACGCAGCATCTGCATGGCGGAACGCGGCAACAACGGTATTCAGCAACGAAATGGGATGTCGCCATTGCCATGACGATTGCCGGTTTTGTCAATCTGGCAATGATGGCGACCGCCGCGGCAGCGTTTCATTTTAGCGGCCACACCGGCATCGCCGATCTCGATCAGGCATACCTGACGCTGGAACCGTTGCTCAGCCATGCGGCGGCAACGGTGTTTGGTCTTAGTCTGGTAGCGGCAGGGCTTTCCTCCACCGTGGTAGGGACCCTGGCGGGGCAGGTGGTGATGCAAGGATTTGTCCGTTTTCACATTCCGCTGTGGGTACGGCGCACCATTACCATGCTGCCCTCATTTATTGTGATTTTGATGGGGCTGGACCCTACCCGAATACTGGTGATGAGCCAGGTGCTGCTGAGTTTTGGTATTGCGCTGGCGCTGGTGCCGCTCCTGATTTTCACCAGTAACCACACGCTGATGGGTGAGTTGGTGAATACGCGCCGGGTAAAACAGGTTGGCTGGATAATTGTCGTGCTGGTCGTCGCCCTGAATATCTGGTTACTGGTTGGAACGGTGATAGGGTTGTCATAAAGATCGAAAGAAAGCAGGCCCGATGCGTTGGCGTCATCGGGCTGTTATTCAGCAGGAGGCTTAGTGGTGATGTTTATGACCCCGGCCTCGCCCGCGATGATCGTCACGATCGCGCCAGCCTTCCCGATAACCGCGTTCATATGCTTTCTGCTTATCCCAGCCGCGATGATAGCCGTTATCATGGCGCCACCAGCGATTTTTACGCCATTCATAATGGTTGTGCCAGTAATCCCGATCGCGCCAGCGACCGCCGTCCCAGTAGTTACCGTAATCATCGCGATCGCCAATCTGTAATTTTATTGAGGGCAACAGGGTGATTTCACCCGCACTCGCGGCAAGCGGTGTAAAAGCCAGCAAGGCTGCCGCCAGAATCAGTGACCTGAACATACTTTCTCTCCTTCACGATCGAGCCGTAACCGGTCTGTTAATGCAATATTACAAAGCAGTAAAGATTTGTTTCATCGCCTTAACTCTTAAATCATGAAGGAGCGCATTTTTTGCTAAAACCGGCCATCCAGAATAGCGTCAATTTCTGCACATTCCGTGGCTGAAAAACGGCGATTTGCCAGCATTCCTACGGCATCTTCGATTTGCGACGGTTTGCTGGCGCCAATCAGTACCGACGTAACGTTATCGTTACGCAGCACCCAGGCGAGCGCCATCTGAGACAATTTTTGGCCGCGCCGCGCCGCCAGTTCATTCAACTGGCGAACTTTTTCCAGTTTGTCGGCGGTAATCTGTTCTGGTTTAAGGAAACGGCTTCCGCTCGCCGCGCGGGAATCTTCCGGAATGCCATTCAGATAACGGTCAGTGAGCTGCCCGCCCGCCAGCGGCGAGAAGGCAATACTACCGACCCCCTTTTCCTGCAACAGCGCCAGCAGCCCGTCCTCTACCCAACGCTCAAAAAGCGAATATTTAGGTTGATGAATCAGGCAAGGCGTGCCGAGATCCTCCAGAATATCGATAGCTTGTCTGGCCCGATCGGCAGGATAGTTAGAGATCCCCACGTACAACGCTTTGCCCTGGCGCACAAGGTGATCCAACGCTTTCATCGTCTCTTTAAGCGGCGTTTCGGGATCGGGACGATGGTGATAAAAGATATCGACATACTCCAGCCCCATCCGTTTCAGGCTTTGATCGAGGCTGGCGATAAGATACTTCCGCGATCCCCAGTCGCCATAAGGACCATCCCACATGGTATAGCCCGCTTTGGTGGAGATGACCAACTCATCGCGCCACGGTAAAAAATCTTCCTGCAGAATGCGGCCAAAATTGCATTCTGCGGAGCCCGGCGGCGGGCCGTAATTATTGGCAAGATCAAAGTGGGTAATCCCCAGATCGAACGCGCGTTGCAGCAGCGCCCGGCTATTTTCTACCCGTGTCGCATCGCCGAAGTTGTGCCATAACCCCAGCGAAATGGCGGGAAGTTTGATGCCACTGCGCCCGCAGCGACGATACTCCATTGTGTGATAACGATTCTCATCGGGCTGATAGACCATAACCTTTCCCCCTGTGGCGTGAATAAAGAGTGTATACGGTTACACTCACCAGGCGGTATCTGGATTTTACGCATCACTGCTGTAAACATTGTTTTCCAGGCTTTCATCCCCGTCGTGCTGGACAGCCATCATCGTTCCTTAATACTCAACATAATGTTAACGTCAAAAGGAACGCTGTCATGCAACACCCCTATACCGTGGCCGACTATTTGCTGGACAGATTGGCAGGATGTGGCATTAGTCATCTTTTTGGCGTGCCGGGCGATTATAACTTGCAGTTTCTTGACCATGTAATTGACCACCCGATCCTGCGTTGGGTTGGATGCGCCAATGAGCTAAACGCCGCTTATGCCGCGGACGGTTATGCGCGCATGACGGGCGCTGGAGCGCTATTAACGACCTTTGGCGTGGGAGAGCTTAGCGCTATTAACGGTATCGCGGGCAGTTACGCGGAATATGTACCGGTCTTGCATATCGTCGGCGCGCCCTGTAGCGCTGCGCAGCAGCGTGGCGAATTGATGCACCACACCCTCGGTGACGGCGATTTTCGCCATTTTTATCGCATGAGTCAGGCGATATCTGCCGCTAGCGCAATATTGGATGAACAGCATGCCTGTTTCGAGATTGACCGCGTATTGGGTGAAATGCTTGCCGCACGCAGGCCAGGATACATCATGTTGCCCGCCGACGTGGCGAAAAAAACGGCCATCCCGCCTACGGAGGCGCTTACGTTGCCCGCGCATGAAACGCAAAGCGCTGTGGAGACGGCCTTTCGTTACCACGCCCGTCAGTGCCTGATGAACAGTCGGCGCATTGCGCTATTGGCCGACTTTCTTGCCGGGCGTTTTGGTTTACGGCCGCTGTTGCAGCGCTGGATGGCGGAAACGCCCATCGCCCATGCGACACTACTGATGGGGAAAGGGCTTTTTGATGAACAGCACCCAAACTTCGTTGGCACCTACAGCGCTGGCGCCAGCAGCAAAGAGGTGCGTCAGGCCATAGAGGACGCCGATAGGGTTATCTGCGTCGGCACCCGTTTTGTCGATACCCTTACTGCCGGATTTACCCAACAATTGCCGGTGGAACGCACGCTGGAGATTCAGCCTTACGCGTCGCGCATCGGCGAAACCTGGTTCAACCTCCCGATGGCGCAGGCGGTGTCTACGCTGCGCGAACTGTGCCTTGAATGCGCTTTTGCGCCGCCGCCGACGCGTTCCGCCGGACAACCAGCGCGGATTAATAAGGGAGAACTGACCCAGGAAAACTTCTGGCAAACCTTACAGCAGTATCTCAAACCTGGCGATATTCTCCTTGTCGACCAGGGCACCGCCGCCTTTGGCGCTGCCGCGCTGTCGCTTCCTGATGGCGCGGAAGTTGTGGTACAGCCGCTGTGGGGATCTATCGGCTATTCCTTGCCCGCCGCGTTTGGCGCGCAAACCGCCTGCCCCGATCGGCGGGTTATTCTGATTATCGGCGATGGCGCGGCGCAGCTCACGATTCAGGAGATGGGTTCGATGTTACGCGACGGGCAGGCGCCGGTAATCCTGCTGCTCAACAATGACGGCTATACCGTAGAGCGCGCCATTCACGGCGCGGCCCAGCGGTATAATGACATCGCGAGCTGGAACTGGACGCAGATACCCCAGGCGCTACACGCGGCGCAACAGGCGGAGTGCTGGCGTGTGACGCAGGCTATCCAACTGGCAGAGGTCCTCGAACGGCTGGCGCGTCCACAACGTTTGTCATTTATTGAAGTGATGTTGCCAAAAGCCGATCTGCCGGAATTACTGCGTGCCGTGACCCGGGCGCTGGAAGCCCGCAACGGGGGATAATGCCCCCCGTTGCGCCAGATTAGGGTTCGTGACGGTTGGCGGCCAGCAACGGTTTTCCCGCCAGCAATAGCCAGGCGGGGAGCATCACAATGCAGAGCAGCGGCAGCAGATTGGTATCCGGTACGACGACTGCCGCCATAAACAGACTGAGCCAGCCGTCTCGCGTCACTACCAACACTAAGCCAAGAATCGCGCAGGAGACGGTAATCGCCGCGGGTACGGCCTCAACATGGGCATGGAGCATGAGCCCCAGTGCTGCGCCGATAAACACAGCCGGAAAAATGCGCCCGCCGCGAAAGCCGCTCGCCGCCGCGATGACCAGCGCGGCGAGTTTGACGACGGCTAAGGTAAAATAATCTCCCGCGCCCAGCGTCTGGCTAAACGCCATTTGTTGCATTTCGTCCAGCCCTTTAAACAGGGTAAGCGGCCCGCCAATGACGCCCAGGATACCCAGTATAAAACCGCCAATGCCGAGAATCAGGACCGGATTTTTCAGCCGGTGCAGCAACTCATGCAGACGCGGAAGGCACCAGACGGCGACCATCCCAGCGGCAATGGCGATCGCCGCGACGATCGCTCCGCTGGCAATGTCCACCAGCCGCATCTGCGTGTAATGGGCGATGGGTAACGAAAAATGCGGATGAAAGAACAGGCTGGTGGTAAGTGACCCCGCCGCTGCCGCCATTAACGGCGCAAACAGGCGATCCCACATGGGAACATCGTTAGAGCCGCTAAGTGTTTGCGAAAAAATCAGCGCCGCGGCGACGGGCGTGCCGAACAGCGCGCCGATAGTGCCCGCCGAGGCCAGAATCGTCCAGTCTAACGTTGTAATACGCGGAAACAGGCGGGAGCCGAAAGCCACCGCCAGCGCGATATTTATTGTCATTATCGGATGCTCTGGCCCCAAACTTACCCCACCGGCAAGGCCGATGATTAAGGCGAGAAGCAGTCCAGGCAGCGCAGATGGCGAGACCGGCATACTGATTAACGGTTCGATGGCCGGATCGGGGCCAGCGTGTCCGGGACTGTAACGGATAATCAAACCCACCACGATCCCGGTTAGCGTGAGCATACCCACTATCCAGAACGGCGAATCATAAGCGATTCCGATGCTGGCGGGCAGTCGTTGCCAAAGAAATTGCTGAAAAACCGACGCGACTTTCATCGCGGCGATTAGAATCAGGCTTGACGCTACGCCAATAATCAGTGCAGGGAGCGACAGCAGCAGCATCGTTCGGGCACGCGGGTGGAGCATAATCTCTTCCTTACACGGGGTCGTATACCTATTTTGCACAGCCTGCCCGATGGCATTGCTGCAATTGGTGCTGAAACAAGAAAGTAATTCTGTGATGAAGATCTATATTTATAGGCAGTCAGCCTGATGGCCGTTGTTGTTATGTCCCCATGAATTTACAGTGTGACAAAGACTTATTTTGACTTTAGCGGAGCAGTAGAAGAATGACAAAGTATGCTTTAGTAGGAGATGTAGGCGGCACAAATGCGCGTCTTGCCCTGTGTGATATCGCCAGTGGAGAAATCTCGCAGGCCAAAACGTATTCCGGTCTGGATTATCCCAGCCTTGAGGCTGTGGTGCGCGTTTATCTCGATGAGCATAGCGTCAGCGTGGAGGATGGTTGTATCGCCATAGCCTGTCCGATTACCGGCGACTGGGTGGCGATGACCAACCATACCTGGGCTTTTTCTATTGCGGAAATGAAAAAAAATCTCGGCTTTAGTCATCTGGAAATCATCAACGATTTCACCGCCGTGTCGATGGCGATCCCGATGCTGAAAAAAGAGCATTTAATTCAGTTCGGCGGCGGTGAACCGGTAGACGGTAAACCCATTGCGGTGTATGGCGCAGGAACCGGGTTGGGCGTGGCGCATCTGGTGCATGTGGATAAGCGTTGGATTAGCCTTCCGGGCGAAGGCGGGCATGTCGATTTTGCGCCTAATAGCGAAGAAGAAGCTATGATTCTGGAAATATTGCGCGCCGAAATTGGCCACGTCTCCGCCGAGCGCGTGTTGTCCGGACCGGGGCTGGTGAATCTTTACCGGGCGATTGTTAAGTCCGATAACCGTCTGCCGGAAAATCTGCGCCCGAAAGATATTACCGCGCGCGCCCTGGCGGATAACTGTACCGATTGTCGCCGCGCGTTGTCGCTCTTTTGCGTCATCATGGGACGATTTGGCGGCGATCTGGCATTAACCATGGGAACGTTTGGCGGCGTGTATATCGCTGGCGGCATTGTCCCGCGCTTCCTGGAATTTTTTAAAGCGTCTGGCTTCCGTGGTGGCTTTGAAGATAAAGGCCGCTTTAAAGATTATGTACACGGTATTCCGGTCTATCTGATTGTCCATGATAATCCTGGCTTGTTAGGTTCCGGCGCGCATCTGCGCCAGACATTAGGTCATATTTTATAAGCCAGATGGCGGCATAAATACTTTATCCGGCCTACAAAAGTGCGTCACCAGGCAATTAATAATTCTCTTATCAGTCTCAAACCGCGTTCCTCACGCGGTTTTTTTTCGCCTGTTACATGCCATGCCGACACGCGTCACATTTCTGCTTAGCAGAATTATTTGTCCAGTAAAAGCATTATTCATCTGGTAACAATCGTTGGCTTCCCACTGACATAATTTCTCTCGTTAACTATTACGAGGAAAACGTTATGACTAAGAAACTGATTGCCGTTTGCGCGTGTCCGATGGGCCTGGCTCACACCTTTATGGCGGCGCAGGCGTTGGAAGAGGCGGCGGTAGAAGCGGGATATGAAGTCAAAATCGAAACCCAGGGCGCTGATGGTATTCAAAACCGTCTCACGGCGCAGGATATTGCCGAAGCGACGTTAATTATCCATTCCGTAGCAGTAACGCCGGAAGATAACGAGCGTTTTGAATCACGCGATGTATACGAGATCACGCTTCAGGATGCCATTAAAAATGCTGCGGGCATTATCAAAGAAATTGAAGAGATGATTGCCGACGAACAACCGTAATTCTCGACAGGGATACAGATATGGCCATTAAAAAACGCAGTGCGACTGTTGTGCCCGGCGCATCCGGCGCGGCAGCGACCATTAAAAAAACCGAGGCCTCCCGCAACAGTTTCTGGGGCGAGCTACCGCAGCACGTCATGTCCGGTATTTCGCGCATGGTGCCAACGTTAATCATGGGCGGGGTGATCCTCGCTTTCTCGCAGTTGATTGCCTATAGCTGGCTGGACATTCCCGCCGATACCAGCATCATGGACGCGTTGAACAGCGGAAAATTCGCTGGTTTTAACCTCTCCTTGTTGAAGTTCGCCTGGCTATCGCAATCTTTCGGCGGCGTGTTGTTTGGTTTCGCCATCCCGATGTTCGCTGCCTTTGTGGCGAACTCTATCGGCGGCAAACTGGCGTTTCCGGCTGGTTTTATCGGCGGTTTGATGTCCACTCAGCCAACGCAGGTGCTGAATTTTGATCCGGCCAGCCTGCATTGGGTGACCGCCGCGCCAGTCCCGTCAACCTTTATCGGCGCGTTGATTATTTCTATCGTCGCGGGATATCTGGTGAAGTGGATGAACCAAAAAATCCAGTTGCCTGACTTTCTGTTGGCCTTTAAGACCACCTTTTTACTGCCGATTCTCTCCGCCATTGTTGTGATGCTGGCGATGTACTACGTGATTACGCCCTTTGGCGGCTGGATCAATGGCGGAATTCGCACGTTGCTCACCGCGGCGGGTGAAAAGGGGGCATTAATGTACGCGATGGGAATCGCCGCCGCGACTGCCATCGACCTCGGCGGCCCCATTAACAAAGCCGCAGGATTTGTTGCCTTCAGTTTTACCACAGACCATGTGTTGCCGGTGACGGCGCGTTCCATCGCGATTGTCATCCCGCCGATTGGTCTGGGGCTGGCGACGCTGCTCGACCGTCGTCTGACCGGTAAACGTCTGTTCAGCGCGCAGCTTTATCCGCAGGGCAAGACGGCGATGTTCCTGGCATTTATGGGGATCAGCGAAGGGGCGATTCCATTTGCGCTGGAAAGCCCGATCACCGCTATCCCGTCTTACATGGTCGGCGCCATCGTGGGTTCGACGTTCTCCGTCTGGCTGGGCGCGGTGCAATGGTTCCCTGAGTCGGCAATCTGGGCGTGGCCGCTGGTAAGCCATCTCGGCGTCTATATCGCGGGCATTTTACTGGGCGCGGTCATTACGGCGCTGATGGTGGTCTTCTTGCGCCATATGATGTACCGGCGGGGTAAATTGCTGATTGAAAGTCTGTGAAATAAGGACCGATAACATGACGCGACTGACATTGCTTCGCCAATGGCTCACCGAGCGCCAATTAGATGCGGTACTGATCTCCTCGCGCCCGAACAAGCAGCCGCATCTGGGCATTTCCAGCAGCTCAGGATTTGTCCTGATCAGCCGTCAACATGCGCATATTTTGGTTGATGCCCGTTATTACGCCGATGTGAAAGCGCGCGCGAACGGATATTGCATACATCTGCTCGGCGGGCAGCAGACGCTGGCGTCGCTGGTGAATCAGATTATCGCTGCGGAAAATCTGCAAACGGTCGGCTTTGAAGGCGCGCAGGTCAGTTGGGAGACGGCGCGTCGCTGGCAGACGGAACTGCGGGCCACCATGATCAGCGTCTCCATTGACGCGCTGCGGCGTATTAAAACGGCGATGGAAATTGATCGTATTCGTGAAGCGTGTCGCATTGCTGATGCGGGTGCGGAACACATTCGCCGCTTTATCGCGCCAGGCCAGAGCGAGCGAGAAATCGCCGCTGAACTGGAGTGGTTTATGCGCCAGCGCGGCGCGGAGAAAGCCTCTTTCGATACGATTGTCGCCAGCGGCTGGCGCGGCGCGCTGCCGCACGGTAAAGCCAGCGATAAAATCGTGGCGGCGGGGGAATGGATAACGCTCGATTTCGGCGCGTTGTATCAGGGATATTGTTCCGATATGACCCGAACTTTTCTGGTGCCCGGCGCGGGCGCGCCGCAGGAGCATCCGCTGTTTCCCGTCTATCATATTGTCCTTGAGGCGCAGCTTGCCGCCATTGCAGCTATCCGTCCGGGCGCGCGCTGTCTGACGGTGGATGCCGCCGCGCGCGACGTTATCGACCGGGCGGGGTACGGCGAGTTTTTCGCCCATAACACCGGCCATTCTATCGGCATTGAAGTACATGAAGATCCATGCTTTTCGCCTGATGACCACACCGTACTCGCACCGGGAATGCTACTGACCGTGGAGCCGGGCATTTATCTGCCGGAGCAGGGCGGGGTACGCATCGAAGATGTTGTACTGGTCACGCTGGAAGGCGTGGAAGTGCTCTATTCCCTGCCGAAAACCGTATTACTGACAGGAGCCGCATGATGGATTTATCGCTACTGAAAGCGCTGTGCGAGGCGGATGCGATCGCCGCGTCAGAACAGGAGGTTCGCCAGATCTTACTCGACGAAGCGGATCGCCTGCATAAAGAGGCGCGCTTCGATGGCTTAGGATCGGTATTGATCCGACTTAATGCCTCGGATGGCCCGAAAGTCATGATCTGCGCGCACATGGATGAAGTGGGATTTATGGTGCGCAGTATCTCCGGCGAGGGGGCGATTGATGTGCTGCCGGTGGGCAATGTGCGGATGGCGGCGCGTCAGCTCCAGCCGGTCCGTATCACCACGCGGGAGGAGTGCAAAATTCCCGGCCTGCTTGATGGCGAGCGCAGCGGCAACGAGGTGAGCGGACTGCGGGTCGATATTGGCGCGCGTTCTTATGACGAGGTAATACAGGCGGGGATTTGTCCCGGCGATCGTGTGACCTTTGATAGCGCGTTTCAGGTGTTGCCGCATCAGCGGGTGATGGGTAAAGCCTTTGATGACAGGCTTGGTTGCTATCTGCTGATAGCGTTGCTGCGTGAATGGCACGATGCGGAATTACCGGCGGAAATCTGGCTGGCGGCCAGTTCCAGCGAAGAGGTGGGATTACGCGGCGGTCAAACAGCGGCCAGCGCCGTTGCGCCGGATTTAGCCATCGTACTGGATACCGCCTGTTGGGCGAAAAACTTTGATTATGGCGCGGCGAACCATCGGCAAATTGGCCAGGGACCGATGCTGGTGTTGAGTGATAAGTCGCTGATTGCGCCGCCAAAATTAACCGCCTGGATTGAGTGCATCGCAGCGCAGGCGGGGATACCGCTACAGTTGGATATGTTCAGCAACGGCGGAACGGATGGCGGGGCGGTACATCTGAGCGGAACGGGCATCCCGACGGTGGTGCTTGGTCCGGCAACCCGCCATGGACATTGTGCCGCCTCGATTGCCGACTGTCGCGACATTCTGCAGACACAGCAGTTGCTGTCGGCGCTGATTACCGGTTTTACGCGCGATACTGTGGCTCGCCTGACGGATTTCAGGTGCTGATTTCGCGCTAAAGGAGTAGTTATGTTAACGATTGAATTTCTCTGCCCGCTACCTAACGGTATTCATGCGCGTCCCGCGTGGGAGCTGAAGGAACAGTGCAGCCAGTGGCAAAGTGACATCACTTTTATTAATCATCGCCAGAATACGCGGGCGGATGCGAAAAGTTCGCTGGCGCTTATCGGCACCAGTACGCTGTTCAATGATAGCTGCGTTCTGAATATTAGCGGGCGTGATGAAGAACAGGCTAAGCGATCGCTGGAGGCCTGGCTTGTGCGCCATTTTATCGACAGCGATAGCGTTCAGCCAGGGCCAGCCGAACTGGCGGCGCATCCGCTGCCGCGATCGCTGCTTCGCCTGAATCCGGATTTGCTGTACGGCGAGGTGCTGGCAAGCGGCGTGGGCGAGGGGATTCTGACGCTGTGGCAGAGCGATAATCTGGAAGGCTACCGTACCATTCCTGCGAACGCTGAAGATCTTACCCGCCTTGAAAATAGCCTGGCGACGCTGGCGGAGCAGCTTAATCAACAGCTTCGCGAGCGTGACGGCGAGAGTAAAACCATTTTAAGCGCTCATCTATCGCTGATTCAGGATGATGAGTTTGTGGGGAACATTCGTCGCTTAATGGTGGAACGCCATCTGGCGCTGGGAGCGGCGATTATTGCCAATATGGAGCAGGTTTGTAGCCAGCTTTCGGCCTCGGCAAGCGATTACCTGCGCGAGCGGGTAAGCGATATTCGTGATATTACCGAGCAGTTGTTGCGCATTACCTGGCCTGAAAAACAGCCGCGTAATGCGCTGGTGCTAATGCATCCTACTATTCTGGTGGCGGAAGACTTAACGCCCAGCCAGTTTTTAAGCCTCGATTTACAGTATCTGTCCGGCATGATCCTGGAAAAGACCGGCCGGACGTCACATACTTTGATTCTGGCGCGCGCCTCCGCGATCCCGGTGCTTAGCGGGCTCTCTGCCGAAGCCATTGGCCGTTATGCGACCCGGTCTGCGGTGTTGGACGCGCAGACCGGCGTACTGGCGGTTAGTCCGGATACCTCGGTGCGCGGCTATTACGCCGTGGCGCAGAAGCTGGCGGATAAACGGCAACAGCGGCAGGCGTGCGATGCGGCGCTGTTAGCCTGTACGCAGGACAACCAGCGTATCGATATTGCGGCGAATATTGGCACCGCGCTGGAGGCGCCTGGCGCGTTTTCCAACGGCGCGGAAGGCATTGGCCTGTTTCGTACCGAAATGCTATTTATGGATCGCGACAGCGCGCCGGATGAGCAAGAGCAGTTTGAAGCCTACCAACAGGTTTTGCTGGCGGCGGGCGAAAAGCCTGTGATTTTCCGCACCATGGATATTGGCGGCGATAAAAATATCTGCTATCTCAATATTCCGCAGGAAGAGAACCCTTTTCTTGGCTACCGTGCGGTGCGCATCTATCCTGAGTTTGCCGGACTTTTTCGCACCCAGCTTCGCGCAATTTTGCGGGCCGCTGTTTTCGGTCATGCGTAGTTGATGATTCCGATGGTGCATAGTCTTGACCAGATTTTATGGGTAAAAAGCGAGCTGAAAAAGGCGATTGCGGAGCTGAAAGTAGAAAGGCTGCGTCACGCGCAGGATATCCCGTTGGGGATTATGGTTGAGGTGCCGTCGGTCTGTTACATCATTGATCATTTCTGCGATGAGGTGGATTTCTTTAGCATCGGTTCGAACGATATGACGCAATATCTGTACGCCGTCGATCGTAATAATCCGCGTGTCTCGCCGCTGTATAATCCGATTACGCCATCGTTTTTACGCATGTTGCGGCAGATTATCCATGTTGCCCATGAGCGAGGAAAATGGGTTGGTATTTGCGGCGAACTGGGCGGAGAAAGCCGCTATTTACCGCTACTTTTGGGACTGGGGCTGGATGAGCTAAGTATGAGCAGCCCACGTATTCCGGCGGTGAAAAGTCAGCTACGTCATCTGGATAGCCAGGCGTGTCGGGCGCTGGCAAGTCAGGCTTGCGAGTGCCGCAGCGCCCAGGAGATAGAAGCGTTGCTGAATCAGTTCGCGCCAGAAAAAGAGGTGCGTCCGCTGTTGGCGCTGGAAAATATCTTTGTCGGCGAGCCGCTCAGTAATAAGGAGCAGGTTATCCAGTTTCTGTGCGGTAATCTTGGCGTTAACGGGCGTACCGAACATCCGTTTGAACTGGAAGAGGATGTCTGGCAGCGGGAAGAGATTGTGACCACCGCCGTCGGTTTCGGTGTGGCGATCCCCCATACCAAATCGCAATGGATTCGCCACTCGTCGATCAGTATTGCGCGTCTCGCACAGCCCGTAAACTGGCAGTCGGAGATGGGTGACGTAGAGTTGGTGATTATGCTGACGCTTGGGGCGGATGAAGGGATAAATCATGTGAAGGTTTTTTCACAGCTCGCCCGTAAGCTGGTGAATAAAAACTTCCGTCAGTCGCTGTTTGCCGCCAATGATGCTGACAGTATTCTGGCGTTGCTGGAGACGGAGTTAACGTTTTAGCATGAGGTAACTGCCTGATGGCGCTGCGCTTATCGGGCCTACGTTCGTGAGTGATGGTAGGCCGCCGCCATCCGGCGAACGGTTTGTTACTGAAACCGCGCGCTGTAATTCCCTGGCGTCAGGCCAAACTGACGTCGGAACAGACGGCAAAAATAATCGCTATTCTGATACCCGCAACGCAGCGCGACTTCGTTAATCGGCAAGTGGTATTTCTGCAACATAATGCGCGCTTTCGCCATTCGCACCCAGCGAACATACTCCACAAAACTCATCGTGCCATGCTGAGTAAATAGCCTGGACAGGTGGTTGGCGGTGATATTAAAGAACTGCGCGACGCTTTCTCTGTTTAACGGCTGGGCGTAGTTATCTTGTACCCAGTTACAGATACTGTGATAGAGAAACTCAGTGCGTGGACGGCTGATATCGGGGGGCGTATTCACCACGTTCCGGCACAAATGCAGGAGGCTGAGCACCAGCGGCTGAATAATATTTTGCTCCTGAGGCGAACGGCTTAAATGGGTAAGCGCGGTCAGCATTGCTTCGCCTTCACCGCGTTGCAAATGTGGCAATTCGATACGGCGCGCTGGACGTAAAAGTGATGCTGTACGGTTTTCGTAAAACGATAAACCCAGCCAGGAGGGTGCGAAGACCAGACTAAGCAGCATCACCGGTTTATCGCTAACCGCCAGGTTCGCCGCACGGGCAGGGATAAACAACATTTCGCCTTCCGTCAGCCGACTCTGCGTTTTTTCCAGTTGATTACCGTATTCTCCGCGCAGGACGATATCCAGCCGGGGCAGGTCGATACATAAACTGCCGGAGGGTAGGGAGGGCGGTTGGCCGGCAAACCATACGCGTCCTAATCGGTGTGGATTAAGCACCAGACCGCTAAACAGATCGGCAAAAAACTGTTGGTCTGCCGGTAAGTCTGTTTTTTTCATTGCCGTTCCTGTGCATGAATACTTCAACTGTCTGAATTATTTCACTTTACTCTTGCTGAGCGAAAGGTCAAACACTGGCGTGTTGAGTCATAACGTCATGGCGGTGACCAAGGCGAAAACAGGGATTTATTTTACTATACGTATCCGGTTCGCTGCCTTATTTACGGCTTCATCGCGACAGATTGCCGGAAATGATCCTTATTTTCGGGGAAAGGTCTCTGAAAAACACCGCAATACGGCATGATTGAATACGATTAGCGTTAGTAAGAGATTTGATTAAAGAGGAAAAACCACAAAATCAAAAGGGGATTATTTAAGATAAAGTTTATTGACAGGAAATTATCGTCGGCTGCACCACATTAGGTAACTTCAATGGTATCAATTTGTTAATAATATGGTTTGTTTAATGCTATAAGTGACAAGCTTAAAAAGTGAATTTTTACTGTTGTTCCTCTTTTTTGTCGCTAAAAAATATTTTCATTCCCCTCTCGACAGGAAGAAAATGTTCAGGCTATTTTCTAAAGGAGCCACCATCGTGGCAGCGTCGCTCGGACGGTCCGGGCGCTAACGTTAATCTGAGGATATTATGGCTGACTTCCGCCCTGAGCGTCGCTTTACGCGTATCGATCGCCTTCCGCCCTATGTTTTTAACATCACCGCTGAACTCAAAATGGCTGCGCGTCGGCGCGGCGAAGATATTATTGATTTCAGTATGGGTAATCCTGATGGCGCAACCCCTCCCCACATTGTCGAAAAACTTTGCACCGTCGCGCAGCGTCCGGATACGCACGGTTATTCAACGTCTCGCGGCATACCGCGTTTACGCCGCGCGATTTCTCACTGGTATCAGGAACGTTATGATGTCGATATCGATCCGGAAACCGAAGCGATTGTGACCATCGGTTCCAAAGAGGGACTGGCACATTTAATGCTGGCGACGCTGGATCATGGCGATACGGTACTGGTGCCGAACCCCAGTTATCCGATTCATATCTATGGTGCCGTTATCGCCGGGGCGCAGGTGCGTTCGGTTCCGTTGGTCGAGGGGGTTGATTTTTTCAACGAGCTGGAGCGCGCTATTCGCGAAAGTTATCCAAAACCGAAAATGATGATTTTGGGTTTTCCGTCTAACCCTACGGCTCAGTGTGTCGAACTGGAGTTTTTTGAAAAAGTGGTCGCTCTGGCCAAACGTTATGATGTGCTGGTAGTGCACGATCTGGCGTATGCCGATATCGTGTACGACGGCTGGAAAGCGCCATCCATTATGCAGGTGCCCGGCGCGCGCGACGTGGCGGTCGAATTTTTCACTCTGTCGAAAAGCTACAATATGGCGGGCTGGCGTATTGGATTTATGGTGGGCAATAAAACCCTGGTCAGCGCGCTGGCGCGCATTAAAAGTTATCACGATTATGGTACCTTTACCCCACTTCAGGTAGCGGCTATCGCCGCTCTGGAAGGCGATCAGCAGTGCGTGCGCGATATCGCCGAGCAGTATAAACGTCGTCGCGATGTGCTGGTGAAGGGGCTGCATGAAGCGGGCTGGATGGTTGAAACGCCGAAAGCCTCAATGTATGTCTGGGCGAAAATCCCGGAGCAATATGCGGCGATGGGGTCGCTTGAGTTTGCCAAGAAGCTGCTGAATGAGGCGAAGGTTTGCGTTTCTCCAGGGATAGGCTTTGGTGATTATGGCGACACCCATGTACGCTTTGCATTAATAGAGAATCGCGATCGTATTCGCCAGGCCGTCAGAGGGATTAAAGCGATGTTCCGCGCCGATGGCGTGCTGTCGGCACATCCGAAACCCGTTGAAGCGAGCACGAAGTAGAAAAACAAACAGGAGCCTCATAGCTCCTGTTTTTCTCTGCATTGTACTTTTAAATCATCAGGGCGAAAGTACCGGCCCAAACGATGACCATAAATGAAATGCCCATAAAGAAATATTTCACGTTTCATCTCTCCGCGTACCTGTCGTACGCCTAAATGAACTTACACTTACCTGATTATAGAGAGTTGATGCCGGACAATACGAAATTGAGAATAATTCGTGTTTCGACTGCCTGCATCACCTCAGAATTCTGCGCGTCATCGCTCCAGACGGCGCTAATGTACGCCTAAAAATGAGGTGAGACAAGAGGCATTTTCTTATTTACTTTTAGTAACTTACAGGTGTCGTGGATCGGCGACAGTTTAATTTCTGACAGTGATAAATCGCTATTGAGCGAAGCCGCCGACACATTAAAAAACCTCCTGTAAACAGGAGGCTTATCGCTAAAAGCAGGAATGAATAATTTATGGTATGAATATTATGGCAATGCGAAATGACAAAATAAAAGGCCTTGCGGCCTTTTTAGATATAGAGTGACGCTTCTCCCAACGGGCGAGTCTTGAAACGGCGATGAATCCAGAGATACTGTTCCGGGGCGCGCATGATCTCTTTCTCAATAATTTTATTCATATAGGCAGCGGCTTGATTTTCATCTGTCGGGTAGCCTTCCATTTCAGGGGTAATATAGAGACGATAACCCGAGTTATCGGTTTTCCTTACCATTGTAACGGTCAACATGGCGGCGCCAGACAGCCTGGACAGTACATAGGTACCATTGGTGGTGGCGACGTTTTCAACTGCGAAAAATGGCGCAAAGGAGCTACCTTTAGGGCCGTAGTCCTGGTCGGGAGCAAACCAAACGGCTTCCCCTTTTTTTAGCGCGCCCACAATGCCGCGCAGATTATTTCTGCCGATCATCGCTTTATTTGAGCGCATACGACCGCGCGTCTGCACCCACTCCATGAGCGGATTGTTATGCGGACGGTAGGTGGCCATCATCGGCTGACAGAGACCCATCACCCGGCCTCCTAACTCCAGCGACATAAAATGTACGCCAACGACCATTACGCCGCGATTTTGCGCCTGCGCACGGGTAAGGTTGTCCAGTCCGTCCACATCAAACCATTTTCGAACCCGGCTGTCAGGCCAGAACCAGGCCATGCCCGTTTCAAGCAGCGCCATGCCAAGAGAGTGGAAATTCTCGGCGATCAGCTTTTCCCTCTCTTCCCGGGAGAGTGTCGGAAAACAGAGTTCAATATTTTTCTGGGCGATCGACTCACGTCGCTTCAGGAAGGGGCGCGCCAGCTTACCGGTGCGGGTGCCCAGAAAACGCAAAACCGGGTAGGGAAGCTGCACCAGCAACCAGAGGACGCCAACACCAAACCACGTCAGCCAGTAGCGCGGATGCAAAAACGCGCGTGAAAATTTGCTTTGAGGAAACATAAAATACCTTCTGTAGATACGAAAATAATGTATCGCAGAAGAGTCATTAT
This sequence comes from Salmonella enterica subsp. houtenae serovar Houten, assembly GCA_900478215.1. Classification (NCBI taxonomy): domain Bacteria; kingdom Pseudomonadati; phylum Pseudomonadota; class Gammaproteobacteria; order Enterobacterales; family Enterobacteriaceae; genus Salmonella; species Salmonella enterica. Next base: position 1,370,945 of record LS483478.1, read on the forward strand.
CCGCAGCGGTACACTCTGAAATACGCATCATCCTTCAAGTTGCGTTCGCTTATCCGAATCACTTACTTGAGTAAGCTCATCGGGATGGGCTCGCTTGCCGCCTCGATGTAACTTGAATCATTTTGCGTATAGTTAGGCCATCATGTACGACAATGGTTCCCGTAAGGAGTGTAAAACTAAGTCAGTACTAAACCACGAGGGCATGAACGCCAGGCAGGTTAATGTACCACCAGTTATTTACTCGCGCCCAGAAATTCTTTATCAAGAAGCGTAAATATTTCTTCCGTAGCAAAAATACGTTAATGATTATTTTTAATTCATTGTTTTTACAGTATTAATTTCATTTCAGCGAAGGTTATTGAAAAATGATTAGAAAAATAAAATGTGAGATAAATGTTATGGAATTGACTTACTGATAAGGTTTATCTTAAAGGAGGAATGATAGGGAACGTAAGGCTATATGGAAGCCTTGTTACAGACAGGAGGTATTATAGATGATCTATTTATGGACATTTCTTACAATAAGTATACTTGCCGTGAGTTGTTATATCGGTCAGGTGATGGGGGTTTTTTCTGCGGTTTCTTCTTTTACTGGAATGGTTATCCTTGCCGCTCTGATTTATTTACTCAATATATGGCTGCAAGACGGCGATGAAATCGTTAGCGGATTATTGCTCTTTCTCGCACCTGCATGTGGGTTAATCATTCGCTTTATGGTGGGATACGGCAAGCGTTAGCATGAATAGATAGCGCCGATAACATCGGCGCTTCTTTATTCAGGAAAGGTTGAGTCATTATTGTGCATCCACAGTAAATTATTGTTATGTAACGTATTAATCCTCTGTTGTACCCGCTTTAGCGCACCAGGATGGGGGAGGTAACAGAATAGAATACAGCACACGATGTCGCCCACCAGAAGATAAAATCCGTCATATCAGTCGTCTGGTCCACCATCACGCCAGACAGGCTGGTACTCAACGAGGCGCCGCTGACGGAACACCTGCGAATTCCCCGTAAAAACGTTATCTGCGCATGAAAAAAGGGCTTAAGTAAAAATTCTGCCATCCCAGTGACGTTCAACCCGGCTGGCAACATCGGCAGCGATGTTGTTAGCCAAATAACGCCCAATCACCGTACAGGCAAGTCATCGAATATTTATTATAGACTCCTTATTATTCACCAGAACATCGAATTCTGTTTCTCAACTTCAATATAAGGTAAAAATGAGTCAAGTTCCCTATCGGAAAAAATGTACTCTTGTCCGGTGATTTGACAATATGAAAACTCATCACCTCTCCAGATTACTTCTGAATATGAGGGCAAGAGAAATGAAAAAACATGTTATTGCAATGATGATGATCGCCGTATTTTCTGAGTCGGCTTATGCGGAGTCTACTTCATTTATTCCAGACTTCTCTCCTGATAGTGTCACGACATCCCTTTCCGCCGGGGTATTAAATGGTAAATCCAGGGAGCTGGTTTATGATACCGACACCGGGCGGAAGATTAGTCAACTGGACTGGAAAATAAAAAATGTCGCCATTTTACAGGGGGATTTATCGTGGGAACCCTATTCGTTTATGACGTTGAATGCCCGCGGCTGGACTTCTTTGGCGCCGGGGTCGGGTTATCTGGTTGACCGCGACTGGATGAACAGCGAGCAGTCAGGTTGGACCGATCGCTCAATCCATCCTGACACCAGCGTCAATCATGCCAATGAATATGATTTGAACGTAAAAGGCTGGTTATTGCAGGGCGATAACTACAAGGCCGGCGTAACAGCGGGCTATCAGCAAACCCGTTTTAGCTGGACAGCAAGAGGCGGGTCTTATATTTATGATAATGGCCGGTATATTGGTAATTTTCCTCGTGGCGAGCGTGGCATAGGTTATAGCCAGCGTTTCGAAATGCCCTATATAGGGCTGGCAGGACATTATCGTATCAATGATTTTGAGTGTAATGTCCTGTTTAAATACAGCGATTGGGTACATGCGCATGATAATGACGAACACTATATGCGGAAACTTACTTTCCGTGAAAAAACGGAAAACTCACGATATTATGGCGCCTCTATTAACGCCGGATATTATATTACCAGTAATGCAAAAATCTTTGCGGAATTTGCTTACAGTAAATATGAAGAAGGTAAGGGAGGTACGCAAATAATAGATAAAACCAGCGGTGATACGGCGTATTTTGGTGGCGATGCCGCAGGTATTGCTAATAATAACTATACAGTTACTGCGGGGCTTCAGTACCGCTTCTAGACCATATCGAGATGTCATCGGTCAATACAGACCGATGACAACTTCTTGCGAATCTGCAAATCAGGTAAAAGGAAACATTTTGTAACGTCTGCGGTATTGATATACGCGACAGGTTTTTTGTCCAACAATCCCTGTAATTGTCCCGCATTTTTGCAACTTCTTTCACCCAACCACGCTTACCCAAACGTCCCTTCAGTCCGTCATTAGTCAAACGTCTCGTCAGCCTGCTGGCTGGCTAGCCGTGTTTCCTGTAAGTCTGCGGCATGCTCCCAATCACCTTACCAAAGACAAAAACCTTGTTCATCTCATCTCTTTCAATGGGGTCCCAGGCTGAATAACTCTTGTTATCAGATATGACAAGGAGCTTATCCTTCATCTTCTGCAGCCTCTTAACATGGGCGGTATCGTCATAGAGGAAGGCGTATATTCCATCCCCATCGAAGTTTTTGATGCTTATGTCTACAAACAGCAAATCTCCTGGCTCAATAGTCCCTGACATGCTATCCCCGCGTACATTTATGATGCGGATATTTTCCGCTTTTCTACCATCAAACATGTGTCTGGCGTCGTCCTGTGAGTACTCAACCGAACGGAGTATTTCCACGAATTCTCGATTGATAACGCCAGGGCCAGCGCTAACTTCAAAATCCAGGATAGCGATTTTAAATGTATTTGATGATGGAGATGTGGTGATCGGAGTCGTTCCATCTTTTTTCATGGGGCCAAATCCGGTAGATAGCCATTCCGAATTGACACCTAACGCGTTTGCTATTTCAACAATCTTTGTTGAGCCACGCGCATTTCCGCTTGTCAGGCGCCAGATCGTTGGCTGAGCAACGCCTGACGCTTTAGCAAGAGCGCCTTGAGATATACCAGCCAGTTCCATTGCCTTGTTGAGACGGTCAGCGAGAGTTTCTTTTTTCATAACCTTCAACTTATACGCTTGCGTATTGATAGTCAAAATACTTTTTACTATTGCATTTTTAATACTTATTGCTATTATTGATTGCGGTCTATACGTAAGAGAATGAGTATGACTAAAAAATCAATATAAAAAGCTGTTGTCATTGCAGGGGTATATCCGGACGCAGTGCTTGAAACCATATAAATAACAGGAAACACTATGATATTTAAATTAATTACACTGATATTGATCTGTCACTCTTTGGCTGCTTGTACAACTCTTTATTATCGGTAATGACTATGCGCCGTATATTAGCCATTACTGCCGCGCTTTCTCTTGGCGGCTGCATTACTGTGTATGGTCCGGTTAAAACGGGAGGGCAGCAACAGCAGGACAGCCAGTCCGGGCAGCAGCCAGGGATGAGCGAACAGATATCAACCTCATTCATCGGTAACCGCAAACCGGATGAGTTGCTGAATGCCGTGGAGTTGTATTTCAGGGAGAAGGCCATCACAGCCAGTGTTAACGACCCTACCACAGGGATTATCGCCGGTATCGGAGAGGACCCGGAACTGAGCTCGTTGTATCTGGACTGCTCACTGTTACCACAGACACAAAATATCCAGGAGCATTACCGTATCGTCGCGCAGGTCTGGAGTGCCGGTGAAGGTAGTAATGTTTCGATCATGGTGATGGGCACAGCAGGAGTGGATACTGCCGACGGTAACGATAAGGTGAAGCCAGTGGAGTGTAAGAGCACCGGAATATTTGAGAAGGATTTGCTGGAAAGATTACGTAAGTAGTCTGAGAAACCGCGTGAATAAAAAGCCCCCGCAAGATGGAATCGGAAGTATCTGCGGGGGGTGTTTAATAAAGTCCAAAAGTGTCTTGCAAGGGATAGCACAGATACACATCCCGCTCATAGTACCTAAGACAAAGACTTCATGTATCAACGTTGCGTAACCAAACGCCAGAAAATTGTTAATGTCATATTAACCAGTTGAATTCACTTTCAGCCGTACCGGAACATAAAGATACAGACCATTATCGTCGAGAAGTTAATATGGTTTTTCTTTCGGTTTTGCTGCTTTAATCTGCTTAACGGTGAGTATAGGGAAAATTATTTTATCCACTTTTTATCCGCATGGCGTGTGGTTGGCAACGATCTGTCGCGCGCTATGACGAACTGATAATTTACAAAACATCTGATATCCAGGGAATTCTGCGAACGACTGCGGAGAAGTGTGAACTGATAAATGGTGTCCCCTGCAGGAATGATTAAGCAAGGTAACATCATGACTACTAATGATATTTATGAGTTGTGTGTTTGAATGGGATACATAGAGGGATATTAAGCAGAATGGCGGTAACGGAAGGAAGGTTATTACCGCCAGTGGAGTTTTATGCGGCGCTGTGCGGCCTGAATGTCACATCGCCACGCCCGGCCAGGAGTCCTTCAATAGAAACATCCTCATTGAGGCTATCCCAATGAATACCACGGCGGCTTAACTCAAAGTCGTTTCGCTCATCAGGGCTGGCGTGCATCAATTTGGGAAACCATGCCAACGGTACGCCCAGCGTGCGGGCATCGCTTAACTCTACCCACATATTGTATTCGTCGAACTTTACGTTCTTAGGCGAAATAGTCATTCCACGCCTCCATTAGTAGTTTGCGATTTTCTTCCACCACGCCCACCAGTTCCTTCAGATCGCGAGCATTAAAACCATCATTACGCGCCAGCAGCACTTCTGGTGTTAGCCAAAATTTTGCCTCACCATCAGTGCCGCGAACGTGAATATGTGCCGGTTCACGGGGATCACCCTCATTCGAATAGAAAAAGAACCGATACCCCTTAAATCTTAGTATGACAGGCATAAATAAGTTCTCAATATTTGGTTAATTGATTCGATTCAGGGGCTGCTTCGTATACAGCAGACCACCAGCCATAGACACAATGAAATCATCGACATAAGCATCAACCCCGTACCACAGGCTTTGCTGTGCTATCCCTTCATGTAAAGGATAAATATCAAGGGTTTCAAGAGGCGAAGCATCTTCAGGTATCTCGCCATCAGGATAGGCTTCGGCGTAGTCGTCTGGGTCTGTAAACCGCCAGAATTCTTCGTGTGTTATACCAGAATTCGCAAAGGTCATCACATTGGTAGTGCAAGCGGCATCTATCAGCGCCGTCACTTCCTGAATGATAAGCCCGGCGATCATCCTTGGTAATCGTTCTGTATCTATACCGGTGATGACTGTCTGTGCGTATTCTCTGTAGCGTTCGTCAGTGCCACGGTATCTGTATTCTTCAATAAAGTCAGCAATCAGGCAAAGTGAGTCAGAAATCTCGCGCCTGTCCTTCTCTGCACTTCTCCTGAAGGGGATAGCCATCAGGTTGGTAAGGATATTCAAAAAGTAAGGCTTAAGCCCGCTAAATCGAGCTGGTAGCGTTTCTACGGCGTTTTTTATGTATGCCTCATATTTCTTTTTAGTCCCAAAGCTCGACAGCCGCAGCCATATCTCGCGCATGGCCTACATCATTGCTTGCCATTTCTGCAATCATGTTTTCCTGTACAGCTTCAAAAATTTCAGTTTCGGTGTAACCGGTTATGCTTGCAGACATCATCCCGGCAGCATAAACAATGCCGTACAGCGCGTGCGCCCTGACTTTGTGTCCCTCACGTGCGTTCATTGCTTCGGAATACTGCTCGCGCATCAAGTCTTCAAACTGCATTGAGTAGGTTTTTAAGTTAGCTTGAACTCCGCGCCATCCAAGCTTGCTCAAATGATTTAGCCATTCCACGCCCGCTACGCCGTTGCATGACAGCATTGCAGATGTCAGGGCACTGGCGAAACTTCTTATATCGTTGTAGCCCTTGAGGTCTTGCGGTTCGATGAAAGGCTGCTCAATCAAGCGTCCTTCCGCGCCAGCTTTAAAACGGTGCTTCTCTTTTTGCCAAAGTTCGTCGGCTATCGTTTTTTCCGCAGTCATCAGGCAAATAGTGCTAAACGAAGTTACGGGCAGGTTTTTACCGTCTTGACCGCTGCGGCCTTTGGCCTTGCCGTTCGCTATCGAGTAAACAAGGTTTTCAAAGTCAGCACCCCGAAGGTTGGGCATTGCTGACAGGTCATCGATACGCATTGCAGAACCGCTGGAACATACGGCGCTATTGATGATTGCTGTATAGGTGGCGTTCGCGCTTTCAGTGAGCTGGTCAGGATTGCCCCATAAGCTTGCGCCGAGCTTCATAGCCAGTGTTTTACCTTTGCCTGAGCGCCCATATACATTGACCGTGATACCTTCAGCTTTGATTGAGCCGTTACGGACAGGAAACAGAACGGATGCCAGCTCAAGCAGGATCTGAAACGTAAGGCTGTGGTTGCCTTTGGTTAGCTCAATGACGCTTGTCCGATAATCCTCAACAGTACCAACCGCAGCCGATCTGTATTTGCTATCTACTGGACTATCGAACTCAAAAAGCACGCTGTCAGACAGATATGTTTTACCGGATTGGGATACATAGAATTTTATGGCGTTATGCTCATGCCAGCCCGGAGCCGAACCATATACAGCGGATGGCAAATCTTGCTCAACAAGATAAGCGTTGCGATAGAAATCAATGTACGCCCCATCTACAACGACTTCTGAGCCGAGCGACCTTAAAGCGGCGGCGAGGCGCTTAGCATCGCTTGACCATGGCAAAGAAACGCGGCGCGAAGAATTGCCGATGTTTTCAAAGGTGATATATGCCTCATGTTCTTTGTATCCTCGCAGGGCTGGGCGAACCCCGCGCAGAATCTCAGAGGTTCTGGCATGTTTAAATACCCCTGATTGTCCATCTTCACCACGCCCGGTTGTTGGGTCTACCAGGGCGATTGATTCATCTGCGCGCTCGACAATTAAATCTGTGCCGTCGGGCTGTTGGTCTTGTGGTGTAACTTTGTCGGAATAGTATTTTTTGAAGTGATCGGGGATACGGAATTTTGCAATGTTTACCGTAGCAGGGATGCGTAGAACGCTTGCTACGGGAAGATTTGCAGGTGATTTTCCTGCTGTTACATTTGCAGTATTGCTATCCCACGGCATAGGGTTATTATCTACGCGGTTATTTTGCGTAGTATCTGATAAAGCCTCTTGACCGGAGGCTTTTTCTTTTCTGGCCTTCTCCATTTCGCGGTTAAATTCTTCTGTCATCCGTTCTGCTCCCAGCTCCATGCGTACATCGTCCCAGTCATGTTTCTTTCTGCCAAGGCATAGCGGGGCGACCACCAGCCCACCAACGGCTTTAGCAGCTTCGTTAGCTTTTACCAGTCCCGTGTTAGGTTTTGGCTTGCCGTTCGCGTCTACATCGCTGGGTGCGTGGTAGTCGTTATCTGCGGCTATAACAATCTCAAGCGCTGGGAAACGATCTCTAAAGGCCGTGGCGACGTTTTTAAGGTTTGAAGCAGATATGGCAGCGACTACGCGTGAAAGCGGCGCACAGATCGATACGCTTCGCGCTGTGGCATATCCCTCGGTAATGATGAGGGTATTTGCTTTGTCATTTGGCTGTACGTCAATAAACGCGCAGGAAATTGGCGCATCCTTCATTAAGCTTTTGTGTCGGGGCTGACCTTCATTGTCTACAGCGTTTGGCGCGGGCAGGTATTGCACTGAACGGTCACGATTATCAATGTCCGTCAGACGTATTACACCATCACCCCGAGCGGTGACGGGAAGAACGCAGTTTTCAAAGCCCTTGGCCTTTAAGTATGCGCATTCTGATGGTTTTGCTTTGTCCATACATTACGGGGACACTTTGAGTTGTGTTTATGGATGCTGTTTGGTGGAAATGGTTGGATATAAATTATGGCTCTAAGCCTTGTGTGGAGCGGGCTTGGTGGGATTTGTTGGAGGTGGTAAAAAATGGTCAGAGTGTCCCCTGCAGGAATCGAACCTGCAACTAGCCCTTAGGAGGGGCTCGTTATATCCATTTAACTAAGGGGACAACGCGGCGCCAGTATAGCGTTTTTTATTCGCCGGAGTAAGTGTAGCGCCGCCCGACTGGTTAAACCGTCGCCACTCAGCGCTGTTTTTCCGCTTTTTTCCGCTCCCGCTCCAGGCGTTCACCGCGTAGCCTCGCTTCTTCTTTACGCTTATTGCTCATATCATTGCGGATCTGCGCGTGGCTCATCAATGCGAAAATAAAGGTGCCGCCGCAGATATTTCCGGCAAGTGTGGGAAGGGCGAAGGGCCAGAGAAAGTCGCTCCAGGGCAGCGTGCCGTTGAAAACCAAATACAAAATTTCAACGGAGCCGACGACAATATGGGTGGTATCGCCCAGTGCGATAAGCCAGGTCATCAAAATAATGACCACAATCTTTGCCCCGCCTGCAGCAGGAAACATCCATACCATCGTGGCGATGATCCAGCCAGAGATAATTGCGTTGGCAAACATCTCCGTTGGGCTATTTTTCATGACCTCCATACCAATTTTGACAAAGGCGTTGCGGGTCTCTTCATCAAATATAGGCATATATTCAAAAGCCCACGCCGCAACCCCGGTACCTATAAGGTTGCCCAATAAGACTACGCCCCATAAGCGCATCAGCAGGCCAACGTTACTCAGAGTAGGATTTTGCATTACCGGCAATACGGCGGTAACGGTATTTTCAGTAAATAATTGCTGGCGGGCCATGATGACAATGATAAAACCAAAGGTGTAGCCGAGATTTTCCAGTAAAAAACCGCCGGGAACGCCTTCAAGCTGCACGTGGAAAATTCCTTTCGCCAGTAGTGATGCCCCCATAGAAAGTCCTGCGGCAATGGCTGACCATAGCAAAGCCATCGCATCGCGTTCCATCTCTTTTTCACCATCCTGGCGAATATGTTCATGAATCGCCATGGCGCGGGAAGGAAGACGATCTTCATCCACTTCAATCTCTTTACCGCTTTGTTTTTCTTCGCTTTCAACTTCCAGGTCACTGTTATGCTGGTTAATTTTATCGTCGTTAAGGCTATCCATGATGATCCCTGATGGTTAACACGTATTAATAAAGCGTAGCGGTTTTTCATTTACCCAAGCCGGGACATTCTCCGAAAAAATAAAAATGATCACGCCCGTTTTTATCTGTTTCGTTAGAATGGGGCCGTCACGTTGTTGGCGTTACCAGGCTATGCTCAGAGCAATGAGATCGCGCATATAGACATCGTTTGGCGTGCTGTTAAAATCGCTCACACCTAAACAGGCGGATACGGTAGCGTTCCGTCATGGATGGCAATCAGCGATAGCCACAATTCACAGGGAGACATCTATGAAGCTTCGCCTGTCGGCGCTGGCTCTGGGAACTACACTGCTGGTCGGGTGTGCGAGTTCCGGTACAGAACAGCAGGGGCGTTCAGACCCGTTTGAAGGGTTTAACCGCACCATGTACAACTTCAACTTTAATGTGCTGGACCCGTATGTTGTTCGGCCAGTCGCGGTCGCCTGGCGTGATTATGTTCCACAGCCTGCGCGTAACGGTTTAAGTAATTTCACCGGCAACCTCGAAGAACCGGCGATCATGGTGAACTATTTCCTGCAGGGCGATCCTTACCAGGGGATGGTGCATTTCACCCGTTTCTTCCTGAACACTTTATTAGGAATGGGCGGCTTTATTGACGTCGCGGGAATGGCGAATCCTAAACTGCAGCGCGTTGAACCGCATCGCTTTGGCAGTACGCTGGGCCATTATGGCGTGGGGTATGGGCCTTATGTGCAACTTCCGTTCTACGGCAGCTTCACGCTGCGTGAAGATGGCGGGGATATGGCGGATACCTTGTATCCGGTGCTCTCGTGGTTGACCTGGCCAATGTCCATAGGAAAATGGACTATCGAAGGGATAGAAACCCGCGCGCAGTTGCTGGATTCCGATGGTTTGCTGCGCCAGTCTTCCGATCCTTATATTATGGTGCGCGAGGCGTACTTCCAGCGTCATGACTTTATCGCCAATGGCGGGAAACTCAAGCCGCAGGAAAACCCGAACGCGCAGGCGATTCAGGACGAACTCAAAGAGATCGACTCGGAATAAACGGCAGTAAATAAAAAGGTGAGCGCAATGCTCACCTTTTTGATCCGTCTCAGAAAGAGATTAGAACGCGTAGTTAAAGTTAGTACCGAATAGCCAAGCTTTCCCTTCAGATTCAAACTGATAAGGGCCTTCATTAATTTTCACGCTCTGACCGTGCATATAAGAGACGCCAACGTCGACAGACGCATCTTTATTAAAGGCGTAAGTCGTACCGGCGCTCAGCCAGAAACGGTCCTGGTCCGGAATAGAGATAGAACGGTTTTGCGCTGGTACCGGACTGTCATCGAAGGCGATACCGGTACGGAACGTCCAGTTGTCATCGTAGTAATAGGTGGTGCCCAACGCAATGCGGTAAGCGTCTTTAAAGCCTTCATGCTTCTCAAAGAGCGTATCGCCGGCGGTGGATTTTGCCTTCAATTCCTGGAACTGACTCCAACTGGTATAGGCCAGGCTATAGTGGATGGCCCACTGTGGCGCCACACGGTTATAACCGGACACTTCCCACATTTCCGGCAGATTCAGCGTCAGGTAGCCTGACTGCGTCGCGCCGCCAGTTGCCGTTGGGATAGGCAGGTTATATCGGTTAATTCCGATGGGAAGATCGCTACTGTAGTTGCCTTTAAAGTCAATTTTGACTTCCGAGCGGTAGGTCAGCGCGTAGCGGTTATTTTTATCCAGTTCATAAAGGATACCGGCATTCCAGCCAAAGCCCCACTGATTACCGTTCAGGTGGGCAATCTTGGTGTCGCTGGTAATTTGACTCGCGACCGGCGCCAGCGCCGGATTCTGTGCCGCGACCAACTGGCCTAAATCGCCCGCATAACGTTCGATTTTCGCGCGCGCGTATACCGCATCAAAGCCGAGGCCGAAGCTCCAGGCCTCATTTAAACGATAAGCGCCGCTTAAATTCAGGTTCATGGTTTGAAGATCGGTCGTACCGCCAACCGAGCCGCCTGCGTATGTGTCGTTAAACTCTGTCGCCAGACCATAGTTAGAGGTAATAGAAGCTCCCCAGCCAAACTGATCGTTAATCGGAGCGACAAAATGGACGTTCGGCACCCAAGCCGTCGGCGCGATGTTATCCGCATCTAACGTCCGACGAGATGGCGACGTCCCGCTAATATTAACATCGGGATCAATATAAACCGCGCCCGCTGAAAACGTCGGACGGTCAAACATGGTAATTAACGCCGGGTTGCGGCTAACGTTACCCGCATCATCTGCGATTGCGCCTTCACCCGAATAGGCCCGGCCAAGGCCAGAGGAAGAAAATTCGTTTAACTGGAAGCCTGCAGACCAGGCCTGGGTGGAGATGATTGCCACTGCGACTGCGAGAGCAGACTTTGTAAACAGGGTTTTCTGGCTCATGACCATAACCTCATTGATTATTTTTATACAAACTATGTTACATGCTGTAACAGGAGCGCGAAGTGTAGGGTCTGCGATACGACTTAGAAATCAGACCAGTGGCGAGAGTATAGGTCTGACCAGCTAGAATGTTGCAAGCATGTTTATAAGTTTTTTCAATTGTGATCTTAGAAACGAGATCTGGCTGGCAAAATCGGGGGACTTAACGGCCACCCGATCGCACGATTTTTGTTTTAGATCATTTTTAAGTGTGATTTCGGTCACTTAACGCGTTTCCCTCCATTAACGACTGGAGAGGCGAATGCCGGGAGCGTAAAATATCCCCATCGTTTATCTGGCACCCTGGGTGCAAATACAGAGGAAATCTACAATGAGTAAATGCAGTGCTGATGAAACCCCGGTTTGCTGCTGTATGGACGTTGGAACCATCATGGACAACTCCGATTGCACCGCGTCATACAGCCGCGTATTCGCTACCCGCGCAGAGGCTGAAGAGACGCTGGCGGCGTTAACCGAAAAAGCGCGTAGCGTGGAGTCTGAACCTTGCCAAATTACGCCAACCTTTACCGAGGAATCCGAAGGCGTTCGTCTGGATATTGATTTTGTTTTCGCCTGCGAAGCAGAAACGCTGATCTTCCAGCTCGGCCTGCGTTAATCCGTTCATTCACGACGCCTCCGTCATCATCTGGCGGAGGCGTTTTCTTTTTTTGTCGCTTCCCTTCACTGTGCCTTAGCTCCCACTTTCTTTTCTCTCCGCTTGGCTAAATGTAAAAAATTGGTTAAGACTGTGATCAGGTCAGACCACTAATTTATTTTTTACAGGGGAGTACTATGCGTCAGGCTTTACCGTTGGTCACCCGTCAGGGCGATCGCATTGCTATTGTCAGTGGGTTGCGAACCCCCTTCGCTCGTCAGGCCACTGCATTTCATGGTATTCCCGCTGTTGATCTCGGCAAGATGGTGGTTGGCGAGCTGCTGGCGCGCAGTGAAATTCCAGCCGATGCCATTGAGCAACTGGTTTTTGGTCAGGTGGTACAAATGCCGGAAGCGCCCAACATTGCGCGCGAAATTGTGTTGGGTACGGGGATGAATGTTCATACTGATGCCTATAGCGTAAGCCGCGCCTGTGCCACCAGTTTTCAGGCGGTAGCGAATGTGGCGGAAAGTCTGATGGCCGGCACGATACGCGCGGGTATCGCTGGCGGCGCAGATTCGTCGTCGGTACTGCCAATAGGCGTGAGTAAAGCCCTGGCGCGGGTACTGGTGGATGTCAATAAAGCTCGTACGACCCGCCAACGGCTGGCGCTTTTTTCTCGTCTGCGCTTACGCGATCTGCTGCCCGTTCCTCCCGCCGTTGCTGAGTATTCCACTGGTCTGCGCATGGGCGATACCGCCGAACAGATGGCGAAAACGTATGGTATTACGCGTGAGCAGCAGGACGCGCTGGCGCATCGTTCGCATCAGCGCGCCGCGCAGGCATGGGCGGAAGGCAAACTGGCGGAAGAGGTGATGACGACCTATGCGCCGCCGTATAAAAATCCCTTTTCAGAAGACAACAACATTCGCGGCAACTCCACGCTGGCGGACTACGCCAAACTGCGCCCCGCTTTTGACAGAAAACATGGTTCCGTGACCGCCGCCAATAGTACACCGCTAACCGACGGCGCCGCCGCCGTTATCCTGATGACCGAATCCCGCGCTAAAGAGCTGGGGCTTACTCCCCTGGGCTATCTGCGTAGCTACGCGTTTACCGCTATTGATGTCTGGCAGGACATGCTATTGGGGCCGGCCTGGTCAACGCCGCTGGCGCTGGAGCGGGCCGGACTGACGATGGCCGATCTGACGCTTTTTGACATGCATGAAGCGTTTGCCGCCCAGACCCTGGCGAATTTACAACTACTGGGCAGCGAACGATTTGCCCGCGAGGTGCTTGGTCGTGCGCAGGCGACAGGAGAGGTGGATGACGCTAAATTCAACGTGCTCGGCGGCTCAATCGCCTACGGGCATCCTTTTGCCGCAACGGGCGCGCGGATGATAACCCAAACGTTGTATGAATTACGGCGTCGGGGCGGAGGCTTCGGCCTGGTCACGGCCTGCGCGGCTGGCGGTCTTGGCGCGGCTATGGTTCTGGAGGCGGAATAATGGCTACCACATCAGCTTTTACGCTTAATGTACGTCTGGATAATGTCGCGGTTGTCGCTATTGATGTCCCTGGAGAAAAGGTGAACACCCTGAAAGCGGAGTTTGCCGCGCAGGTGCGTGCCATCCTGAAGCAGATCCGGGAAAATAACGCGTTGCAGGGCGTTGTTTTTATCTCAGCCAAAGCAGATAACTTTATCGCTGGCGCCGATATCAACATGATAGGCCACTGCCAAAGCGCGCAGGAAGCAGAAACGCTGGCGCGTCAGGGGCAGCAACTGATGGCGGAGATCCAGGCGTTGCCTGTTCCGGTCATCGCCGCCATTCACGGCGCCTGCCTGGGGGGCGGTCTTGAAATGGCGCTGGCCTGCCATCGGCGTATCTGTACCGATGACGTTAAAACCGTTCTCGGACTGCCGGAGGTACAGTTAGGGCTGTTGCCGGGATCGGGCGGAACGCAGCGTCTTCCGCGGCTGGTGGGGGTCAGTACCGCGCTGGATATGATCCTGACAGGTAAACAGCTTCGCGCCAGACAGGCGCTTAAAGCCGGGCTGGTTGATGATGTGGTGCCGCAAACTATTTTACTGGAAGCGGCTGTCGAGCTGGCTAAAAAAGAACGCCTGGCGCAGCGGACATTACCGGTCCGTGAACGTATCCTGGCGGGGCCGCTAGGGCGCGCGTTGTTATTTCGCCTGGTGCGTAAAAAGACGGCGCAAAAAACGCAGGGTAACTATCCGGCGACGGAGCGGATCATTGATGTGATTGAAACCGGACTGGCGCAGGGCAGCAGTAGCGGCTATGACGCGGAAGCGCGCGCTTTCGGCGAGCTGGCGATGACGACTCAATCGCAGGCGCTGCGCGCTATTTTCTTTGCCAGTACCGAGGTGAAAAAAGATCCCGGTAGCGATGCGCCGCCCGGCCCGCTGAACAGCGTGGGCATCTTAGGCGGCGGATTAATGGGCGGTGGTATCGCCTGGGTTACGGCCTGTAAAGGCGGCTTGCCAGTACGAATTAAGGATATAAATACTCAGGGAATCAATCATGCGCTGAAGTACAGTTGGGATCTGCTTGAAACAAAAGTACGCCGCCGCCATATGAAAACTAGCGAACGCGATAAACAGTTGGCGTTGCTATCAGGTTCGACTGATTACCGTGGTTTCAGTCACCGCGATCTGGTCATTGAAGCGGTATTTGAAGATTTGTCGTTAAAACAACAGATGGTGGCGGAAGTGGAGCAAAATTGCGCCTCCCACACTATTTTTGCGTCCAATACCTCTTCCTTGCCGATTAGCGATATTGCGGCGAAGGCGGCCAGACCGGAGCAGGTGATTGGATTGCACTTTTTTAGTCCGGTCGAAAAAATGCCGCTGGTTGAGGTCATTCCTCATGCGTCTACTTCCGCGCAAACCATCGCCACGACCGTTAAACTGGCGAAAAGACAGGGTAAAACCCCGATAGTCGTCAACGATAAAGCCGGGTTTTATGTTAACCGAATTCTCGCGCCGTATATTAATGAGGCGATTCGGATGCTGACTGAAGGCGAACGCGTCGAACATATTGACGCCGCCCTGGTAAAATTTGGTTTTCCGGTGGGGCCAATCCAACTTTTGGATGAGGTAGGAATCGACACGGGCACTAAAATTATCCCTGTGCTTGAGGCGGCGTATGGAGAACGTTTTAGCGCGCCTGCAAATGTTGTTGCTTCAATTTTGAATGACGATCGCAAAGGTAGAAAAAATGGTCGCGGTTTCTATCTTTATGGCAAAAAAGGGCGTAAAAGCAAAAAACAGGTTGACCCTGCTATTTATAAGCTTATTGGCGTGCAAGGGCAGAGTCGACTGTCTGCGCAGCAGGTGGCAGAGCGCTGTGTCATGTTAATGCTTAACGAAGCGGCGCGCTGTTTCGACGAAAAAGTGATTCGCAGTGCGCGCGATGGCGATATTGGCGCCGTGTTTGGTATCGGTTTTCCGCCCTTTCTCGGCGGCCCGTTCCGCTATATGGATGCTCTCGGGCCGGGTGAAATGGTGGCGACATTACAGCGCCTGGCCGCACTTTACGGTCCTCGTTACGCGCCTTGTGAACAATTAGTGCGCATGGCGGAGCGCAGGGAGCATTTCTGGACGAATGGGGAAACTGACCAGGGAAATTGAGGTCAAAGAGAATATGAATCCGCACTGAATGCCTCCTTAGTGGCGAAATAATAATCAAGGATTGACTATACTTACGTCATTGAGGTAAAAAACAGCGTTTCATTCGGTGAATGGATAAGGCACAATGCCGGCCACCGCATTTTTGCCGCAGCCAATAGGGGCATGTGGTAAGCGTGCTGGTGAAACTGGTTAACAAAAGCGGTGCAATATGCAAGTTTTTATCATGCGTCACGGCGACGCAGCCCTCGATGCCGCCAGTGATTCGGTTCGTCCCTTGACCTCTTGTGGGTGTGACGAGTCTCGCCTGATGGCGAACTGGCTGAAAGGTCAAAAAGTGGATATCGAACGTGTTCTGGTGAGTCCGTTTCTTCGAGCCGAACAGACGTTAGATGTGGTCGGCGATTGTATGAATCTGCCGGCTCAGGTGGATGTCCTGCCGGAGCTAACGCCCTGTGGCGATGTCGGTCTGGTCAGCGCCTACCTTCAGGCGCTGGCCAATGAAGAGATCGGATCGGTGCTGGTGATCTCTCACTTACCTCTGGTCGGATACCTGGTATCTGAGCTTTGTCCGGGCGAAACGCCGCCGATGTTCACGACGTCCGCAATTGCCAACGTTACGCTTGATGAAAGCGGCAAGGGGACATTCAACTGGCAAATGAGTCCCTGCAATCTGAAAATGGCGAAAGCGATGTAATCTTTGCTGCCTGATGGCGCTTCGCTTATCAGGCCTACGACAGCGCTGGCTATTCGTAGGCTGGATAAGGCGCTTGCGCCGCTATCCGGCAATCTCGCGTCAGGGTAATTCGGGCGGTTGCCACTCTTCCACTTCAATCAACACCAGCAGCGCGGCGTCGCCGCCATACTCTTTCGGCGCCTGATGAAAGGCCATTACATGCGGATGCTGCGCCAGCCATAACGGCGTTTGCTGTTTCAGAATATGTTTACCGTGTCCATGCATGACGCAGGCGCAAAAAATATGTTCCCGGCGGCAGGCGGCAATCAGCGCCCCCAGTTCCTGTTTGGCCTGAAGCTGCGTTAAACCGTGTAAATCCAGAAACAGTTCCGGCGAATAGTCGCCACGGCGCATTTTTTTTAACTCGAAATGGCTGACATCTTCACGGACATACTTTACCGGCCCTTCCATATTGAGCAGCGGCTGGAACTCATCAGAAAAATAGTGGCTGGCGTCCGCCTGTTCCTGAATTAACCTTCGGGTAGGGACTTCCGTGATTTTTTTGCGCAGTGGCCGATGGACGATAGTATCCTGCTTAATCTGTCGGGTGCCGACCATCAGCTGACGGAACAGCGCCTGGTCCTCCTCGCTGAGCGATGCTTTCTTTTTCATTCGTGGGTCTCGTCTGATCTTTTGCCTTAGTTTACCCGACCTGGAGGATATCCGAACGGGCAAAACGGATTTTTCGTAGTCTCCCACCGCGTCAATGCTGATTTATCCCTGTCTTCGTGGCAAACTAGCCGCCGAATTTAATGCGAGCATGCCCTGGAGGATTACGTGGATAAAATTTTCGTTGATGAAGCAGTGAGTGAACTGCATACCATTCAGGACATGTTGCGCTGGGCGGTAAGCCGCTTTAGCGCGGCGAATATCTGGTATGGACACGGCACCGATAACCCGTGGGATGAAGCGGTGCAACTGGTGTTGCCGTCTCTTTATCTGCCGCTGGATATTCCGGAAGATATGCGGACCGCGCGGCTGACGTCCAGCGAAAAACACCGCATTGTCGAGCGGGTGATTCGTCGCATTAACGAACGTATTCCGGTAGCCTACCTGACCAATAAAGCCTGGTTCTGCGGCCACGAATTTTATGTCGATGAGCGCGTGCTGGTGCCGCGTTCGCCCATTGGCGAGTTGATTAATAACCACTTTGCCGGCCTTATTAGCCAGCAGCCGAAATATATTCTGGATATGTGTACCGGCAGCGGCTGTATTGCCATCGCCTGTGCTTATGCTTTTCCGGACGCTGAGGTTGATGCGGTCGATATTTCGCCGGATGCGCTGGCTGTCGCCGAGCATAACATTGAAGAACACGGTCTTATCCATCACGTGACGCCAATTCGTTCCGATCTGTTCCGCGATCTGCCGAAAGTTCAGTACGATCTGATTGTCACTAACCCGCCCTATGTCGATGCGGAGGATATGTCCGATCTGCCGAACGAATATCGCCACGAACCTGAGTTGGGGCTGGCGTCCGGCACCGACGGCCTCAAATTGACCCGCCGTATCCTGGGGAATGCGCCGGATTATCTGTCCGATGGCGGCGTTCTGATTTGTGAAGTCGGAAACAGCATGGTACATCTGATGGAGCAGTACCCGGATGTGCCGTTCACCTGGCTGGAGTTTGACAACGGCGGCGATGGCGTCTTTATGTTGACCAAAGCGCAGTTGCTCGCGGCCCGTGAACATTTCAACATTTATAAAGATTAAAACACGCAAACGACAACAACGATAACGGAGCCGTGATGGCAGGAAACACAATTGGACAACTCTTTCGCGTAACCACTTTCGGCGAATCGCACGGGCTGGCGCTTGGGTGTATCGTCGATGGCGTGCCGCCCGGCATCCCGTTGACGGAGGCCGATCTGCAGCACGATCTCGACAGACGCCGCCCTGGCACCTCGCGCTATACTACCCAGCGCCGCGAACCGGACCAGGTAAAAATTCTCTCCGGCGTGTTTGAGGGCGTGACGACCGGCACCAGCATTGGCTTGCTGATTGAAAACACCGATCAGCGCTCACAGGACTACAGCGCGATTAAAGATGTTTTTCGTCCGGGACACGCGGATTACACCTATGAGCAGAAATACGGCCTGCGCGATTACCGTGGCGGTGGACGTTCTTCCGCGCGTGAAACCGCGATGCGCGTAGCGGCAGGGGCGATCGCCAAGAAATACCTGGCGGAAAAGTTCGGTATTGAAATCCGCGGCTGCCTGACCCAAATGGGCGACATTCCGCTGGAGATTAAAGACTGGTGTCAGGTTGAACTTAATCCGTTCTTTTGCCCCGATGCGGACAAACTTGACGCGCTGGACGAACTGATGCGCGCGCTGAAAAAAGAGGGGGACTCCATCGGCGCGAAAGTGACGGTGATGGCGAGCGGCGTGCCGGCAGGGCTTGGCGAACCGGTATTTGACCGACTGGACGCGGACATCGCCCATGCGCTGATGAGCATCAATGCGGTGAAAGGCGTGGAGATCGGCGAAGGATTTAACGTGGTGACGCAGCGCGGCAGTCAGAATCGCGATGAAATCACGGCGCAGGGTTTTCAGAGCAACCATGCGGGCGGCATCCTCGGCGGCATCAGTAGCGGACAACACATTGTGGCGCATATGGCGCTGAAACCTACGTCCAGCATTACCGTGCCGGGACGTACGATTAACCGGATGGGTGAAGAAGTCGAGATGATCACCAAAGGACGCCATGATCCGTGTGTGGGGATTCGCGCAGTGCCGATCGCAGAAGCCATGCTGGCGATCGTGCTGATGGATCACCTGTTGCGCCATCGGGCACAGAATGCGGATGTAAAGACAGAGATTCCACGCTGGTAAGAAATGAAAAAAACCGCGATTGCGCTACTGGCATGGTTTGTCAGTAGCGCCAGCCTGGCGGCGACGCCGTGGCAGAAAATAACCCATCCTGTCTCCGGCGCCGCCCAGTCTGTCGGTAGCTTTGCCAACGGATGTATCATCGGCGCCGACACGTTGCCGGTACAGTCCAATAATTATCAGGTGATGCGCACCGATCAGCGCCGCTATTTCGGTCACCCGGATCTGGTCATGTTTATCCAGCGGTTGAGTCATCAGGCGCATCAACGGGGGCTCGGAACCGTCCTGATAGGCGACATGGGGATGCCTGCCGGAGGCCGCTTTAATGGCGGACACGCCAGTCATCAGACCGGGCTTGATGTGGATATTTTCTTGCAGTTGCCGAAAACGCGCTGGAGCCAGGCGCAGCTATTGCGCCCGCAGGCGTTGGATCTGGTGTCCCGCGACGGTAAACATGTCGTGCCGTCGCGCTGGTCGTCGGATATCGCCAGTCTGATCAAACTGGCGGCACAGGACAATGATGTCACCCGTATTTTCGTCAATCCGGCGATTAAACAACAATTGTGTCTCGATGCCGGAAGCGATCGTGACTGGCTACGTAAAGTACGCCCCTGGTTCCAGCATCGCGCGCATATGCACGTGCGTTTGCGCTGCCCTGCCGACAGCCTGGAGTGCGAAGATCAACCTTTACCCCCGCCGGGCGATGGATGCGGCGCTGAACTGCAAAGCTGGTTCGAGCCGCCAAAACCTGGCACCACAAAGCCTGAGAAGAAGACACCGCCGCCGTTGCCGCCTTCCTGCCAGGCGCTACTGGATGAGCATGTACTCTGATGGACAATTTTTATGATCTGTTTATGGTCTCCCCGCTACTGCTGGTGGTGCTGTTTTTTGTCGCCGTACTGGCGGGATTTATCGACGCTATCGCCGGAGGCGGAGGGCTGCTCACTATACCTGCGCTAATGGCCGCCGGGATGTCGCCGGCAAACGCGCTGGCGACCAATAAATTACAGGCGTGCGGCGGCTCCCTCTCATCTTCGCTCTACTTTATTCGCCGTAAAGTGGTAAACCTGGCCGAGCAAAAGCTCAATATTCTGATGACGTTCATTGGCTCGATGAGCGGCGCGCTGTTGGTGCAGCACGTGCAGGCGGATATTTTGCGCCAGATCTTGCCCATCCTGGTGATTTTCATCGGCCTCTATTTTTTATTAATGCCGAAGCTGGGAGAGGAAGATCGCCAGCGGCGCCTGTATGGATTACCGTTCGCGCTGATAGCCGGGGGATGCGTCGGGTTTTACGACGGCTTTTTCGGGCCAGCCGCCGGGTCGTTTTACGCGCTGGCGTTTGTCACCTTATGTGGCTACAACCTGGCGAAATCCACGGCGCATGCCAAAGTGCTTAACGCTACCTCCAACGTCGGCGGGCTGCTGTTATTTATCATCGGCGGCAAAGTGATCTGGGCGACGGGCTTCGTGATGCTGGTTGGTCAGTTTTTAGGGGCGCGAATGGGGTCGCGTCTGGTGTTGAGTAAAGGCCAAAAACTGATCAGACCGATGATTGTTATTGTCTCGGCGGTGATGAGCGCCAAACTACTTTATGATAGCCACGGACAGGAGATCCTCCACTGGTTGGGGATGAATTAATGAACAGTACGCATCATTACGAACAGTTAATTGAGATTTTTAACGGCTGCTTTGCCGAAGAATTTAATACCCGTCTGATTAAAGGCGACGACGAACCGATCTATCTTCCTGCTGATGCGCAGGTGCCGTATCACCGCATCGTCTTTGCGCATGGGTTTTACGCCAGCGCGCTGCATGAGATTTCACACTGGTGTATCGCCGGTAAGGCGCGCCGCGAACTGGTCGACTTTGGTTACTGGTACTGCCCGGACGGACGCGACGCGCAGACCCAAAGTCAATTTGAAGACGTTGAGGTGAAGCCACAGGCTTTCGACTGGTTGTTTTGCGTGGCGGCGGGGTATCCCTTTAACGTCAGTTGCGACAATCTGGAAGGCGACATTGAACCGGATCGCGTGGCGTTTCAGCGCCGGGTTCATGCGCAGGTAATGGCGTATCTGGAGCAGGGTATTCCTGAACGCCCGGCTCGCTTCATCAAAGCGCTACAGAATTATTATCACACGCCCGAACTTAAGGCGGAACAGTTCCCGTGGCCGGAAGCGCTCAACTGAAGCCAGCGCCACGTTTACAATGAGGAAAGAAGATGATCGCGGAGTTTGAATCACGCATTCTGGCATTAATTGACGATATGGTAGAGCACGCCAGCGACGATGAGCTTTTTGCCAGTGGATACCTGCGTGGCCACCTGACGTTAGCCATTGCCGAACTGGAGAGCAGTGATGACCACTCCGTTGAGGCGGTCTATGCCAACGTTAGCCAAAGTCTGGAGAAAGCGATCGGCGCCGGCGAACTGTCGCCGCGCGATCAGGCGTTAGTCAAAGCGATGTGGGACAATTTGTTCGATAAGGCAAAACAATAACGCCGTGGGCCGGAAGGCGACGCTCGCCGCCTTCCGCTATTGTCCCATTACTTCACCGCTTTTCCCTTCAATAACTTTCTCACCCATAACCGATTTGGATTTAACGCCGCCAGCGTACTGGCATCCAGTGGAATCGGCTCGTTACTCATCTGCGCCGCCAGAATTTCTGCGCATAATGGCGCTGAGCACAAACCGCGCGATCCCAGCGCGCCGAGCATAAATAAACCGGGATAGACAGGCGCAGGCGCCGCTGACGTTTTCTTATCGGCTAAATCGGCGTAATGCGTCAGCGTGGCGTGGTAATCCGGGACGTTGCCCACCATCGGCAGATGGTCGCGGGTGGCGCAACGCACGCCGCAACGGGCGCGGTTGCCGCTGACATCAACCTCTGTGGCCCAGTCTGCATCCGGAAAACAGTCAAGCAGACGCTGTCGATTCTGACGCTGATCTTCTTCGCGCCAGACGGTGCTTTCGTCGCCCCGGTGATAACTGGCGCCAATACAGTGCTGCTGATTATGCGGGTTTTGCGGCGTCAGATAGCCGTCGTAGCATAACACCTGACGCAACGCCGAGAGGGCGGGGGTAGTGGGAATATGACTGACCTGGCCCCCGACGGCATAAACCGGCAGCGGCTGGGTCTGATCAAAACGATTAATCTGATGGCCGTTCGCCAGGACGACGGTCTCATGGCTGGTGGTTTCACCTGACGTAAAGCGCAGTTGCCAGCGCGACTCCTGCGCAACGAGCGACGTGAGCGTATGGCGAAAGCGCGTTTGTAAACCCTGTTCGGTCGCCAGCGCGATGACTGCGCGAGTTAATTGCTCCGGGCACAGCCAGCCGCCTGCCGGATAGGTCACCCCCCCACAGCGTGTCGTAACGCCAACCGCCTGTTCCGCCTCTTCGGCATTGAGCGCCGAGGCCAGTCCGGCGGGCAGCGCCAGGGACAGCATCTGGGCAATTTTCTGCTGGCTTTTCTCATCCCATCCGAGCTGCGTCACGCCGCACCAGTCATGATCAAAAGAGACAGGCAGGGCATCATACAGGCGACGGGCAAAGGTGAATGCGGTCGGGAAAAAACGATTAATGGCGGCGTCATGTTTGCTAAGGAGCGGATAAAGCGCGCCCTGGCGATTACCAGAAGCGCCCTGGGCGGGTTGTTCATCTGCGCAATAGAGCGTCACCTGCCAGCCGCGACGCAGCAACGCCAGTGATAACAGCGCGCTGGCGATGCCGCCACCAATGATCGCCGCTTCACGTTTTTCGCTTCCGCTGCGGTAAAACCAGGGAGCGGAAAGGGGCGGCGTAAGGCGTTGTTCCATCACTCCGCAAAGCATCTCGCGTTTACGTCCGAAGCCTTTGCGTTTTTGCATGGTAAAGCCAGCTTCCTGTAACCCTCGACGGACGAAACCCGCGGAGGTAAACGTCGCCAGCGTTGCGCCGGGCCGGGCCAGCCGGGCCATCGCGTTAAACAGGTTTGGCGTCCACATATCCGGATTTTTCGCCGGGGCGAAACCGTCGAGAAACCAGGCGTCTACTGTTTGATTCAACGTGGCGTCCAGTTGGTCAGTCAATTCATTAATATCGCCAAACCACAAATCCAGCGTCACCCGGCCCTGATCCAGCAATAGGCGGTGGCATCCCGCGAGCGGCAGCGGCCATTGCGCCTGAAGCTGCTCTGCCCAGGGCGCGAGCTGCGGCCAGTGTTGGTGCGCCAGCGTCAGATCGTCGCGCGTTAACGGGAATTTCTCAAAGCTGATGAAATGTAATCTTTGCAGCGTCGCCTGCGGATGCTCAGAACGAAAGCCGTCAAACGCCTGCCATAGCGTCAGGAAGTTGAGTCCGGTGCCAAAACCGCTTTCCGCGACTATAAATAATGGATGAGGATGTACGGGAAATCGCTCCGCAAGACGATTGCCGCCAAGAAAAACGTAGCGTGTCTCTTCGAGTCCATTGTCATTAGAAAAATAGACATCATCAAAATCTCGGGAAACAGGTGTACCCTCAGCGTTAAATTCGAGTGTGGCGGGTTGTATGGCGTATTGTTTCACGTAAGTTACTCGTCTGACGGGCGGTATCGCGATCTTAACGATGTGTGCCTGACGGCGCAAATTTCCGTACTAAATGGCTGATCGGACTTGTTCGGCGTACAAGTGTACGCTATTGTGCCAATCGAAACTTAAAAATAGTGCGAATTACAGAGGTATTGAATGAAACGTGCAGTGATTACTGGCCTGGGCATCGTTTCCAGCATCGGTAATAACCAGCAGGAAGTCCTGGCATCTCTGCGTGAAGGACGTTCAGGGATCACTTTCTCTCAGGAGCTGAAGGACGCCGGCATGCGTAGCCAGGTATGGGGCAACGTAAAACTGGATACCACTGGCCTCATTGACCGCAAAGTCGTGCGCTTCATGAGCGACGCCTCCATCTATGCTTATCTGTCTATGGAGCAGGCAGTGGCTGACGCCGGTCTGGCGCCGGAAGTCTATCAGAATAACCCGCGTGTCGGCCTGATTGCGGGCTCCGGCGGCGGCTCCCCGAAATTCCAGGTCTTTGGCGCAGACGCCATGCGTAGCCCGCGTGGTCTGAAAGCGGTAGGACCGTATGTGGTTACGAAAGCAATGGCATCCGGCGTTTCCGCCTGCCTCGCTACGCCGTTTAAAATTTATGGCGTGAACTACTCCATTAGCTCCGCTTGCGCGACCTCCGCACACTGTATCGGCAATGCGGTTGAACAGATCCAACTGGGCAAACAGGATATCGTTTTTGCCGGCGGCGGCGAAGAGCTGTGCTGGGAAATGGCCTGTGAATTCGACGCGATGGGCGCACTGTCCACCAAATATAACGATACGCCTGAAAAAGCGTCCCGTACTTATGATGCGCACCGCGATGGGTTTGTCATCGCGGGCGGCGGCGGTATGGTGGTTGTCGAAGAGCTGGAACACGCTCTGGCGCGCGGCGCGCATATCTATGCGGAAATCGTCGGCTATGGCGCGACCTCTGATGGCGCCGATATGGTTGCTCCTTCAGGCGAAGGCGCGGTTCGTTGTATGCAAATGGCAATGCACGGCGTTGACACGCCGATCGATTACCTGAACTCCCACGGCACGTCCACGCCGGTAGGCGATGTAAAAGAACTGGGCGCTATCCGCGAAGTGTTTGGCGATAAGAGCCCGGCCATCTCCGCGACCAAAGCGATGACTGGCCACTCACTGGGCGCGGCGGGCGTGCAGGAGACCATCTATTCTCTGCTGATGCTGGAGCACGGTTTTATCGCGCCGAGTATCAACATTGAAGAGATGGACGAACAGGCTACGGGTTTGAATATCGTGACCAAAACAACCGAGCGTAAGCTGACTACCGTCATGTCTAACAGCTTCGGTTTTGGCGGCACGAACGCTACTCTGGTGATGCGTAAGCTGAAAGCGTAAAGCCGTCTTCATTTGCCAGTAATAGTGTGGGCGCTGATAAGCGCTGCGCCATCAGGTAAGAGATATCGCCGGATGGCGGCGTAAAGACTGCTCCATGAGGGAACCTGTCGGTTCCCTTTTTTTAATGCTTCTCATATTCCGGCGCGATTTTTGCTGACCAGGCCTCAGCCTGGGTGATGGCGCCTGCGTCATAAATCGGCTGTTCATAACCCTTGTCTGCATCCCGAACGCGGTAAATTTTCCAGCGTCCCTCCTCCCAACGGGTATAAACTTCCAGATAGATGGGCGTTGACTCTGTACCCAACTGGACGTCCACTTTTTCGCCGCCGAGAAAAGGATGCGCCTGTCCAACCCGTAACTGTGGAATCCACTCCGGCGCATAGTCCTGCACATACATAAAATAATCTGACGCCACAATTTCCTGTTCATAAAGGGACAGAATCAGATCCAGACGATGGATGACCTCTTTAGCAACGTAGCGTTGCATTAAGGCGGTGGCGTCGCCAGGGGCATGCGGATCGTTTGTGAACGTTGTCATCCATGCGGAATAGAACTGCCTGACGTCCTGCGTGCTATCCCGGTGGGGCATAGCGCAGCTGCAAAGCAACAGAATAAGCGCAATAAGGGAGAACGTTTTCATTAATTCTTCCTGTAGATGGTATATGAGGGTTTGGCTGCCCGGTAGCCCGGGCCGGCCCACATGTCGCGTTGTTTAAAATCTGAATACCACTCTGTACCATCGTATATCGCCATGTGGCCGCTCGGGTTTCCGCCAGCGTAAGGTTGAATAATGATGACGTCACCCTCGCGCGGCGTTTCATAGGTGCCAATAGCGGTGAATCCGGCGTTTCTTAACATAGGGCCATAATCTTTAGCGTGATAGGTATGCCCCAGCGTAATACCGCCCGCCTGAATGGCCTTTCGGGTGAATTCCGCACATCGTCCTTGAGAATGAGAGCCTGCGTGCGCTTTGGCATAATTAACCGCTATTCTTTTATCCCAGCTCATAATGACTCCTGTTAATGAAATACGTAATAACAATTACGTAATGCTTTAACAGCATTTGATTCGGGAAGCATAACCGATAGTGCTATTACTATTTTCAATATAATAAATTAAAATATTTATTAATTAGTGAGAATGATAAATTAAGTCCCATTTATTCGATATTAAATATTATTCTGCGGTATCGGCATCATTTTTTAACGGCATATCGCCATAGCGTGACGGCCAAATCTCTTGCGGCGTGACGCCAAGCGCGTCCGCGATAATACGTTCGGCTCTCGGCCATGAACGGGTAAAGACATTACGCAGTGAATCAGGTGATAAACCGGCCTGACGAGAAAGTTCTCTGAGCGTAATACCTCTTTTTTCCAGTGCGCTTTTAATATCTGCACGATGCCAGTCTTGGCTTTTTGGTTCCATTCTGTAATCCTAAGAAGATGTGTTATCGGCGCCGATATTTTTAGGGTGAAAATTAGTGTATAAAAAAGAAAGTTACTTTCTTTTTCTCCCTAAGAATAGTGCCAGAAAGAGAGCGAAATTTCGCGCAAAAGAAAAAATATTTTTATTTCATCAGGGGAAAGGAAAGAAACCGATGGCAAAGGAGTGGTTCACGGTTAAGGAATGTCTTGGCTTACCGGGGTTTCCGGGAAGCGAGCCTGCGGCTCGCGAACGTTTGTATAAGTACAGCGAAGGGAAAGAGGGGGTCAGGCGTAAACGTGTTAAATCAAAGGCCGAGGAGTTTCATATCTCTGTTCTCCCTCTCTATGTTCATCGTTATCTGGACGACAACGGAGAGGAACCGACGCCAGAGCCCATTTCCTTACAGGAAGCGGAGCCTAAAGATATCTGGGAGATGATATTCAGATTACTGACGCCAGAACAGCGCAAGCAGGTGACCGGACGATTTAGGGTAAAAGGGATGAAAGCGGTCTTTCCCTTTCTGTTTGATGACACGCCGCCACGTTGATACCACGGCTGCAATTTCAAGGTTGACAAGTTTCGCCTCTCACAGGCAGACTTCACGCTCTACATTATCCTTCTGATAATGCGTAAGCGTTTAACGTTATCCAACGCACCTTAATCCTGACGCTCAGGTAGAGGGGGCGTGGCATTTCCCCGCCTTACTCTGCATTCTGGAGTAATGCATGACAGCAGTAAGCCAAAAAACACATACCCCGTCTGCGAATTTTTCGCTGTTTCGCATCGCTTTTGCGGTTTTTCTGACCTATATGACGGTTGGCTTGCCGTTACCGGTCATTCCGCTTTTTGTCCATCACGAACTGGGCTATAGCAACACGATGGTGGGTATCGCCGTGGGTATTCAGTTTTTGGCGACGGTATTGACGCGCGGCTACGCCGGGCGGCTGGCGGATCAATATGGCGCTAAACGCTCGGCGCTACAGGGAATGCTTGCCTGTGGGTTGGCGGGTGCTGCCTGGTTGCTGGCCGCACTGTTGCCGGTTTCCGCGCCGGTAAAATTCGCTCTGCTTATTGTCGGGCGTTTAATTCTCGGCTTCGGCGAAAGTCAGTTACTGACGGGTACATTAACCTGGGGGATGGGACTGGAGGGGCCGGCGCGCTCCGGAAAGGTGATGTCATGGAACGGAATGGCGATTTACGGCGCGCTGGCTGCCGGTGCGCCGCTGGGATTATTGATTCATAGCCATTTCGGTTTTGCCGCTTTGGCGGGGACGACCATGGCGTTGCCGCTGTTGGCGTGGGCGTTTAACGGTACGGTGCGCAAAGTGCCTGCGCATACGGGCGAGCGTCCGTCGCTGTGGAGCGTTGTCGGGCTTATCTGGAAACCCGGGCTTGGCCTGGCGTTGCAGGGGGTGGGGTTTGCCGTTATCGGCACCTTTATTTCACTCTACTTCGCCAGTAACGGTTGGGCGATGGCGGGCTTTACGTTAACCGCCTTTGGCGGTGCGTTTGTACTGATGCGCGTGTTGTTCGGTTGGATGCCGGACCGTTTTGGCGGCATCAAAGTGGCGATTGTCTCTTTACTGGTTGAGACGGCAGGACTGCTGCTCTTATGGCTGGCGCCGACGGCCTGGATTGCGCTGGTAGGCGCGGCGCTCACCGGGGCAGGATGTTCATTGATTTTCCCGGCCCTGGGCGTGGAAGTCGTGAAACGCGTACCTTCCCAGGTACGCGGTACGGCGCTCGGCGGTTACGCTGCGTTTCAGGATATCTCCTACGGCGTGACCGGCCCGCTGGCGGGCGTGCTGGCCACGTTATGCGGCTATCCTTCCGTATTCCTGGCGGGAGCGATCTCCGCGGTGGTTGGTATTCTGGTAACGATGTTATCGTTCCGGCGCGGCTAAGAAACCAGCCAGAAAAGCGCCAGTACAATTATCAATGCGATAAACAGCAGGCCTGGTCGCGTTGACAGGTTTTTCACGGTTTCAATCATCGGCGCGAACGGGCGGTAGATGGGTTGAATAGAGAGCGGTTCCAGATCGCCAGCCTCCCGCTCTACGCGCCGCAGGAAAATATGGTTAAGTAAATCCTGCACCTGGGCGGTTGTCAGCGCCGTTTGCGGCTGAATCTGATAAGTATGCTGCGCATACTCTTTGATCGCCGTGAGCTCGTTCGGCTCCAGTGGTTGTTTTAACGCTGCCTGAAGCGTATGCAGTGTAGGCGCGTGTTGTAGTGACAGCGTCTGCCGCGCCTGTAGCCACGTCACCAGATGGGTAAACTGTTTTGCCGGAATCAGCTCGCCGCTTTTCACGCCGGAGAGTTCCAGCATCGATTGCCAGATAAGTTTGCTTGACTCGCCAGTCGCCCCCGCCAGCTTCGTCACTAACTGATTCAACGTATTATGTTCAGCAGGCAATAGTGGTCGGTCCGTAGCCGGACGTTGCTGCGGCTGCGGAATGGAAAGCTGTCCTTGTTGCAGGAGCATCAGCACGTTTTTGAGTTGATCGGGCGTAAGCTGGCTAAGCGCGGTTTGACCGTATTGCTGACGGATAAAATCGCTGACCGCCTGACGATTGTTTCCTACGCCAAGCAGCTCCGTTAGCTGTGAAAGCACCTGACGATTGGCGTGATTTTGCTGTGCTACGTCCAGACGCTGGGTGAGATTCTGTTCAGCGGCGGGGAAGTGGCGCGACAGTAGCGGCGCGTCATTTTTTATCCCCAGATCGTGTTTCATTCCGGCCCATACCTCCGCGCTTTGCTGCTGGGTAAGGGAAATCAGGCGCGTGATCAGCCTTTCCAGCACCGTACGCTGTTGCATGGAAAGCGGCTGTTCGCCCGCAGCGGAAAGAGGATTTTGCCCTTCGCCTGGAGGCTGAGCGGGGGCGCCGGAGATGGGATGCATAATTAATTATCCTTTAACCATAAATCTGAGCAATATATTCCTGGCGGCCAGATTATGGCACACTTGTCCGGTTAACTCTCGTTCTCAAACAGGTACGACAGTCGTGAAAATTCTCGTTGATGAAAATATGCCTTATGCCCGCGAATTATTTAGCCGCCTGGGTGAGGTAAAATCAGTGCCGGGTCGCCCGATCCCCGTTGAAGAATTGAACCATGCCGATGCGCTGATGGTGCGTTCGGTCACGAAAGTGAATGAGTCGCTGCTGAGCGGCACGCCGATTAACTTTGTCGGTACTGCTACGGCAGGCACCGATCATGTGGATGAGGCATGGCTGAAGCAGGCGGGCATCGGTTTTTCAGCCGCGCCCGGCTGTAATGCTATCGCCGTGGTGGAGTATGTGTTTTCCGCGCTGTTGATGCTGGCCGAACGTGACGGCTTTTCGTTACGCGATCGCACTGTAGGGATTGTCGGCGTGGGTAACGTCGGAAGCCGGCTACAGACCAGGCTTGAAGCGTTGGGTATCCGCACGCTGTTGTGCGATCCGCCACGCGCCGCACGCGGGGACGAGGGGGATTTTCGTACGCTGGATGAGGTGGTGCAGGAAGCGGATGTCCTGACTTTCCATACGCCGCTCTATAAAGACGGACCGTACAAAACGCTGCATCTGGCCGATGAGACGCTGATCCGCCGACTGAAACCCGGCGCCATTCTCATTAACGCCTGCCGCGGCCCGGTGGTGGATAACGCCGCGTTGCTGGCGCGACTCAATGCCGGTCAGCCGCTCAGTGTGGTACTTGATGTGTGGGAGGGCGAACCGGATCTTAACGTTGCGCTACTGGAAGCCGTGGATATCGGCACGTCGCATATTGCCGGCTATACGCTGGAAGGCAAAGCGCGCGGCACCACCCAGGTCTTTGAGGCGTATAGCGCGTTTATCGGTCGCGAGCAGCATGTCGCGCTGGAGACATTACTGCCTGCGCCTGAGTTTGGTCGTATTACGCTTCATGGCCCGCTGGATCAACCGACGCTGAAAAGACTGGCGCATTTGGTGTATGATGTGCGCCGCGACGATGCGCCGCTGCGTAAAGTCGCTGGAATTCCGGGTGAATTTGATAAATTGCGTAAAAATTATCTTGAGCGCCGTGAATGGTCGTCTTTATACGTGATGTGTGACGACGAAACGGCAGCCGCCTTGCTGTGCAAGCTAGGTTTTAACGCTGTTCATCACCCGGCACATTAATGTCTTCTTAATGCTCCCTGTCGAATAATGCGACAGGGACGCTTATGTATTTCTGGAGTAAATCACCATGTCTGAAGGCTGGAACATTGCCATTCTGGGCGCAACGGGCGCCGTAGGCGAAGCCCTGCTTGAAACACTGGCTGAACGCCAGTTCCCGGTCGGTGAAATTTATGCGTTGGCGCGTCATGAAAGCGCGGGCGAGCACCTCCGTTTTGGTGGCAAGTCGGTCATTGTCCAGGATGCGGCGGACTTTGACTGGACGCAGGCGCAGTTGGCGTTTTTCGTTGCCGGCGCAGAGGCATCGGCTGCCTGGATAGACGACGCGACCAATGCAGGTTGCCTGGTGATAGATTCCAGCGGTCTGTTCGCGCTGGAGCCTGATGTGCCGCTGGTCGTGCCGGAAGTTAACCCGTATGTACTGGCGGATTACCGTAACCGTAACGTGATTGCGGTCGCCGATAGTCTGACCAGCCAACTGCTGGCGGCGCTCAAGCCGTTAATCGATCAGGGAGGACTGTCGCGTATCGCCGTCACCAGTATGTTATCAGCGTCCGCGCAGGGGAAAAAAGCGGTCGATGCGCTGGCCGGACAGAGTGCGAAGCTGCTTAACGCCATACCGATTGATGAAGATGATTTCTTTGGCCGCCAGTTGGCGTTCAATATGCTGCCGCTGCTGCCGGATCGTGAAGGCAGCGTGCGCCAGGAACGTCGTATCGTCGATGAAGTGCGTAAAATTTTACAGGACGATGGCGTGATGATCTCCGCCAGTGTCGTGCAGTCGCCGGTGTTCTATGGCCATGCGCAGATGGTGAGCTTTGAAGCGCTCCGTCCGCTGGCGGCGGAAGAGGCGCGCGAGGCGTTTTCCCGCGGCGAAGATATCGTACTGTCAGAAGAAACGGATTACCCGACGCAGGTGGGCGACGCTTCCGGCAATCCACAGCTTTCTATTGGCTGTGTGCATAATGATTACGGTATGCCGGAACAAATTCAGTTCTGGTCAGTGGCGGACAACGTGCGTTTCGGCGGCGCGCTGATGGCCGTTAAAATTGCGGAGAAGCTGGTGCAGGAGTATCTGTACTGATGTCCGGACAGCAATCATCGCCGGTCTATAAAATTGCGCTGGGCATTGAGTACGACGGCAGTAGGTATTATGGCTGGCAGCGTCAGAATGAAGTGCGCAGCGTGCAGGAAAAGCTGGAAAAAGCGCTCTCGCAGGTGGCAAATGAACCTATTAACGTGTTCTGCGCCGGGCGTACCGATGCCGGCGTTCACGGCACCGGGCAGGTTGTCCATTTCGAAACGGCCGCATTGCGCAAAGATGCGGCATGGACGCTGGGGGTAAATGCGAATTTGCCTGGTGACATTGCCGTGCGCTGGGTGAAAACTGTACCGGATGATTTCCACGCGCGATTTAGCGCTACGGCTCGCCGTTATCGCTATATCATCTACAATCATCGACTGCGTCCTGCGGTGTTAGCAAAAGGCGTGACGCATTACTATGAGCCGCTGGATGCAGAGCGGATGCATCGCGCGGCGCAGTGTCTGCTTGGCGAAAATGATTTTACCTCGTTTCGCGCGGTGCAGTGCCAGTCGCGCACGCCGTGGCGTAATGTGATGCACATCAACGTTACCCGCCACGGCCCTTATGTGGTGGTCGATATCAAAGCGAATGCCTTTGTTCATCATATGGTCAGGAATATTGTCGGCAGCCTGCTGGAAGTAGGCGCTCACAACCAGCCGGAGAGCTGGATCGCAGAGCTGTTAGCGGCGAAGGACAGAACGCTGGCGGCGGCAACGGCGAAAGCGGAAGGGCTCTATTTGGTTGCGGTGGATTACCCTGACCGGTTTGACCTTCCAAAACCGCCAATGGGCCCGCTATTTCTGGCGGATTAATCCGAATCGCATACCCGATCCGTTTCGGGTAGAAAGGCAAATATGGACCTGATCTACTTTATTATTGATTTTATCCTGCACATCGATGTGCATCTGGCAGAGCTGGTCGCGGAGTACGGCGTCTGGGTGTACGCCATTTTGTTTTTGATTCTGTTCTGTGAAACCGGCCTGGTCGTCACGCCGTTCCTGCCGGGCGACTCGCTGCTGTTTGTCGCCGGGGCGCTGGCTTCGCTGGAAACCAACGATCTTAATGTGCATATCATGGTGGCGTTAATGCTGATCGCCGCGATTGTCGGCGATGCGGTAAATTACACGATTGGTCGACTGTTCGGCGAAAAACTGTTCAGTAACCCGAATTCGAAAATTTTCCGCCGCAGTTACCTGGATAAAACCCACCAGTTTTATGAAAAACACGGCGGTAAAACCATCATTCTCGCTCGCTTTGTGCCGATCGTCAGAACCTTTGCGCCGTTTGTGGCAGGGATGGGGCACATGTCCTATCGGCATTTTGCCGCCTATAACGTCATCGGCGCGCTGCTGTGGGTACTGCTCTTTACCTACGCCGGTTATTTCTTCGGTACGATACCGTTGATTCAGGATAACCTTAAGCTGCTGATTGTGGGGATTATCGTGGTTTCGATATTACCAGGCGTCATTGAGATTGTTCGGCATAAGCGCGCGGCGTCGCGTACCGCAAAATAGAAAGTAACTCAGCGGTTCGACCACTTTTTTATCCAAAGTTTCGGGCTGTTATGTTTTAATGTGCAACATTCATGGTCTGTTGGGGGCAAAAATGGCATTATGCGCCCCTTATAATAAAGCTGACTAAGGTTCAGGCAGAAAGGTCACCAATGAGCTGGATTGAACGAATTAAAAGCAACATTACTCCCACCCGCAAGGCAAGCATTCCTGAAGGGGTGTGGACCAAGTGTGATAGCTGCGGTCAGGTTTTATACCGCGCTGAGCTGGAACGTAATCTTGAGGTCTGTCCTAAGTGTGACCATCATATGCGCATGTCGGCGCGCAATCGCCTGCATAGCCTGTTAGATGAAGGTTCCCTTGTGGAGTTGGGTAGCGAACTGGAGCCAAAAGACGTGCTCAAGTTCCGCGACTCCAAAAAATATAAAGACAGACTGGCGTCCGCGCAGAAAGAAACCGGCGAGAAAGACGCGCTGGTGGTCATGAAAGGGACGCTTCACGGTATGCCGGTTGTCGCCGCCGCGTTTGAATTCGCGTTCATGGGCGGCTCAATGGGGTCTGTCGTTGGCGCCCGCTTCGTTCGCGCCGTTGAACAGGCGCTGGAAGACAACTGTCCGTTAGTGTGTTTCTCTGCTTCCGGCGGTGCGCGTATGCAAGAAGCGCTGATGTCGCTGATGCAGATGGCGAAAACCTCGGCGGCGCTGGCTAAAATGCAGGAACGTGGTCTGCCCTACATCTCGGTATTGACCGATCCGACAATGGGCGGCGTTTCCGCCAGTTTTGCGATGCTGGGCGATCTCAACATCGCCGAGCCAAAAGCCCTCATTGGCTTCGCCGGCCCGCGCGTTATCGAACAAACCGTCCGTGAGAAGCTCCCGCCGGGATTCCAGCGCAGTGAGTTCCTGATTGAAAAAGGCGCTATTGATATGATCGTCCGCCGCCCGGAGATGCGCCTGAAGCTGGCGAGCATTCTGGCGAAGTTGATGAATCTGCCCGCGCCAAACCCGGACGCCCCGCGTGAAGGCGTGGTGGTGCCTCCGGCGCCGGATCAGGAGTCTGAGGCCTGATAACTGAAAAGGGCAGGGCCGCAGGCTCTGCCCTTTTGCTTTTCACCGTAAAGAAGCAGCGGAATCAATGAAAAACAAATCTATACCTCAAGCTGCGTCGCCCCTGGCTTCGTGGCTTTCTTATCTGGAAAACCTGCACAGCAAGAGTATCGATTTAGGCCTTGAGCGTGTAAGCCAGGTGGCAGCGCGTCTGGAGATCCTCAAACCTGCGCCGTTCGTTTTTACCGTTGCGGGAACTAACGGCAAAGGGACGACCTGCCGAACGCTGGAGTCGGTGTTAATAGCGGCGGGATACCGTGTGGGCGTCTATAGTTCGCCTCATCTGGTACGTTACACCGAGCGCGTGCGCGTGCAGGGGAAAGAATTAGCGGAATCCGCGCATACCGCGTCCTTTGCGGAAATAGAAGCGGCGCGCGGCGATATTTCATTGACCTATTTTGAATATGGTACGTTGTCGGCATTGTGGCTGTTTAAACAGGCTAACCTTGACGTGGTGATTCTGGAGGTTGGGTTGGGCGGGCGCCTGGACGCCACGAACATTGTGGATGCCGATGTGGCGGTAATTACCAGCATCGCGCTTGACCATACTGACTGGCTGGGGCCGGATCGCGAAAGTATTGGCCGCGAGAAGGCCGGGATTTTTCGTGCGGAAAAACCCGCTATTGTCGGCGAACCGGAAATGCCGGCAACCATCGCGGATGTTGCGCAGGAGACCGGCGCGTTGCTGCGGCGTCGCGACGTTGACTGGCGTTATGAGGCGACAGCGACCCACTGGTCGTTTACCGATGGCGACGGCACGCTTGCCGGACTGCCGTTGCCGCAGGTTCCCCAGCCGAATGCCGCCACCGCTCTGGCCGCGCTGCGCGCCAGCGGGTTGAACATTGACGAACAGGCGATTCGCGACGGTATTGCGCAGGCGACCTTGCCGGGACGTTTTCAAATTGTGAGCGAGTCGCCGCGCGTTATCTTTGATGTCGCCCATAATCCCCACGCGGCGGAATACCTGACGGGTCGTCTGAAAACGTTGCCGAAACGCGGGCGCGTGCTTGCGGTGATTGGTATGCTGCATGATAAAGATATCGCCGGAACGTTAGCCTGGTTGAAAAGCGTGGTTGACGACTGGTATTGTGCTCCGTTAGAGGGGCCGCGCGGCGCGACGGCGGAACAACTTCTGGAACATCTGGGGAAAGGGAATGTCTATGATAGCGTCGCGCAGGCATGGCAGGCCGCCATCGACGCGGCGCAGCCAGAAGATACCGTGCTGGTGTGCGGATCATTCCACACCGTCGCACATGTTATGCAAGTGATAGACGCGGGGAGAATCGGTGGCGAGTAAGTTTCAGAATCGTTTAGTCGGCACGATTGTGTTAGTCGCGCTGGGGGTTATTGTGCTTCCCGGTCTGCTGGACGGACAGAAAAAGCATTATCAGGATGAATTTGCTGCGATTCCACTGGTACCGAAGCCTGGCGACCGTGATGAGCCGGATATGATGCCCGCCGCAACGCAGGCGCTGCCGACACAGCCGCCGGAAGGGGCGGCTGAAGAGGTGCGGGCGGGAGATGCTGCAGCGCCGTCGTTGGACCCGTCGCGCATGGCGTCTAACAACGTCGAGCCTGATCCGATACCGGTGGAGACGCCTAAACCGAAGCCGGTTGAAAAGCCGAAGCCGCAGCCTAAACCGCAACAGCCGGTTGTCGTTGCTTCCGCGCCGACACCCGCGCCGAAACCGGCCGCCGACGATAAACCCGCGCCGACCGGCAAAGCCTATGTCGTACAGTTGGGCGCGCTGAAAAATGCGGATAAAGTCAACGAGATAGTCAGCAAGCTTCGTTCCGCCGGGTTTCGGGTTTATACTTCCCCCTCAACGCCGGTACAGGGTAAAATAACCCGTATTCTTGTCGGACCGGATGCGTCGAAAGATAAGATGAAAGGATCGCTTGGCGAGCTCAAGCAGATTTCTGGGTTAAGCGGCGTGGTGATGGGGTATAGCCCAAACTAAGACGCGTTTTGCCTGATGGTGCAGCGCTTATCAGGTTGACGGCGGCTCTTCTGGTCGTGCCCGAAGAGATAAAAAGTGTGATGGCGTTGAATATTTTTTCAGCGCCATTTTTATTTACGCGTGGGAAGGAAATCCCTACGCAAACGTTTTCTTTTTCTGTTAGAATGCGCCCCGAACAGGACGACAGGGCGTAAAATCGTGGGACATCTATGGTCTGGATTGATTACGCCATTATCGCGGTGATTGCTTTTTCCTGTCTGGTTAGCCTGATCCGCGGCTTTGTTCGTGAAGCGTTATCGCTGGTGACGTGGGGTTGTGCTTTCTTTGTCGCCAGTCACTACTACACTTACCTGTCTGTCTGGTTTACGGGCTTTGAAGACGAACTGGTTCGTAATGGGATTGCTATCGCGGTACTGTTTATCGCGACGCTTATCGTCGGCGCTATCGTAAATTTTGTGATAGGTCAGCTAGTAGAAAAGACCGGCCTGTCGGGAACTGACCGGGTGTTGGGGATCTGTTTCGGCGCACTGCGAGGCGCGCTGATTGTCGCCGCCATTCTGTTCTTCCTCGATACCTTTACCGGCTTGTCGAAAAGCGAAGACTGGAGCAAATCGCAGCTCATCCCGCAGTTCAGTTTTATCATCAGATGGTTCTTTGACTATCTGCAAAGCTCGTCGAGTTTCTTGCCCAGGACGTAATAGGTTCTGAGATGTGGCTTAACGAGGAAAATGACGTATGTGCGGTATTGTCGGTATCGCCGGTGTTATGCCGGTCAACCAGTCGATTTATGACGCGTTAACAGTGCTCCAGCATCGTGGTCAGGATGCTGCCGGTATCATCACCATTGATGCGAATAACTGCTTCCGCTTGCGTAAGGCAAACGGGCTGGTGAACGATATTTTTGAAGCTCGCCACATGCAGCGTTTGCAGGGCAACATGGGGATCGGCCATGTGCGCTACCCTACCGCAGGCAGCTCCAGCGCTTCCGAAGCGCAACCTTTTTACGTCAACTCGCCTTATGGCATCACGTTGGCCCATAATGGCAACCTGACTAACGCGCACGAGTTACGTAAAAAGCTGTTTGAAGAAAAGCGCCGTCATATCAACACTACCTCTGATTCCGAAATCCTGCTCAATATTTTCGCCAGCGAGCTCGACAACTTCCGTCACTACCCGCTGGAAGCCGACAATATTTTTGCCGCGATTGCCGCGACTAACCGTCAAATCCGCGGCGCCTATGCATGCGTGGCGATGATTATCGGCCACGGCATGGTGGCTTTTCGCGATCCGCACGGCATTCGCCCGTTGGTGCTGGGTAAGCGTGACGTTGGCGATGGTCGTACGGAGTATATGGTCGCTTCTGAAAGCGTGGCGCTGGATACGCTGGGCTTTGAATTTCTGCGCGATGTCGCGCCGGGCGAAGCTATCTATATTACCGAAAAGGGGCAACTATTCACGCGCCAGTGCGCGGATAATCCGGTCAGTAACCCCTGTCTGTTCGAGTACGTTTACTTTGCTCGTCCGGACTCCTTTATCGACAAAATCTCCGTCTACAGCGCTCGTGTAAATATGGGCACCAAACTTGGCGAAAAAATCGCTCGTGAATGGGAAGACCTGGACATCGACGTCGTGATCCCTATCCCGGAAACCTCCTGCGATATCGCACTGGAAATTGCCCGTATTCTCGGTAAGCCGTACCGCCAGGGATTTGTCAAAAATCGTTACGTGGGACGTACCTTTATCATGCCGGGCCAACAGCTACGCCGTAAATCCGTGCGCCGTAAGCTCAATGCTAATCGTGCGGAATTCCGCGATAAGAACGTCCTGTTGGTGGATGATTCCATCGTGCGTGGCACCACATCAGAACAGATCATCGAGATGGCCCGGGAAGCCGGCGCGAAGAAGGTTTACCTGGCGTCCGCCGCGCCGGAAATTCGTTTCCCCAACGTTTATGGCATTGATATGCCGACGGCCAATGAGCTGATCGCGCATGGCCGCGAGGTGGATGAGATTCGTCAGATCATCGGCGCAGACGGGCTTATTTTCCAGGATCTGAACGATCTGATCGAAGCCGTACGCGCGGAAAATCCGGATATCCAGCAGTTTGAATGTTCGGTATTTAACGGGGTATATGTTACCAAAGACGTAGACCAGCAATACCTCGACTTCCTGGATTCATTACGTAATGACGACGCCAAAGCGGTGCTGTTCCAGAACGAAATGGAAAATCTGGAAATGCATAACGAAGGCTAATGGCTTTGCCAGCGGCGTGATGCCGCTGGCCGATGTCAATTACGCACTACGCCGAAGCGGATAGCGTATTTTTGTACTTTGTACTGTAACGTGGTGCGGGATACATTAAGGCTGCGGGCCGCGGCGGCAATATTCCCTTGATGCGTATCCAGCGCGGCTTCTATTAAATGCCTTTCGTAGTTGGCAACCCGCACCTCCAGCGACCCTTCATACTGTGGATCGGGTGACGAGGGAAGGGGATTTTCCGGCACGGTTTCCGGTACGCCTAAATTTAACTCGTCCTGTTCAAAAATGATGTGTTTGAGCAGCCCGTCTTTTTCCTGCATGATCATGCTGCGTACAATCGCGTTTTCCAGCATCCTGACATTACCCGGCCAGGCGTGGTTGAGCAGATCATTACGCGCCGTCTCGCTTAGTCCGTGAATATCCTGCGGTACGTCATTACGGTATTTATCAATAAAATAATTCGCCAGTAAGGGAATATCTTCCGGGCGGGCGCGCAGCGGCGGTAGCGTCAACATTCCGACGCTCAACCGATAAAAAAGATCTGCCCGCAGGCGTTCTTGTTGAATTAATTTGACGGGCGCTTCGTTCATGGCGGCAACGATCCTGACGTCAGAATGCAGTTGTTGTTGTCCGCCGAGCCGCCAGAAGGTTTTATCTTGCAAGAATCGCAGCAGTTTGCTTTGCATCTCTATCGGCATGGCGTTCAGCTCATCCAGAAAGAGCGTTCCCCCGTTTGCCAGCTCCAGATAACCCTGGCTATTTTCCGCGCCGGTATAGGCGCCGCGCACGGTGCCGAAAAGCGTACTTTCGATAAGCGTAGGCGGTAGAGCGCCGCAGTTCAGGGCGATGAACGGTTTATTCGCTCGCTTGCTGCATTGATGTATCAGGCGGGAAAATAGCTCCTTACCCGTTCCCGTCTCCCCGACAATCGTCACCGGAATATTACTGGCGGCCAGCCGTTTGGCTTTGGCGATATTACTGAGCATTTCCGAGTTTTCGGTAATAATGGCATGGTGCTTCTCATGGTGATCGGCATACAGCAGTTGGTTCAGTTCTACCACCTGCTCCTGGAGCCGCCTGACGCCGGACATATTCCTGCCGATTTCGATCACGCCGACCATGCCGCCATCGCTTGCATAGAGCGGCGCGGTGGTGTGCTGATAGTCAACGGCCTGGCCTCGCGCATTATAATAAATTTGATAATGGCCAATGTATTCCACGCCTTTTTTTAACGATGAAAGCATCGTACTTTGGCTCTCTCTCATGCCCGGATATACATCCAGCATATGTTTTCCCATTGCTCGTTCAATGCTGTAGCCGTCCAGATCCGCGCTTTCCTGATTGTAGTAAACGTATTCACCACGCTCATTAATAACGGCCAACGGTTGATGAATCAAATCGAAAAAGCGGGAAAACATCCTGAGCGCCGAGGCCAGTTCCTGATTGGTGGATGCCATACGCGCATTCCTCATAGCTATTGCTTATGTTGCCATTATAAAAGTGACGAATTTTCGTCGCTGTGATGAATAACAAACTCAATGACGAAAATGAGAAAAAGGTTATTTTTATAAGCTATTGATTATTTTTA
The DNA here is from genome assembly GCA_900478215.1 of Salmonella enterica subsp. houtenae serovar Houten. Taxonomy (NCBI): domain Bacteria; kingdom Pseudomonadati; phylum Pseudomonadota; class Gammaproteobacteria; order Enterobacterales; family Enterobacteriaceae; genus Salmonella; species Salmonella enterica. The sequence continues at coordinate 1,411,382 of LS483478.1, forward strand.
TAAAAAATAATGGCACGCCCTTTGCTTTATCCCTGTAAAGAATGCGGATTTTTACCATAAACATTAAGCAGAGGGCGTTATGACTGACTCGATTATGCAGAATTACAACCAGCTACGTGAGCAGGTAATCAACGGCGATCGCCGTTTCCAGCACAAAGACGGTCATTTGTGTTTTGAAGGGGTAGATCTGGACGCTCTGGCGCGCCAGTACCCCACGCCGTTCTATGTGTTTTCTGAGCCGGAGATTATTCGTAACATTCATGAAATCCAGCAGGCATTTGCGGCGCATAAAAATACCAAAACCTTCTTTGCGTCAAAAACCTGCTCGGTCATGGGCGTGTTGAAAGCCATTCGCGACGCTGGAATTTGCGCGGAGGCAAACTCACAATATGAGGTTCGCAAGTGTCTGGAGATAGGCTTTCGCGGCGATCAGATCGTCTTCAACGGCGTGGTGAAAAAGCCTGCCGATCTGGAATATGCCATCGCCAACGATCTGTATCTTATTAATGTCGATAGCCTGTATGAGCTGGAACATATTGATGCCATCTCTCGCAAGCTGAAGAAAGTCGCCAATGTTTGCGTCCGCGTAGAGCCGAATGTTCCCTCGGCGACACATGCGGAACTGGTTACCGCTTTCCATGCGAAGTCGGGTCTCGACCTGGAACAGGCGGAAGAAACCTGCCGCCGCATTCTGGCGATGCCTTATGTGCATTTACGCGGCTTGCATATGCATGTAGGCGATCAGGTGCCGGAGTCAGAGCCTTTCGCAAAAGCGACCAACGTGCTGGTGGATGAATCCCGTCGCCTGGAAGAGGTGCTCGGTATTAAGTTTGATTTGATCAACGTAGGCGGCGGGATTCCGGTTCCCTATAAATATGACGATGAAAATGGCGATCCGCTAAAAGACAATATGTATGCCGGTATTACCGCCCAGGATTTTGCCGATGCGGTCATTCGTGAAGTACATAAATGGCGTACCGATGTGGAAATATGTATTGAACCCGGACGTAAAGTGACCGGGTCGGCGGCGGTTTTACTGACGGAAGTCTCCTGCGAAAAACGTAAAACAAATTACGATCTTAACGGCAATGTGGAATGCCACGTTGAATGGAAATTTGTTGACGCCGGTTACAGCGTACTCTCTGACAGCCAACATTTTGACTGGTTCTTTTATGTCTATAACGCCTCTCGCATGACGGCAGCGCACGACGCCTGGATAAAATTAGCCGGGCCGCTGTGTGATGGCGGGGATTATTTCCATATGGGGGTGAAAGGCGAAGAGTTTTTACTGCCGAAGGACACTCATGTTGGCGATATTGTCGCGTTTCTTGATGCCGGGGCATACACCATTGAAAGTCAAACCGTTTATAACAACCGTCCGCGCACGGGCGTGGTGATGATCGATAAAAATGGCGAGACGCGTCTGATTCGTCGGGAAGACAGTTACGAAGATATGGTCAAGTACGACATTTATTAATACTGTTTTGGGCTTCAGTTTCATGCTGAAGCCCGTCGTCAGATGATAAGAAGAGGGCAGTGATGCCTGAATGCATAACAGGAGATGGCCATGAGTAACACGAATTCTGGCTTACTTGGCATCAAAGACATTGTCTTTATGAATGTCATCGCTATTCTGAGTTTGCGGCAAATCCCTAACGTGGCGCCTTACGGGGCATCGGCCATGTTGCTATGGGTGATAGCCGCATTCTGTTTGTTTTTTCCTTTAGCGATGGTGTGCGGCGAGCTGTCAACCGGCTGGCCGAAAGATGGCGGGATATTTGTCTGGATTAAAGAGGCATTTGGTAAACGTATTGCATGGATTGTAGTGGTTTGTTTTCTCTTTTCCTGCGTACTGTTTTTCCCATTAATGTTGCAATTCGGCTTTACCGCGTTGGGCTATATGATTGGCGGCGGCCTGGCGGAAAATAAAGCGTTTATCGGTATTGGTTCTGCGGTGATTTTCTGGCTATTAACGCTGATGAATATCCGCGGGATGGAATGGACAAAAATTATTAATAGCATCAGCGCCTGGTGCGGCGTATTTATTCCCTCCGCCATCCTCATTTTGCTGGCGGTGGTATGGCTATGTACCGGACACCAGATGCAGACGGACTACACTACAGCGAAAAACTGGATTCCGGATCTCGGACACTGGGATACGATCGTTTTCTTATCCAGCATGATGTTTGCGTTTGCCGGACTGGAGGTCGCCCCAATGATTGCCGGGCGTACCCGTAATCCACAGCGTGATTTTCCGCGAGCGATGGCCGTCTCCGCCGCCGTTATCGTTGGGATCTATATGGTCGGCACCTGGGCGCTAAATACGCTTTTACCCGCCGGGAAAACCGACATTGTGGCAGGCGTCATGCAGGCTATGCATGCTGCTGCGGACACGCTGCATATGCCGTGGTTAATTCCTGTTATGGCCATCTGTATGTTTTTCGGCGCCCTTGGGCAGATTAACTCCTGGCTGGTGGGGCCGATTTATATGCTCCAGGAAGCCTCGCGTGAAGATAACCTGCTGGGGGATCGAATCGGCAAATTACATCCGGTGTGGAAAACGCCCGCCTTTGCCTTGACTGTACAGGCGATTATTGTCACGGTCCTGTGTTTTTCGACTTTTATTTCGCCAAGCGTTGCGGCGGCTTACTGGATGTTAACGGCGTTAACAACCATCACCTATTTTATTCCTTATCTGGTGATGTTCCCGGCGTTCTGGCGTTTACGTAAGACCCAGCCGGATACGCCAAGAAGTTTTAAAATTCCGGGCAAGGTTTTACCGGCTATTTTACCTGCGCTGGGCTTTCTTTCTATCGCCTTTGCCGTTGCGCTGTTATTTATTCCGCCTTCTCAAATTGATATGGGCGGATATTTCCAGTACGCCGGGAAAATTATTGGCGGAGCCGTGCTGGCGGTTGTCGTCGCGGAGTACATTTACCACCGGGCGCAGAAACGTAATGCTCGTTTAAGCATGGCGGGAGGAAAATAAAATGTATATGCCAGTTCTGGAAATAAATCTACGCAAGCTGGAAGAAAACGCCCGCACGGAAAAAGCTCTGCTGGCAAGCAGCGGTATTGACGTGATGGCTGTCAATAAAGTTTTTGACGGTTGTGTGGAAACCGCGCAGGCGGTGTTCAACGGCGGAATTACCATTATTGCGGAGTCACGAACCTATAATTTGAAAAAAATACGCGAAACAGGATGTACGACCTGCCTGTTACGGAGCCCGTGTCTGAGTGAAATCGAGGATGTGGTGCGCTACGCGGATATTAGTTTAAATAGCGAGCCGGTGATATTACGGGCATTATCGCAAGAAGCCCAACGCCAGGGAAAAACGCATCAGGTATTACTGATGGTGGATATGGGCGATTTACGCGAGGGTATCTGGTTTGGTGAATATCAACGCATTCTTGAGACCGTTACTCTGATTAATGGTCTGCCCGGTCTGGAATTATATGGACTGGGCACCAACTTTAATTGTTACGGCACCGTGTTGCCAACGGTAAAAAATGGCGAGGATTTTCTGGCGTTGGCCGCCCGACTGGAAGCCGACAGCGGTATTCCTGTCCGACGGCTTTCTGCGGGAAACTGCACCAGCTATCACCTGCTGGATAAAGGTATCTGGCCGCAGGGGCTGAATCATCTGCGCATCGGCGGACTGCATGAATTCGGCATTGAATATGTGGACATGAAATACCTTAATGAATTTCACCACTCCGCAAAACCGGTCGATAAAGCCTGTTCCGATATGTATATCCTGGAAGCGGAAATCATCGAACTGAACCGTAAACCGACCGTCCCGGTCGGGGAGCTGGGCGTCGATGCCTTTTTGCAAAGTAAAACCTTTGTCGATCATGGCATACGCCGACGGGCATTGCTGGCGTTTGGTCGCCAGGATGTGCCGTCGGATAACTGTGTGCCATGCGACAACGCTATCACTATCTTAGGACAAACCAGCGATCATACGCTGGTTGATATTGAAGATTGTCGTCAGTCGCTAAAAGTAGGTGATGTGGTTCGCTTTGAGCTGGATTATACGGGTCTGTTAATGGCCTGCCAGACCAAAGGCGTCGCCTGGAGGTTTACGCGTTAACGCATAGCCGCCGCGGCTATGTCGCGGCGGCATCTTTGACCTCACGAAAGACAGGGAGTAATGATGGATACCCTGCAACAATCACCGTCAGCAGAGCCTGAAGGCGGTCTGCGGCGTAACCTGAAAAAGCGGCATCTGCTGATGATGTCGCTGGGCGGCACGATTGGCACCGGCTTATTTATCGGCATTGCCGAACCTCTAAGCAGCGTCGGGCCAGCGGGAACCTTACTGGCCTATCTGTTTGCCGGAACCATTATGCTGGCGACGATGATGTGTCTTGGCGAATTATCATGCGCCTTTCCCCACTCCGGTTCATTTCAACACTACGCGCTGATGTTTATGCCGTCACCTGGCTGGAGCTATACCATTGGCTGGCTTTACTGGTTTAGCTGGGTATTTTCCCTGGCGGCCGACCTCACTGCCGCAGGGTTTATTGCTCACCAGTTTTTCCCCGCTGTTCCGGTATATATGTTCTGCCTGGCGATTCTGCTTATCCTGACGGCCATCAATCTCACCTCCGCAAAAAGTTTTGGCGAATGCGAATACTGGCTTTCGGCCATTAAAGTGTTCGCGATCGTGCTGTTTATCTGCGCGGGCGGGGTCATGATCTACTCGCTAATGGGCCATAGTGACTGGCACCCGACGTTAAAAACAGACGGAATGTGGTTTCCCCACGGTTGGGAGCAAATTGTGGTCTGTATGACGATTGTGATTTACTCCTTCCAGGGGGTGGAACTGGTAGGAAATGCGGCAGGGGAGACAGAATCGCCGCACATTATTTTACCGAAAGTGATACTGGGGATCGGTCTCAGAATCATTTTGTTTTACGGCCTGGCGATTGCGGTGCTGGCGCTGGTCTATCCGCATGAATTGACGCCAAATGGACAAAGCCCCTTTGTATGGGTATTCTCCCACGCGGGCATTCCGAGGGCGGATACGCTGATGACGCTGGTGATCTTTTCCGCCGCGATTTCTGCCGCTAATTCGGCTATTTACGCCAGTTCGCGTATGTTATGGTCTATGGCGGGCGATCGCTTTGCGCCAGCCTGCTTTGGTAAAACGAACGGCGGCGGCGCGCCGGTGTATGCTATTTTAATCACGGCCTTGTTGGCGTTGGTGTCGTTGTTGACCCGCTATATTCCCGCGCAGCAATTTTATTTATATCTGATCGCCAGTACCGGGCAGGTGGGTTGCCTTGCATGGATAACCATCGGATGGTGCCAGTATCGCTTCCGGCAATCGGTGCGTAATGGAACGTACGCCAGCGATTTGCTACGCTATCGATCGCCGCTTTTCCCCTGGACGGCCCGATTTGTCATTATCACCAATTTTGCCATTATGGTCGGCACCTGGTTTAGTGAGCAGGGGGGAGTGATAATGTTGGTTGAGCTGGCTTTTATGATAGGGATTCTTTTGTCATGGTATCTCTTCAGACCCACTTTGAACCGGTTACGTAACACAGTGGGATGAACGGCGCTCGTAAACGGTAAGAGAACATGAAACGACTCATTGTAGGAATTAGCGGCGCCAGCGGAGCGATTTATGGCGTGCGCTTATTACAGATTTTGCGCGATGTCGATAGCGTGGAAACGCATCTGGTGATGAGCCAGGCGGCCCGACAAACGCTGGCGCTGGAGACCCATTTTTCGCTGCGCGAGGTGCAGGCGCTGGCCGACGTGACGCACGATGCGCGCGACATTGCCGCCAGCATTTCGTCGGGCTCTTACCCGACGGCGGGAATGGTGATCCTGCCCTGTTCGATTAAAACGCTTTCGGGGATTGTCCACAGTTATACTGACGGACTGCTTACCCGCGCGGCGGATGTAATATTGAAAGAGCGGCGACCTCTGGTGCTGTGCGTGCGCGAAACGCCGCTGCATATCGGGCATTTGCGTTTAATGACCCAGGCCGCTGAGATAGGCGCGGTGATTATGCCGCCGGTTCCGGCTTTTTATCATCTTCCTCAGACGTTAGATGATGTTATAAATCAAACGGTTAACCGAGTTCTGGATCAGTTTGATATCCCCCTTCCGCACGATCTCTTTGTTCGCTGGCAGGGCGCATAGCGCTGTCTGTTTCGCGTGCATTATTATCCCTGTTGCCCTGTTTCAGGGCAATTTTGTAACCGCGATCATATCCTCAACATTTAATTCGTTAAAAGCCGCCGAAACGCTGCGGTTCAACCGCCATACCTGCTATCTTCAACATTAGGACAATATTGCAACGTTTTATTAACAAATTTAACGTCGAATCGTTCTGCTGACGTGAAAATGGCATAAGACCTGCATGAAAAAGTCTGCAAACACAACACCACGTAAAACATAAGAAAATGACGCCACTTGAGGGGTATGTATGAAGAAGACCGTTCTCGCTTTGTCTTTGCTGATAGGCCTGGGCGCGACGGCGGACAGTTACGCCGCGCTTCCGCAAACGGTTCGTATTGGAACAGATACCACCTACGCGCCTTTCTCATCGAAAGATGCCAAAGGCGACTTTATTGGCTTTGATATCGATCTCGGTAATGAAATGTGTAAGCGTATGCAGGTGAAATGTACCTGGGTCGCCAGCGACTTTGATGCGCTTATTCCCTCACTAAAAGCGAAAAAAATCGATGCCATTATTTCATCGCTCTCTATCACCGATAAACGCCAGCAAGAAATCGCGTTTTCCGACAAACTTTACGCGGCGGATTCACGCCTGATTGCGGCAAAAGGGTCTCCCATTCAGCCGACGCTGGAATCGCTGAAAGGCAAGCATGTCGGCGTGCTGCAAGGGTCCACGCAAGAGGCTTACGCCAATGATAACTGGCGCACTAAAGGCGTGGATGTGGTGGCTTATGCCAACCAGGATCTTATCTATTCCGATTTAACCGCCGGCCGTCTGGATGCCGCATTGCAGGATGAAGTCGCCGCCAGCGAAGGTTTCCTGAAGCAGCCAGCGGGCAAAGAGTATGCGTTTGCCGGCCCTTCCGTGAAGGATAAAAAATATTTTGGCGACGGAACGGGGGTTGGGCTGCGCAAAGACGATACCGAGCTAAAAGCCGCGTTTGATAAAGCGCTGGCCGAACTGCGCCAGGACGGAACTTACGACAAAATGGCCAAAAAGTACTTCGCTTTTAATGTCTACGGCGATTGAGAGAAGGGGATAGCGCACCGCGTTGGGGAACTATCACGGTGCAAAATAGATGCTTTGCACCTTTTGGGTGCATAAGCCGTTGCGGAACAGACGCATAAATGCATACTTAATCGATTTTTATGCAAAATAAACCGGCTGACAAGGTAGAATGCTTTGCCTTGTCGGCCTGATTAATGGCACGATAGCCGCATCGGATCTGTAAAGATCTCCTGGAAAGACAGTCTGTTGAGGATAGTTATGAAAAAACTGGCGTTATCCCTTTCTCTGGTGCTGGCATTTTCCAGCGCTACTGCAGCATTTGCCGCTATTCCACAAAAAATTCGTATCGGTACCGATCCCACTTACGCGCCGTTTGAATCCAAAAATGCACAAGGTGAATTGGTCGGCTTTGATATCGATCTGGCTAAAGAACTGTGCAAACGTATTAACACACAATGTACGTTCGTGGAAAACCCGCTGGATGCGCTGATTCCGTCTTTAAAAGCGAAGAAAATTGATGCCATCATGTCCTCGCTGTCCATTACTGAAAAGCGCCAGCAGGAAATCGCCTTCACCGACAAGCTTTACGCCGCCGATTCCCGTCTGGTAGTGGCGAAGAACTCTGCTATTCAGCCGACCGTCGCGTCGCTGAAAGGCAAGCGCGTCGGCGTGCTACAGGGGACGACGCAGGAGACCTTCGGCAATGAGCACTGGGCGCCGAAAGGGATTGAGATCGTCTCTTACCAGGGGCAGGACAACATTTATTCCGATCTGACGGCTGGTCGTATTGATGCGGCGTTCCAGGACGAGGTCGCGGCCAGCGAAGGTTTCCTTAAACAGCCCGTCGGAAAAGAGTATAAATTCGGCGGCCCGGCGGTGAAAGATGAGAAGTTATTCGGCGTAGGAACCGGTATGGGGCTGCGCAAAGAGGATAACGAGCTGCGCGAAGCGCTGAACAAAGCGTTTGCTGAAATGCGTGCTGACGGTACTTACGAAAAGCTGGCGAAAAAGTACTTTGATTTTGATGTTTATGGCGGTTAATCACCGTCGGTGCAGATAAAGCCCAAAGAGTGTTGATCGTCTGCATTGTCTGATGGCGCTGTGCCTTGCCCGGCCTACGGGGAGCATCGTAGGTCGGGCAAGGCGCCGCCGCCCTCCGGCGTGATGTGAGGCAAAAATGCAAAAGAGGCTTCTTACTTCACCACACACAACAGGACAGGCTGCATGTTGTACGGGTTTTCAGGCGTAATTTTACAGGGCGCGATCGTCACGCTGGAACTGGCGCTCAGTTCCGTGGTGCTGGCCGTGCTTATCGGTCTCGTCGGCGCGGGGGCGAAGCTTTCGCAAAACCGGGTCGCGGGGCTTATTTTTGAAGGGTACACCACCCTGATTCGCGGGGTGCCGGATCTGGTATTAATGCTGCTGATATTTTACGGATTGCAAATCGCGCTTAACGTAGTGACCGATGCGCTGGGTATCGACCAGATAGATATTGATCCGATGGTGGCCGGTATTATCACTCTCGGTTTCATCTATGGCGCCTATTTTACCGAAACCTTTCGCGGCGCGTTTATGGCGGTGCCGAAAGGCCATATCGAAGCGGCGACGGCCTTTGGTTTTACCAATGGGCAAACGTTCCGGCGGATTATGTTCCCGGCGATGATGCGTTACGCCCTGCCGGGGATCGGCAATAACTGGCAGGTGATACTCAAAGCGACGGCGCTGGTGTCGCTACTGGGCCTGGAAGATGTCGTCAAAGCGACTCAGCTTGCCGGTAAAAGTACCTGGGAGCCTTTCTATTTTGCCGTGGTTTGTGGACTTATCTACCTCGTATTTACCACCGTTTCCAATGGTGTGCTGCTCTTACTTGAGCGTCGCTATTCCGTGGGCGTGAAGAGGGCCGATCTGTGATTGAGATTATTCAGGCGTACTGGAAATCCCTGCTGTGGACGGATGGCTATCGTTTTACCGGTGTGGCGATTACGCTGTGGTTGTTAATTTCATCGGTGGTGATGGGCGGTCTTCTGGCGGTGATTCTGGCAGTGGGCCGCGTTTCCAGTAATAAATTCATCCGTTTTCCCATCTGGCTGTTTACGTATATTTTTCGCGGTACGCCGCTGTACGTACAGCTACTGGTGTTCTATTCGGGGATGTATACGCTGGAGATAGTCAAAGGCACTGACCTTCTTAATGCGTTTTTTCGCAGCGGGCTGAACTGTACCGTACTGGCGCTAACGCTGAATACCTGCGCGTACACCACGGAGATTTTCGCCGGGGCGATTCGCTCGGTGCCGCACGGTGAAATTGAAGCGGCAAGGGCGTATGGCTTCTCGTCATTTAAAATGTATCGCTGCATTATTTTGCCGTCAGCATTACGTATCGCCTTGCCTGCCTACAGCAACGAAGTGATTTTAATGCTGCACTCTACAGCGCTGGCGTTTACCGCGACGGTGCCGGATTTGTTGAAAATCGCCCGCGATATTAATTCAGCGACTTACCAGCCGTTTACCGCGTTTGGCATTGCCGCCGTGTTGTATTTACTCATTTCGTATGTCCTGATAAGCCTGTTCCGCCGGGCGGAAAGACGCTGGTTGCAGCACGTTTCCTCTAAATAATTCGAGTAACATGATGTCAGAAAATAAATTAAACGTTATCGATTTGCACAAACGCTACGGCGGTCATGAAGTGCTGAAAGGGGTATCGCTGCAGGCCAGCGCCGGAGATGTGATTAGTATTATCGGTTCGTCCGGTTCCGGTAAAAGTACTTTTTTGCGCTGCATTAATTTCCTCGAAAAACCGAGCGAAGGCGCGATTATCGTGAACGGTCAGAACATTAATCTGGTGCGCGACAAAGACGGGCAGCTCAAAGTGGCGGATAAAAATCAGCTACGTTTGTTGCGTACTCGCCTGACGATGGTGTTTCAGCACTTTAACCTCTGGAGCCACATGACGGTGCTGGAAAATGTGATGGAGGCGCCGATTCAGGTACTGGGATTAAGCAAGCACGACGCGCGCGAGCGGGCGTTGAAATATCTGGCGAAGGTGGGAATCGATGAGCGCGCTCAGGGCAAATATCCCGTCCATCTCTCTGGCGGCCAACAGCAGCGCGTGTCTATTGCGCGCGCGCTGGCGATGGAACCTGACGTTTTACTGTTCGATGAACCCACTTCGGCGCTCGATCCTGAACTGGTCGGTGAAGTGTTGCGTATCATGCAACAACTGGCGGAAGAGGGTAAAACGATGGTGGTGGTCACGCATGAAATGGGCTTCGCCCGCCATGTCTCTTCGCACGTTATTTTTCTGCATCAGGGGAAAATTGAAGAAGAGGGCGATCCGGAGCAGGTGTTCGGCAATCCGCAAAGCCCGCGTTTACAGCAGTTCCTGAAAGGCTCGTTGAAATAAAAGAAGCCCGGCGGCGCGTTGCTTACCGGGCAGGATAAGGCGCTTTAGGCACTAGCGAATCACATCCGCCAGCGCCTCTTCTAAGTCATACCAGCGAAATGCGAATCCGGCGGCTTCAAGCCGTTTTGGCAGCGCCCGCTGTCCGCCCAGTACCAGCACTGACGACTCTCCCATCAATAAGCGAATCGCCGTCGCCGGAATGCGAATAATCGCCGGGCGGCGCAACGCGCGACCCAGCGCATGAGCAAACTGCTCATTATGGACGGGATACGGCGAGACCATATTGAAGGGACCGCGAAGATCGTTATCCAGCAGCCACAGGATGCCGTTGACCATATCGTCAATGTGAATCCAGGCCAGGTATTGCCGACCATTACCCACCGGACCGCCGAGTCCAAGGCGAAACGGTGGAACCATTTTCCCCAGAATCCCGCCTTGCGGCGCCAGGACGACGCCGGTACGCAGCAGGCAGACGCGGGTCTGATCGCTCTGCGCACCACAGGCAATCTGTTCCCAGCGGGCGCAAAGTTTATGCGTAAATTCATTGTGCGGCGGTTCGTCTTCAGTGACGACAACCTCGCCCAGATCGCCGTAATAGCCCGTGGCGGAGCCGGATAACAACACCGCGGGCGGCGTTGCGCTAGCATGAATTAAATCCACCAACTTTTGCGTGATAGCCCAGCGGCTTTGGCACAACCGTTCTTTTTGCTGCGACGTCCAGCGCTTGTCGGCAATTGGTTCGCCCGCCAGATTGATGATGGCATCAATCTCATTGAGGTGCTCACGTTCCGCCAGTCCTTTCCATAATGTCACTCTGGAATCAAGAATCTGACGCGCGTTATCGGGATTGCGCGTAACGACCGTCACCTGATGCCCCAGTGTTAACAGTCGAGGAATGAGATGGCGCCCAATCAGGCCCGTACCGCCGGTAATCAGAATCTGCATATGACCTCCAGAGTAGGGAGAATTCCCTCTTCCCTAATGTCAGGTTTTTAATACGAATAATGGCGTCAGGCTGTGCCATTGCAGGCTTGTTCCGTGTATCAACCTCCACATCATACATGAGAATAGTGCCGCGTTACTCCTTCGCACTGTTACCGTGCAGTTGCGCTTGTAACAGAGCGCGCGCTGTCGCAGGACGCGTGCGAATGCGTTCAAACCAGTTATACACCGCCGGGTATGTATCAAGGGTGATTCGCTGACGCTGATGTGCGTTAACCCACGGCCAACTGGCGATATCCGCAATACTGTAGTGGTCGCCGCCCAACCATGGGGAGGCCTCCAGGCGTTTATTCAGAACGTTGTATAAGCGTTGCGTCTCCACCTGATAGCGTTCAATCGCATAGGGGATTGTCTGCGGCGCAAAGTGGTTAAAGTGATGGTTCTGGCCCAGCATCGGCCCCAACCCGCCGACCTGCCAGAACAGCCATTGCAGTGTGGTATGGCGTTCACGCAGCTCCCCGCTAAGCAGTTTGCCGCTTTTTTCCGCCAGGTAGAGAAGAATTTCACCGGATTCAAAAAGACTAAGCGGTTGACCGCCGTCTGCCGGGGCGTGATCGACGATGGCAGGAATTTTGTTATTGGGAGAGATAGCCAAAAAATCAGGGCGAAACTGATTACCCTTGCTGATATCCACTTTTAGCAAACGATACGCCAGCTCCGCCTCTTCCAGAAACAGCGTTATTTTATGCCCGTTGGGCGTGGGGGCGTAGTAAAGGTCAATCATTTTGGCTCCTGCATGTGCGTAAATAGTCTGGGCTGAATTAAGTATAGAAAGCCCCCTGACGTGTGTGAGTTTTCATCAGGTGACAGCAGGCGAAAGACGCTATATTTTGGGGAGAAATCTACTACGCCCTCAAGAGGACATTATGAGTAAGCCTGTTATTGTGCTGTGGTCGGATGCGAACTTTTTCTCTCCCTACGTATTGTCCGCCTGGGTGGCGTTACAAGAAAAAGGGCTTTCCTTTACGCTGAAAACCCGCGATCTGGGCAAGGGAGAACATCTGCAACCTGGCTGGCGGGGATATGCGCTGACGCAGCGCGTACCGGTGCTTGAGGCAGACGATTTTGAGCTGAGCGAGTCGTCCGCTATTGCAGAATACCTGGAGGAGCGTTTCGCGCCGCCGCAGTGGGAGCGTATCTACCCGCACGATTTACAAAAACGCGCCCGCGCGCGACAGATTCAGGCGTGGCTACGCAGTGATTTACTGCCGCTTCGCGAAGAACGGCCTACCGACGTGGTATTTGCCGGGGCGAAAAAAGCGCCGCTAAGCGACGCTGGAAAAGCCAGCGCGGCAAAACTGTTTGCGACGATTGAAGCGCTATTGGGGCAGGGGACGCAAAATTTATTTGGTGAATGGTGCATTGCCGATACCGATCTGGCATTGATGATCAATCGTCTGGCGCTGCATGGCGATGACGTGCCGGCGTCGCTGGCGGCGTATGCGACGTTCCAGTGGCAACGTGCTTCCGTACAGCGTTTTATTGCGCTTTCCTCGAAGCGTTCAGGCTGAAAATCTATTCATATTCCAGTATTATAACGCCGTTTTTCACAACGAGGAGTGAGCGATGAAACTGATGTTCGCATCGGACATTCATGGTTCTTTACCCGCCACGGAACGCGTGCTTGAGCGGTTCGCGCAAAGCGGCGCGCGTTGGCTGGTGATATTGGGCGACGTCCTTAACCACGGGCCGCGAAATGCTCTGCCTGAAGGCTATGCGCCCGCCCAGGTTGCCGAACGCCTGAACGCGGTGGCGACGCAGATTATTGCCGTGCGCGGCAACTGCGATAGCGAAGTGGATCAAATGCTGCTGCATTTCCCGATAACTGCGCCGTGGCAGCAAATATTGACGCAAGAGAGACGGCTGTTTTTAACGCATGGGCATCTCTTCGGGCCGACGAATCTGCCCGCTCTGCGTGCTGGCGATGTGTTGGTTTATGGTCATACGCATCTGCCGGTGGCGCAACAGCAGGAAGGGCTGTATCACTTTAATCCTGGGTCGGTGAGCATCCCGAAAGGCGGGTATGCGGCAAGCTACGGCATTCTGGATGATAATGTGTTGAGCGTAATCGCACTCAATGATCAAAGTATCATTGCGCAGGTTGCAATTAACTCGTAATTTACCTCACAAACGTAAATGCGCCGTAAGAGCGCCAGAAATAAGAAGGTTTCCTGATGGTGGAACAGCGTCGTTTGGCAAGTACGGAATGGGTGGATATTGTGAATGAAGATAATGAAGTCATTGCACAATCCAGCCGGGAACAGATGCGTGCGCAACGCTTACGGCATCGTGCGACGTATATCGTCGTTCATGATGGTATGGGTAAAATTCTGGTGCAGCGTCGTACCGAAACAAAAGATTTTTTGCCCGGTATGTTAGATGCTACCGCAGGCGGCGTGGTCCAGGCTGATGAGCAGCTACTGGAATCCGCCCGCCGCGAAGCGGAAGAAGAGTTGGGTATAGCAGGCGTGCCGTTTGCCGAACACGGTCTGTTTTACTTTGAAGACCAACATTGCCGGGTGTGGGGCGCGCTGTTTAGCTGCGTTTCCCACGGGCCTTTCGCGCTTCAGGAAGATGAAGTCAGCGAAGTCTGTTGGCTGACCCCGGAGGAGATCACCGCGCGTTGTGATGAATTTACGCCGGATTCGCTCAAAGCGCTGGCGCTGTGGATGACCCGCAACGCCAAAAACGAAGCCGCGCTTCAGGAGAAACCGGAAGAGACGGAATAAGCGTCTTAGCAGCTTTCCCGCATACATAAACTGGAGGCGATGGATTTTCGATCGCTCCAGTTTCCCTGATTTAGCCTTTCCAGTAGCGCCCGTCCGGCTTCGCTGCCAATCTTACGGTGCGGTACGGCCATTGTTGTTAACGGCGGCTGGCAGACCCGGCTGACATCGCTATCGCCAAACCCGACAACCGCTAAATCGTCCGGAACTTTGATACGCCGTCGTTGGCATTCGTATAACGCGCCGCAGGCCAGCTCATCCGATACGCATACCAGCGCGTCCAGCTCCGGCCACGCCAGTAAAAACTCCGGCAGTTGCGATGCGCCGGTAGAAAAATTGGGCGGCAAGGCGGCATTAATCACCCGGTTGGGCGACAGATGGTGGCGCAGCATCGCTTTGTACCAGCCATGCAGATGTTGCTGAAAAATCCACTGCTCCTGATTGGCGCACAGCAGCCCGATATTCTGATAACCGCGCTGAATCAGCATTTCCGTCAGCTCATACATTGCCGCAACGTTATCAATACCGATATTCATATCAATAGGATCGCTGCGAATTGCGCCCATTTCCATTACCGGAATAGACGCATTTTTCAGCCACTGGCGCACGGTATCGCTATGTTCGACGCTAAGCAGAATCGCCGCGGCAATATTGGAAGCCAGCAGAGTTTCGAGCAGCTTTTCCTCTTGTTCCAGGCGATGTTGCGATTCCGCCAGCATAATCTGATAGCCTGCGGGCTGTAGAATCTGTTGCAATCCGGCGAACATTTCAGAACACCCCGCTTCCGCAAGGTTCGGTACGACCATCGCGATGGTGTGCGAGGAGGCAGACGCCAGCGCGCTGGCGGCGAGATTAGGCATATAGCCCAGCTCATGCACTGCCGCTTCGATTTTTTCCCGGAGTTTATCAGAGACCTGTTCCGGCGTGCGTAAGGCTCGTGATACGGTCATCGTGCCTACACCGGCAAGTTGGGCTACATCGGCGATAGTCACTTTACCGGTACTGCGCCGTTTACGGGGTATCGACATACAAATTCCTGCGTCATTACAACATGTTGAGATGCTTTTTTATTGTCGTTCTTTGCTTCGCATGACTGGCAGTATACGCCTTAAATCCGCTTTTTTGCTGTGATTTCACACGATGATTTTAATTTGATAGCGCTATCACAAATCTGAGTAATAGTCTCTGGTAGCGCTATCTTTGTGATAACGATCGCAGCTAATATCGAGTGGCTTGAATAAAGTTTGTTCATAATTTGCTACACCGTGGGGGCGAATAACATGCTGGGAACCTGGTTATCTGACGCAACCATCACGCTACAGGAGAGCGTGGAAACGTGGCCGCAGGCGCTGGAAATTTGCGGCAAACCCTTGCTGGACGCAGGCGTTATCGCACCAGAATACATTACGGCGATTGTTCAGCAGCACCAAAAACTTGGGCCGTATTATGTATTAGCGCCGGGGTTAGCGATGCCCCATGCGAGACCGGAAGAGGGGGCGAAAGGGTTAGGTTTATCGTTACTGAAACTACAGCGCGGCGTTTCATTTGGCGCAGACGAGTTCGATCCGGTTGACATCATTATTATGCTGGCGGCACCTGATAAGCACAGTCATATAGAAATGATATCGGCGCTGGCGGAATTATTTTCCAGTGATGTAGATATGGAAAAATTACATCAGGCAAAAACCCAGGAGGACATTAAAACGATTATTGACCGTTTCTGATTTTATTCCATTTTCTTGCGGTAAATAACATTGCGCCCGTGCGTGATGTAGACCGACTCTACTTTTAAAAGGTGACAATAATGAAAATCATGGCAATTTGCGGTTCCGGCCTGGGTAGTAGTTTTATGGTGGAAATGAACATTAAAAAAGTATTAAAGAAACTCAATATTGACGCCGAGGTGGAGCACTCCGATCTCTCATCGGCTACGCCCGGAGCCGCCGATCTTTTTGTAATGGCCAAAGATATCGCGGCCAGCGCCAGCGTACCGGAAAGCCAACTGGTGGTAATCAATAACATCATCGACATCAACGAACTGGAAACGCAGCTGCGCGCATGGTTCGCTAAACAATAATTTTTGCTGGCGAGGTGGATATGTTTATCCTTGAAACGCTGAATTTTGTTGTTGATATTTTAAAAGTGCCATCGGTGCTTGTAGGGTTAATTGCTCTGATTGGTCTGGTGGCGCAGAAAAAAGCGTTTTCCGATGTGGTAAAAGGCACGATTAAAACCATTTTAGGTTTTATTGTGCTTGGCGGCGGTGCAACCGTACTGGTGGGGTCATTAAACCCGCTAGGGGGTATGTTTGAACACGCTTTTAATATTCAGGGCATTATTCCTAATAATGAAGCGATAGTCTCAATCGCGCTGGAGAAATATGGCGCGTCCACGGCGTTAATTATGGCATTTGGTATGGTGGCCAATATTGTCGTGGCGCGCTTTACGCGTCTTAAATATATCTTTTTGACCGGGCATCACACCTTTTACATGGCCTGTATGATTGGCGTAATCCTGACCGTGGCGGGGTTTGAGGGCGTAGGGCTGGTATTCACCGGATCGTTGATCCTGGGGCTGGTGATGGCCTTCTTCCCGGCGTTGGCCCAACGCTATATGAGGCGGATTACCGGCACCGATGACATTGCGTTTGGTCACTTTGGCACCCTGGGATATGTGCTTTCCGGCTGGATTGGCAGCCTGTGTGGTAAAGGCTCCCGCTCCACGGAAGAGATGAACCTGCCGAAAAACCTCAGTTTTTTACGCGACAGTTCTATCTCGATTTCGCTGACCATGATGATTATCTATCTGATCATGGCAGTCAGCGCAGGACGTGACTATGTCGAAGCGACGTTTAGCGGCGGGCAAAACTATCTGGTGTACGCCATCATCATGGCAATCACCTTCGCCGCCGGCGTATTCATCATTCTGCAAGGCGTCCGTCTGATTCTGGCGGAAATTGTTCCGGCCTTTACCGGCTTTTCAGAAAAACTGGTGCCAAACGCGCGTCCGGCGCTGGACTGTCCGGTGGTGTATCCCTATGCCCCTAATGCGGTGCTGATTGGCTTCCTGTTCAGCTTCCTCGGCGGGTTGGTGGGGTTGTTCCTGCTCGGACAGATGAAGCTTGTGCTGATCCTGCCTGGCGTTGTGCCGCACTTCTTTACCGGCGCGACCGCAGGCGTCTTTGGCAATGCTACCGGCGGTCGCCGCGGGGCGATGATCGGCGCATTTGCTAATGGTCTATTAATCACTTTCCTGCCAGTGCTGTTATTGCCGGTTCTCGGCGCGATCGGTTTCGCCAATACCACGTTCTCGGATGCTGACTTTGGCGCAATCGGTATTTTGCTGGGCAACCTGGCGCGTTATCTGTCGCCGATGGCTATCACGGGGCTGGTGGTGGCGCTATTCGCGCTACTGGTGGCGTACAACGTGTTGGCCAAAAACAAAACAGCGAATGCCGAAGCGCAGGAAAATAGCGGAGCGAAAGAATGAACGTAACCGAAATTACCCAACTGGCGCGCGACATTCGCGTCGCCACGCTCAAATCCTTAACCCATCTTGGCTTTGGTCACTATGGCGGCAGCATGTCGGTAGTGGAAACTCTGGCGGTTCTGTACGGCGCGGTGATGAAAATCGACCCAGCCGACCCGGACTGGCCGGAGCGCGATTATTTCGTGCTGTCGAAAGGCCATGCGGGCCCCGCGTTGTACAGTACCCTGGCGATTAAAGGCTATTTCCCGCGCGAAGCGCTGAATACGCTTAACCAGAATGGTACCCGGCTGCCCAGCCATCCGGATCGGCTAAAAACGCGCGGCGTGGACGCCACGACCGGCTCACTGGGACAGGGCATCTCTATTGCGGGCGGTATGGCGCTGTCGCATAAACTGGCGCGGCGGCCCAACCGGGTATTTTGCATTGTCGGCGATGGGGAGCTGAATGAAGGGCAGTGCTGGGAGGCGTTTCAGTTTATTGCCCACCACCGCCTGAATAATCTGACCATTTTCATTGACTGGAACAAGCAGCAGCTTGACGGTGAGCTGGAGGAGATTATCAATCCGTTCGATCTGGAAGGGAAATTCCGCGCGTTTGGTTTCGATGTCGTCACCGTCAAAGGTGATGATATCGCCGGACTACTGGCGGTGGTTCAGCCTGTGCCGCCCGCCGATGCCCAGCCACGGGTAGTGATCCTTGACAGCATTAAAGGGCAGGGGGTGCCATGCCTGGAGCAGTTAACGAATTCTCACCACTTACGCCTGACGGATGACATGAAGCAGACGCTCAATGAGGCCATTCATCAACTGGAGGTCACGCATGATTAAGCTTGCGCCCGCAGGGCTTAAAGACGATATCGAAATGCGCAAAGTTTACGCCGGTTTTGTCGCCGGGCAGATTGAGGCCGGTAGCCCAATTATTGCGCTTGAGGCTGATTTAATGAGCTCAATGGCGATGGACAGCGTGGCGCGTGACTACCCGCAGCATGTCATTAACTGCGGTATCATGGAGGCGAATGTGATTGGTACTGCGGCGGGCCTGGCGCTGACCGGTCGCAAACCGTTTGTGCATACCTTTACCGCCTTTGCCAGCCGCCGCTGTTTTGATCAGCTCTTTATGGCGCTGGATTATCAGCGTAACAACGTCAAAGTGATCGCCTCCGATGCCGGAGTGACGGCGTGCCATAACGGCGGCACCCATATGTCTTTTGAAGATATGGGGATTGTTCGCGGGCTGGCGCACTCCGTCGTACTGGAGGTGACGGATGCAGTGATGTTCGCGGATATTTTACGCCAGCTAATGGACCTGGACGGTTTTTACTGGCTGCGTACCATCCGTAAGCAGGCGCCGAGTATCTATGCGCCAGGCTCTACCTTTACCATTGGCAAGGGCAACGCACTGCGCGAGGGCGATGATATTACGCTTATCGCCAACGGCATTATGGTGGCGGAGGCGCTGGAGGCGGCGCGCCAACTGGAGCAGGAAGGCGTGAGCGCCGCGGTCATTGATATGTTCACCTTAAAGCCTATCGATCGCATGTTGGTGAAAAACTACGCGGAAAAAACGCGGCGTATCGTCACTTGTGAAAACCATAGCATCCATAATGGACTAGGGTCAGCGGTGGCGGAAGTGCTGGTGGAAAACTGCCCGGTGCCGATGCGCCGTGTTGGCGTCAAAGAGCGTTATGGGCAGGTAGGAACGCAGGATTTCTTACAAAAAGAGTACGGACTCACCGCCGCAGCGATTATAGAAGCAGCGAAATCAATGCTTTAATCATGGAGATATGGCCGGATGACGCTGTTGCTCATCCGGCATTTTGGATCAATGATAGCCCATCATCTGCGCGCCAATGACGACTACGCTGGACATAATAAACAGCAGTCCCAGCAGCGACGCCCCCACGTTAAGCCAGTTGCGGAAATCGACCCGGCACACGCCCAGCGTGGCCATCAGCGAGGCTGATGTCGGATAGATAATATGGCTGAAGCCATCGCCAAACTGGAAGGCCAGAACAGTCACCTGACGGTTAACGCCGACCAGATCGCCGAGCGGCGCCAGTAAGGGCATGGTTAACGCCGCCTGACCCGAACCGGACGTTACAAAGAAATTAAATGCCGCCTGGAAGAGCAGCATAAACCAGGCGGCGATAGCATTATTAAGCCCGCTGATGCCATGCGCAATACTGTTAAGCAGCGTATTGAGCACGCTGGGTTCCCCGGCTTCGCCGTTGCCGACCAGCAGCAGAATGCCTTTGGCAAAACCCACCAGTAAGGCGGGCGCGATCATCATTCTCGCCCCTTCGGTGAATGAGGACGCCATCACGTTGACCGTCATACCGTTGAGGCGGAAGATAACGCCGATGAGACCGATCACCACGCCCATGGTGAAAAACTGGCTGGCGATCTCCGGAATAAACCAGGCGTGAACAATCACGCCCCAGACGACCCAAATCATTACGCCGGTCAGGACCAGCAGTACCAGCCAGTCACCGAAGGTGAAAGGGAGCTGGACGACTTCATCCTGCTGTTCGCGGAAATAGCGATCGGATTCGTGGACGCGGGAAAGCTGCGGATTCTTTTTCACGCGTGAGGCGTAGACCAGCGTAAAAACTAGCCCAATCAGCGTGGCGACAATCCAGACCACAATACGCAGCCCGGAGCCGGAAAGTACCGGTACGCCGGCAATCCCCTGGGCGACGACCACGCAGAAGGGGTTCATCCACGAACTGGCAAAGCCAATTTGGGTGGCGATGTAGGTCACCAGGACAGTGGTAATGCTGTCATAGCCCAGCCTGACCATTAGCGGGGCAATGATAATCGCAAAGGCGACCGCCTCTTCGCCCATGCCAAATACGGCGCCCCCTAACGAAAAGAGGACAAATAGTACCGGAATAAACAGAACTTCGTTGCCCCGCGTGTGGCGAATTAGCGCCAGAATGCCGTTATCCACGGTGCCGGTACGCATCACGATGCCGAATGCGCCGCCAATCACCAACATAAACATAATGATGCCGACAGCAGTGCCGAATTTCGATCCGGATGTTAACCCTTCAAACGGAAAATTCATCAGCCCTGGTCTTTCATCGCCGGTAGTGAAAAATTGTACGCGATGATACTGCGCTTCCCCGTCCTCATTGGTCACAATGCGAAAAGAGTGCGGATCGACGACTTTGCGGGTTTTTGTCTGACCATCGACCTGATACTGCACTTCCTGGCTATCAAACATCCCAACGGGCACGACCCAGGTGGCGATACTGGTTAAAATGGCGACAAAAAAGATGATGACCAGCGTATCGGGCATTGCCCATTTTCTGGCTGGTTTTGATTCTGTGACGACAGACATGACGGACTATCCCTGTTGCAAAGCAAAGAGGCTAAGTATGAGAAGAAGGGAATAGTTATTCATTGATACAGCGCAGTTAAGCAAAAAATTCCGGGTTTGCATGGTAAATAGCAGAATGCCGGATGGCGATGCTAACGCGTCTTATCCGGCCTACAACGGTATCTCACCTGTAGGCCGGACAAGGCGTTCACGCCGCCATCCGGCATTGGCTTTTACTGTTACTGCTGCTGTTGAGAAGCCTGGATCGCCGTCAGGGCGATGGTGTAGACGATATCGTCAACCAGCGCGCCACGGGACAGGTCGTTTACCGGCTTGCGCATACCCTGCAGCATCGGCCCGATGGAGATCAGGTCGGCAGAACGCTGTACCGCTTTGTAGGTGGTATTACCGGTGTTCAGATCCGGGAAGATGAACACGGTAGCGCGACCAGCAACCGGCGAGTTCGGCGCTTTGGATTTCGCTACGTCAGCCATAACCGCGGCGTCGTACTGCAACGGACCGTCGATCATCAGGTCAGGACGTTTTTCCTGCGCCAGACGCGTCGCTTCACGTACTTTCTCTACGTCGCTGCCCGCGCCAGAAGTGCCGGTGGAGTAGGAGAGCATTGCAACACGCGGTTCGATACCGAAAGCGATGGCGGAATCCGCAGACTGAATCGCGATTTCTGCCAGCTGCTCTGCAGTCGGGTCTGGGTTGATTGCGCAGTCGCCGTAAACGTAAACCTGTTCCGGCAGTAGCATAAAGAACACAGAAGAGACCAGAGAGCTGCCCGGCGCTGTTTTGATAAGCTGCAGCGGCGGACGGATGGTGTTGGCGGTGGTGTGAACCGCGCCGGAAACCAGACCGTCGACTTCGTCCTGCTCCAGCATCAGCGTGCCGAGCACCACGTTGTCTTCCAGTTGTTCACGAGCAACCGGTTCGGTCATGCCTTTGCTCTTACGCAGTTCAACCAGCCGGCCGACATAGCTTTCACGCACCACTTCCGGATCGACGATTTCAATGCCTGCGCCCAGTTCAACACCCTGGGATGCCGCGACGCGATTGATTTCATCCGGGTTGCCCAGCAGTACGCAAGTGGCGATACCGCGTTCAGCGCAGATAGCCGCCGCTTTGACGGTACGCGGTTCGTCGCCTTCCGGCAGCACTACGCGTTTACCGGCTTTACGCGCCAGCTCAGTCAGTTGGTAGCGGAACGCCGGCGGAGAGAGACGACGGCTACGCTCGGAAGTAGCGGTCAGCGACTCGATCCAGTCAGCGTTAACGTAGTTCGCGACGTATTCCTGAACTTTCTCAATACGCTCGTGGTCATCAACCGGGACTTCCAGATTGAAGCTTTGCAGGCTCAGCGAGGTCTGCCAGGTGTTGGTGTTCACCATAAAGACCGGCAGACCAGTGGCGAATGCGCGTTCGCACAGTTTAGAAATGCGCGCGTCCATTTCATAGCCGCCTGTCAGCAGCAGGGCGCCGATTTCTACGCCGTTCATCGCGGCCAGGCAAGCTGCGACCAGTACGTCCGGACGGTCAGCGGAGGTCACTAACAACGACCCTGCGCGGAAATGTTCCAGCATATGCGGAATACTACGCGCGCAGAACGTGACGGATTTAACGCGGCGGGTTTTGATATCGCCTTCGTTAATGATGGTGGCGTTCAGGTGACGCGCCATATCGATAGCGCGGGTCGCAATCAGGTCGAAGCTCCACGGCACGGCGCCCAGAACCGGCAGCGGGCTGGATTCCTGCAGTTTAGCGGGATCGATTTTGATCACCTGCGCTTTGGAAGAGTCGTCAAAGATCTCCGACAGATCCGGGCGAGTACGGCCTTGTTCATCAACCGGCGCATTCAGTTTGTTGACGATAACGCCGGTGATGTTGGTGTTTTTCGCGCCGCCGAAGCTGCTGCGCGTCAGTTCGATACGCTCGTTTAGCTGTTCTGGCGTGTCGGTACCCTGAGACATGACAAAAACGATTTCTGCATTCAGCGTTTTCGCGATTTCATAGTTCAGAGACTGAGCGAACTGATGTTTACGGGTCGGAACCAGACCTTCAACCAGCACCACTTCCGCGTCTTTGGTATTCGCATGGTAGTTCGCGATGATCTCTTCCATCAGCACGTCTTTCTGGTTGCTGGAGAGCAGAGATTCAACGTGGCTCATCTTCAGCGGTTCAGCCGCCGGCAGGGTAGAGTTCGCGCGAACAATAGTGGTGGTCTGGTCAGGCGCATCGCCGCCAGCGCGAGGCTGGGCGATAGGCTTAAAGACGCTCAGACGAACGCCTTTGCGTTCCATAGCACGGATGACGCCGAGGCTGACGCTGGTCAGGCCGACGCTGGTTCCGGTAGGGATCAGCATAATAATACGGGACACGGTTTATCCTCTTTCGTTACCGTCGATTTCGACGGATTACAAAACAGCACCGCCAGAGTTATGGCTGGCGGTGTGATATCAGGCAGTCAGACGGCTCGCGTCTTGCGCGATAACCAGCTCTTCGTTGGTTGGGATCACCACCGCAGAGCGAGTGCCTTCTTTGTTGATGAAACCAGACTTGCCGAAGCGGGCCGCCAGGTTACGTTCGTGGTCGACTTCAAAG
The DNA here is from genome assembly GCA_900478215.1 of Salmonella enterica subsp. houtenae serovar Houten. Classification (NCBI taxonomy): domain Bacteria; kingdom Pseudomonadati; phylum Pseudomonadota; class Gammaproteobacteria; order Enterobacterales; family Enterobacteriaceae; genus Salmonella; species Salmonella enterica. The sequence goes on from LS483478.1 coordinate 1,435,137, forward strand.
CCCAGTACGCCCAGTTTACCCAGAGACAGCTCGCGAACCATTGCCGCGTTCTCACCGATACCGCCGGTAAAGACTACCGCGTCCAGACGACCGTCCATCAGAGCGGTGTAAGAACCGATGTATTTCGCCAGACGGTGGCAGTAGACGTCCATCGCACGCTTCGCATCTTCTTTGGTGGCGTAGTTGTCTTCAACATAACGGCAGTCGCTGGTCACTTCAGTCAGACCCAGCAGACCGGACTCTTTGGTCAGCATTTTGTTGATCTGATCCACGCTCATGCCCAGAGTGTCGTGCAGATGGAAGATAATCGCAGGGTCGATATCGCCGGAACGGGTACCCATGACCAGGCCTTCCAGCGGGGTCAGACCCATAGAGGTATCCACGCATTTACCGTTACGAATAGCGGAAACAGAACCGCCGTTGCCCAGGTGGCAGGTGATAATGTTCAGCTCTTCTACCGGCTTGTTCAGCATTTTTGCCGCTTCCTGAGTCACATAGAAGTGGCTGGTGCCGTGTGCGCCATAGCGACGAACGCCATGTTCTTTGTACAGGCTGTACGGCAGGGCATACAGGTAAGACTCTTCCGGCATGGTCTGATGGAAGGCAGTGTCGAATACTGCAACGTTTTTATCTTTCAGCTGCGGGAAAGATTTCAGCGCTTCGGCGATACCAATCAGGTGAGCCGGGTTATGCAGCGGTGCGAAAGAGGCGGAATCTTTGATGCCCTGAATGACGGACTCATCAATGACTACGGAGCTGGTATACTTCTCGCCGCCGTGTACGATACGGTGACCAATTGCAGTTAACTGCGCAGACAGTTCTGGTTTTTGTGCCAGAATAGTGTTAACGATAAAGTTCAGCGCTTCACTGTGAGCGGCGCCTGCACCTAAAGCCGCTTCTTGTTTACTGCCGTCCATTTTCCATTTGATGCGTGCTTCTGGCAGATGGAAACATTCGGCTAAACCAGAAAGGTATTCATCACCGTTAACTGCATCAATAATTGCAAATTTCAGTGAAGAACTACCGCAGTTCAGAACCAGTACTAACTTACTCGACATGGAAGTACCTATTTATGATACGTGGCTAAAAAAACGTCAGTGAGCCATAGAGCGTAGCGCATGATAGCCCTGACATTTATGATTAACATCATGCGCAGAAGTTTTTTTGGGCATGATGGAAGAAATACCTTTGAGTCTATGCCATTTTGCGTATTTTTCAGCCAATGGCATACTATGTGTAATATTGACGACTCAATGATTTTAAACTACCGGCCTTTGACAGGCCGACACAGGATACCTGATAGTGGGTATCGAAGACAAAATGTTTTGAACGTTGTCCCTCGTAGTTGTTGTTTTGCGCAAATTTTTTAAATTTTATATGTGAAGTTGAGGTAGGCCATGTCGACACCGGATAATCGCTCCGTAAATTTTTTTAGCTTATTCCGCCGGGGGCAGCACTACGCGAAGACGTGGCCGATGGAAAAGCGGCTGGCGCCCGTTTTCGTCGAAAACCGCGTCATTCGTATGACACGCTATGCCATACGATTTATGCCGCCTGTCGCGGTCTTTACGTTATGCTGGCAGATAGCGCTGGGCGGTCAGTTAGGTCCGGCCGTGGCGACCGCCCTGTTCGCCCTGAGCTTGCCCATGCAGGGATTATGGTGGTTAGGGAAACGTTCTGTTACGCCACTGCCGCCTTCAATCCTCAACTGGTTTTACGAAGTTCGCGGTAAATTGCAGGAGGCTGGACAAGCGCTGGCGCCGGTAGAAGGGAAGCCGGATTACCAGGCATTAGCTGACACGCTTAAGCGCGCCTTCAAACAACTGGATAAAACTTTCCTGGATGATTTGTAATTGACCCCGGATTACGCATATAAAAGAAGGCATACCAATGCCTTCTTTTTTTTCATCGCCATAGCGTGATACAGGAGTTCAAAATGGAAATGACCAACGCGCAACGTCTGATTTTGTCTAACCAGTACAAAATGATGACGATGCTCGATCCCACCAACGCCGAGCGTTACCGTCGCTTACAAACAATTATTGAACGCGGCTACGGCCTGCAGATGCGCGAGCTGGATCGCGAGTTTGGCGAGCTGACGGAAGAGACCTGTCGTACCATCATCGATATTATGGAGATGTACCATGCGCTGCACGTCTCCTGGACCAACCTCAAAGATACGCAAGCCATCGACGAACGTCGCGTCACCTTCCTGGGGTTTGACGCCGCGACGGAAGCGCGCTACCTCGGCTATGTCCGTTTTATGGTGAATATAGAAGGGCGCTACACTCACTTTGACGCCGGGACGCACGGCTTTAATGCCCAGACGCCGATGTGGGAAAAATACCAGCGGATGTTGAATGTCTGGCACGCCTGTCCGCGTCAGTACCACCTGAGCGCGAATGAAATCAATCAAATCATTAATGCCTGAGGAGGTTCGCGTGCAATGTAAAGGCTTTCTGTTTGATCTGGATGGAACGTTGGTTGACTCATTACCTGCCGTCGAACGCGCGTGGTGTAACTGGGCCGATCGCTTTAATCTTGCTCATGATGAGGTGCTGGGCTTTATTCATGGCAAACAGGCGATCACCTCGTTGCGGCATTTTATGGCGGGTAAATCGGAGGCGGAAATTGCCGCTGAGTTTACGCGCCTGGAGCAAATAGAAGCCACTGAAACCGCAGGGATCACCGCGCTGCCGGGGGCAGTCGATTTACTCAATCACTTGAATAAAGCGGGCATTCCGTGGGCTATCGTCACCTCCGGTTCAATGCCGGTCGCGCGTGCGCGCCATCAGGTCGCGGGCCTTCCTGCGCCAGAGGTGTTTGTTACCGCCGAACGAGTCAAACGCGGCAAACCGGAGCCGGATGCGTATTTGCTGGGCGCACAACTGCTTGGCCTGGCCCCTCAGGAGTGCGCCGTAGTGGAAGATGCCCCGGCTGGCGTGCTGTCCGGGCTGGCTGCGGGCTGCCATGTCATTGCGGTCAATGCGCCGGCCGACACGCCGCGTCTGGCGGATGTTGATTTTGCGTTGGATAGCCTGACGCAATTGTCGGTCGCTAAACAACCAAACGGCGATGTGGTGGTGTTAAGAAAGACCTGATCATGATATCGCCCCGCCCTGGCGGGGCATATTTATGGCAGAATCACGTTATCTTCTCATCTGACAAGGATATGTTGTGAACGGTGAATTGATTTGGGTTCTCTCTTTACTGGCGATTGCCGTCGTGTTGTTTGCGACGGGCAAAGTACGTATGGATGCGGTGGCTTTATTCGTCATTGTTGCTTTTGTCCTTAGCGGTACCTTGACCCTTCCGGAAGCCTTCTCCGGCTTTAGCGATCCGAATGTCATTCTTATCGCCGCTTTATTTATTATTGGCGACGGCCTCGTGCGCACCGGCGTTGCTACGGTGGTCGGCACCTGGTTGGTTAAAATGGCGGGCAGCAGTGAAATCAAAATGCTGGTTTTACTGATGATCACCGTCGCCGGACTTGGCGCTTTCATGAGTTCAACCGGCGTGGTGGCGATTTTTATCCCCGTTGTTCTTAGCGTTTCTATGCATATGCAGACCTCGCCTTCGCGCCTGATGATGCCGCTTAGTTTTGCCGGGCTTATCAGCGGAATGATGACGCTGGTGGCGACGCCGCCGAACCTGGTGGTTAACAGTGAATTGCTGCGTGAAGGCCTGCACGGGTTCAGCTTTTTTAGCGTGACGCCGCTGGGGGTAGTGGTGCTGGCGCTCGGCATTGTTTATATGCTGGTGATGCGCTTCATGCTAAAAGGCGATGCGCCCGGACAACAGGCCGGTAAGCGGCGCACTTTCCGCGATCTTATCCGCGAGTACCGTCTGACGGGGCGCGCTCGTCGTCTGGCGATTCGCCCCGGTTCGCCGATGGTGGGACAGCGGCTGGACGACCTTAAACTGCGTGAACGTTACGGCGCCAATGTCATTGGCGTTGAACGCTGGCGGCGCTTTCGGCGGGTTATCGTCAATGTGAACGGCGTATCGGAGTTTCGCGCTCGCGACGTTCTGCTGATTGATATGTCGGTGGCGGAGGTTGACCTCAGAGAGTTCTGCGCCGAGCAACTGCTGGAACCGATGGTATTGCGTGGAGAATATTTTTCCGATCAGGCGTTGGATGTCGGGATGGCGGAAATTTCGCTTATTCCGGAGTCTGAACTGATAGGCAAGTCGGTGCGTGAAATCGCCTTCCGTACACGTTACGGGCTGAATGTGGTCGGCCTGAAACGCGACGGCGTCGCGCTGGAAGGGTCGCTGGCCGATGAGCCGTTATTGATGGGCGATATCATTCTGGTCGTGGGGAACTGGAAGTTAATCAGCCAGCTTGGGCAAAAAGGCCGCGACTTTGTGGTGCTGAATATGCCGATCGAGGTCAGCGAAGCCTCTCCGGCACACAGCCAGGCGCCGCACGCCATTTTCTGCCTGGTACTTATGGTGGCGCTGATGTTGACCGATGAAATTCCCAACCCGATCGCAGCGATTATTGCCTGCCTGCTGATGGGGAAATTTCGCTGTATTGATGCTGAAAGCGCGTATAAAGCGATCCACTGGCCGAGTATTATCTTGATTGTGGGTATGATGCCGTTTGCGCTGGCGTTGCAAAAAACCGGCGGCGTCTCTCTGGTGGTGCAAGGGTTAATGGATATCGGCGGCGGCTATGGGCCGTATATGATGCTGGGATGCCTGTTCGTGTTGTGCGCCGCCATAGGACTGTTTATTTCTAACACGGCAACGGCGGTGCTGATGGCGCCGATTGCGCTGGCGGCGGCGAAATCGATGGGGGTGTCGCCCTACCCGTTTGCGATGGCGGTGGCGATGGCCGCATCTGCCGCCTTTATGACACCAGTTTCATCGCCGGTCAATACGCTGGTTCTGGGGCCGGGAAACTATAGCTTTAGCGATTTTGTAAAGCTTGGCGTGCCGTTCACGCTTATTGTGATGGCGGTCTGTATTGTGATGATTCCGATGTTGTTTCCGTTTTAACCCTGGGATGGAAAATGCCTGATGGCGCTGCGCTTATCAGGCCTACGCCGGCGAACGTTGCGCCAGGCCGGATAAGGCGTCAGCCGCCATCCGGCAATTAAAGCGGTGAATCCTGGCTTATCTCGTCAAGAGAGAGATGGAAACTTGGCACGAACACCGCCATAAAATAGTCCATCTCCTGGCTGCGACGTAATTCCAGCGTTTTTTCCAGCCGCGTTTTCGCAAGCCCAAACTCATTATTTCCCGCCGATAGCTCCTCCAGACATTTCAGGTAGGCGCAAAGCGCATCGGCCTGTTTTACGATTGCCTGTTCTTCTTCGCTCCAGGCATTCTCATCAATAAGCGGTGCGAAAATATCGCGTAATTCATCCGGCGCCATATCAACCAGCTTTTGCTGGGCGATTTTTTCGATCGCTTTATATTCCTGGGCTATCTGGGAATTAAAATATTTTACCGGCGTCGGCAGATCGCCGGTCAGTACTTCCGAGGCGTCGTGATACATCGCCAGAAGCGCGATGCGTTCAGCATTGAGCTGACCGCCAAATTTACGGTTTTTTATCGCCGCCAACGCATGGGCGACCATCGCCACCTGCAGACTATGTTCGGAGACGTTTTCCGTACGCACGTTACGCATCAGCGGCCAGCGGTTAATCAACTTCATGCGGGAGAGATGGGCGAAAAAATGGCTCTGCTTCATAGATTACCTTTTGTTTTCACTGCGGCAGACTTCATTGTGCGGGGAGGGAGATGAAGATGCAATTCAGGCTACCGAAGTAACCTGAATTTAAGATTACTGATGATAGCCTGAGAGGAAACGCCCAAAGCGGTTGATGGCCATCTCCAGGTCATCTTCACGCGGTAGCGTCACAATACGGAAGTGATCCGGCCACGGCCAGTTAAAAGCAGTGCCTTGCACCAGCAGCACCTTTTCCTGTAGCAGGAAGTCCAGCACCATCTTCTGGTCGTCGTGAATATTAAAACGTTTAGCGTCGATCCTGGGGAACATGTACAACGCGCCGCGCGGTTTTACGCAGGAAACGCCGGGAATATCGTTAATCAACGCCCAGGCGCGGTTACGCTGTTCATACAGACGGCCGCCCGGCAGAATAAATTCGCTAATGCTTTGATAGCCGCCGAGCGCGGTCTGAATGGCGTGTTGCGCCGGGACGTTGGCGCACAGGCGCATTGAGGCTAACATCTCCAGCCCTTCAATATAGCCCTTCGCATGTTTTTTCGGCCCGTTCAGCACCATCCAGCCCTGGCGGAAGCCGGCGACGCGATAGGTTTTAGACAAACCATTAAAGGTGATGGTCAGTAGATCTGGCGCCAGTGCGGCGATAGAGTGATGTTCGGCATCGTCATAAAGAATCTTGTCATAAATTTCATCGGCGAAGATGATGAGGTTATGCTCGCGCGCAATGTTGACAATGTCCATCAACAACTCTTTAGAATAGACGGCGCCAGTAGGGTTGTTTGGATTAATAATGACAATGCCGCGCGTACGCGGGGTGATTTTGGCGCGGATATCGTCAAGATCCGGGAACCAGTCGGAAGATTCATCGCAAAGATAATGTACCGCTTTACCGCTGGAAAGCGAGACTGCCGCCGTCCATAACGGATAATCAGGCGCGGGAACCAGCATTTCATCGCCACTGTTAAGCAACGCTTGCATTGCCTGAACGATCAGCTCGGAAACGCCGTTACCGATATAGATATCTTCCACGGTCACATCGCGCATTCCACGAGCCTGATAATGCTGCATAATTGCTTTACGGGCGGAATAAAGCCCTTTCGAGTCGCAATATCCTTGCGCCGTCGGCAAATTACGAATGACATCGACCAGAATTTCGTCCGGCGCTTCGAATCCGAAGGGGGCGGGGTTGCCGATATTCAGTTTAAGAACTTTATTACCTTCTTCTTCAAGGCGTTTCGCTTCTTTCAGAACGGGGCCACGAATGTCATAACAGACATTGTCGAGTTTGCTGGATTTTTCAATGGGGGACATGAATCTTGACCTTTTAGCTGTTATTGCCACTCCCTGCCGTGGAAGTCAGCACGAAACAATGTACTCCCACGACGGTGAGTTTTGAAGAGTGGGCAGAAGAAGATTTTGTTTATTTTTAACGCGCTTTCGCATTGTTTAAAACTTTATAAAATCATTTTATTGGATTTAATTTCTATTTTTATTTGAATAATTGGTGTTTTATTCTGCGTGGTTGCTTATAAGGTGGTTTTTTATTTTGTTAGAAATTATCTGTTTTATGAGAGATAAGCATTCATCATTAGTGTAGCGTCGGCTATTTCGGAAATAGTGAGCATTAAAGGTCAAATGAGAAGGTTAGACCTTTCCGGCGACGGAGGGTGTGAAACTATTGTTAAGTATAATTAATGAATGGTGGGAATCTTAATTAATTATTATTTAATATTTAAAAAGCATTTACCAAAGTCGTAATAATATCTTGCTGGTCCGATTAGTATAACATATCCCGGATTAAGATTATTCGTAATAATACTTATAAATATAGCGGTTTTAGGTTAAGATAATGATCCGAAACGGGGGCGTAGTCTGCGTTGTCTGCGAATTTTTATGACGCGATTTTATACATAACCTATTGTTCAATATATTGTTTTTTGTATCAGTGCGTCTCGGTAAACTATTTGACGCCGTTACAAAATTTACATGTCCGTCATTAGCAGAAATCTGTAGACGCCTAAAGGTATGACACATTCTCTTCGATATATCCCGATCGGTTGCATTTGGTATTATATCAGCAAGTAAGAGATGAGTTTTGGTCGTATTTTCAATTACATTCTAACATTTACCTGGGTAACCAGGTGGTACTGCGAAGGATGCACATTACAAATGGAATTGCTTGTTTCTGAATGCACAGCATTAACCAGGTCAGCCCGATATGACCCGCCAGTAAGTGAAAAATTATGATAAATGCAAATCGTCCGATAATTAACCTCGATCTCGATCTGCTGAGAACGTTCGTGGCTGTTGCCGATCTGAACACCTTCGCCGCGGCGGCTGCTGCGGTATGTCGTACTCAGTCTGCGGTCAGTCAGCAAATGCAGCGTCTTGAGCAACTCGTGGGAAAGGAACTGTTCGCCCGCCATGGTCGTAACAAACTTTTGACCGAACACGGTATCCAGCTTCTGGGGTACGCCAGAAAAATCCTGCGTTTTAATGATGAGGCGTGTTCATCATTAATGTTCAGTAATCTTCAGGGAGTGTTAACAATCGGCGCTTCTGATGAATCAGCTGACACTATCCTGCCTTTTTTGCTTAGCCGAATCAGTTCGGTTTATCCGAAACTCGCGCTTGATGTACGAGTAAAACGCAACGCCTATATGGTGGACATGGTTAAATCGCAGGAGGTGGATTTGGTGGTGACGACTAACAAACCTCATTCGCTGGACTGCCTGAATCTGCGGACCTCGCCCACCCATTGGTATTGTGCGGCTGAATATGTTTTGCAAAGGGGAGAACCGGTACCATTAGTACTGTTGGACGATCCCAGCCCATTCCGCGATATGGTGCTGGAGACGCTAAATGCAGCGGGTATTCCCTGGCGGCTGGCCTATGTGGCGTCGACATTACCGGCGGTACGCGCGGCCGTTAAAGCTGGTCTTGGCGTAACGGCTCGACCTGTCGAAATGATGAGTCCCGATCTTCGCGTGCTGGGCGCCGCAGACGGATTACCGCCTTTGCCGGATACGGAATATCTGTTGTGCCGCGATCCCAATAGCCAGAACGAGCTGGCGATGGTGATTTTCCATGCGATGGAAAGCTATCAAAACCCGTGGCATTACAACCAGTTTTCTGCAGAGGGCGGAGACGATTCGCTGATGGTGGAAGGTGGTTTTGAGTAGCTCGCAGGCAAAAGGCGCTACGTCATAAATGTAAAAAAGAGCCGCTGGCGATGAAAAAACGCTCAGTGGCTCTTTTTTGGCGTCCATCTGTACGCTCTTAACCGCACCAATTGTAAAAGTTGCGGTAAATCAGCCAGTAGCGATTCACTGCTTAGTGTGGGTAAAAAATAACCAGAACATCCATTTTATGAATTTGCATGTTAAAAAACTAGAGAAATTGTTGCTGTTTTATGGGGTGAATTAACAAAAGCGTGTCACAGATCAAGAAAATACTCCCATTTAGGGGGAGGCATCTTCACAAATTCCTGTCAAAATAGGTGTGTGTTATTTCTTTTGCTTCACAACGGACACGATTCAACAACATAAAATTCCTCCTGGTCGAATAGTCATTTTCTCCAGGATGGCACTTAATGTTAATGATGATGAATTGATGTAAATTAATGTGAAGGAACTTTTGTTAAAGTTGACAAAAGGTTATAGAAAGGAGTAAAAAACCACATCAATTAGCTGTTTTTATCATTTTCTACAGTAATTGTAGGGTTTTTTTTATTCCTCCCCATGAATCGATGTGGCGTCCATCTGCCGTAAAGAGCAGAGAAACTGGCGCTACTTTTGATGAGTAAGCAATGAGTATGTCAACATCCACTGAAGTCATCGCTCATCACTGGGCATTCGCTATCTTTCTTATCGTTGCCATTGGCCTGTGCTGCCTGATGCTGGTAGGCGGTTGGTTTTTGGGCGGTCGCGCACGCGCGAGGCACAAGAACGTTCCGTTTGAATCAGGTATCGACTCGGTCGGCACCGCCCGCTTACGCCTGTCTGCCAAGTTTTACCTGGTAGCCATGTTCTTCGTTATCTTCGACGTTGAAGCGCTGTATCTGTTCGCATGGTCAACTTCTATCCGCGAAAGCGGCTGGGTTGGCTTTGTGGAAGCTGCAATTTTTATTTTTGTGTTACTGGCTGGTCTGGTTTATCTGGCGCGTATTGGCGCGTTGGACTGGACGCCCGCGCGTTCACGCCGCGAGCGTATGAACCCGGAAACGAACAGTATCGCTAATCGTCAACGCTAACCGCGAGGCATTAAGATGGATTATACGCTCACCCGCATAGATCCTAACGGTGAGAATGACCGTTACCCCCTGCAAAAACAGGAGATCGTAACCGACCCCCTGGAGCAGGAAGTTAACAAAAACGTGTTCATGGGCAAACTGCATGACATGGTTAACTGGGGCCGTAAAAACTCGATTTGGCCCTACAACTTCGGCCTTTCTTGCTGCTATGTAGAGATGGTGACCTCTTTTACCGCAGTGCATGACGTCGCCCGTTTCGGCGCGGAAGTGCTGCGTGCGTCGCCACGTCAGGCTGACCTGATGGTGGTGGCCGGTACCTGCTTTACCAAAATGGCCCCGGTTATTCAGCGTCTGTATGACCAGATGCTGGAGCCAAAATGGGTAATTTCTATGGGCGCCTGCGCCAATTCCGGCGGCATGTACGATATTTATTCGGTAGTGCAGGGCGTGGATAAGTTTATCCCGGTGGATGTGTATATCCCTGGCTGTCCGCCGCGTCCGGAAGCGTATATGCAGGCGTTGATGCTGCTGCAAGAATCGATTGGCAAAGAGCGCCGTCCGCTCTCATGGGTGGTGGGCGATCAGGGCGTGTATCGCGCCAATATGCAGCCAGAACGCGAACGTAAACGCGGCGAGCGTATTGCCGTCACGAACCTGCGTACCCCGGACGAGATTTAATTTGCGCCTGTCGGCAGCAGCACTTCACTTCGCTAACCACTATTTCAATAGCGCGAAGCACTGTCGACCACCACGGACCATTTGCAATGGTGAACAATATGACCGACTTAACCGCGCAAGACGCTGCATGGAGTACCCGCGATCATCTTGATGATCCGGTTATCGGCGAACTGCGCAACCGTTTTGGGCCGGATGCCTTTACCGTTCAGGCGACCCGCACCGGTATCCCCGTTGTTTGGGTCAAGCGTGAACAATTACTGGCGGTTGGCGATTTCCTAAAGAAACTGCCGAAACCTTACGTCATGCTGTTTGACTTACACGGCATGGATGAACGCCTGCGTACGCACCGTGACGGGTTACCCGCCGCGGATTTTTCCGTTTTCTACCACCTGATTTCCATTGAGCGTAATCGCGATATCATGCTCAAGGTGGCGTTGTCTGAAAACGACCTGCGCGTGCCGACCTTCACTAAACTTTTCCCTAACGCCAACTGGTACGAGCGTGAGACCTGGGAGATGTTTGGTATTGATATCGAAGGCCACCCGCACCTGACGCGCATCATGATGCCGCAAACCTGGGAAGGCCATCCGCTGCGTAAAGATTATCCGGCGCGCGCGACCGAATTCGACCCGTTTGAGCTGACCAAAGCCAAGCAGGATCTGGAGATGGAAGCGCTGACCTTTAAGCCGGAAGACTGGGGGATGAAGCGCGGGACTGACAACGAGGACTTTATGTTCCTCAACCTCGGCCCGAACCACCCGTCTGCGCACGGTGCGTTCCGTATTATCCTGCAACTTGACGGCGAAGAGATCGTCGACTGCGTGCCGGATATCGGCTATCACCACCGCGGCGCTGAAAAAATGGGCGAGCGCCAGTCCTGGCATAGCTACATTCCCTATACCGACCGTATCGAATACCTCGGTGGTTGCGTCAATGAAATGCCGTATGTGCTGGCGGTAGAAAAGTTGGCAGGGATCACCGTCCCGGATCGTGTGAACGTCATCCGCGTGATGCTCTCTGAACTGTTCCGCATTAACAGTCATCTGCTGTACATCTCGACCTTTATTCAGGACGTCGGCGCGATGACGCCAGTCTTCTTTGCCTTTACCGACCGGCAGAAAATTTATGACCTGGTGGAGGCGATCACCGGTTTCCGTATGCACCCGGCCTGGTTCCGTATCGGCGGCGTCGCGCACGACTTGCCGCGCGGTTGGGATCGCCTGCTGCGAGAGTTCCTTGAGTGGATGCCGAAGCGTCTGGATTCTTACGAGAAAGCCGCGCTGCGTAACACCATTCTGAAAGGGCGTTCGCAGGGCGTTGCCGCTTACGGCGCGAAAGAGGCGCTGGAGTGGGGCACCACCGGCGCAGGGCTGCGCGCGACCGGGATCGATTTCGACGTACGTAAATGGCGTCCATACTCTGGCTATGAAAACTTTGACTTTGAAGTGCCGGTGGGTGGCGGCGTCTCCGACTGCTATACCCGCGTGATGCTGAAAGTGGAAGAGCTGCGCCAGAGTCTGCGCATTCTTCAGCAGTGCCTCGATAACATGCCGGAAGGCCCGTTCAAAGCGGATCACCCGCTGACCACGCCGCCGCCGAAAGAGCGCACGTTGCAACATATCGAAACCCTGATCACCCACTTCCTGCAGGTCTCCTGGGGCCCGGTGATGCCGGCGCAGGAGTCCTTCCAGATGGTGGAAGCGACTAAGGGGATTAACAGTTACTACCTGACCAGCGACGGCAGCACTATGAGCTACCGTACCCGCGTGCGCACGCCGAGCTTTGCGCACCTGCAGCAGATTCCCTCGGCGATCCGCGGTAGCCTGGTCTCTGACCTGATTGTCTATCTGGGTAGTATCGATTTTGTTATGTCAGATGTGGACCGCTAATTATGCACGAGAATCAACAACCACAAACCGAGGCTTTTGAGCTGAGTGCGGCAGAGCGTGAAGCGATAGAGCACGAGAAGCACCACTACGAAGACCCGCGTGCGGCGTCCATTGAAGCGCTGAAAATCGTTCAGAAGCAGCGTGGCTGGGTGCCGGACGGCGCGATCTACGCTATTGCCGATGTGCTGGGTATCCCGGCGAGCGACGTCGAAGGCGTCGCCACATTCTACAGCCAGATCTTCCGTCAGCCGGTCGGTCGCCACGTGATTCGCTACTGCGATAGCGTGGTGTGCCATATCACCGGCTATCAGGGGATTCAGGCCGCGCTGGAAAAAAATCTCAACATCAAACCGGGGCAGACGACCTTTGATGGTCGCTTTACGCTGCTGCCGACCTGCTGCCTGGGGAATTGCGATAAAGGGCCGAACATGATGATTGATGAGGATACTCACAGCCATCTGACCCCGGAAGCCATTCCTGAACTACTGGAGCGGTATAAATGAAAAACGTTATCCGTACTCCCGAAACCCATCCGCTGACCTGGCGTCTGCGCGATGACAAACAGCCGGTCTGGCTGGACGAATATCGTAGCAAAAACGGCTACGAAGGCGCGCGTAAAGCGCTGACCGGCCTGTCTCCGGATGAAATCGTCAGCCAGGTAAAAGACGCCGGTCTGAAAGGACGCGGCGGCGCGGGCTTTTCCACCGGTCTCAAGTGGAGCCTGATGCCGAAAGATGAATCCATGAACATCCGTTACCTGCTGTGTAACGCTGATGAAATGGAGCCGGGCACCTATAAAGACCGTCTGCTGATGGAACAACTGCCGCACCTGCTGGTGGAAGGGATGCTGATCTCCGCGTTCGCGCTGAAAGCGTATCGTGGTTACATCTTCCTGCGTGGCGAATATATCGAAGCGGCTGTACATCTGCGCCGTGCGATTGCGGAAGCCACCGAAGCCGGTTTGCTTGGCAAAAATATCATGGGCACCGGGTTTGACTTCGAACTGTTTGTCCACACCGGGGCAGGGCGTTACATCTGCGGTGAAGAGACTGCGCTTATCAACTCCCTCGAAGGCCGCCGCGCGAACCCGCGCTCCAAGCCGCCCTTCCCGGCGACCTCCGGCGTATGGGGCAAGCCGACCTGTGTGAACAACGTCGAAACGTTGTGCAACGTCCCGGCAATCCTCGCCAACGGCGTGGAGTGGTACCAGAACATCTCGAAAAGCAAAGATGCGGGTACCAAGCTGATGGGCTTCTCGGGCCGCGTGAAGAATCCGGGACTCTGGGAATTACCGTTCGGCACTACCGCGCGCGAGATCCTCGAAGATTACGCGGGCGGTATGCGCGATGGTCTGAAATTCAAAGCCTGGCAACCGGGCGGGGCGGGAACCGACTTCCTGACCGAGGCGCATCTTGACCTGCCGATGGAGTTCGAAAGCATCGGTAAAGCGGGGAGCCGTCTGGGGACCGCGCTGGCGATGGCGGTAGACCACGAAATCGGCATGGTATCGCTGGTGCGTAACCTGGAAGAGTTCTTTGCCCGCGAATCCTGCGGCTGGTGTACGCCATGCCGCGACGGGTTGCCTTGGAGCGTGAAAATTCTGCGCGCGCTGGAGCGCGGCGAAGGCCAGCCGGGGGATATCGAGACACTTGAGCAACTGTGTCGTTTCCTCGGACCGGGTAAAACCTTCTGCGCACATGCGCCGGGCGCGGTTGAGCCACTGCAAAGCGCAATTAAGTATTTCCGCGAAGAATTCGAAGCTGGCATCAAGCAGCCGTTCAGCAATACCCATTTAATCAATGGTATTCAGCCGAACCTGCTCAAAGAGCGCTGGTGAGTTAACGATTTTTAATTTGGAAGCATGCTAATGGCTACGATTCATGTAGACGGCAAAGAATACGAGGTCAACGGCGCGGACAACCTGCTACAGGCATGTCTGTCCCTCGGCCTTGATATTCCGTATTTTTGCTGGCACCCGGCGCTGGGAAGCGTCGGTGCTTGCCGCCAGTGTGCGGTGAAGCAATACCAAAACGCGGAAGATACGCGTGGTCGCCTGGTGATGTCCTGTATGACGCCAGCCACCGACGGTACTTTTATCTCTATTGACGACGAAGAAGCGAAACAGTTCCGTGAAAGCGTGGTGGAGTGGCTGATGACTAACCACCCGCACGACTGTCCGGTCTGTGAAGAGGGCGGTAACTGCCACCTTCAGGATATGACCGTGATGACGGGGCACAGTTTCCGTCGCTACCGTTTCACCAAACGTACCCACCGCAACCAGGATCTGGGGCCATTCATCTCTCACGAAATGAACCGCTGCATCGCCTGCTACCGTTGTGTACGTTACTACAAAGATTATGCCGACGGCACCGATCTGGGCGTCTATGGCGCGCACGACAACGTCTACTTCGGGCGTACGGAAGACGGCGTGCTGGAAAGCGAATTCTCTGGTAACCTGGTAGAAATTTGCCCGACCGGCGTCTTCACCGATAAAACGCACTCCGAGCGTTACAACCGTAAATGGGACATGCAGTTTGCGCCAAGCATCTGCCAGCAGTGTTCCATTGGCTGTAACATCAGCCCGGGCGAGCGTTATGGCGAATTGCGCCGTATCGAAAACCGTTACAACGGCACCGTTAACCACTACTTCCTCTGCGACCGCGGTCGTTTCGGTTATGGCTATGTGAACCTGAAAGACCGTCCGCGTCAGCCGGTTCAGCGCCGCGGCGATGACTTTATTACCCTCAACGCTGAGCAGGCGATGCAGGGCGCGGCGGATATTCTGCGCCAGTCGAAGAAAGTGATCGGTATCGGTTCGCCACGCGCCAGCATTGAGAGCAACTTTGCGCTGCGTGAGCTGGTTGGTGCGGAAAACTTCTACACCGGTATCGCTCAGGGCGAGCAGGAACGTCTGCAACTGGCGCTGAAAGTGCTGCGTGAGGGCGGAATTTACACCCCGGCGCTGCGTGAGATCGAATCTTATGACGCGGTACTGGTATTGGGTGAGGATGTCACTCAGACCGGCGCGCGCGTTGCTCTGGCGGTACGCCAGGCGGTGAAAGGGAAAGCGCGTGAAATGGCGGCGGCGCAGAAAGTGGCCGACTGGCAGATCGCGGCCATCCTTAACATCGGCCAGCGTGCCAAACATCCGCTGTTCGTCACCAACGTGGACGACACCCGTCTGGATGATATCGCCGCCTGGACCTATCGCGCGCCGGTGGAAGATCAGGCGCGCCTGGGCTTTGCGATTGCCCATGCGCTGGACAATACCGCGCCTGCGGTTGACGGCATCGACAGCGATCTGCAAAACAAAATTGATGTCATTGTTCAGGCGTTGGCCGGCGCGAAAAAACCGCTGATTATCTCCGGCACTAACGCCGGTAGCAGTGAGGTGATTCAGGCGGCCGCCAACGTGGCTAAAGCGCTGAAAGGCCGTGGCGCCGACGTCGGTATTACTATGATTGCCCGCTCCGTGAATAGCATGGGGCTGGGTATGATGGGCGGCGGTTCGCTTGATGATGCGCTGACCGAGCTGGAAACCGGCAGTGCGGACGCGGTGGTGGTGCTGGAAAACGATCTCCATCGTCATGCTTCCGCCGCCCGCGTGAACGCTGCGCTCTCCAAAGCGCCGCTGGTGATGGTGATTGACCATCAGCGCACGGCGATTATGGAAAACGCGCATCTGGTGCTTTCCGCGGCGAGCTTTGCTGAAAGCGATGGTACGGTCATCAACAACGAAGGCCGTGCGCAGCGCTTCTTCCAGGTTTATGATCCGGCCTACTACGATAACAAGACGATTATGCTGGAAAGCTGGCGCTGGCTGCATTCGCTGCACAGCACCGTCGAAAACCGCGAAGTGGACTGGACGCAGCTTGACCACGTGATCGACGCGGTTATTGCCGCCATGCCGCAATTTGCCGGCATTAAAGACGCCGCGCCGGATGCGACCTTCCGCATTCGTGGGCAGAAGCTGGCGCGCGAACCGCATCGTTACAGCGGTCGTACCGCAATGCGCGCCAACATCAGCGTGCACGAACCACGCCAGCCGCAGGATAAAGACACCATGTTCGCCTTCTCCATGGAAGGGAATAACCAACCGACTGCCCCGCGATCTGAAATCCCGTTTGCCTGGGCGCCGGGCTGGAACTCCCCGCAGGCGTGGAACAAATTCCAGGATGAAGTGGGCGGCAAACTGCGTCACGGCGATCCGGGCGTGCGTTTGATTGAAACCACTGAGGGTGGTCTGGGTTATTTCACTACCGTTCCGGCAAGTTTCCTGGCGCAGGACGGTCAGTGGCGTATTGCGCCGTACTACCACCTGTTTGGCAGCGACGAATTGTCTCAGCGTTCTCCGGTCTTCCAGAGCCGTATGCCGCAGCCGTATATCAAACTTAACCCGGCGGATGCCGCGAAGTTGGGGGTCAATGCCGGGACGCGCGTCTCCTTTAGCTACGATGGCAATACGGTGACGCTGCCGGTTGAAATCTCTGAAGGGTTAGCGGCAGGGCAGGTAGGGCTGCCGATGGGTATGCCTGGCATCGCGCCGGTTCTGGCTGGCGCGCGTCTTGAGGATCTGCGGGAGGCGCAACAATGAGTTGGATTACACCGGATCTGATTGAGATCCTGCTGAGCATTCTCAAAGCGGTGGTGATTCTGCTGGTGGTCGTCACCTGCGGGGCCTTCATGAGCTTTGGCGAACGTCGTCTGCTGGGTCTGTTCCAGAACCGTTATGGACCAAACCGCGTTGGCTGGGGCGGCTCGCTCCAGCTGGTCGCGGACATGATCAAGATGTTCTTTAAAGAAGACTGGGTGCCGAAATTCTCGGATCGCGTCATCTTTACCCTGGCGCCGATGATCGCGTTTACTTCGCTGCTGCTCTCCTTCGCCATTGTGCCGGTTAGCCCTAATTGGGTGGTGGCCGATTTAAACATCGGGATTCTGTTTTTCCTGATGATGGCGGGTCTGGCGGTTTACGCGGTGCTATTCGCCGGTTGGTCGAGCAACAATAAATACTCGCTGCTGGGCGCGATGCGCGCGTCTGCCCAGACGGTGAGCTACGAAGTGTTCCTTGGTCTTTCCCTGATGGGCGTGGTGGCGCAGGCCGGGTCATTTAATATGACCGATATCGTCAATAACCAGGCGCATCTGTGGAACGTGATTCCGCAATTCTTTGGGTTTGTTACTTTTGCCATCGCGGGCGTAGCGGTCTGTCACCGTCACCCGTTTGACCAACCGGAAGCCGAGCAGGAACTGGCGGACGGTTACCACATCGAATATTCCGGTATGAAATTCGGTCTGTTCTTCGTGGGGGAGTACATCGGCATCGTCACCGTTTCCGCGCTGATGGTAACGTTGTTCTTCGGTGGCTGGCATGGCCCGTTCTTACCGCCATTCGTCTGGTTCGCGCTGAAAACCGCGTTCTTCATGATGATGTTCATTTTGATTCGTGCGTCGTTACCGCGTCCGCGTTATGACCAGGTAATGTCCTTCGGCTGGAAAGTCTGCCTGCCGCTGACGCTCATCAACTTGCTGGTAACGGCGGCTGTCATTCTGTGGCAGGCGCAATAAGGGACACAAAGACCATGACCTTAAAAGAATTATTAGTAGGTTTCGGCACTCAGGTACGTAGTATCTGGATGATCGGCCTACATGCGTTCGCGAAACGCGAAACGCGGATGTATCCGGAAGAGCCGGTCTATTTACCGCCCCGTTACCGTGGCCGTATCGTGCTCACGCGCGACCCGGACGGCGAAGAGCGCTGCGTTGCCTGTAACCTGTGTGCGGTAGCCTGTCCGGTAGGCTGTATCTCTCTGCAAAAAGCGGAGACCAAAGATGGCCGCTGGTATCCGGAATTTTTCCGCATAAACTTCTCACGCTGCATCTTCTGCGGTCTGTGCGAAGAAGCGTGCCCGACCACGGCGATTCAGTTGACCCCGGACTTCGAACTGGGTGAATACAAACGTCAGGATCTGGTGTACGAAAAAGAGGATCTGCTGATTTCCGGTCCGGGCAAATACCCGGAATATAACTTCTACCGGATGGCGGGTATGGCAATCGACGGCAAAGATAAAGGCGAAGCAGAGAACGAAGCCAAGCCTATCGACGTCAAGAGCCTGTTACCGTAAGGAGAGGGCAATGGAATTCGCTTTTTATATCTGTGGCCTGATAGCCATCCTCGCGACTCTGCGAGTGATCACCCATACCAATCCGGTACATGCGCTGTTGTATCTGGTGATATCGTTACTGGCGATTTCTGGGGTGTTCTTTTCGCTGGGCGCTTACTTTGCCGGCGCGTTGGAAATTATCGTCTACGCAGGCGCCATCATGGTGCTGTTTGTGTTCGTGGTGATGATGCTCAACCTCGGCGGCAGCGAAATCGAACAGGAACGCCAGTGGCTAAAGCCGCAGGTGTGGATTGGTCCGGCGATTTTGTCGGCCATTATGCTGGCGGTCATTGTGTACGCCATTCTGGGCGTTAACGACCAGGGTATCGACGGCACGCCGATTAGCGCGAAAGCGGTGGGCATTACGCTGTTCGGGCCTTATGTTCTGGCGGTCGAGCTGGCGTCTATGCTGCTGCTGGCAGGCCTGGTGGTGGCGTTCCACGTCGGTCGTGAAGAGCGTGCGGGCGAAGTGCTAAGCAATCGCGCCGATGACCGCGCGAAAAGAAAAACGGAGGAGCGCGCATGATCCCCTTAACACATGGACTGATCCTCGCTGCGATTTTATTCGTCCTGGGTTTAACCGGTCTGGTTATCCGCCGCAATCTGCTGTTTATGCTGATCGGGCTGGAAATCATGATTAACGCCTCCGCGCTGGCCTTTGTGGTCGCCGGGAGCTACTGGGGCCAGACCGATGGTCAGGTGATGTACATTCTCGCCATCAGCCTTGCGGCTGCGGAAGCGAGTATTGGACTTGCGCTGTTGCTGCAACTCCATCGCCGTCGCCAGAACCTGAACATCGATTCAGTAAGTGAGATGCGTGGATGAACATGCTTGCCTTAACCATTATTCTGCCTTTGATTGGCTTTGTACTGCTGGCGTTCTCTCGCGGACGCTGGTCGGAAAATCTCTCCGCGACCATTGGCGTGGGTTCCGTTGGTCTGGCGGCGTTGGTGACAGCGTTTGTCGGGATGGATTTCTTCGCCAACGGCAAACAGGCGTTCAGCCAGCCGCTGTGGACGTGGATGTCGGTCGGGAACTTCAATATCGGTGTTAACCTGGTGCTGGACGGCCTGTCGCTGACCATGCTCTCTGTGGTCACCGGCGTCGGCTTCCTGATTCATATGTTCGCTTCCTGGTACATGCGTGGAGAAGAGGGTTACTCCCGCTTCTTTGCTTATACCAACCTGTTTATCGCCAGCATGGTGGTTCTGGTGCTGTCCGATAACCTGCTGTTGATGTACCTCGGTTGGGAAGGCGTGGGCCTGTGCTCTTATCTGTTGATCGGCTTCTATTACAGCGATCCAAAGAACGGCGCGGCGGCGATGAAAGCGTTTGTCGTCACTCGTGTAGGCGACGTCTTCCTCGCCTTTGCGCTGTTCATTCTGTACAACGAACTGGGCACGCTGAACTTCCGCGAAATGGTAGAGCTGGCGCCAGCGCACTTTGCTGACGGCAACAACATGCTGATGTGGGCGACGCTGATGCTGCTGGGCGGCGCGGTGGGTAAATCTGCGCAGCTACCGTTGCAGACCTGGCTTGCCGACGCGATGGCTGGCCCGACGCCAGTCTCTGCGCTGATCCACGCCGCCACCATGGTGACCGCTGGCGTCTACCTGATTGCGCGCACGCATGGCCTGTTCCTGATGACGCCGGAAATTTTGCATCTGGTGGGAATTATTGGGGCGATTACGCTGGTAATGGCCGGTTTTGCCGCGCTGGTGCAGACCGATATCAAACGCGTGCTGGCCTATTCCACCATGAGTCAGATTGGCTACATGTTCCTGGCGTTGGGCGTACAGGCGTGGGATGCGGCGATTTTCCATCTGATGACCCACGCCTTCTTTAAAGCGTTGCTGTTCCTGGCGTCTGGCTCGGTGATCCTCGCCTGCCACCATGAGCAGAACATCTTTAAGATGGGCGGCCTGCGTAAGTCCATTCCGCTGGTGTATGCCTGCTTCCTGGTGGGCGGCGCGGCGTTGTCAGCGTTACCGCTGGTCACCGCGGGCTTCTTTAGTAAGGATGAGATCCTGGCCGGTGCGATGGCGAACGGTCATATCAATCTGATGGTGGCAGGTCTGGTCGGCGCGTTCATGACCTCCTTGTACACCTTCCGCATGATTTTCATCGTATTCCACGGTAAAGAACAAATTCATGCTCATGCAGGGAAGGGGATTACCCACCATCTGCCGCTGATTGTCCTGATGATCCTGTCCACGTTCATTGGCGCGCTGATTGTGCCGCCATTGCAGGGGGTACTGCCGCAGACCACTGAACTGGCGCATGGTCGTGTGTTGACCCTGGAAATCACCTCTGGTGTAGTGGCGATTGCGGGCATCCTGATTGCCGCATGGCTGTGGCTGGGCAAACGCACGCTTGTGACGTCGATTGCCAACAGCGCGCCGGGCCGTCTGCTGGGGACCTGGTGGTATAACGCCTGGGGCTTTGACTGGTTGTACGACAAAGTGTTCGTCAAGCCGTTCCTGGGTATCGCCTGGCTGCTGAAACGCGACCCGCTTAATGCGTTGATGAACATTCCGGCTATCCTTTCCCGTTTTGCAGGCAAAGGCCTGGTACTGAGCGAGAACGGTTATTTACGCTGGTATGTGGCATCCATGAGCATCGGTGCGGTTGTGGTGCTGGCGCTGCTGATGGTACTGCGTTGAGTGTGAGGATTGGGAGTGTTTTGCCCGCTGGCGCTGCGCTTGCCGGGCCTACAAACCCGAAGAGAATTTTTTAAAATTCGTTGAAAATCAAGTCCAAAAGGACAGGCGTTATCGGCGAAGTCAGAGTGGACGCCGCCTGCGCGCAGCAACCGGAGCGTACTGGAGTACGTGAGGATTGCGAGCACAGCCGGGGTTCGCTATGACGAGTGAGATAGCCTGAACGGGACTTAAACAAGGAACAAAGATCACCATGTTATTACCTTGGTTGATATTAATCCCTTTTATCGGCGGCTTTCTGTGCTGGCAGACCGAACGCTTTGGCGTGAAGGTGCCGCGCTGGATCGCGTTGATAACCATGGGACTGACGCTGGCGCTCGGCCTGCAACTGTGGTTGCAGGGCGGCTATTCACTGACGCAATCCGCCGGTATTCCACAGTGGCAATCTGAATTTGTCCTGCCGTGGATCCCGCGTTTTGGCATCTCTATCCATCTGGCGCTCGACGGACTGTCGCTGCTAATGGTGGTGCTGACCGGTCTGCTCGGCGTTCTGGCGGTACTTTGCTCCTGGCGAGAAATCGAAAAATATCAGGGCTTCTTCCACCTGAACCTGATGTGGATTCTGGGCGGCGTTATCGGCGTGTTCCTGGCCATCGACATGTTCCTGTTCTTCTTCTTCTGGGAAATGATGCTGGTGCCGATGTACTTCCTGATAGCGCTCTGGGGCCACAAAGCCTCTGACGGTAAAACGCGTATCACGGCGGCTACAAAATTCTTCATCTATACCCAGGCAAGCGGTCTGGTGATGCTGATTGCGATTCTGGCGCTGGTCTTTGTGCATTACAACGCGACCGGCGTCTGGACTTTCAATTACGAAGAACTGTTGAATACGCCGATGTCTCATGGCGTGGAATACCTGTTGATGCTGGGTTTCTTCATCGCTTTTGCGGTGAAAATGCCGGTGGTTCCGTTGCACGGCTGGCTACCGGATGCGCACTCCCAGGCACCGACCGCCGGTTCCGTCGATCTGGCGGGTATCTTGCTGAAAACCGCCGCCTACGGTCTGCTGCGTTTCTCCCTGCCATTGTTCCCGAACGCGTCGGCGGAGTTTGCGCCCATCGCTATGTGGCTGGGCGTCATTGGCATCTTCTACGGCGCGTGGATGGCCTTTACCCAGTACGACATCAAGCGTCTGATTGCTTATACCTCCGTTTCCCACATGGGCTTCGTGCTGATTGCTATCTACACTGGTAGCCAGTTGGCGTACCAGGGCGCGGTGATTCAGATGATTGCGCACGGTCTGTCCGCGGCGGGTCTGTTCATTCTGTGCGGCCAGTTGTACGAACGTCTGCACACGCGTGACATGCGTATGATGGGCGGCCTGTGGGGCAAAATGAAATGGCTGCCGGCGCTGTCCATGTTCTTTGCGGTGGCGACGCTCGGTATGCCGGGCACCGGTAACTTTGTCGGCGAATTTATGATTCTGTTCGGCAGCTACCAGGTAGTGCCGGTGATTACCGTTATCTCCACCTTTGGGTTGGTATTCGCCTCTGTTTACTCGCTGGCGATGCTGCATCGCGCTTACTTTGGTAAAGCGAAGAGCCAGATTGCCAACCAGGAACTGCCAGGGATGTCGCTGCGCGAGCTGTTTATCATTCTGTTGCTGGTGGTGCTTCTGGTACTGCTTGGCTTCTATCCGCAGCCGATTCTGGATACCTCGCATTCTGCGATGAGCAACATCCAGCAGTGGTTTGTTAATTCCGTTACTACTACAAGGCCGTAAATCGCCATGACAATAACTCCACAACACCTGATTGCGCTGCTACCGCTGCTGATCGTCGGCTTGACGGTGGTGGTTGTGATGCTCTCCATTGCGTGGCGACGCAATCATTTCCTCAATGCCACGCTGTCGGTCATTGGGCTTAACGCCGCGCTGGTTTCGCTTTGGTTTGTCGGCCAGGCCGGGGCAATGGACGTCACGCCGCTGATGCGCGTTGACGGTTTTGCGATGCTCTACACCGGGCTGGTGCTGCTGGCGAGCCTCGCCACCTGTACCTTTGCCTACCCGTGGCTTGAAGGCTATAACGATAACCAAGAAGAGTTCTACCTGCTGGTGTTAATCGCCAGCCTGGGGGGAATTCTGCTGGCGAACGCCAATCACCTGGCGGCGCTGTTCCTTGGTATTGAACTGATCTCGCTGCCGCTGTTCGGCCTGATTGGTTATGCTTTCCGCCAGAAACGCTCGCTGGAAGCCAGTATTAAATACACCATCCTTTCCGCCGCCGCCTCGTCTTTCCTGCTGTTCGGGATGGCGCTGGTCTATGCGCAATCTGGCAACCTGTCGTTCGAAGCGCTCGGAAAGAGCCTCGGCGACGGTATGCTGCATGAGCCGTTGCTGCTGGCGGGCTTTGGCCTGATGATTGTCGGTCTGGGCTTTAAACTCTCTCTGGTGCCGTTCCATCTGTGGACGCCGGACGTTTACCAGGGCGCGCCTGCGCCGGTTTCCACCTTCCTGGCGACGGCAAGTAAAATTGCTATCTTCGGCGTGGTGATGCGTCTGTTCCTGTATGCGCCGGTAGGCGACAGCGAAGCGGTACGCGTGGTGCTGGGCATTATCGCCTTTGCCTCTATCATCTTCGGTAACCTGATGGCGTTGAGCCAGACCAACATCAAACGTCTGCTCGGTTACTCTTCTATCTCTCACCTCGGCTATCTACTGGTAGCGTTGATTGCCCTGCAGAGCGGCGAGATGTCGATGGAAGCGGTAGGCGTTTATCTGGCCGGTTATCTGTTCAGCAGCCTCGGCGCGTTTGGCGTGGTCAGCCTGATGTCCAGCCCGTTCCGCGGTCCGGATGCCGATTCCCTGTACTCTTATCGTGGTCTGTTCTGGCACCGTCCGGTGCTTGCTGCGGTGATGACGGTGATGATGCTGTCGCTGGCAGGTATCCCGATGACGCTAGGCTTTATCGGCAAATTCTACGTGCTGGCGGTCGGCGTTCAGGCCAGCCTGTGGTGGTTGGTTGCCGCCGTGGTGGTGGGGTCTGCGATTGGTTTGTACTACTACCTGCGTGTCGCTGTAAGCCTCTACCTGCACGCGCCGCAGCAACCGGGCCGTGACGCGCCGACAAACTGGCAGTACAGCGCAGGCGGTATCGTGGTGCTGATCTCCGCTTTATTGGTGCTGGTATTGGGCGTTTGGCCGCAGCCGTTGATTAGCCTTGTGCAGTTGGCGACGCCGTTGATGTAAGCAACAAGCCAAAAAGAAAACCCGCTTTGTGAAGCGGGTTTTTTATTATCTGACGTAATGCTGTGAAATTATTGTAGATAGTAGGCCGAATAAGATGTTTTTGCCGTCATCCGGCATTTAGGGTTTCAGTGATCCTGCTTTAACTTAGCAACTGCCGACTCACCAGCGGACCGCTGATGTTTTGCGCCGCGCGTTCCAATACTTCCTGAATCACTGACGAGAGTTCATTGATTTCAAACTTTGCCACGTAACCGTCGGCTTTCACCTTACGCACATGATCTTCGTTGGCGCTGCCGGAAAGGGAAGAGTGAATAACGACCGGGATCTTTTTCAGCCTTTCATCGGTTTTAATTTTACGCGTTAACGTAAAGCCATCCATCTCCGGCATCTCAAGATCCGTCAGGACCAGCGCGATTTTTTCGCTAATCGGTTTACCTTCGGCCTCCGCTTCCTGCGCCAGTTGCTGGATTCTCTGCCATGCATCCTTGCCGGTCACGTGCATCTGATGCGGAATTTCCATCGCGTTCAGCCCTTTTTCCAGCATCGCGCGGGCGACTTTGGAGTCTTCCGCCACAATGGCTACCGCGCCAGGGGTAATAGTAAATTTATTGGTCTTCAGATTGGTGGCGCGCAGATCGTGGCTAGAGGGCACAATATCATAGAGGATCTGTTCGACATCAAGCACCAGCGCCAGATTATTGGTCTCTTTGTCTTCGTCCAGACAGGCGATGCTGGTGATATAACGTCCGTTGACGGCTTTCTCAGCGGTATGCACCTGCTTCCAGTCAAGACGCATAATATTTTCCACCGACTCGACGGCAAATGCCTGTACGCTGCGCGCATATTCGGTGATCAGCAAAATATTCAGTCCGGTTTCTGGCTTACAGCCCGCTACCGCAGGCAAATCAATCACCGGAATCACCTGATCCCGAATATTGACCATGCCCAATAGCGGCGCCTTCATGCCTGCTGGGCGCGTAAAGGCGGGCATCGGTACGATTTCGCGCAGCTTAAAGACATTGATGCCGAACAGTTCTGACTTCTGTTCATGCAGCGATGTACCAAGACGGAATAACAGCAGTTCAAAACGGTTGGACAGGGTTAAGTTCGCCCTGTCATCAATATCTTTCTGGAAATTGTCCATCCTAACCTCATTATGAAAGCCAGCCTTTTTTAGTGTTATCGGCAAAGAGGACAAAAAATGGAGCGCTAAACCGGGAAAACAGAAAAATCGTAAGCCAGTTCCGTCGCCGGGAAAATGGCGCGGCATTCCGCCAGTAATCGCTGACAGCCCTTATCATCATAGCGTGAGCTAATGTGGGTCATGATCAGTCGACCGACGGCGGCTTCCCGCGCCAGCGTCGCGGTTTGACGGGTGGAGCTGTGTCCGCGGCCGTTGGCTTTCTCCTCCATTGAGGTATCCAGCGTGGTTTCATGCACCATGACATCCACACCCTGTGCCAGCGCGATAGCGGCCTCGCAGGGCGCGGTGTCGCCGAAAATCGCTACTGATTTCCCCGCTACGGCAGGCGCAAGATAATCGACGCCATTAATCTGCCTTCCATCGGCAAGCGTGACGGTTTTCCCCGCCTTCAACGCCTGAAATAGGGGACCGGGCGTAACGCCTGCGGCTGTTAGCGCTCTGGCATTCAGCGCGCCGGGCTTGTCATGTTCAACAATACGATATCCGTAGCACTCCAGTGGATGCGCCAGCTTGAACGCGGTCACTTTACGCAGGCCGTCGTCAAGAATATCTCCCGCGCTGATTTCTTCAATTCGCAACGGAAAATCGGTCCATGAACCGCTAAGGCGCAGTGCGGTTTCAATAAACTCGCGCACGCCTTTAGGTCCGTATACGGTTAACGGATGGGGGGGTCCCGCCATCGACCGACTGCATAGCAGACCCGGCAAGCCAAACAGATGATCTCCGTGAAGATGGCTGATAAAAATGCGCTCAAGCTTACCGGGATGAAACGCGGTGTGAAGCATTTGATGCTGTGTCCCTTCGCCGCAATCAAAAAGCCACACTCCCGGCTGCGTTGGATGTTGCAGGTGTAATAAAATTGCCGTTACATTGCGTGAACGCGTGGGAACGCCTGCGGACGTACCTAAAAAAATTAATTCCATCTTGTCCTTACACGTTTGGTTATCGTTTAACCCAAGATTACCACAACACAGGAGTTCATCATGATTTACTGGCAGGATCTCCACCATAGCGAACTTACCGTTCCTCAACTTTACGCGTTACTCAAATTGCGTTGCGCGGTCTTTGTGGTAGAGCAGCGCTGTCCTTACCTTGATGTGGATGGCGATGATTTAATCGGCGACAATCGTCATATTCTGGGCTGGCATCATGACGAACTGGTGGCGTATGCGAGGATTCTGAAAAGCGATATCGAATCAGACCCGGTGGTCATTGGTCGGGTGATTGTCAGCGACGCCTGGAGAGGGGCAAAACGGGGTCAACAATTAATGGCGAAAACGCTGGAATCCTGTGGACGGCACTGGCCGGATAAGCCGTTATATCTGGGCGCGCAGGCGCATCTACAACATTTTTATGCGCGTTTTGGTTTTATCCCGGTCACCGACGTTTATGATGAAGATGGCATTCCGCACCGGGGAATGGCGCGAGAGGTTCATCAGGCATAAACCGAAACCGTTGACTATAGTTAGGAGCAGGTGTTAACACAACGGAGAATGAGAATGTCATATCAATTTGGTGAATCACGCGTTGATGATGATCTGACTTTGCTCAGCGAAACGCTGGAAGAGATTTTACGTTCCTCAGGCGATCCCGCCGATCAAAAATACATTGAGCTGAAAGCCCGCGCGGAGCAGGCGCTGGAAGAGGTGAAAAACCGCGTAAGTCATGCGTCGGATAGCTATTATTACCGGGCAAAGCAGGCCGTTTACAAAGCGGATGACTACGTTCATGAAAAACCCTGGCAGGGTATTGGCGTAGGCGCAGCGGTAGGGCTGGTGCTTGGACTGCTGCTGGCGCGGCGCTAAATCCCCGCAACTGAACAGAATCGCAACCCTCCCTAAATGAGGTACTGCTTTTTTAGGGCAGTACCCCGTATAATGTGGGGTTTTTAACAGGGAGGGTCCGCGTGCATTCTATTACTACAGCGCTGGAAAATCTGACGCGTCAGCTATCGCAAGAGATACCGGCGACGCCAGGTCTTTGCGTTTTCGATGCGCCTTTCCCTTTAAACGATGCCTTTGATGCATTGAGCTGGCTGGCCAGCCAGTCATCCTTTCCCCAATTCTACTGGCAACAGCGCAATGGCGACGAAGAAGCTGCCGTTCTCGGGGCAATCACCGTATTTTCATCGCTCGATCTGGCGCAACGGTTTTTACGTCAGCACTCGCAGCCTGACCTGCGTATTTGGGGGCTGAATGCGTTCGAGCCGAAAGAGGGCTACTTATTGCTGCCGAGGCTGGAGTGGCGGCGTAGCGGTGGTACAGCGACCTTACGACTACATCTCTATAGTGACGTTTCGTTACGCGATGATGCGTGCCAGGCGAAGGCGTTTCTTGCTTCTCTGGTCGGCATTAAGCCTGTTCCGGCGCTGCGCCTTTCGCTAACGGGCGAACAGCACTGGCCGGATAAAAACGGTTGGGTGAAGCTGATTCAGCAGGCTACCCATACCATTGCGCAAGAGGCGTTTGATAAAGTTGTGCTGGCGCGGGCCACCGACTTACAATTCTCCCGTCCGGTCAATGCCGCGGCGATGATGGCGTCCAGCCGTCGTTTAAATCTCAACTGTTACCACTTTTTTATGGCCTTTTCCGCCGATAGCGCCTTTCTGGGGTCATCGCCGGAGCGGCTCTGGCGGCGGCGTGAAACGGCGCTGCGTACTGAAGCGCTGGCCGGGACGGTAGCTAACCATCCGGATAACCATAAAGCCTGGCAGCTTGGCGAATGGTTAATGAAAGACGATAAAAACCAGCGAGAAAATATGCTGGTTGTCGAAGACATCTGCCAGCGACTGCAAAACTGCACCCACTCGCTGGATGTGCTGCCGCCGCAGGTGCTCAGGCTGCGGAAGGTACAGCATTTGCGCCGCTGTATCTGGACGGCGCTTAATCAGGCGGATGATACCCTCTGCCTGCATCAGTTACAGCCTACCGCGGCGGTTGCCGGGATCCCTCGTGAACCCGCGCGTTGTTTTATAGAACAGCATGAGCCGTTCGAGCGTGAATGGTATGCCGGGTCGGCTGGCTATCTCTCCACGCGGCAAAGCGAGTTTTGCGTGACGTTACGTTCAGCCAAAGTGACGGCCAATGTGGTGCGCTTGTATGCCGGCGCGGGAATCGTCCGGGGGTCCGATCCGGAACAGGAATGGCAGGAAATAAATAATAAAGCAGCCGGGTTACGCACCTTATTGCAGATGGATGCGCAATGAGTCACATAATCCCGACCCATATCAATAATCCATTTTTGCAGCTCTTTATACTTAGTCCCAATGATTGATACCGGAAAACTCATGTCAGTAAGTGCATTTAACCGACGCTGGGCGGCGGTCATTCTGGAAGCCTTAACCCGTCATGGCGTCAGGCATGTTTGTATCGCCCCTGGTTCCCGTTCCACGCCGCTCACGTTGGCGGCGGCAGCGAATCCTGCTTTTATTCACCATACGCACTTTGATGAGCGTGGGCTTGGCCATCTGGCGTTAGGGCTGGCGAAAGTCAGCAAACAGCCGGTTGCCGTTATTGTGACTTCAGGTACCGCTGTGGCGAACCTCTATCCGGCGTTGATTGAGGCGGGGCTGACGGGCGAGAAGCTCATTTTACTTACCGCCGATCGTCCGCCGGAACTCATTGACTGCGGCGCCAACCAGGCGATCCGTCAGGCGGGAATGTTTGCCTCACACCCCTCCCAAACGCTGTCGTTGCCGCGCCCTACGCAGGATATCCCGGCGCGCTGGCTGGTGTCGACCATCGACAATGCGCTCGCCATGCTTCATGCGGGCGCGCTGCACATTAACTGTCCTTTTGCCGAACCGCTGTATGGCGATATGAATGACACTGGTCTGGTCTGGCAGCAGCGTCTCGGCGACTGGTGGCAGGATGAAAAACCCTGGCTGTGCGAAGCGCGTCGACTGGAAAGCGACAAACAGCGCGACTGGTTCTTCTGGCGACAAAAACGCGGCGTCGTCGTCGCCGGGCGTATGAGCGCGGAAGAGGGCAAAAAAGTGGCGCAGTGGGCGCAAACCCTGGGCTGGCCATTAATTGGCGACGTATTGTCGCAAACCGGACAGCCGCTGCCGTGCGCCGACCTGTGGCTCGGCAACGCCAAAGCGGTGACCGAACTGCAGCAGGCGCAGATTGTCGTCCAGCTTGGCAGCAGCCTTACCGGAAAACGCTTACTGCAATGGCAGGCAACCTGCGAGCCGGAAGAGTACTGGGTAATTGACAATATTGAAGGTCGTCTGGACCCGGCGCACCATCGTGGGCGCAGACTGGTAGCGAAAATCGCCGACTGGCTGGAATTGCATCCGGCGGAAAAACGTAAACCGTGGTGTGTAGAGATCCCGCGTCTGGCGGAACTGGCGTGGCAACGGGTGGTCGCGCAGCGAGACACCTTTGGCGAAGCGCAGCTGGCGCACCGTATTCGCGACTATCTGCCGGAGCAGGGGCAATTGTTCGTGGGCAATAGTCTGGTGGTGCGTCTGATCGACGCGCTGTCACAGTTGCCGGCCGGCTATCCGGTATACAGCAATCGCGGGGCGAGCGGCATTGACGGGCTGCTTTCCACGGCGGCGGGCGTGCAGCGCGCCAGCGCCAAATCGACGCTTGCTATCGTCGGCGATTTATCCGCGCTGTACGATCTTAACGCGCTGGCGTTACTACGTCAGGTATCCGCGCCGTTTGTGTTGATTGTGGTCAACAATAACGGCGGGCAGATCTTCTCCCTGCTGCCGACGCCGCAAAGCAAACGCGAGCGCTTTTATCTGATGCCGCAAAACGTCCATTTCGACCATGCGGCCGCCATGTTTAACCTGCGCTATCATCGCCCGGAAAACTGGGAAGAACTGGAGTCGGCGCTGGCTGGCGCGTGGCGAACCCCGGCGTCGACGGTGATTGAGCTGGTGGTAAATGAGACAGACGGCGCGCAGACGTTGCAGCAGCTTCTGGCGCAGGTAAGCCATCTATGATTTTGCACGCGCAGAACATGCCCGGACAGCCTGGGGCGCCCTGGCTGGTTTTCCTGCACGGTTTTTCTGGCGATTGCCGCGAATGGCAGCCGGTCGGCGAGCAGTTTCACACCTGTTCGCGGCTCTATATTGACTTACCGGGGCATGGCGGATCGGCGGCTATTCCGGTCGGCGGATTTGCCGATGTCATCAGATTACTGCGCGCTACTTTAATGAGTTACAACATACTAAAGTTTTGGCTGGTAGGATACTCTCTTGGCGGTAGGGTGGCGATGATGGCGGCCTGTCAAGGAATACCTGGCCTGTGCGGCCTGGTGGTTGAAGGCGGTCATCCGGGGCTGCAAAATGAACAGGCGCGCGCTGAAAGACGCTTGTCCGACGGGCGCTGGGCAGAGCGTTTTCGTCGTGAACCATTGACTGAGGTTTTTCACGACTGGTATCAGCAGCCGGTGTTCGCCTCGCTGACGGCGCAGCAAAGGCAGGCGCTGACGGCGCTGCGTAGCCAGAATAACGGCGAAACGCTGGCTGCGATGCTGGAGGCGACATCGCTTGCCGTCCAGCCGGATTTACGCGAGGCGCTCAACGCGCTGGCATTTCCGTTTTATTATTTATGTGGCGAACGCGACAGCAAATTCCGCGCTCTGGCGCAGGAAGTGGCGGCGACATGCCATGTCATTCGTAACGCCGGACACAACGCGCATCGGGAAAATCCCGCTGGCGTGGTAGACCGTCTGGCTCAGATTCTGCGTCTCTGACTAAAGGACACACTATGATCTATCCTGATGAAACAATGCTTTACGCACCGGTAGAATGGCACGACTGCTCGGAGGGTTACACCGACATTCGTTACGAGAAATCCACCGACGGTATTGCAAAAATCACCATTAATCGTCCGCAGGTGCGCAATGCATTTCGTCCGTTGACCGTCAAAGAGATGATTCAGGCGCTGGCGGATGCTCGTTACGACGACAACGTGGGCGTGATTATTCTGACCGGCGAAGGCGATAAAGCGTTTTGTGCGGGCGGCGACCAGAAGGTGCGCGGCGATTACGGCGGTTATCAGGACGACTCCGGCGTGCATCACCTGAACGTGCTGGACTTCCAGCGCCAGATTCGTACCTGTCCAAAACCGGTTGTCGCGATGGTCGCGGGTTATTCCATCGGCGGCGGCCATGTGCTGCACATGATGTGCGACCTGACTATCGCAGCGGAAAACGCCATCTTCGGTCAGACCGGTCCGAAAGTCGGCTCCTTTGACGGCGGCTGGGGCGCTTCGTATATGGCGCGTATCGTTGGTCAGAAGAAAGCGCGTGAAATCTGGTTCCTGTGCCGCCAGTACGACGCGAAACAGGCGCTGGATATGGGGCTGGTCAACACCGTCGTTCCCCTGGCGGATTTGGAAAAAGAGACCGTGCGCTGGTGCCGTGAAATGTTGCAAAACAGTCCGATGGCCCTGCGTTGCCTGAAAGCGGCGCTGAATGCCGATTGTGACGGTCAGGCCGGGCTGCAGGAGCTGGCGGGCAACGCCACCATGCTGTTCTACATGACGGAAGAAGGGCAGGAAGGCCGTAACGCCTTTAACCAGAAGCGTCAGCCTGACTTCAGCAAATTCAAACGGAACCCATAATGCGTAGCGCGCAGGTATACCGCTGGCAGATCCCCATGGACGCGGGGGTGGTTCTGCGCGACAGGCGGTTAAAAACTCGCGACGGGATGTACGTTTGTTTGCATGACGGCGAACGTGAAGGGTGGGGCGAAATCTCCCCGCTTCCGGGGTTCAGTCAGGAAACGTGCGAAGAGGCCCAGACGGCGCTGCTAACGTGGGTAAACGACTGGCTTCAGGGGCGCGACGCCTTACCGGAGATGCCTTCGGTCGCGTTTGGCGCAAGCTGTGCGCTGGCGGAGCTGAGCGGGATGTTGCCGGAAGCGGCGGACTATCGCGCTGCGCCGTTATGTACTGGCGATCCTGACGATTTGGTGCTGCGGCTTGCCGATATGCCCGGCGAGAAAATCGCTAAGGTCAAAGTGGGTCTCTATGAAGCGGTACGCGACGGCATGGTGGTTAATTTGCTGCTGGAGGCGATCCCGGATTTGCATCTGCGTCTGGATGCGAATCGTGCCTGGACGCCGCTAAAAGCCCAACAGTTCGCAAAGTATGTTAATCCGGACTACCGCGCCCGCATCGCCTTTCTCGAAGAACCGTGTAAGACGCGTGATGATTCCCTTACCTTTGCCCGTGAAACCGGCATCGCGATTGCCTGGGATGAAAGTCTGCGTGAGCCGGATTTTGTTTTCGAGGCCCGGGCGGGCGTTAGCGCCGTGGTGATTAAACCGATGCTGACCGGATCGCTTGATAAAGTGCGTGAGCAAATCGCCGCCGCCCATGCGTTGGGACTGACGGCGGTCATCAGCGCTTCGATCGAGTCCAGCCTCGGCCTGACGCAACTGGCGCGGATTGCCGCCGGGTTGACGCCGGGAACGCTGCCCGGACTGGATACCTTGCATCTGATGCAGGCGCAACAGGTTCGCCCCTGGCCCGGTAGCACGTTGCCTTGTCTGAAGCGTGATGAGCTGGAACGACTGTTATGATATTGACGGACTGGCCGTGGCGCCACTGGCGTCAGGTTCGCGTTCAGGCGCCCGCTCTGCGCCTGAACGATGAAGTGCTAAGCTGGCGCGCCCTCTGTGAGCGTATTGATGCGCTGGCGGGCGGGTTTGCCGCGCAGGGCGTACGGGAGGGCGACGGTGTCCTGCTGCGCGCCGGGAATCAGCCGCACACTCTGTTGGCATGGCTTGCGCTGATGCAGTGCGGCGCGCGGGTTCTGCCCGTCAACCCGCAGTTGCCCCAGACATTGCTGGAGGCGCTGGTGCCGGAGTTAACGCTGCGTTTTGCGTTGACGTTGGAAGGCGAAAACACGCTTTCCGGATTAACCGCGTTGCAGATGCGAAAGGGTACAGAGGCGTATGCCGTAGCCTGGCAACCGCAGCGCCTGGTTTCCATGACGCTGACATCGGGTTCCACAGGATTGCCAAAAGCCGCTGTACACACATGCCAGGCGCATCTTGCCAGTGCGCAGGGGGTGCTTTCGCTAATGCCGTTTGGCCCTCAGGATGACTGGCTGCTATCGCTGCCGCTGTTCCACGTATCCGGGCAGGGTATTATGTGGCGTTGGCTCTTCGCCGGGGCGCGAATGACGGTACGTGACAAGCAACCGCTGGAGCAGATGCTGGCGGGGTGTACTCATGCTTCGCTGGTGCCAACGCAACTGTGGCGGTTGCTGGAGAATCAGGCGGCGGTGACGCTGAAAGCCGTTTTGCTCGGCGGCGCGGTGATTCCGGTTGAACTCACCGACCAGGCCAGCAAACAAGGGATTCGTTGCTGGTGCGGGTATGGGCTTACGGAGTTCGCTTCTACGGTATGCGCCAAGGAGGCCGATGGTTCGGATGATGTCGGCGCGCCGCTGCCCGGCAGAGAGGTCAGAATCGTCGATAATGAAGTCTGGCTGCGCGCCGCCAGTATGGCGGAAGGTTACTGGCGTGATGGCAAACTGATCCCGCTGGTTAATGACGAGGGCTGGTTTGCCACGCGCGATCGCGGCGAGCTGAACCACGGCAGGCTAACCATCGCCGGGCGGTTGGACAACCTGTTCTTTAGCGGCGGCGAAGGCATTCAGCCGGAGGAGGTCGAACGCGTTATTAACGCGCATCCGCTGGTGCAACAAGCCTTCGTCGTGCCGGTAGAAGATAAAGAGTTTGGCCATCGTCCCGTGGCGGTTGTGGAGTATGCATTGCAGGCCGGAGAGGTGAATCTCGCCGAATGGGTCCGCGATAAGCTGGCGCGTTTTCAGCAGCCGGTGCGCTGGTTGACGTTGCCGCCAGAACTGAAAAATGGAGGGATTAAAATATCTCGCCGTGCGCTTCAGCAGTGGGTGTGTGAGAGCTGTAAAAATTAATGTTAGGTTAATATACAACCATTCCGTCGCTATTGCCGTTTTGTTTACCCGTTGATGTGTAGCGTGTTATGAACAATAAGCGTGAAACGGGGGCGCTATGGAATGGTTGGTTAAGAAATCGCATTACGTCAAAAAAATGGCGCGCCATGTTCTGGTGCTGTGCGATAGCGGCGGTTCGCTAAAAATGATCGCCGAGGCGAATTCCATGATATTACTGAGTCCAGGCGATATCCTGTCGCCTTTAAAAGATGCCCAGTATTGTATCAATCGGGAAAAACACCAAATCCTAAAAATCATTAATGCACGATGTTATTCCTGTGACGAATGGCAGCGGTTGACGCGCAAGCCATCATGACCTGGCGGGCAGGAAAATCAGCATTACCCCCGCCATAATGCACAAGACGCCGAGCATCGCTTTTAGGCTGAAAGCGCCTTGCAAACCGGGTAACAGCATTGAGGCTACCCAGACAAGCGCATAGCTGAGACTCAGCAGCGCATAGGCTTTGCTGAGCGCGAGCGTGTGTAATGTTTTATGCCAGCAGAAGACGGAAATCAGATACCCCGCCAAACCGGCGAATAGCGCCAGGGGCGCGGCATTAAAAGCGCCCAGCCCGGCAATAAACGCCAGTGGATGCGCTATCGATGGTAGCCGCATCATGGCGAACCCCAAACTCAACTGGGCGAGGGAGGCAATCGCCACGCTTATCAGTCCCCACATTACGCCCATTATGCCGCGCTCCCCAGAATGATAATGCCGCTGATAATCAATGCGACGCCAAACCAGTGGCGGGGCGGAACCTGTTCATGCCAGATTTTCCATGCCGCCAGCGTGACCCAGACAAAATTCAGACTCAACATCGGGTAGGCAATGCCCACCGGCAGGGTTTGTAGCACCAGCAGCCACAGCACCATCGCCGCGCCCATGCATATCAGCGCCAGACCCAGCCACAGCATCAGGTGGCGGCGGCGTCCGCCCGCCGTCAATGGCTGTGTCGCTTGCTTCTGGCAGAGCTGACCGCCAACGCTGAGCAAACTGGCAAGCACCAGAACGACGCCGATCATTTAGGTCGATACTGAATTAACACCAGACGCCCCTGATAATCAATATTGTCCGCAGGAGGAATGGCAAGAGCGCTAATGTCTTCATCTTTGTCTATAGAAAGTACCAGCGTAATAATACCCTCCTGACGATGCTGATTGAGCCAGGCGTTAAAATCGTCGGCTTTAACGAATTTATCATGCACATCGGGGTAGCTAAGACCGTACCTGAGTTCGCCCGCGTGCCCGTAGAGCATAATATCGTCCCGTTTCAGACTCCAGGCCAGCCCGGCGGCGACGCCGACGCCGTCGGTAAGAATATAGCGGCTTGATGACAACGGCGCCCGGGTCATTTCGACAAAAAACTGCGGCTGTTTGGACTCCATGACTCTGTCGGGAACGGAAAAACCGAACAACAGCGCCAGTCCCAGCGGGCAAAACGCGGGTAATATATATTTTTGGCTATGGCAGAGGCTATACCAGCCCACAAACGCCCAAATCGTAAAGGCGCCCCAGGCGCAAAAAACTTTATAGGTTTCGATATGCGTCCAGACAGGCGATTTCAATGGTCCCCATGGGGAGACGACAAACGCCGCGACGATCCCGATTAACCCGAACACCAGGTTGATCCCGCCGTTGACACGTAGCGCGGCGACGCCTTCTTTCACGTTATGCAGGACGAAGCGCGCCATTAGTATCGCTATCGGTGCGAAACAGGAAAGAATATAGGTGGGCAGTTTCCCTTTCGCAATGCTGAAAAAGAGAAGCGGCATGATCGTCCATCCGAGCAAATAGAATGCGCCGTTTCGCTCGCGCCAGCCCAGTTTAAGCGCGCCAGGCAGTAACCCCAGCCACGGTAAACTTCCCGCAAGCAGTACTGGCAGATAGTACCAGAAAGGGGCTTTATGCTGGGCATCGCTCATGGCGAATCGCTGGATATGCTCCACCCAGAAAAAGTAATGCCAGAAATCGGCTTCGCGTCGCGCAATGGCGATCGCCCAGGGAAGGACAACCACAAAGCAGCTCAAGACCGCCAGCCAGCCGTAAAGCAAAAAGTCCTTCCAGCGTTTCTGGACAATGACCCACGGCAGCACGCTCACTACCGGTACGGCCAGGGCGATGAAGCCTTTAGTTAATACACCCAGTCCACAGGTAGCGCCCAGTAGCAAAAACATCCCCATCTTGCCCGCTCGGGTCGTGGCCTGCATCCCCTGCCAGAAACAACACATACCGGCCGTAAGCCAAAGCGCGATCATCGGGTCGAGTACCGCATACGTCCCGATGCTGTAAACGGCAAAGAGGGATAGAAAGATAACGGAGGCAAGCAACGCGGTACGTTTATCCCGCCATAAGCGGAACGTCAGCCACGCCACCAGCGCTGCGGCCAGCAACGTCGTTAAAATAGCGCCAGCCCGCACGCCAAAATTGGTGGCGCCAAAAAGCCACTGACCCAGACTGTTTATCCAGTAACCGGCTATCGGTTTTTCAAAATAACGTAATCCCAGAAAATGCGGAACGATCCAGTCGCCAGATGCCAGCATCTCCCGACTTATTTCGGCATAACGCGTTTCATCCGGCTGCCAGAGTAGGCGGCTGTTGACAGGAATAACATAGTAGAGCGCGATAAACGCGGCGAAAGCCAGATAGTAGCGTATCGATTTCATCATGAGACGCTCACTGCCTGTTGACACCCCAGCCAACCTTCGCGGCCAGGGAGGTGTCCACGTACAATTTGCCCCAACGGCAGAGACTCAGGCGATGTCGGCAACAGTTCGCCCAGAGGACAAAAAGTGATCCCTGTGTCGCGTGCACGAACGAGCAAATCTTCAAACAGCGGCTGATGGACAATGCCTTCGACCTCCGCATGGATGGTATATACCGGCGTGCCTTTGTCCTGCAACATGCGGGAGATAATCCAGGTATTGAACGCCTGCGCCTGAACGGTAGGGCCGATAACCTCATCCCATGTGGGTAAGGTGACGGGGATTTGCGGCGTCCCTGTCTGGCCCGGCATCAGTAGCGGACGGAATAAAGTGGTGCCACGGCAATCGCTGTTATACCGCAGGTTGAACGGCTCTTTCGCGCGAACAACGCGCCCATCTGCTCGCCAGCCGGCTGCGGCTGAGCAGGTGACGGGTTTGCCGATAATGGCCTCAAGCGCCGTTATGCCGCGCGCGATATCTTCTTCAAGCTGGTGGATACTCCAGTGGCCGCTGTGAGTCTGCCACGCATGGTGATCCCAGGCATGTAGTCCCGTCTCATGGTATGTTGCCGTTTCACGAATAATCCCGGCATTGGCGTTGCCGATATTTTTTCCCGGCCAGGCGGTACCGGCCAGCAGGATATCCCAACCGTAGAGCGAGGCGGCATTTGAACGTAGCATTTTCCATAAAAATCGCGGTCTTATCAGACGCCAAAGATGACGTCCCATATTGTCCGGCCCGACGCTGAAGAAAAAGCTGGCCTGAACGCCGTGGCGATGCAATGTCGCCAGCAGTCGGGGGACACCTTCACGCGTTCCTCGCAAGGTATCAACATCAATGCGTAAACCGACTTTCGTCATGATGCGCGTTCCGTGATATCTACGCTGCGCAGGAAGAAGTCCAGCGTTTCTTCAACCGTATCACGCATCGCAATAGACGGTTCCCAATCCAGACAACGTCTGGCATTGTCGATATTGGGTTTCCGGTGTGCGACATCCTGATACCCCTTGCCGTAATAACTACGGCTTTCGACGATCTGGAAACCGGCAAACGGCGGAAAATGGCCGCGCAGCGGATGCTTATCAAAACTGTTGAGCAACAACGTCGCCAGTTCCTCAATACTGGCTTCGTTGTCAGGATTGCCGATATTAATGATTTTTCCATCGCAACGATCGCCATCATTCACAATAATGCGGAACAATGCTTCGATCCCGTCACGAATATCGGTAAAACAGCGCTTCTGCTGACCGCCATCGATTAACTTAATAGGCGACCCTTCTACCAGATCCAGAATCAAC
The DNA here is from genome assembly GCA_900478215.1 of Salmonella enterica subsp. houtenae serovar Houten. Classification (NCBI taxonomy): domain Bacteria; kingdom Pseudomonadati; phylum Pseudomonadota; class Gammaproteobacteria; order Enterobacterales; family Enterobacteriaceae; genus Salmonella; species Salmonella enterica. The sequence continues at coordinate 1,473,878 of LS483478.1, forward strand.
TGAGTTATCGCGCGTGAACTACCGATACGCGCCGCGTTCAGGCTATCCAGCCGCGGCCCCATCCAGTTAAAGGGGCGGAAAAGCGTGAAGCGCAATCCCTCTTTTTCGCCATAAGCCCAAATCACCCGGTCGAGAAGCTGTTTGGAAACGGAGTAAATCCAGCGCGGCTTATTCACCGGCCCGACGATCAGATTCGATTTGTCTTCGTCAAAAGAGGCGTCCGTACACATGCCGTACACTTCAGAGGTAGACGGGAAAACCACCCGTTTACGGTATTTCACGCAGTAACGGATAATCCGCAGGTTCTCTTCAAAATCAAGTTCAAAGACGCGCAGCGGGTTGCGAGTGTATTCAATCGGGGTGGCAATCGCCACCAGCGGCAGAATTACATCGCATTTTTTGACATGATATTCGATCCATTCCGAATGGATGCTGATATCACCCTCCACGAAATGAAAGCGTGGGTGGAGCAGGAACCGGCTAATGGCGTTGTTGCCGATATCCATACCGTAGACATCATAATTCTCTTCATTCAGTAACCGTTCGGTCAAATGATTGCCGATAAAACCGTTGACGCCGAGGATGAGAACGCGAATGCGACGTTTACCGCTGGCCGCTGATGGACGGTTCAAACGCGCGCCTGCCACCAGACCAAGCGTCTGTGCAAGCTGCGAGCCCTGCACGGTAATGCCGTCTCCGACCTGGCCGGTAATAATCTCCAGCGCGCCATCGGCGCAGGCCACCCGCAGCGGAGAGACCGAAATCACCGAGCCGGGAAGCGCGCCCTGCGCATCCGGACAAATTCGGGAAGACCAGATAGTGAATTTTTGCGAGCCGTTATAGCTGAACGCGCCGGGCCAGGGGGCGGCTACCGCCCGCACCAGGTTATGCACTGTGGCGACCGGTTTGTGCCAGTCGATTAGGCCATCTTCCGGCCTGCGGCGACCATAATACGTAGCGTCAGACTCACGCTGGGGAACAGAGGGTATATCCCCGCATTTCATGGTGGGCAGGATGCTATTAAGCAACTGGCGCGCGGCCTGACATAGCTTATGATGCAGGGTAAGCGCAACGTCGTCCTGCGCAATCGCGACGCGTTGACTGGCGACAATCTCTCCGGCGTCAGCACGTTTGACCATACGATGCAGCGTTACGCCCGTTTCGCTTTCGCCGTTAACCAGAACCCAGTTTAGCGGCGCGCGGCCACGATAGGCAGGCAATAGAGAACCGTGCAGATTGAACGCGCCAGCCGGGGCGAGGTGCAGAATTTCTTCGCTTAACAGGTTGCGGTAATAGAATGAAAAAATAATATCTGGCGCAAGTTCAGCGATGCGGTCGACCCAGACAGGATGATTTACGTTATCCGGCGCATAAACGGGAATCCCTAATCCTGCCGCCAGTCGGGAGACGGAGCCAAAAAAGGTGTTTTCCGCAGGATTGTCGGCATGAGTGAAAATCGCGGCAATCTCATATCCGGCATCCAGTACGGCCTGCACGCCCTGACATCCCATATCGTGATAGGCAAAAATAACGGCTTTCATTGGTGACTTTCCTCAGTATACGGCGTGCTTTCCGGGTAGATAACTTGTTGAACAAAATAGCGGGGGCGGGCGCGGACATCGTTATAAATGCGACCGATGTATTCGCCCAGCAGTCCCATACCGATGAATTGCGCGCCAATGAAGGTAAACAGGACGGCAAAGAGCATAAAGACGCCTTCCGCCGCCCACTGCGGCCCCAGCGCCAGGCGAAGTACAATGAGCAATACCGACAGGCTAAACCCGCCGATGGCGATAACGCTGCCCAGCAGGCTTAACAGGCGCAGCGGCGTCGTCGTCAGGCAGGTCACCAGGTCATACATCAGGTTAATAAGGCGCATAACACTGTATTTAGAGTCGCCAAATTCACGTTCAGCGTGATGCACCGGGATCTCGGTAGCCCGACGAGCGAAAATGTTGGCCAGAATAGGGATAAAGGTGCTGCGCTCATGGCAGCACAACATGGTATCGATAATAGGGCGGCGATAGGCGCGTAACATGCAGCCGTAGTCGCCCATTGCTTTGCCCGTCGTGCGCTGGATCAGCAGATTAATGATTTTTGATGCCGATTTGCGAAACAGGCTGTCCTGTCGGTTTTGTCGCACTGTGCCCACCACATCGAACCCTTCATCGGCTTTCGCCACCAGGCGCGGGATCTCTTCCGGCGGATTTTGCAGATCGGCATCCAGCGTAATGATAAGATCGCCGCTCACATGGCTAAACCCCGCCATAATCGCAGCATGTTGGCCGTAGTTACGGTTGAGTAAAATAGAGATGATATGGCTGCCGGCCTCCTGGGACGCCTTCACCATCAGCTCCGCCGAGCTATCGCTACTACCATCATCTATCAATAAAATCTCCCACGCTTTGTCCAGACTCTCACAGGCGGCGGTGGTGCGTCTTATCAGTTCCGGCAGGCTTTCCTGTTCGTTATAGACAGGAATAACCACCGAGACTTTTTTTATCGGTGCGGCGTCAAACATGCTTATTGTCCTGCTATCTGATGAAGGGCGGTAATGACCCGAGCAACGTCACTCTCGGTCATGTCAGGGAAGAGCGGCAGTGAGCAGATCCGCTCGCTGTTCCACTCGGTGTCAGGCAGCGTGAGCGTTGGGAAACGTTCGCGATAATATTTTTGCGTATGCGCGGCGCGGAAGTGCAGCCCTGTGCCGATGCCTTTCGTTTTCAGCGATGCCATCAGAGCATCCCGGGTAATGCCGCAGCGGGCTTCATCAACCCGGATAATGAATAAATGCCAGGCGTGGATATGTTCCCACGACGGAAGGCTCAGAGGCTGAAAAGGCAGATCCGCCATTGCCTGGTGGTACTGCGCTGCGATGGCGGCGCGACGAGCGTTAAGCGCATCCAGTTTCTGTAACTGAGCAAGCGCGATAGCGGCGTTGAGGTCGGGCAGATTATATTTGTAGCCCGGCGTCAGGACTTCCGCCTGCGGCGCGCGTCCTCCGCTCTGTCGATCCCAGGCATCAACGCCAAGCCCATGAAACTTGAGGCTGCGTAGTTTATCCGCAAATTGCGGGTTATCCGTGACGACGATACCGCCTTCAGCGCAGGTCACGTTTTTAATGGCGTGGAAGGAGAAAATCGCGCTGCCCCGGGCGCCAATGTGGCGACCTTTGTATCTGGTTCCTGTCGCGTGCGCCGCGTCTTCAATCACCGGAATGCCATAACGCTCGCCAAGCGCGTAAATAGCGTCCAGATCGGCAGGCGCGCCAGCGTAGTGGACGGGGATAATTGCTTTGGTTTGTGGCGTAATCGCGGCTTCGATATGTTCAGGCGTGACCATCAGCGTATCGCGATCGACATCGACCATGACGGGGTTCGCGCCGAGTAAAACGATCATATTTAGCGTAGAAACCCACGTCATTGACGGTGTAATGACCTCGTCGCCTTCGCCAATGCCCAGCGCCATCAGCGCGATGTGCATACCGGCGGTGGCTGAACTGACGGCAACGGCATATTGATTGCCTGTTAGCCGACAAAACTCCGCTTCCAGTTCCTGATTTTTCGGACCGGTTGTTATCCAACCTGAGTCCAGTACGGTCTTAACGGCAGCGAGCTCTTCCGCGCCCATCGCCGGGCGAGAGAACGGCAAAAAGTCCGACATCATTTTTCCTTCAGCCAATGCAAGCCGCTTTTCAAATATTCGGAGAATAGAAAAGGACTTATTTTTAACGAATTTAGCCAAACCTTACTGGAGGAAGATTAAATTAATATTAAGAAATTAAGGTGAGGTAAAAATATAAATTTTAATGGAATTATGCTTTGCTTTCGCCGAAAGTTTAAGGCATTTTATACACCGCTCAAAAGCTGTTTTTCTGTTTCTGGTCTGGTCTTCCGTCGTGGAATTTCATTTTAATCGTATTGCTATTTAGTTAGCTGCACTGTCTGCCTGAGAGGTTAATGTGCTGGCATTTACCCTACGTTTTATTAAAAAAAAACGCTATTTCGCGATGCTGGCGGGGGCGTTGGTTATTATCGCCGGGTTGACCTCACAACATGCCTGGAGTGGTAACGGTCTACCGCAGATTAACGGTAAAACGCTGGCGGCGCTGGCGAAGCGGCATCCGGTAGTGGTGTTATTCCGCCATGCCGAGCGGTGCGATCGCTCCGATAACACCTGCCTGTCAGACAGCACGGGGATTACGGTCAACGGCGCGCAAGATGCCAGAGCGCTGGGTAAAGCCTTTAGTGCTGATATACAAAATTATAACCTTTATTCCAGTAATACGGTGCGTACCATCCAGTCAGCAACCTGGTTTTCCGCGGGCAGACCGCTTACAGTGGATAAAAAAATGATGGATTGCGGCAGCGGTATTTATGCTTCAATCAATACGTTACTGAAAAAGTCGCAGAATAAAAATATAGTTATTTTCACACATAATCATTGTTTGACGTATATTGCAGAAAATAAGCGCGGCGTCAAGTTTGAACCAGACTATCTTAATGCGCTCGTTATGCATGCGGAAAACGGAAAACTCGTTTTAGATGGTGAATTTGTTCCCGGCTAGCCGGCATGTTAAAAGCGTAAAGACAGCCTGAAGCGGCTGTCGTCATTATAATAACCCTTTCAATGCTAACGTGTGGCGTGTCGCTACATTCAAGTCATACAGAGCCAGTTCTTCTGGCTTAACCCAGGCGTAGTCCTGAAATTCGTCGTTAATACATATATCGCGATTAGCGGAAACACAGTCGAAGATGAGATAAATCATATAAATCTCTTCTTGTCTGCCATCAGCATACGTTTTAACACGGATATCGTCGCGGAAGGTCCACGGTGTAATATCGCTCAGAATCAGTTGCTCGCCGAGTTCCTCCCGAATCTCCCGACGCAGCGCCTCTTCAATACGTTCGCCTGGCTCGACCCCGCCGCCCGACAGCGCCCACTGACCGGGAAAGACGCCGCGGTTGTCGGCCATTTTGCACAGCAGGTAACAGCCATCATTTTGAATTAATGGGCAAACTATAGTTCGTTGACGCATAAGTCGCTTCCTTAAACAAGTAAGTCATCAGCTTAACAAATCGTTCTGCGAAATTCTTTGCGGAAAATGGAAGCGATAACGCAGACTGCGTTTTTTGTTAATCTTGTTGAGGCAGGCGTCGCCATGTGATGGCGCAATGATGCGTCATGGCGAAAGTAGTATTTCGTTACAATATGTTTTTGGAATGGTTTTTTAGTGCATTGATTCCTCAGCGTCTGGCAGTACAATTCTGCCGTTTTGGGGCGTTTTTCTTTATGTGCTTGCTGGAAAGGGTAAAAATGAAAAAAAGCATATTGTTAGGTTTTGCCGGAATGCTGTTTGTTTCTGCATCGGCGCAGGCCATAAGTATTGGCGGCCAGGCGGGCAAAGATTACACCAACATTGGCGTGGGTTTCGGTACGGAATCGACGGGACTGGCGCTAAGCGGCAACTGGATGCACAACGATGATGACGGCGACGTCGCGGGGGTTGGCCTGGGGCTGAACATTCCGGTTGGACCGCTGCTGGCGACGGTCGGCGGTAAAGGAATTTATACCAATCCGAAAGACAGCGATGAAGGCTATGCGGCGGCTGTCGGCGGTGGGTTACAATGGAAAATCGGCGACAGCTTCCGTCTGTTCGGCGAGTATTATTATTCACCGGATTCGCTGTCCAGCGGTATCGACAGTTATGAAGAAGCGAACGCAGGCGCGCGTTTCACCCTTATGCGTCCGCTGAGTATTGAAGCCGGTTATCGTTACCTGAACCTGGCGGGTAAAGATGGCAACCGTGATAACGCGATTGCTGACGGCCCTTACATTGGCGTAAACGCCAGCTTCTGATGCTAACGGCGCGGCAATCGTCGCGCCATATTCCCTCTTCTCCCGTCATTCTTCTTTCCACGTCATATCCGGCTTTGCGTTATAGTGTTTTCATCATAAGAGCAGGAGAACACGATGCTAAATGTGGAAATGCTATCCACCGGGGATGAGGTGTTGCACGGACAAATCGTTGACACCAATGCCGCCTGGCTGGCTGATTTTTTCTTTCATCAGGGCGTTCCGTTATCGCGGCGAAATACGGTGGGCGATAATCTGGACAGTCTGGTCGCTATCTTGCGTGAACGCAGCCGCCATGCTGATGTTTTGATTGTGAATGGCGGGTTAGGGCCGACCAGCGATGATTTAAGCGCGCTCGCCGCGGCAACGGCAAAAGGCGAAGGATTAGTACTGCACGAAGCGTGGCTGGCCGAAATGGAACGCTACTTTCAGCAGCGCGGTCGCGTGATGGCGCCGAGCAACCGTAAACAAGCGGAGCTGCCTGCCAGTGCGGCGTTTATTAATAATCCGGTCGGCACCGCCTGTGGATTTGCGCTACAGCTCAACCGCTGCCTGATGTTTTTCACCCCCGGCGTACCGTCGGAATTTAAGGTGATGGTGGAGCAGGAAATCTTACCGCGGTTACGCGCGCGTTTTTCGCTGCCGGAGCCGCCGCTTTGCCTGCGGTTAACGACCTTTGGTCGCTCAGAAAGCGATCTGGCGCAGAGTCTCGATTCGCTGTCGTTGCCGCCCGGCGTGACGATGGGGTATCGCTCATCAATGCCGATCATTGAACTGAAGTTGACCGGCCCGGCTACGCAGCGGGAGGCGATGCTGGCGTTATGGCCAGAGGTCAAACGGGTTGCCGGGCAGAATCTGATTTTTGAAGGTACGGAAAACCTGCCGGCGCAAATAGCCCGTCGCCTGCAGGAAAGGCAACTTAGCCTGACGTTGAGCGAGCAATATACCAGCGGCTTACTGGCGCTACAGCTTTCCCGCGCCGGGGCGCCTGTTCTTGCCAGCGAAGTTGTTCCCTCTCAGGAAGAGACGCTGGCGCAAACGGCGCACTGGACGACAGAACGGCGCAGCAACCATTATGCCGGTCTGGCGCTGGCCGTGTCGGGGCTGGAAAACGAACATCTTAATTTCGCGCTGGCGACGCCGGATGGCACCTGTGCCTTACGCGTGCGTTTTAGCGCCAACCGTTACAGTCTGGCAATACGTCAGGAAGTTTGTGCGATGATGGCGCTAAATATGCTGCGCCGCTGGCTTAATGGCGAGGACATGACCAGCGAACATGGCTGGATAAACGTGGTAGAATCATTGACGGTATAGAATGTTCAGTGGGAGGGCCCGGCCTTCCCATTATCAAGTGGATTATATTATTTATAAGTTCTTTGCAGAGAATAATTTTAGGATAAGTGCTCACGATGATGTGAGACTGTACTCATATATTTGTCGACGGATATGGATATTAAATAATACCTGCTCCTCAACCGGAAGCGTTAAGAAATTTTCGCAATATGCTTGCAGCGCAGTAACCGGATCGCTTGGGCCGGTGGTCGATAAGTGTTGCAAGGCATGGTAACAAAATACACCACAGCCGTTGGGTACATTATTCTGTAAATCCTTTTCAATAAAGGCAACATCGTCTTCTTCTAATACACCTGCAATTTTCGCTGCCTCCATGAATGCTTGTTTAGTATTTTGCTCCAAAGCATGATGGCTGTTAAATATAAGGCATTTTATTTTTTCTGCAACTTTATAAAAAAAACATAGAAGCCAGTGGTCTTTTGTATGTATCAGGAAAGCTTCGTTGTCAGCTAATCCTGAGTGAGCAACCTTTGTAAGTAGTTGAGCGCTTAATACATTTTCTCCAGTGGTGGGATGAATAATCCCAAAGGGGTAATTCATCGAGAGAGAGGACGATTCTTGCACCAGATTTTGCGTTGCTGTCGCCAGTTCATCCGACGACAACATACGCGCTTGACACCATAGGTTTTCAACGCCAACATGTTCTTGATCTGTCTGAGCATACTGATCGCCGATAACTTTATGCGCTATTTCTAATTTTTTAGAAAGGTCGGTTGTTGCGGAACCAGCCATATAAAGTAATCTGGACGCGGTATGTAGTTTTTCCCAGTCAGTATTATTTTTAGTTAGCGCATTATTGGCGAGCTGATATAATACCAGACAAGCCTGATTGATTTTTTTGTCTATACCAGATTGTCCCGGTTTTCTTCCGCTAAAGAGATCAAAAAGAGTTTTCTCGACTTTACTGCCCAACTCATCCTTGCGTAGCGCAAGATTGCATAACAGATCAATACAGTGCTGATTACCGTTTTCCACTTCGTTAATCAACAATGCAAGTACTTCATCGCTCACCTCTTCTGAATATACACTTTCAAATTGCGGTATGCTCAATCGGTAAAGTGAATTTACACTCATAGTCATTTTATCTGCTTCCTGGTGTGCGAAACTGATAAACATCATGTAATATAATAATTTATATATTATGTTTGTGAAGAATCAGATTAAATCAGGCATAGACCTTATTTTTTTATTATTAAGATAACATTGAATTATCATTGGGGATATTCAGCAGCCCCCCTGAAGGGAGACCGCGGGTAACGCGCCAGCCGATAATATAAGAGATATTGCTGTATACACAGCATATTTGCTACCTGTCATGCCACCGAGGGCAGTAGTCATGGTTGACCCAATATACTCAAAGAGACGTGTCGCGTTTATGCGGCTCCGGTTTTCAGAGCAATGGCGCCGGAGGAGCCCCGGCGCTTTTTATTGTCTATGGAAAACCCCCAGCTAGGCTGGGGGTTCCGTAAAGCTTTCAGCTTTGAGTCGGTTATCAAAACCCCTTTTGATTTGTTAAAACACCTTGCGGTCTGGCAACTGCAAAAGTTCAACAAGAAATCAAAAGGGGGTCCCGATGGGGGACGAAAAGAGCTTAGCGCACACCCGATGGAACTGTAAATATCATATAGTTTTTGCCCCGAAGTACCGAAGGCAGACGTTCTACGGAGAGAAGCGTAGAGCAGTAGGCAGCATATTAAGAAAATTGTGTGAGTGGAAAAATGTACGAATTCTGGAAGCAGAATGCTGTACAGATCATATCCACATGCTTCTGGAGATCCCGCCGAAGATGAGTGTGTCGAGCTTCATGGGATATCTGAAGGGTAAAAGTAGCCTGATGCTTTATGAGCAGTTTGGGGATTTGAAATTCAAATACAGGAACAGGGAGTTCTGGTGCCGCGGATACTACGTTGATACGGTGGGTAAGAACACAGCGAAGATACAGGAATACATAAAGCACCAGCTTGAAGAGGATAAAATGGGAGAGCAGTTATCGATCCCTTATCCGGGTAGCCCGTTTACGGGCCGTAAGTAACGAAGTTTGATGCAAATGTCAGATCGTGTGCGCCTGTTAGGGCGCGGCTGGTAAGAGAGCCTTACAGGCGCATCTGAAAAACCTCCGGCTATGCCGGAGGATATTTATTTAGCCGAGCGCTTGGGCGAGTAGGGTAATGGGATGTTCACAGCGTTTGCTTGTCGACATCTCAATTTGCCACTTACAGGTTTCACAATCGGTGACGACAAGGTCGGCGCCGCTCTCTTCAATCTGGCGGAACAGCGGCGCGCCGATGGACTGCGATGTCGGATAGTTTTCCTTTTTAAATCCGTACGTACCGGCAATGCCGCAGCACTGTGAATCAAGAACCGTCAATTCAAGCCCCGGAATTTGACGCAACAGTTCAAGCGTGTAAAGCGTCCAGCCCATTTTTTCCATATGACACGGGGTATGGTAGACCACTTTCAGCGGCAAAGGGTTAAGCGGCAGCGTTTTCCCGGCATCCAGTTTGCGCCATAGCCAGCGGGTGGCCAACTCGATATGTTCGCGCAGTCCGGCGTTGTCCACGTCCAGCACTTCAGGATATTCATCGCGCAACGCAAACGTACAGGTGGATGACGTGGCGATGACCGGAATACCTTTGACGGCAATCGCCTCGCGTAGCGATTCCACATTGCTGATAGCCTGTTTGCGAGCTTTATCCGTAAAACCGTTAGCGATCAGCGGCACGCCGCAGCACTTCTCTTTACTCAATAGCTGTACGCCGGTACCCATTGCGTTCAGCACCTTAATCAGATCTTTTCCGAGCTGCGGATGGTTGTAATTCACAAAACAGCCATGGAAAAAGGCGACCTGATCGTTGTATTTAGCCTGCTGCGCCGCCACGCTACGATACCAGCAGCGGAAGGTGCCGAAGGAGTATTTTGGTAAGGCGCGGCGATGATCGATTTTTAGCGCATAATCAAGCAACTGGCGCACTGGCTTTAATGCGGTGGCGGTATTGACCACTGGCGCGAACGGCGTTGAGACACTGCCCATCAGATCGGTGTGGCTGAGAATAAAGTTACGCAATGACGGGCGCGTCGTATCGTATTTCGCGCGGGCGCGCTGGATGATATCGCCAATCTTCACGTCCGACGGACAGGCGACCTCACACCGTTTGCAGTTAATGCAATATTTCAGCGCCTCGTCATACAGTGCGCCGTCTTTCAGACGCAGACGCTCGCCATCCGGTCCGGCCTGTTTAGGACCAGGGTAGCCAGGATGAACGCGGCTGACCGGGCACGCGGTGGTGCACACCGTACATTTAATACAACTTTCAAAACGTGTGTCGCTCATTGCTGTTCTCCTGCACGCTCGGCGATATGGTACGCGGCCTGGAGGGCGCTGACTGCGCAGACGCCGCCGCCGCATCCCTGGGCTATAGGATCGAACCCCGCCAGCACAGAACCTATTGCATACAGATTTTCTACCGTGTTGCCCGCAAGGGAAGGGCGGAAAGCGTCATCCGTTACGACGCCAAACTGCTGCCAGGGCTGTGGGTCAAAGAAATGTTGTTGATACCATTCGGCGCGGGTGGCCGTTTGTTGTACGTCGAGTCCTAAAATGGGTTCGCGAATCCCTTCACGCTCGGCAACCAGACCGCTACTAAAGAAGCTACCGCTGGCGAGTACGGCAAAGCGCGGGCGCAGTGGGATATCGGCATGGTTGCGGGTCCATATTTCGCTCACGATACCGTGACGGCAGGTGACTTTTTTCACTTCATCGCCCGGCATCCAGATGCCGCCCTGACGGACAAACTGGCGCTGGAGCTGATTGTGAAGACGAATACCGAGCACCGACGGCGGCAGCGTCGGCAGCAGCGTGAGCGCGCAGGGCAGGCGTTCGTTAAGCCAGCGCCACAGCGTATCGTTCGCCAGCCCGAAACAGGCGGGCATGATGATCATGTCGTAGCTTGTCGCTATTGGCGACAGCGCGTCGTACAGCAGCGGCCATTTTTCTTCGTTATCAAGCAGACGTGCAATATTGACCGCACGAAATTCCGTCGGGTTATCACGCAGTACATCCAGTTCCGGAAGGTCGATTTCTGCGGTTTCAACGTTGAGATCGCGTTGGCGCAGCGACGCTGCCGCAAGGTGCGCCTGGAAATCCAGTAATCCGCTAACGCCGACGACGCAAATTTTCTGTGCGGACAATGGCCAGACCGGTACTTCCGGCGAGCTAAGCCAGGTTGAACGCAATGTGCCAAGCGGCGTTACACGCTGGTGCGCCTGCTGTACGTCACCGTATAACTGCGCGCCGCTGGCGTTAAGTAACGTTTGCGCCTGGTGCGCCAGCGTAAGAACTTTTTGCGCGCCTAAACGCGAATAAGGATGTTCAGGTGCCTGGCGGCGTAACGCATCAAGTCCGGCGGTAATTTCGGTCACCGGTTGGCCGTCGGGCAGGGCGCTGAGCAGATCCAGCGAGCCGGAGGAAAAATGCAGCGCGCTTTGTCCGCGGGTGACGATGGCGCAGCGTAATCCATGCTGCTGGAGTTGCAGTCCGCATAGCAAACCGGCGAGACCGCCGCCCATAATAACCGTATCAAATTTCATCCTGGTGCTCCTTCTCCAGACCGCATAATCCCTGATAAACCCAGCGCGTGAATTCGCTTTCGCGCAGCGCGTCTCCCCAGGCGACAGGTTGTACGCCTTTCCAGCGTTCATTCAGAAATTCAGAGAGTTGTGTAATAGATTGCGCCGCGGTCGTCACATTAAAACGCTGCAGTAGCCCGGCTGCGCGGCAGGCGCACAGTTCGCCCTGGCAAGTGCCCATCCCTACGCGGGTGCGACGGCGCAGATCCAGCAGGCTATTCACGGTTAAGTTTTCGACGGCATACTGCACTTCCCCCGCCGTGACGGCCTCGCATTCACAGACCAGGCTACGGTGTTGGCGGCCTTCGCTCAGCCATCCCGGCGTGCGATCGCCATGCCGATAAACCGCCGATCCGCGTAGCGGCGCGGGAAGCGAGATAATGCGTTTCAGCGTATGTTCCGTAGACTCTTTTGAGCCAGGCAGCGGCGTATCCGCCGTGATGCAGGGGCGAGTATTGCCTAACTTGCGGCACACGGCGTCGGTCGCCCATTCTGCCATCAGGCGGTAAGTCATTAGCTTCCCGCCGGTAATGGTAATGAAGCCTTCAAGCCCGTCGCGCTCGGCGTGGTCGAACAGCACAATACCGCGGCTGACGTTACGGCCGCTGGGATCGTCATCGCTGGCCACCAGCGGGCGGACGCCGGAATAAGCGCGCAGAATACGCGTTTTCGCCATGACAGGGGCCAGTTTTTCCCCTTCACGCAGCAGGATATCGACTTCATCTGCGGTGACGCGGTTGCTGTCTATCTCATTGTAATCAATATGAGTCGAGGTGGTGCCGATCAGTGAAATCGTATCGCCAGGTACCAGAATGTCGGCATCCGATGGTTTCCGGCAGCGGTTAATCACATGCTGGTTGATCCGATGGTCCATGATCAGCAGCGATCCTTTCGCCGGGAACATACGAATACTCAGGTCGGCATATTCGGCAATCCGTTGCCCCCAGATACCTGCCGCATTAACCACCACCGGCGCATGAAGCGTCTGGGTTTCGCCGGTGAGATGGTTGCGCACATGAACGCCGCAGACCGTTGCGTTTTCGCGAATGAGGCCGGTCACTTCATGCGCTGTTAATACGATTGCGCCATGTTCTCTGGCATCCAGCATATTGGCGGCAGTAAGGCGGAAAGGGTCCACAGTGCCGTCCGGCACTTTTACCGCGCCGATGAGCGCAGGGTTAACGGCAGGTTCGATGATGCGAGCCTGCTGCGGATCGATGGCTTCAGCGCGAATGCCTGCCGCTTCACAGGCGCGAATAAAGGTGGCCTGAAACGCAAGATCATCTTCCGGCAACGTAATAAACAGACCATCCGTCGGTTCGACGCAATGGCGGGCGATCCGTTTTAAGATCTGATTTTCACTAATGCACTCGCGCGCGGATTCCGCGTCGGTAACGGCATAACGAGCGCCGCTGTGCAGCAGCCCGTGGTTACGCCCGGTCGCGCCGGTCGCTATATCATGCCGCTCTACCAGGATGACACGTAAACCGCGCAGCGCGCAGTCGCGGGCGATCCCTGCGCCTGTTGCTCCACCGCCAATGATAATCACGTCACTTGCTTGCGAGTCGCGAATTTTCATTGTTTTTCCTCACAGTTCGTTTTTTATCATTTAGCCATACAAAACATATGGAATGTTTGATTTCGCGCATAATCGCTCATCATTCGAAAATGAAACGTGATTTCGTGCGCCTTTCTGAACATTATTCATAAATCTGTAACAATATGTGCTGTAATTCACATTCATGAGACAGATCTTTACTTAACATCGCGGCCACACTGGGAGCAGCGGGGTCGTTTGAACGAACTGCGGTGTTTATCTCTAAATAAAATACGGGCCACGGAGGCTACAATATGTTGAGTATTTTTAAACCAGCGCCGCATAAAGCGCGCTTGCCAGCGGCGGAGATTGATCCAACCTATCGCCGGTTACGCTGGCAGATTTTTCTGGGGATATTCTTTGGCTATGCCGCGTATTATCTGGTGCGTAAGAACTTTGCCCTCGCGATGCCCTATCTGGTAGAACAGGGGTTTTCGCGCGGCGATCTGGGCTTTGCGCTGTCCGGGATTTCCATCGCTTATGGTTTTTCGAAATTTATAATGGGGTCGGTGTCCGATCGCTCGAATCCGCGCGTTTTCCTGCCGGCAGGGTTGATTCTGGCCGCAGCAGTCATGCTGTTTATGGGCTTTGTGCCGTGGGCGACATCCAGTATCGCCGTGATGTTTGTGCTGTTGTTCCTTTGCGGCTGGTTCCAGGGGATGGGGTGGCCGCCGTGCGGTCGTACGATGGTTCACTGGTGGTCGCAGAAAGAGCGCGGCGGCATCGTATCGGTCTGGAACTGCGCGCATAACGTCGGCGGCGGGATCCCGCCACTGCTGTTCCTGCTGGGGATGGCGTGGTTTAACGATTGGAAAGCGGCGCTCTATATGCCAGCCTTTGGCGCGATTGTGGTGGCGCTGTTCGCTTTCGCGATGATGCGCGATACGCCGCAATCTTGCGGTCTGCCGCCTATCGAAGAGTATAAAAACGACTATCCGGACGACTACAACGAAAAAGCGGAAGAAGAGCTCACCGCAAAGCAAATCTTCATGCAGTACGTATTGCCGAACAAATTACTGTGGTATATCGCTATCGCCAACGTGTTTGTCTACCTGCTGCGCTACGGTATCCTCGACTGGTCGCCAACGTACCTGAAAGAAGTGAAACATTTCGCTCTGGATAAATCCTCCTGGGCATATTTCCTCTATGAATATGCAGGTATTCCAGGCACCCTGCTGTGCGGCTGGATGTCAGACAAAGTCTTCCGCGGCAACCGTGGCGCGACGGGCGTATTTTTTATGACCCTGGTCACTATTGCGACCATCGTTTACTGGATGAACCCGGCTGGCAACCCAACCGTTGATATGATTTGTATGATCGTTATCGGCTTCCTGATTTACGGGCCGGTGATGCTGATTGGTCTTCATGCGCTGGAACTGGCGCCGAAAAAAGCGGCGGGTACGGCGGCGGGCTTTACCGGTCTGTTTGGTTATCTGGGCGGTTCTGTCGCTGCAAGCGCCATTGTGGGTTATACCGTTGACTTCTTCGGTTGGGATGGCGGTTTCATGGTGATGATCGGCGGCAGTATTCTGGCGGTAATCCTGCTGGTGGTCGTGATGATTGGCGAAAAACGCCATCATGATGAGCTGCAGTTAAAACGCAACGGAGGCTAATAACATGAAAACCACACTGAAAAACCTTAGCGTGGCGTTGATGCTGGCAGGAATGACCATAGGAAGCAGCGCTATAGCGGCTGAAAAAGTCGTCATCGCCCACCGTGGCGCCAGCGGTTATCTGCCGGAACATACGTTACCGGCGAAAGCAATGGCGTATGCGCAAGGGGCTGATTACCTGGAGCAAGATTTAGTGATGACAAAGGACGACCATCTGGTCGTCCTCCATGACCACTACCTTGACCGGGTGACTGACGTCGCTGACCGTTTTCCGGACCGGGCGCGTAAAGACGGGCGCTATTACGCCATCGATTTTACGCTGGATGAAATTAAATCCCTGAAGTTTACCGAAGGGTTTGATATTGAAAACGGCAAAAAAGTACAAACTTATCCGGGCCGTTTCCCGATGGGGAAATCTGATTTCCGCATTCATACTTTTGAAGAGGAAATTGAATTCGTTCAGGGCTTAAATCATTCCACCGGTAAAAATATTGGTATTTATCCAGAAATTAAAGCGCCGTGGTTCCATCATCAGGAAGGAAAAGATATTGCCGCGAAGACGTTGGAAGTTCTGAAGAAGTATGGTTATACCGGCAAGCAGGATAATGTCTATTTGCAGTGTTTTGATGTCGCTGAGCTGAAACGTATTAAGAATGAACTGGAACCCAAAATGGGGATGGATCTCAATCTGGTTCAGCTTATTGCGTATACCGACTGGAATGAAACACAGCAGAAACAGCCGGATGGTCGTTGGGTAAATTACAACTACGACTGGATGTTTAAGCCGGGCGCTATGAAGCAGGTGGCGGAATATGCGGACGGTATTGGCCCGGATTACCATATGTTGGTCGCGGAAGGCTCGACGAAAGGGAATATCAAGCTGACTGGAATGGTGCAAGACGCGCATCAGAATAAGATGGTAGTTCATCCTTACACTGTGCGTGCCGATCAATTACCGGACTACGCCACGGATGTCAATCAGTTGTACGATATCCTGTATAACCAGGCGGGGGTCGACGGGCTGTTCACCGACTTCCCGGATAAAGCGGTCATGTTCCTGCAGAAAAATGACTAAGGGGATGACATAGTCGAAGTGAAGCGCCGGATGAGGGCATAAACGCCTCATCCGGCCTGGCGCAGCGCTCGCCAGCATAGGTCTGGTAAACGCAATGCCATCAGGCGGTGTTGTTTTATAGCCAGCCCTCATCGGTCAGCGTTGTCATACAATTTTGCAATAAAAATAGTGGGCTTCCTTCTACCGGTGGTTCTTTTGCCAACAGAGAAATTTGTCGATAAAAGGTGGGTTCCAGCGCCACAGAACATAATTTTCCTGCCGTAGCTTTTAAGGTTAATTCTGGCAATAAGGCGATACCTAATCCCTGTCGAATAAAACTCAGCGCAGTATCGGGATGGTTAAATTCATATTTAAATATCGGCTCAATACCCTTTTCTTTAAACAACGCCATAATGCTTAATTCATAACGCCCCTTGCTGACAATAAGCGGTTCGTCCATGAGTTCTTCAACAGTTACTGTACTATTGGTCGCCAGGGGATGATTTTCAGGCACCACTACGGTGAATTTATCCCGGTAAATAGGGACGCAATACATACCATTAACCGGAAAAGGAACGAAACCGGCATCAATACTTTCGTTTTGCAGCGAATCAATAATCGCCGTGCTGTTCTCTTCATAGGGGATAATTTTTACGTTAGGGTGATGGCTTTCAAAATAGCGAATCACGCCGGGCAAAATACAGGCGCAGGCGCTGGGAAAACAGCCAATCCGTAGCGTACGGGCCGGGTTCTTTTTTTCTTGTTCGGCAATCTCTTTTACCGCGTTGACGTCGCGCTGGATCGCGCGTAAGTGCCTGACGATGCGGCTACCGGCAGCGGTAAGCTCAATCTCTTTGCGACGCTCGCGAATCAATATGTCAACGCCGAGCTCCTCCTCAAGCGCGGAGATGGCCTGGCTGACGGCGGATTGCGTCATATACAGCCGCTTGCTGGCCTCGGTAAATCCGCCGTACTCCAGCACGGCAAGCAGAGCGTGAATTTGGGTTAGCGTCATTAGTAAAACCTAATCAATATAATTAAAACGATTAATTTCTCTAATAGCGTGCGCTTATTTATACTGACGGTCTATCGAATACATCACATTTTGACGCACCTGCCAGGTGTTCAGTTGAGCTGAGCGTTGCCTGCGTGCGCCATCTGAACGGGTCGTTAAAAATGAAAGAAAAATTATGGACGAAGGATTTTTGGGCAATAACCATAGTCAGTTTTATTATCTTTTTTGTCTTTTATGTACTGCTAACCTTATTACCTATTTATATCGCTGACCGCCTACATGCTTCTGCGGATAAGGCGGGTTTATTAGTGACATGTTTCCTGGCCGCGGCAATTGTTATTCGGCCGTTTGCCGGACAGTGGGTGGGAAAATATTCGAATAAAAAGATTCTGGTGCTCTCTTCTCTGGCTTTTTTGGTGATTACCGCGCTGTATCCGGTTTGCCATTCCATTGAGTCGCTGCTCTTTATCCGCGTGTTTCATGGAATTACGTTTGGTGTTATCACCACGGTAAAAGGAACTATTTCAGCGCGGCTGATTCCAGCCTCCCGACGTGGGGAGGGCATCAGCTTTTTCTCTCTGGCAATGGGCCTGGCGATGGTGGTAGGACCGTGGATAGGACTCAATATGGCCCGCTGGAACGCGTTCACTGCGGCGTTCTGGCTCTGTACCGCTGTGGCGGTAGTAGGGATTGTGCTTTGCCTCATCGTGACAGTCCCTCCAGTGATTCGTCATGCCGATGGTTCCAGACCGAGCCTGGGTTTTGCCGCGATGTTTGATCGCGCTGCCTTGCCTTTTGCGCTGGTTACTTTTTTCATGACCTTCTCCTATGCTGGCGTATCGGCTTTCCTGGCATTGTATGCTCGTGAGCTGGATTTAATGGCAGCGGCCAGTAATTTCCTGCTGTGCTACGCTATTTTCCTGATGATATGCCGTACCTTCACCGGCAATGTTTGCGATAAAAAAGGGCCGAAATATGTTGTTTACCCCTGTCTGTTGGCCTTTGCCATTGGTCTGGTGGCGCTGGGCTACACCAATGGCAGCATCATGATGATTATTTCCGGCGGTTTAATCGGTATCGGCTACGGTTCGGTCACGCCGGTTTTCCAGACGCAAATTATCAGCTCGGTTGAACCGCATAAAATTGGTGTGGCGAATTCACTCTTCTTTAACGCGATGGACGCCGGAATGGCGATTGGCGCCTTTATCATGGGAATGATGGTTGAACCGGTTGGCTATCGTATGATTTATGTGGCGGGCGCGGTGCTGGTGGTGCTCGCTGGCGCATTGTATGCCGTGCAGATGAAAAAACGTGGCGCGATGCCTTTGGTTTCCGCCAGCGAGTTGCACTGAGTTACATTTCGATTTCGATATCGCCTTTTGCCCTGCAGCAGCAGGGCAAAATTTCTCCCGGCTGGATAAACGCTAATGGCTCCGTAATCCAGTCAACCTGGCCGGCGACCAGCCGTGTACGACAGGAGCCGCAATATCCCGCGCGGCACTGATATTCCACCTCAACGTTATGCGACTCCAGCGCGACCAGCAGAGAAGGGTGGTCATCCTGGCACAGCAGTTGTGCGCCAGTGATGCGCAGCGTGACGCGTCCCATCAGAGCTGGAAATTGCTCAGATCGTCGGTATCGACTTCCGAATCGATTTGTCCGACCAGATAAGAGCTCACTTCCACTTCCTGTGGCGCGACCTGAACGTTATCGGAAACCAACCAGGTATTGATCCACGGGATTGGGTTGGAGCGGGTCTGGAACGGCAGATCCAGACCCACCGCCTGCATACGAATATTAGTAATATATTCAACGTATTGACACAGGATATCTTTATTCAGGCCGATCATCGAACCGTCGCGGAACAGATAGTCCGCCCACTCTTTTTCCTGCTGCGCCGCCTGCACGAACAGGTCATAACATTCCTGTTTACACTCTTCGGCGATTTCCGCCATCTCCGGGTCGTCCACGCCGCTACGCAATAGGTTTAGCATATGTTGCGTGCCGGTCAGATGCAGAGCTTCGTCACGGGCGATCAAACGGATAATTTTGGCGTTGCCTTCCATCAGTTCACGCTCGGCAAAAGCGAAAGAGCAGGCGAAGCTGACGTAGAAGCGAATGGCTTCCAGCGCATTGACGCTCATCAGGCACAGGTAGAGCTTCTTCTTGAGTTCACGCAGGTTCACGGTAATGGTTTTGCCGTTCACTGTGTGCCTGCCAACGCCGAGCAGATGCCAGTAACTGGTCATCTCAATAAGTTCGTCGTAGTAGGCGGAGATACCTTCGGCGCGCTTCTGAATTTGCTCATTGGTCACGATATCGTCAAAAACGACCGCCGGATCGTTGACGATGTTACGAATAATATGGGTGTAGGATCGTGAGTGAATCGTCTCAGAAAATGCCCAGGTCTCTACCCACGTCTCCAGCTCCGGGATGGAAATGAGCGGCAGCAGAGCTACGTTCGGGCTACGTCCCTGAATGGAATCCAGCAGCGTCTGGTATTTGAGGTTGCTGATGAAGATATGTTTTTCGTGCTCCGGCAACGCCTGATAGTCGATACGATCGCGGGAGACGTCGACCTCTTCCGGACGCCAGAAGAAAGAGAGCTGTTTTTCGATCAGTTTTTCGAAGATGTCATATTTCTGCTGATCATAGCGTGCAACGTTGACCGGCTGTCCAAAGAACATGGGTTCCTTGAGCTGATCGTTTTTCGTCTGTGAAAAAGTGGTGTATGCCATTGAAGTGAATCCTTTATGGGATGAGCGCCGGATGGCGGCGCAAGCGCCTTATCCGGCCTACAAACCGTACAATCGTAGGCCGGGTAAGCATAGCGCTACCCGGCACTATTCATCAGATCTTACACGCGCCGCTTTCGCAGCCATCGTCCTGAATAGAAGGCGCCAGATCGTCCTGCGCATCTTCCGCGCCGTCGCGGGTATTTTGATAGTACAGAGTTTTCACGCCAAACTTATACGCGGTGAGCAAATCTTTCAGCAATTGCTGCATCGGTACTTTTCCTGACGGAAAACGCGACGGATCGTAGTTGGTATTGGCGGAAATCGACTGGTCGATAAACTTCTGCATAATACCCACCAGTTGCAGATAACCGTCATTGTTCGGCATCTCCCACAACAGTTCGTAAGCGTCTTTCAGATGCTCGTAATCGGGCACGACCTGACGCAAAATACCGTCTTTCGAGGCCTTGATGCTGACGTAGCCGCGCGGTGGTTCGATACCGTTGGTGGCGTTGGAGATCTGGGACGACGTTTCCGACGGCATTAGCGCCGATAGCGTGGAGTTACGCAGACCGTGGGTTTTGATCGATTCACGCAGTTGTTCCCAGTCGTAGTGCAGCGGTTCGTTGACGATCGCATCCAGATCTTTTTTGTAAGTGTCGGTAGGAAGAATGCCTTTTGCATAGGTGGTTTCGTTGAACCATGGGCAGGCGCCTTGCTCTTTCGCCAGTTCGTTGGACGCTTTAAGCAGATAGTACTGAATCGCTTCGAAGGTTTTATGCGTCAGATTATTGGCGCTGCCGTCGGAATAACGTTTACCGTTTTTCGCCAGCCAGTAGGCGAAGTTAATCACGCCAATGCCCAGCGTACGACGGCCCATTGCGCCGCGTTTGGCAGCCGGAATCGGGTAGTCCTGATAATCGAGCAGCGCATCCAACGCGCGTACTGCCAGAATAGCCAGTTCTTCCAGCTCGTCCAGAGTGTTAATGGCGCCCAGGTTGAATGCAGACAGCGTACACAACGCAATTTCGCCGTTTTCATCGTTGACATCGTGCAGCGGTTTTGTCGGCAGGGCAATCTCCAGACACAGGTTAGACTGGCGCACCGGGGCGACAACCGGATCGAACGGACTGTGAGTATTGCAGTGGTCAACGTTCTGGATATAGATACGGCCGGTAGAGGCGCGTTCCTGCATCATCAGAGAGAACAGTTCGACCGCTTTCACACGCTGTTTGCGGATGCTGTCGTCGTTTTCGTATTTCACGTACAGGCGTTCGAACTCGTCCTGGTCGGCGAAGAACGCATCGTACAGCCCCGGGACATCGGACGGACTGAACAGCGTAATGTCGCCGCCTTTCAGCAGACGGGTGTACATCAGTTTGTTGATCTGCACGCCGTAATCCATGTGACGTACGCGGTTGCCTTCCACGCCGCGGTTGTTTTTCAGCACCAGCAGGCTTTCAACTTCCAGGTGCCACATCGGATAGAACAGTGTCGCCGCGCCGCCGCGCACGCCGCCCTGCGAGCAGGATTTCACCGCCGTCTGGAAGTGCTTGTAGAACGGAATACAGCCAGTGTGGAACGCCTCGCCGCCGCGAATCGGGCTGCCCAGCGCACGAATGCGGCCAGCGTTGATGCCGATACCGGCGCGCTGAGAAACGTATTTCACGATAGCGCTGGAGGTGGCGTTGATGGAATCCAGACTGTCACCGCACTCGATCAGTACGCAGGAGCTGAACTGACGGGTCGGGGTACGCACGCCGGACATGATGGGCGTCGGCAGCGAGATTTTGAACGTAGAGACCGCATCGTAAAAACGTTTTACATAGTCAAGACGCGTTTCACGCGGATAGTTCGAGAACAGGCAAGCGGCCACCAGGATATAAAGGAACTGAGCGCTTTCATAGATTTCGCCGGTCACGCGGTTTTGCACCAGATATTTCCCTTCCAACTGCTTAACGGCAGCGTAGGAGAAGGTCATATCGCGCTCGTGAACGATAAACGAATCCATCTGCTTGAACTCTTCTTCCGTGTAGTCTTCCAGCAGATGATTGTCGTATTTGCCAAGCTCAACCATTTTTACCACATGGCGGTAAAGCGCGGGAGGCTCAAACTGGCCGAAGGCTTTCTTACGCAGGTGGAAAATCGCCAGGCGCGCAGCCAGGTATTGATAATCCGGCGCATCGCGAGAGATCAGGTCTGCGGCGGCCTTAATAATAGTTTCATGGATATCGGAGGTCTTAATCCCATCATAAAACTGAATATGCGAGCGTAGCTCGACCTGAGAAACCGATACGTTATTCAGTCCTTCTGCCGCCCAATCAAGAACGCGATGAATTTTGTCGAGATTGATGCGCTCAGTACGGCCGTCACGCTTTGTCACCAGCAGACTCTGATTCATGTGGTTTTCTACCTGTTTACCTGTCCGTGAAAGAAAAAATATCCCCCGCTTATCCACAACGCCACGTTGTGACTAACTCTGTGGATAAATACTATATATAGGGGGTGATCGATAAGTGAAACGCTATATGGTGAGTATTCTAGTAGGGATTCTTTTGAGTACAAGAGTTGATTTTGGCGTTAAATTGCGGTTGCAAAAGAGTAAGAATCGCTAAATGCGCGTCTGATAAGGCCTGGAAGGGATGTCAACAATTCATAAAAAAAAATCAAAATTTGATCGAGTGCTGATTTCTTCATCGAAGAGAAAGATTGCGTCTGAGGCTCTGACGCAATCTTCATGGGAAAATTCCTGGACGTCACGCTTTTTTAGCGCGGGTATGCAACATATAGTTAACGTCTACCCCGGGGCCGAGTTTGAAAGTATTGGTAATCGGATTGTAATGCAGCCCGGTGATATGCTGTTCCTTCAGGACGGTCTTATCTACCCAGCTTAACAGTTCCGCAGGCTTAATGAATTTCTTCACGTCATGCGTGCCTTTTGGCACCATGCGCAGAATATATTCGGCGCCGACAACCGCCATCAGCCAGGATTTTCCGTTGCGGTTCAACGTAGAGAAGAACACCTCGCCGCCGGGTTTAACCAGTTGGGCGCAGGCGTGGACGACCGATTGCGGATCGGGAACGTGCTCCAGCATTTCCATACAGGTGACGACGTCGTACTGCTGAGCGTGTTTTGCCGCATGTTCCTCAACCGTCTCCTGCACGTACTCTACTTCGATGCCGCTTTCCAGCGCGTGCAGTCTGGCGACCTGTAAAGGCTCAAAGCCCATATCCAGCCCGGTAACGGTAGCGCCTTCGCGCGCCATGCTCTCCGCCAGAATACCGCCGCCGCAGCCGACATCGAGCACCTTTTTACCGAACAGGCCGCCGGAACGTTCGGCAATGTAGCCCAGACGCAGCGGGTTAATACGGTGCAGCGGCTTAAATTCGCCTTCCAGATCCCACCAGCGCGACGCGACTGCTTCAAATTTGGCAATTTCTTCATGGTCAACGTTATGGCGTTCCGGCGCTTTTTCGGCATTCATAGGGGCTTCTACTCCTTATTTAGCAAGACGAATAAGTATATCAGGCATTCCCGGCGAATAAACGGTATTGGTTTACCTCAATCAACGCGGTTGTGTTATAATTTGCGACCTTTGAATCCGGGATACAGTAGAGGGATAGCGGTTAGATGAGCGACCTTGCGAGAGAAATTACACCGGTCAACATTGAGGAAGAGCTGAAGAGCTCGTATCTGGATTATGCGATGTCGGTCATTGTTGGCCGTGCGCTGCCGGATGTCCGAGATGGCCTGAAGCCGGTACACCGTCGCGTACTTTACGCCATGAACGTATTGGGCAATGACTGGAACAAAGCCTATAAAAAATCAGCCCGTGTCGTTGGTGACGTAATCGGTAAATACCATCCCCACGGCGATTCCGCAGTGTATGACACCATCGTTCGTATGGCGCAGCCATTCTCGCTGCGTTACATGCTGGTGGATGGTCAGGGTAACTTCGGTTCTATTGACGGCGACTCCGCGGCGGCAATGCGTTATACGGAGATCCGTCTGGCGAAAATCGCCCACGAACTGATGGCCGATCTCGAAAAAGAGACGGTGGATTTCGTGGACAACTATGACGGTACGGAAAAAATTCCGGACGTTATGCCGACCAAAATTCCGAATCTGCTGGTCAACGGTTCGTCTGGTATCGCAGTAGGTATGGCGACGAATATCCCGCCGCACAACCTGACGGAAGTGATTAACGGCTGCCTGGCGTATATCGATAACGAAGACATCAGCATTGAAGGGCTGATGGAACATATTCCGGGGCCAGATTTCCCGACGGCGGCCATTATCAACGGTCGTCGCGGTATCGAAGAGGCCTACCGCACCGGTCGCGGTAAAGTGTACATCCGCGCCCGTGCGGAAGTTGAAGCTGACGCGAAAACGGGCCGTGAAACCATCATCGTGCACGAAATTCCCTATCAGGTAAACAAAGCGCGCCTGATCGAGAAAATCGCCGAGCTGGTGAAAGATAAACGCGTGGAAGGTATCAGCGCGCTGCGTGACGAATCCGACAAAGACGGGATGCGCATCGTGATTGAAGTGAAACGCGATGCGGTGGGCGAGGTGGTGCTTAACAATCTCTACTCCCAGACCCAGCTACAGGTTTCCTTCGGTATTAACATGGTGGCGCTGCATCACGGCCAGCCGAAGATCATGAACCTGAAAGATATCATTTCAGCGTTCGTGCGTCACCGCCGTGAAGTGGTGACGCGTCGTACTATTTTTGAATTGCGTAAAGCCCGTGACCGTGCGCATATCCTTGAAGCTCTGGCGATTGCGCTGGCGAACATCGACCCGATCATTGAGATGATCCGTCGCGCGCCAACCCCGGCGGAAGCGAAAGCGGCGCTGATCTCGCGTCCGTGGGATCTGGGCAACGTTGCTGCGATGCTGGAGCGCGCCGGTGATGACGCGGCGCGTCCGGAGTGGCTGGAGCCAGAATTTGGCGTACGTGATGGTCAGTACTACCTGACTGAACAGCAGGCGCAGGCGATTCTGGATCTGCGTTTGCAGAAACTGACCGGCCTGGAGCATGAAAAACTGCTCGACGAATACAAAGAGTTGCTGGAGCAGATTGCTGAACTGCTGCACATTCTGGGTAGCGCCGATCGTCTGATGGAAGTGATCCGCGAAGAGATGGAGTTAATTCGCGAGCAGTTCGGCGATGAGCGTCGTACCGAAATCACCGCCAACAGCGCCGATATTAATATCGAAGATCTGATCAGCCAGGAAGATGTTGTCGTCACTCTGTCTCACCAGGGTTACGTCAAGTATCAGCCGCTCACCGATTACGAAGCGCAGCGTCGTGGCGGTAAAGGCAAATCAGCAGCACGTATTAAAGAAGAAGACTTTATCGACCGCCTGCTGGTGGCCAACACCCATGACACTATTCTCTGCTTCTCCAGCCGGGGCCGTCTGTACTGGATGAAGGTCTATCAGTTGCCGGAAGCCAGCCGTGGCGCGCGCGGTCGTCCGATCGTCAACCTGCTGCCGTTGGAAGCCAACGAACGTATCACCGCGATTCTGCCGGTTCGTGAGTACGAAGAAGGCGTGAACGTCTTTATGGCGACCGCCAGCGGTACCGTCAAGAAAACGGCGCTGACTGAATTCAGCCGTCCGCGTTCCGCCGGTATTATCGCGGTGAACCTCAACGACGGCGACGAACTGATTGGCGTTGACCTGACTTCTGGTTCTGACGAAGTCATGCTGTTCTCGGCCGCTGGTAAAGTGGTGCGCTTCAAAGAAGACGCCGTCCGTGCGATGGGGCGTACCGCGACCGGTGTGCGCGGTATTAAGCTGGCGGGAGACGATAAAGTGGTCTCTCTGATCATCCCACGCGGTGAAGGCGCTATTCTGACCGTAACGCAAAACGGCTACGGGAAGCGTACCGCAGCGGACGAGTATCCGACCAAGTCTCGTGCGACGCAGGGCGTTATCTCTATCAAAGTGACCGAGCGCAACGGTTCCGTTGTTGGCGCAGTGCAGGTAGACGATTGCGACCAGATCATGATGATCACGGATGCCGGTACTCTGGTGCGTACCCGTGTGTCCGAGATCAGCGTGGTGGGACGTAATACCCAGGGCGTTATCCTTATCCGCACGGCGGAAGATGAAAACGTGGTGGGTCTGCAGCGCGTTGCTGAACCGGTAGATGACGAAGAACTCGACGCTATCGACGGCAGCGTGGCGGAAGGGGATGAGGATATCGCCCCGGAAGCGGAAAGCGATGACGACGTTGCGGATGACGCTGACGAGTAATATTATTGCTGTGCGAGGGCCGGATATCCGGCCCTTTTTCTTGTCTATGGAAAACCCCCAGCTAGGCTGGGGGTTCCGTAAAGCTTTCAGCTTTGAGTCGGTTATCAAAACCCCTTTTGATTTGTTAAAACACCTTGCGGTCTGGCAACTGCAAAAGTTCAACAAGAAATCAAAAGGGGGTCCCGATGGGGGACGAAAAGAGCTTAGCGCATACCCGATGGAACTGTAAATATCATATAGTTTTTGCCCCGAAGTACCGAAGGCAGACGTTCTACGGAGAGAAGCGTAGAGCAGTAGGCAGCATATTAAGAAAATTGTGTGAGTGGAAAAATGTACGAATTCTGGAAGCAGAATGCTGTACAGATCATATCCACATGCTTCTGGAGATCCCGCCGAAGATGAGTGTGTCGAGCTTCATGGGATATCTGAAGGGTAAAAGTAGCCTGATGCTTTATGAGCAGTTTGGGGATTTGAAATTCAAATACAGGAACAGGGAGTTCTGGTGCCGCGGATACTACGTTGATACGGTGGGTAAGAACACAGCGAAGATACAGGAATACATAAAGCACCAGCTTGAAGAGGATAAAATGGGAGAGCAGTTATCGATCCCTTATCCGGGTAGCCCGTTTACGGGCCGTAAGTAACGAAGTTTGATGCAAATGTCAGATCGTGTGCGCCTGTTAGGGCGCGGCTGGTAAGAGAGCCTTACAGGCGCATCTGAAAAACCTCCGGCTATGCCGGAGGATATTTATTTGCCGTTGCGGGCTACGTCATTTACCGCTACCTTAGTCACACTCTATTTACATCCTGAGGCGGAGCTTCGCCCCTTTGAAATACCTTGCTTCCTTTCGAACTACGCTGAAAGTTTCGCGCTACTTATTCAGAGCGTTGGCGTTACTCATTTGGCTCTTAATCGCCTTTGTTTCGGTGTTTTACATCGTCAATGCCCTGCACCAGCGGGAGTCTGAAATTCGTCAGGAGTTCAACCTTAGCTCCGATCAGGCGCAGCGTTTTATCCAGCGCACGTCGGACGTGATGAAAGAGCTCAAATATATCGCCGAGAACCGTTTATCGGCGGAAAACGGCGTCATGTCGTCGCGTGCGCGTGATGACAAAATGGTAGTGCCGGACTTTGAACCGCTATTCGCCGACTCAGACTGTGCGGCGATGGGCTCCGCCTGGCGCGGATCGCTGGAGTCGCTGGCCTGGTTTATGCGTTACTGGCGCGACAACTTTTCAGCGGCGTATGATCTTAACCGCGTTTTCCTGATTGGCAGCGATAACCTCTGTATGGCGAATTTTGGCCTGCGTGAAATGCCCGTGGAGCGCGATGATGCGTTAAAAGCGCTGCATGAGCGGATTATGAAATACCGCAACGCGCCGCAGGAAGAAAGTGGGAATAACCTTTTCTGGATAAGCCAGGGCGCGCGTCAGGGCGTGGGCTACTTTTATGCGCTGACGCCGGTGTATCTGGCCAACCGTCTGCAGGCGCTGCTGGGCGTCGAGCAGTCCATCCGCATGGAAAATTTTTTCACGCCGGGCAGTTTGCCGATGGGCGTCACCATTATTGATGAGAACGGTCATTCGCTGATTTCATTGACCGGTCCTGATGGCAATATTAAAGCGGAGCCGCGCTGGATGCAGGAGCGCTCCTGGTTTGGTTATACGCCAGGTTTTCGCGAACTGGTACTCAAAAAAAGCCTGCCGCCATCCTCGCTCAGTATTGTCTATTCTGTGTCGGTAGATTTAGTCCTGGAGCGTATTCGTATTCTTATTCTGAACGCTATCCTGCTGAACGTGCTGGTGGGCGCAGGGCTGTTTACGCTTGCGCGGATGTATGAGCGGCGAATTTTTATACCGGCGGAGAGCGATGCTCAGCGTCTGGAAGAGCATGAGCAGTTCAACCGTAAAATCGTCGCTTCCGCGCCGGTGGGGATCTGTATTCTGCGCACGATTGATGGTGTCAATATTCTGAGTAACGAACTGGCGCACACCTACCTGAACATGCTCACGCATGAAGACAGACAGCGCCTGACGCAAATCATTTGCGGCCAGCAGGTCAACTTCGTTGATGTATTGACCAGCAATAATACCAATTTGCAAATTAGCTTCGTACACTCCCGCTATCGCAATGAAAACGTCGCGATTTGCGTGTTGGTAGATGTGAGTACGCGCGTCAAAATGGAAGAGTCGCTACAAGAGATGGCGCAGGCGGCGGAGCAGGCGAGCCAGTCTAAATCTATGTTCCTTGCGACTGTCAGCCATGAATTGCGCACACCGCTGTACGGTATCATCGGCAATCTCGATCTGCTGCAAACCAAAGAGCTGCCAAAAGGCGTGGATCGTCTGGTCACGGCGATGAATAACTCCTCCAGCCTGTTGCTGAAAATTATCAGCGACATTCTCGACTTCTCGAAAATCGAGTCGGAACAGCTAAAGATTGAGCCGCGCGAATTTTCACCGCGAGAGGTGATGAACCATATCACCGCCAATTATCTGCCGCTGGTGGTGCGTAAGCAGCTTGGCCTGTATTGTTTTATCGAGCCTGACGTGCCGGTATCGCTGAACGGCGACCCGATGCGTTTACAGCAGGTCATTTCAAACCTGTTGAGCAACGCCATTAAGTTTACCGATATTGGCTGCATTGTGCTGCATGTGCGCTGTGATGGGGATTATCTCAGTATTCGCGTGCGGGATACCGGCGTCGGTATTCCGGCGAAAGAGGTGGTTCGCCTGTTCGATCCCTTCTTCCAGGTGGGAACCGGCGTACAGCGTAACTTTCAGGGTACTGGCCTGGGGCTGGCGATTTGCGAAAAATTGATTAGCATGATGGACGGCGATATTTCCGTCGATTCGGAGCCTGGAATGGGAAGCCAGTTTACGCTGCGCATCCCGCTTTATGGCGCGCAATACCCTGTGAAAAAGGGGGGGGAAGGACTCGCCGGAACCTGTTGTTGGCTAGCGGTGCGCAATACTTCTTTGTGCCAGTTTATTGAGACCAGTCTGGCGCGTAGCGGCGTTCATACACAGCGTTATGAAGGGCAAGCACCCGCTGCGGACGATATTTTGATTGTCGATGACGCGCTGGCGCATACCTGGCAGGGGAGGGCGGCAGTCGTCTTTTGCCGCCGTCATATCGGGATTCCGTTGGAAAGAGCGCCGGGCGAGTGGGTGCATAGTGTAGCGTCGGTGCATGAGTTGCCCGCGCTGTTGGCGCGTATCTATAGTATTGAGCTGGATAGTGAAGCGCTGTCCAGCGCACTGCCGACGGCGGATAAAACCGCAGATTCAAATGACGACATGATGATTCTGGTCGTTGACGATCATCCGATCAATCGCCGTTTGCTGGCCGATCAACTGGGATCGCTGGGGTATCAGTGTAAGACAGCCAATGATGGCGTGGACGCTCTGAATGTACTGAGTAAAAACGCTATCGATATTGTTCTGAGCGATGTGAACATGCCGAACATGGACGGCTACCGCCTGACGCAGCGTATCCGTCAGCTTGGGCTGACGCTACCGGTCGTCGGCGTGACGGCGAACGCGCTGGCGGAAGAGAAACAACGTTGCCTGGAGTCCGGTATGGACAGCTGTTTGTCGAAGCCTGTGACGCTGGATGTGTTGAAACAGACGCTGGCGGTGTATGCCGAGCGGGTACGTAAAACGCGGGTATAAAAAATGCCGGATGGCGGCGTCGCCTGATCAGACCTACAAAAGATGAGTCGATTGGTAGGCCTGATAAGCGTAGCGCCATCAGGCAGGGTAACGTAAAAGCGATTTATTCTTTGTCTGTCGGACTCAGGGTTACGGAAGAGAGATAGTTGAGCAGCGCGATATCATTCTCTACGCCCAGTTTCATCATCGCCGATTTCTTCTGGCTGCTGATGGTCTTAATACTGCGGTTGAGCTTCTTGGCGATTTCGGTGACCAGGAAACCCTCGGCAAACAGGCGTAATACTTCGCTCTCTTTTGGCGACAGGCGTTTATCGCCGTAACCGCCTGCGCTGATTTTCTCCAGCAGACGAGAAACGCTTTCCGGGGTGAATTTTTTGCCTTTTTGCAGTGCGGCCAGCGCCTTAGGCAGATCGGTTGGCGCCCCCTGCTTGAGTACGATCCCTTCAATATCAAGATCCAACACGGCGCTCAGAATCGCCGGATTGTTATTCATAGTCAGAACGATAATAGACAGGCTCGGAAAATGACGCTTGATGTACTTGATCAAGGTGATCCCATCGCCGTATTTATCTCCCGGCATGGAGAGGTCGGTGATCAACACATGCGCATCTAATTTCGGCAGGTTGTTGATCAATGCTGTGGAATCTTCAAATTCACCGACAACATTCACCCACTCGATTTGTTCAAGTGATTTGCGAATACCGAACAGTACAATCGGGTGGTCATCGGCAATAATTACGTTCATATTGTTCATGTATTGGGCTACCTTGCTACAGCAAGCTTTTGACGTAGGCGTCAATGTCGCTGATATATTTTTCTATACCTGGAGCATCTTTCTCACGAATCAGATGTTCCAGCGTTTCACATAACTGCTTGCCGGGTACCAGATTAAGCATGGCAAACACCCCTTTCAGGCGGTGGGCCGTTTGGGCCAGCGCAGCGAAATCGCTGGTTGCCGCCTCAGTATACAACCTCTTAACATCATCCGGTACTGTGTCTACAAATAGCGCATAATAGCCGCTGGCATGAAGCTCGGCATTTTCATCTCCGCCAGGCGGGGAGGCGGGAATTTCTTCCTGCGCCAGTTGCTCTTCGATAAGTTGTAGTACAGCTTCCTGCATAGCATTGCTCATATTAAAGTTGACGCGTAGCTGGCCTGGGCCAATTTTCCGCACGCCTGACTCATCATCGCTTAAAAGCAAGCCCGAGGCAGTAAGATTAGACGGATTATCCGTTAAAAAGAGATCATATTCTTGACTTATCTGCCGTTCATCCGGTGTGATGCAGGTGGCGCCCCAGTTTTCTAACTGACGCAGCACAATCGTACGGACTTCGTTGGACGTCACATCGACCATCACGCTCACGTCGTCCAGCAGGCGCTCTTCGACCTGAGTATGCTGATCGTGAGCAAGCATTTTGACATGAACGGTATAGCGCGTGCCCAGCGTTTCTCGCGTTTTAATGTTGAGATGCCCGCCCAGTTTGCGCGCCAGTTGATTGCACAGCCAGAAGGTGAGCGGATTCGCTTTGCCGTAACGATCGCCCTGCGTTTCATTCATATACGGGAAATGCAGATTATCGATCTCATTTAACGTTACGCCTTCGCCCGTATCCAGAATACGGAAAGTCAAACGCTCCGCGATAGATTCATCCTGCTCGACTTCAAGCGTAATTTTACCCATCGCGGTCGTCGTGACGGCATACTGAATCAACAGCAGCAAAATCCGGCGCAGGGCGTCGCGATCGCCCCAGCGCTCATCGTTGCCGCTAAGATGGTTATTCATCAGCAGTTGCAGCCCTTTACGCTTAATGGCGGGCAGCACTTCCGGCACGACTTCGTCAATAAGATCCTGAAGGGAGAACAGCGTTGCTTCGCTCTTCCATGCGTCATTTTCCAGCATATTCGCCAGTTGGATTTCATCGATCATACGTGCCAATACATCCGCCTGATCCGCCAGTTTCAGGCTTTCCGGCGTGGTGACTGCTGCGGCGTTCACCGCCAGTTGGCGTACGGGCTCTTTAAGCGTGTTGCTGATATTTTGCATAAAGGCGGCGCGGCCCTGCTGATTCTTCTCATACAAACGCTGCGCCTGTTTAAGCTTCTTATTCACCAGCACTTCCCGGTCCTGATCGCGAATAATAAAGATCTGCGTGCGGGGCGCGACCTGGCTGCGAAACAGACGGATCTCATACAGTTCGTTGTTAATTGTCGCCTGAATCACGCCCTGATGCTGCTCCGCCATGCTGGTAATATTTTGCAGGTTAAGATGCGGCAACAGATGATCGGCGATTTTATTGCTGATCACGGTACGGTTTCCTTCCTGATCGTAGACCAGCAGACCCAGCGGCAGCAGAGAAACGATCTCTTCATTAATGGCGCGTAAGACGCGAAGCTCGTTATTCGCCGCGCTGCCGGATGTCGATTCCGTCGTCCGTCCCGGCTGATGACGGAACGTGGCGTAGCCAAATAACGCCAACGCCAGCAGCCCGATGTTCAGCAGTAAAGGCAGCAGAATATTTTGCAACGTATCAAGCAAAAGCGTACCGAATGGTACCTGCCAGATCAGACGCATTCCGGTAGAGTTTAGCGCTGAGGAGATCTCAATTTTTGAACCGTTAAAGCTAATAGTGACGCTATCAGGCGCTTCCTTTTCACTGCTTCGCCCCGTCGCCTGGGTTGCGTCAGGCTCTATCCGAAAACTGTCCAGCGGCATTCCCGGCGGGATTAAATCATTAATGGGCAGATCAAACGCCACCACGGTCGCCAGATGTCCCGGCTGATTGAAGGTCGTGCGCAACGTAAAATAGTGACCGTTTTGCCAGGCCAGTTTTCTCAATGAGGAGAAACTTTCGCGCTCATCCAGCGCATTCGCCTGCTGCAACATCTCTGCCCGGCGGGAATCGACGATATTGCCAATAGTGGATTCTTTAAAGCCGGAAGAGAGATCTTTCAACGGTAGGGTAGAGATAAGAATCAGGCTGTTATCCTGTCCGTTGAGGTAATACATTGACCACGGCACGTTTTCCGCGCCCCACAACGTATCCAGATAGGTTGACATACGCTGCGTCATTTCCAGCGTAGCGCTGTCATGGGAACCGAAAATCAGCGCTTCAGTTTTACGTCGCGGCTTTTCAAGATAATACACATCCTGCTTCAGACGCGTTTCCTGAAGTCCTTCACCTGTCGATGGCGTAGTGGTCGCGGCGATGTTGTCATAAATTTGCCAGGTAATATACCGCCAGGTATCCACGCGTTTATGAATAGCGTGGGTGATATCGACAATTTGATAGCTTTTGTCTTTCAACCAGGCGTTGACGGCGCTCTGTACCATAACGCCCATCGTTACCAGCAGCACAATGATCAGCAATAAGAAGAAACGGGTAATGCTTCCCGGTAGAAGGGAGAATCGGGTAGAGACCGTTGTGTCAGACTGACTCATTTATGTTTACGACCTGTAAAAGCAACGCTGAAGGTGAAAGGGCAGTATAAAGGGTAATGAATGAATTTCCAGACTCTTACGTCATGTCGGGCGACTTAACCCCCGCTCCGTCGGTGCGACGGGAAAAGCGTACAACTTTCGCGGAACGGTACAAATATGAAGATTGCTTATAAAAATTTAGCACTAAATATCAAGAAATTATTTGATAATGTCTTAAGAACGTCAACGAAGGGAGAGTAGTGAATAACCGTGATAGTTTAAGGCAGGTAGCATAAATCAGCCGGTTTTGTGTGGAAAAGCGTAAAAAAAACCGAATGCGAAGCATTCGGCTGAAATAGGGGTAAACAGACATTCAGAAATGAATGACGGTAATAAATAAAGTTAATGATGATAGCGGTCACTATTTTAGTTGCGAATGAAGATTTTGTTTTATCATTCAGTGCTATAGATTTAATGAATTTAAGATATTGATTTTAAAAGCTTTAAGAATGTGTTTTATCCATTTGTGCTTATTTTTACTTGATTTTTGCTTTAAAAAAGTTCCGTAAAATTTATATTTTGAAACATCTATGCGGTTATCTGTAACATCTTAAAAGTTTTAGTATCATATTCGTGTTGGATTATTCTGCATTTTTGCGGAGAATGGACTTGCCGACTGGTTAATGAGGGTTAACCAGTAAGCAGTGGCATAAAAAAGCAATAAAGGCATATAACAGAGGGTTAATAACATGAAAGTTAAAGTACTGTCCCTCCTGGTACCAGCTCTGCTGGTGGCGGGCGCAGCGAATGCGGCTGAAATTTATAATAAAGACGGCAACAAATTAGACCTGTTTGGCAAAGTAGATGGCCTGCACTATTTCTCTGACGACAAAGGCAGCGACGGCGACCAGACCTACATGCGTATCGGCTTCAAAGGCGAAACGCAGGTTAACGATCAACTGACCGGCTATGGCCAGTGGGAATATCAGATTCAGGGCAACCAGACTGAAGGCAGCAACGACTCCTGGACGCGTGTGGCGTTTGCGGGTCTGAAATTCGCTGACGCAGGTTCTTTCGATTATGGTCGTAACTACGGCGTGACCTATGACGTTACCTCCTGGACCGACGTTCTGCCGGAATTCGGCGGCGACACCTACGGCGCTGACAACTTTATGCAGCAGCGTGGTAACGGCTACGCCACCTACCGTAACACCGACTTCTTCGGCCTGGTGGATGGCCTGGACTTCGCGTTGCAGTATCAGGGCAAAAACGGCAGCGTGAGCGGTGAAAACACCAGCGGCCGCAGCCTGCTGAACCAGAACGGCGACGGTTACGGCGGATCGCTGACTTATGCAATCGGCGAAGGTTTCTCTGTTGGTGGCGCTATCACCACGTCTAAACGTACTGCCGATCAGAACAACACCGCTAACGCTCGCCTGTATGGTAACGGCGATCGCGCCACGGTTTACACCGGCGGCCTGAAATACGATGCGAACAACATCTATCTGGCGGCGCAGTATTCTCAGACCTATAACGCAACCCGTTTTGGTACCTCTAACGGCAGCAGCCCGTCCACCTCTTACGGTTTTGCCAACAAAGCGCAGAACTTTGAAGTGGTTGCTCAGTACCAGTTCGACTTTGGTCTGCGTCCGTCCTTGGCTTACCTGCAGTCTAAAGGTAAGGACATCAGCAACGGTTACGGCGCCAGCTATGGCGACCAGGACATCGTAAAATATGTTGATGTCGGCGCGACTTACTACTTCAACAAAAACATGTCCACCTATGTTGATTACAAAATCAACCTGCTGGATAAAAACGACTTTACCCGCGATGCGGGCATCAACACCGACGACATCGTAGCGCTGGGTCTGGTTTACCAGTTCTAATCAGCAAAAAGATGTTGCTAAAGGGCCTGCGGGCCCTTTTTTCATGCCTTATTCCGGCGTACAACTACGACGTTTTGATATACGCTTGCGTCCATTCGAATGAGGATAATCAGCGATGAAAATGATTTTTTGCCGGGCCGTGTGTCTGGCGACAGCTTTTTTACTTATGGGCTGCGATGAGGCTCCCGAAACGACAACAGCGTCACCTGCCGCTCAGGTGCTGGAAGGTAAAACGATGGGTACCCTCTGGCGGGTGAGCGTGGTTGGCATCGAGGCGAAACGCGCCGCAGAGTTACAGACTAAAATCCAGACTCAGCTTGATGCTGATGATCGGTTGCTTTCTACGTATAAAAATGACTCCGCGCTGATGCGTTTTAACCATTCACGCAGCCTTGCGCCCTGGCCGGTCAGCGAAGCCATGGCGGATATCGTGACCTCGGCGCTGCGTATTGGCGCGAAGACGGATGGCGCGATGGATATCACCGTGGGCCCGTTGGTCAATCTGTGGGGATTTGGGCCGGATCGGCAGCCGTTGCATATCCCAACGCCAGCGCAAATCGATGCGGCAAAAGCGAAAACAGGCCTGCAGCATTTGCAGGTTATCGACAGGGCTGGACATCAGTTTTTGCAAAAAGATCTGCCGGATCTGTATGTTGATCTCTCAACGGTCGGGGAGGGTTATGCGGCGGATCATCTGGCGCGTCTGATGGAGCAGGAGGGCATTGCGCGTTATCTGGTCTCGGTGGGCGGCGCATTAAGCAGTCGCGGGATGAATGCGCAGGGGCAGCCGTGGCGCGTCGCGATTCAGAAGCCGACCGATCGGGAAAACGCGGTACAGGCGATTGTGGATATCAACGGGCATGGCATCAGCACCTCCGGCAGCTACCGCAACTATTATGAGCTGGATGGTAAGCGCGTATCGCACGTTATCGATCCGCAAACGGGGCGCCCCATTGAACATAACCTGGTATCGGTTACGGTCATCGCGCCAACGGCGCTGGAAGCGGACGGCTGGGACACCGGCCTGATGGTGCTCGGTACGCAAAAGGCGAAAGAGGTCGTGCGACGGGAAGGGCTGGCGGTCTTTATGATCATGAAAGAAGGTGAGGGCTTTAAAACCTGGATGTCGCCGCAGTTCAAAACGTTCCTGGTGAGCGATAAGAATTAAAACGCAAGATTACGGGTTTTTGTGGGCGGATTTACGGACACACTGCATGTAAGCAAGCACTATGCTTAATGAAGGAGTCTATGATGAAAAAAGCGTTACTTACCGATGATGAATGCTGGCTGCGGGTGCAGGCGCGCGATGCCAGCGCGGATGGGCGCTTCGTTTTTGCGGTGCGAACCACGGGCGTTTTTTGCCGTCCTTCTTGTCGTTCGAAGCGGGCGTTACGTAAAAATGTTCGCTTTTTTGCCAACGCGCAGCAGGCGCTGGACGCCGGGTTTCGCCCCTGCAAGCGCTGTCAGCCGGATAATGCGCGCGCGCAGCAACGGCGGTTGGATAAGATTGCCTGCGCCTGCCGTTTACTTGAGCAGGAGACGCCGGTGACGCTGGAGTCCCTGGCGCAGGCGGTGGCGATGAGTCCATTTCATCTACACCGTCTGTTTAAAGCGAGCACCGGAATGACGCCGAAAGGGTGGCAGCAGGCGTGGCGCGCCCGTCGGCTGCGTGAGGCGTTGGCGAAAGGAGAGCAGATCACGGCGGCTATTTACCGCGCCGGCTTCCCGGATAGCAGTAGCTACTACCGTCATGCCGACCAGACGCTGGGCATGACGGCAAAACAGTTTCGCAAAGGTGGCGATAATGTCTCCGTTCGTTATGCGCTGACGGATTGGGTTTACGGGCGGTGTCTGGTGGCGGAGAGCGAGCGGGGGATTTGCGCGATTCTCCCCGGTGATAGCGATGATGCGCTACTGGCTGAATTACACACCCTTTTCCCGGCGGCCCGCCACGAACCTGCCGACGCGCCTTTTCAGCAACGGGTGCGGCAGGTTGTCGCGGCTATCAACACACGCGATGCGCTGCTCTCATTGCCGCTGGATATCCAGGGAACCGCGTTTCAACAGCAGGTCTGGCAAGCGTTACGCGCGATTCCCTGCGGTGAAACGGTGAGCTATCAACAGCTTGCCGCGACTATCGGCAAACCCACGGCAGCACGCGCGGTCGCCAGCGCGTGCGGCGCGAATAAACTGGCGATGGTGATCCCGTGTCATCGGGTCGTGCGCCGTGATGGCGCGCTCTCCGGTTACCGCTGGGGTGTGCGTCGAAAAGCGCAGCTATTAAAGCGAGAAGCGCAAAAAGAGGAGTAGCGATGCTGGATCTATTTACTGATGAAGCGCCCTGGCAAGAGCCCCTGGCGCCTGGCGCGGTGGTGTTGCGTCGCTTTGCTTTTCGCGCGGCGCAGTCGCTGTTAGACGATATCGGGTTTGTCGCCAGTCAGTCTCCGTTTCGTCAGATGGTGACGCCGGGCGGCTACACCATGTCGGTGGCGATGACCAACTGCGGCGCGTTGGGGTGGACCACCGATCGTCACGGTTATTGTTATGCCGTGCGCGATCCGTTGACCGATAAACCCTGGCCTGCGCTGCCGTTATCGTTTGCCAGCGTATGTCGTCAGGCGGCAATGGCGGCAGGGTATGAGAGCTTCCAACCGGACGCCTGCCTAATCAATCGCTACGCGACCGGCGCAAAGCTGTCGCTGCATCAGGATAAAGACGAGCCGGATCTGCGCGCGCCTATCGTCTCTGTTTCATTGGGGGTGCCGGCGGTTTTTCAGTTTGGCGGCCTGCGTCGCAGCGATCCGCTCCAGCGGATCTTACTGGAGCATGGCGATATCGTAGTCTGGGGCGGCGAGTCCCGGCTGTTTTATCATGGTATCCAGCCGCTTAAAGCGGGCTTTCATCCCATGACCGGTGAATTTCGTTACAATCTCACCTTTCGTCAGGCGGCTGAAAAAGAATAAAAATAAGAATTATTATTGCTGTGCAGGGGGAGTTAGTTAAACTGCGGGCTGTTATTATCGGTCCGGATTGTATGCATGGAACTTCTTATTCTTGTCTGGCGGCAGTACCGCTGGCCATTTATTAGCGTGATGGCGCTGAGCCTCGCCAGCGCGGCGCTGGGGATTGGCCTGATCGCGTTTATCAATCAACGTCTGATTGAAACGGTGGATACCACAGTCATGGTGCTGCCGGAATTTCTCGGTCTGCTCCTGTTGCTAATGGTCGTCACACTAGGTTCCCAACTGGCGCTAACCACTTTGGGACACCATTTCGTTTACCGCCTGCGCAGCGAATTTATCAAGCGCATTCTGGATACGCACGTTGAACGTATTGAGCAACTGGGCAGCGCCGCTTTACTGGCCGGTTTGACCAGCGATATTCGCAATATTACTATCGCCTTTGTGCGTCTGCCTGAGCTGGTGCAGGGCATTATTCTCACCGTCGGTTCGGCGGCGTATCTGGCGATGCTATCGACAAAAATGCTGCTGGTTACGGCTATCTGGATGGCTGTCACTATCTGGGGCGGATTCGTGCTGGTGGCGCGGGTTTACCAGCATATGGCGACCCTGCGCGAGACCGAAGATAAGCTGTACAACGACTATCAGACGGTGCTGGAAGGACGCAAGGAGCTGACGCTAAACCGCGAGCGCGCGGAGCAGATTTTTCAGCAATGCTATACCCCGGATGCCAAAGAGTACCGTCATCACATTATCCGTGCCGATACTTTTCACCTGAGCGCCGTCAACTGGTCGAATATCATGATGCTGGGGGCGATAGGTCTGGTCTTCTGGATGGCGAATAGCCTCGGCTGGGCGGATACCAACGTCGCGGCGACCTATTCACTGACGTTGCTGTTCCTGCGCACGCCGCTGCTGTCTGCGGTGGGGGCGTTGCCAACGCTACTGACCGCCCAGGTGGCGTTTAATAAACTGAATAAATTCGCGCTCGCCCCGTATAAGCCTGATTTTCCGCAGCCGAAAGCCTTTCCGGACTGGAAGACGCTGGAGTTGCGCAACGTGGTTTTTCACTATCAGGATAACGCGTTTTCCGTGGGGCCCATCAACCTGACGATTCACCGCGGCGAGCTGCTGTTTTTAATTGGCGGCAACGGTAGCGGGAAATCGACGCTGGCCATGTTATTAACCGGTTTATACCAGCCGCAATCGGGAACGATTTTACTTGATGGTCAACCTATTGCCGCCGGGCAGCCGGAGGATTATCGCAAACTGTTTTCTGCAGTGTTCACCGATGTCTGGTTATTCGACCGCCTGCTGGGGCCGCAGGGGAAACCTGCCAATCCCGATCTGGTCGAAAAGTGGCTTGAGTACCTGAAAATGACGCACAAGCTGGAGCTAAACGATGGGCGCATTTTGAATCTTAAACTGTCGAAAGGGCAAAAAAAGCGCATTGCGCTGTTGCTGGCGCTGGCGGAAGAGCGCGATATTATTTTGCTGGATGAGTGGGCCGCCGATCAGGATCCGCATTTCCGCCGCGAGTTTTATCAGGTACTGCTGCCGTTAATGCAGGAAATGGGGAAAACCATTTTCGCCATCAGCCATGATGATCACTATTTTATTCACGCCGATCGTCTGCTTGAAATGCGTAACGGACAGCTAACCGAACTCACCGGCGACGAACGTGACGCCGCCTCGCGTGATGCGGTAGCGCGTACCGCGTAATGCGACTATTGTGCCGGATAAGGCGCTATCCGGCATGGTTAATAGGTTGACGGCTGGTCGAGTTATTTTTCTGGCGCGGGTGAGGGGATTTCTGCTGTCGCCGCGTTTTTCCGTCTGACAATGCGCGGCAGCAGCAGCATAGCGATAACCCCCGCGACGACGCCGATCGCCAGATTTGCCGTATAGACCGTTGCCGTCACGGTAATCAGCATTACCAGTGTTTCTGCGACTGGCAAACGCGCCAGCGTGGCGGGGCGAATGCTGTGCCAGCTAAAGGTTTTCACTGCCACAATCGCCATAATACCTGCCAGCACCGCCATCGGGATCTTCGCCATCACCTCGCTGAGCGCCGTGACCAGCAGTAACAACACTACGCCGGCGGCCAGTGTCGAGATGCGACTGCGGCCTTTCCCCATTTCAACGTTGACAATAGTCTGGCCAATCATCGCACAGCCGGCAATACCGCCGTAAAAACCGGCCAGGATATTCGCAATACCCAGCCCGGCGCTTTCTCGTTTTTTATTCGATGGCGTCATCGTCAGATCGTCCACCAGTTTCGCCGTCAGCAGTGACTCCATCAGGCCGACAAAGGCGATGCTTAACGCGCAGGGCCAGATAATCGCCAACGTATGCCAGTTAAGCGGGACGGTCAGTGGCGTCAGGCCTGGCAGTCCGCTACTCATGGGACCCTCATCGCCGACGGTAGGCAGCAGTTGCCCGGTTGTGGCGGTAAACACGGTCAGCAGAACGATGGCAATTAGCGGCGCGGGAATGCTTTTAATCACGCGCGGCGCCCACAATACAATCAGCAGCGTTAGGACAAACAGCCCCCAGATTAACGGACTTTTCCGCCAGAAGTGCGGCACCTGCGCGAAGAAAATCAAAATGCCGAGCGCGTTAACAAATCCGGTCATCACGGCGGTAGGAATAAAGCGCATCAGCCTCGCCATTCCCAGCACGCCGAACAGGATCTGAATAACGCCGGCCAGCACTACCGCTGGCAGAATATACTGTACGCCATGCTGGCTGACCATGGGACCGATGACCAGCGCGACGGAACCTGCCGCCGCCGTGACCATTGCCGGACGGCCGCCTAACACGGACATCGCCAGACACAGCACCACGGAAGCGATCAGGCTGACTTTAGGGTCAACGCCCGCAATAACTGAAAAGGAGATCACTTCCGGGATCAGCGCCAGTGCGGTAATGACGCCAGCCAGCGTCTCGCGAACCAACAGGCGCGGGGAACGTATTACACGGCTAACGGCATATTCCGTAGCGGTAGTCGAGGGGGAAGACGTTGCAGACATAAACACTCTCAGGTCAAATCAGGCCTGATTACAGCAGACCGACAGGCGTCCGTGCGGCGAATAGTAAAGCGCCGCATAGTACCTGTCCCACGAGCGGGTTTCCAGAAGTGTTTTACGCATCACCCGATAAAAAGAAACCCGCGCCGCGGCATCGGCTGGGAGCAGATGTCCGATAAGCGAAAGTTATCGCGCTACGGCGTTCTGTACGTTAGCGTCCGCTTTCCAGATGCGGTATTTTACGTCCACATTCGCCGGGGTATACACCACGATCGGCAGCTTGCTGTTGTAGCGCAGCATCCCGTCTTCACCCAGCGAGGCGGTAACGAATTTTTGCTCTTTCTTACCTTCAGGGCACGCCATCATGGTTGATACCGGAGAGGTGACATTATCAAAGACATAATAGTCATAGCCCCAGCCTTCCAGCGTTTTTGTTTCCAGCGTGCCGCCGAGGCGATGCTGG
The DNA here is from genome assembly GCA_900478215.1 of Salmonella enterica subsp. houtenae serovar Houten. NCBI lineage: Bacteria > Pseudomonadati > Pseudomonadota > Gammaproteobacteria > Enterobacterales > Enterobacteriaceae > Salmonella > Salmonella enterica. The sequence continues at coordinate 1,515,427 of LS483478.1, forward strand.
TTACAATCCACATTCAGCGTTTGACCAATCAACAGTTCCACTTTGAGGGTAGATTCATCCTGCTGAGGGGTAAGGGTTATCACTTGCCGCTTCATTCCTTTTTCCGCCTGCGGATAGGGAGCTATTTTCTCCAGCGGCTGGGCGGTATCGCCATTGTCAGCCCACGCAGAGGCGCTGGCGAGGGCGGCGAAGACGACGGCAGGGACAAGCCTCTTCATTGGATTGTTCACAGTATTTCCTTTCTGCTGTTTTCGGTATGCATGGGCGGCAGATTAACACATTTATGTTATCTATTAATCTGTATTTATTTATATTTTCAATATTATCAATAAAAAATGATCTTTTTATCCAGTGGAATATTCTGATATTGATAATTTAAACGAAGTTATTGGCTATTCGTGTTTTTCGTTATATAAATATCTATATAACTCATTGAAATATGTGAAAAAGCCTGTTTACGGGCCTTTACCCGGCACTCTTTTGATCCGGCAACAGCATTTACCTCTATCGGGGTATGCATCTCTTACACATCCTGAAATATCTTATTTACAAAAATAACTACTCATAAATTGTACGGTTTTTATTGTTATTCACTCCCTATGGAAGCGTGTCGTTATGGAAGGGCGATATCATGGTTGATTTATCCCGTCGAAGCATGTTGACCGGCAGTTGGCGCAACGCCAGCAATGGGATTCTTCCGCCGTGGGCCAGAGAAACGACCTATTTTCTCGCACATTGTCTGCGTTGCGACGCTTGCATCCAGGCGTGTGAGGCCGACATCCTGCAGCGAGGGGCGGGGGGATATCCGAGCGTAGATTTCAAACAGGGCGAGTGCAGCTTTTGTTATGCCTGCGCGCAGGCCTGTACCGAATCTCTTTTTCTTCCGCGCCACACCAGGGCCTGGGATCTGATTTTTACGCTCACAGAAAACTGCCTCGCCAGGCAATCGGTTGAATGCCATCGTTGCCAGGACAGTTGTGAACCTATGGCCATTACCTTTCGTCCCACGTTATCCGGCATTTACCAGCCGCAACTTGACCCGCAGGCCTGTAACGGATGCGGGGCGTGTGTGGCTATCTGTCCCGTGTCAGCCATCAAAGCGGAGAACCACCATGCACACTAACTGGCAGGTCTGTAGCCTGGTCGTGCAGGCCAAAAGTCAGAACATCGCCGCTATTGGCGCACAGTTGAACACGTTGCCGGGTTGCGAAGTCGCGTTAAGCGACGTTGAAAGCGGGCAACTGATCGTGGTGGCGGAAGCAGAGCAGAGTGAAACGCTGATGCAAACAATTGAGTCAGTACGCCATGTTGAGGGCGTACTGGCGGTGTCGCTGGTTTATCACCAGCAGGATGAGCAAGGTGAGGAAACACCATGAAACTCAGTCGTCGTAGCTTTATGAAAGCTAACGCCGTTGCGGCCGCTGCGGCGGCTGCCGGTCTGAGCGTGCCGGGCGTCGCCCGCGCCGTTGTCGGGCAGCAGGAAGCCATCAAATGGGATAAAGCGCCGTGCCGTTTTTGCGGAACGGGTTGCGGTGTGTTGGTGGGAACGCAGCAGGGCCGTGTAGTCGCCTGCCAGGGCGACCCCGACGCGCCGGTCAACCGTGGTCTGAACTGCATTAAAGGCTACTTCCTGCCCAAAATCATGTACGGCAAAGATCGTCTGACGCAGCCGATGCTGCGCATGAAAGACGGCAGCTATCACAAAGACGGCGAGTTTACGCCCGTGAGCTGGGAACACGCCTTCGATGTGATGGAAGAGAAGTTTAAAACCTCCCTGAAAGAGAAAGGACCAGAAGCGATCGGCATGTTTGGATCTGGTCAATGGACCATCTGGGAAGGTTATGCCGCCGCGAAACTGTTCAAGGCTGGTTTCCGCTCTAACAACATCGACCCGAATGCGCGTCACTGCATGGCCTCGGCGGTGGTGGGCTTTATGCGCACCTTTGGCATGGATGAACCGATGGGCTGCTACGACGATATTGAGCAGGCCGATGCGTTTGTGCTGTGGGGTTCCAACATGGCGGAGATGCACCCGATTTTATGGTCGCGCATCACTAACCGTCGTTTGTCCGACCCGAACGTGAAGGTCGCCGTCCTCTCCACCTTCCAGCACCGTAGCTTTGAACTGGCGGACAACGGTATTGTCTTTACCCCGCAAAGCGATCTGGTGATCCTTAACTATATCGCTAATTACATTATTCAGAACAACGCAGTAAATCAGGATTTCTTCACAAAGCATGTGAATCTGCGTAAAGGGGCGACAGATATCGGCTACGGCTTGCGCCCGACGCACCCGCTGGAAAAAGCGGCGAAGAATCCGGGCTCCGACGCTTCCGAGCCGATGAGCTTCGACGAGTATAAAGCCTTCGTGGCGGAATATACTCTGGACAAGACCGCTGAAATGACCGGCGTGCCGAAAGATCAACTGGAACAGTTGGCACAGCTCTACGCCGATCCGAATAAGCGAGTGATCTCTTACTGGACGATGGGTTTTAACCAGCATACCCGCGGCGTGTGGGCGAATAACCTGGTTTACAACCTGCATCTGCTGACCGGAAAAATCTCCCAGCCTGGCTGCGGTCCCTTCTCGCTGACCGGCCAGCCTTCCGCCTGCGGTACGGCGCGTGAAGTGGGAACCTTCTCACACCGTCTGCCGGCAGACATGGTCGTGACGAACGAAAAACACCGCGATATCTGCGAAAAACACTGGCAGATCCCCGCCGGCACTATTCCGGCAAAAGTGGGGTTACACGCGGTGGCGCAGGATCGCGCGTTGAAAGACGGCAAGCTGAACGTCTACTGGGTAATGTGTAATAACAATATGCAGGCCGGGCCGAACATTAATGAAGATCGGATGCCGGGCTGGCGCGATCCGCGTAACTTTATCATTGTCTCCGATCCTTACCCGACGGTGAGCGCGCTGTCTGCGGATCTGATCCTGCCGACCGCCATGTGGGTTGAGAAAGAGGGCGCTTACGGCAACGCCGAACGCCGCACGCAGTTCTGGCGTCAACAAATTAAAGCGCCGGGAGAAGCCAAATCCGACCTCTGGCAACTGGTGCAGTTCTCACGTCGTTTTAAAACCGAGGAGGTCTGGCCGGAGGCGTTGCTGGCCCAGAAGCCGGAGCTGCGCGGTAAAACGCTGTATGACGTTCTGTTCGCTACGCCAGCGGTCAGCAAATTCCCGCTGAGCGAGCTGAAAGAGGATCAGTTAAACGATGAATCCCGTGAGCTGGGCTTCTATCTGCAAAAAGGGCTGTTTGAAGAATACGCCTGGTTTGGACGCGGCCACGGTCACGATCTGGCGCCGTTCGACGATTACCACAACGCGCGCGGTCTGCGCTGGCCGGTCGTCGAAGGCAAAGAGACGCAATGGCGTTACAGCGAAGGCAACGACCCGTATGTAAAAGCGGGGGAAGGGTACAAATTCTACGGTAAACCGGATGGCAAAGCGGTGATCTTCGCGCTGCCATTTGAACCCGCGGCGGAGTCGCCGGATAACGAGTACGATCTGTGGCTTTCCACCGGTCGCGTGCTGGAACACTGGCATACCGGCAGTATGACGCGCCGCGTGCCTGAACTGCACCGCGCCTTCCCGGAAGCGGTGGTCTTTATTCACCCGCTGGATGCGAAAGCGCGCGATCTGCGTCGCGGCGATAAGGTTAAAGTGTCGTCCCGCCGCGGCGAAGTGATTTCGATTGTCGAAACGCGTGGACGTAACCGTCCGCCGCAGGGACTGGTGTATATGCCGTTCTTCGATGCCGCTCAGCTAGTGAACAACCTGACGCTGGATGCGACAGACCCGCTCTCTAAAGAGACGGACTTCAAGAAGTGCGCCGTTAAACTGGCGAAGGTGTAACGCGTTATGTCCCGTACAGCGAAACCCCAAAATGGCCGCCGCCGCTTTCTGCGTGATGTTGTGCGCACTGCGGGCGGGCTGGCGGCTGTTGGCGTGGCGCTGGGCTTGCAACAGCAAACCGCGCGCGCAACGGGCGTGCGGCTGCGTCCGCCAGGCGCGCTGAATGAAAATGTCTTCGCCAGCGCCTGTGTGCGCTGCGGGCAGTGCGTTCAGGCGTGTCCATACGACACGCTAAAACTGGCGACGCTGGCCTCCGGGCTATCGGCAGGTACGCCCTATTTCGTCGCTCGCGACATCCCCTGCGAAATGTGTGAAGACATTCCGTGCGCCAAAGTCTGCCCCAGCGGGGCGCTGAATAAAGATATCGCCTCCATTGATGACTCGCGCATGGGGCTGGCGGTGCTGCTGGATCAGGAAAACTGCCTCAACTTTCAGGGGCTGCGCTGCGACGTTTGTTACCGCGAATGCCCGAAAATCGATGAGGCCATCACCCTGGAGCTGGATCGCAACATGCGCACCGGCAAACATGCGCGCTTTCTGCCCACCGTACACAGCGACGCCTGTACCGGCTGCGGCAAATGCGAAAAAGTCTGCGTACTGGAGCAACCAGCGATAAAAGTGTTGCCGTTGTCATTGGCGAAAGGGGAGTTAGGACACCATTACCGCTTCGGCTGGCTGGAGGGGAAAGATGGCAAATCGTAAACGCGACGCCGGGCGAGAAGCGCAGGCGAAAAAAGGCTGGTGGCGTAGCCACCGTTGGCTGGTGTTACGTCGTATAAGCCAGTTTATGGTGCTGGGGATGTTTCTCAGCGGCCCATGGCTGGGCTTTTGGGTTTTGCATGGCAATTACAGCAGTAGTTTGCTGTTCGATACCCTCCCGTTGACCGATCCGCTGATTACCCTGGAAAGTCTCGCCAGTGGACATCTTCCCGCTACCGTGGCGCAGACGGGGGCAGTGATTATCACTGTGCTGTATGCGCTGGCGGGAAAGCGATTATTTTGCAGTTGGGTTTGCCCGCTAAACCCCGTTACCGATTTGGCTAACTGGATGCGCAGGAAATTTGACCTGAATCAGTCTGCGACGATTCCGCGCCATATACGGTACGTCCTTCTGGTGGTGGTGTTAATCGGTTCGGCGTTGACCGGCACGCTGCTGTGGGAATGGATTAATCCCGTATCGCTGTTAGGCCGTAGTCTGGTTATGGGATTTAGTAGCGGCGCGTTGCTAATTATTGCTTTGTTTTTATTTGATTTATTAGTCGTTGAGCACGGTTGGTGCGGTCATATTTGCCCGATGGGCGCGCTGTATGGCGTGCTGGGCAGTAAAGGCGTAGTGACCGTGATGGCCAAAAAACGTGAGAAATGTAATCGCTGTATGGATTGTTTTCATGTTTGCCCGGAACCGCATGTGCTACGTGCGCCGGTGCTGGATGAGCAAAGCCCGGCGCAGGTAACTCACCGCGACTGCATGACCTGCGGCCGCTGCGTGGATGTCTGTTCTGAGGATGTTTTTACAATAACTATACACAAATCATTCAGGATGCGTCGAGGCGGCAAGTGAATGAGTCCCAGTCACGTACGAGTAGTACGTGACTGGGGTGAATGAACGCAGCCAACAAAGAGGCAGCTTGAAGGATGAAGTGTATACGCGATGGAGTTCGGGAGCGAAATAATGAAAAGCCATGACCTGATGAAAGCGCTGTGTCAATGGATGGCCACGCTTGCCCTGGTGGTAAGTGGTGCGGTTTGGGCGGCAAACGGAGTAGATTTGAGCCAGTCGCCGGAAGTATCCGGGACGCAGGAAGGGGCGATTCGTATGCCGAAAGAGCAGGAGCGTATGCCGCTAAATTACGTCAACCAGCCGCCGATGATCCCGCACAGCGTCGAGGGCTACCAGGTGACTACCAATACCAACCGCTGTCTGCAATGTCACGGCGTGGAAAGTTATCGTACGACGGGCGCGCCGCGTATCAGCCCGACGCACTTTATGGACAGCGACGGCAACGTGTCGGGCAACGTCGCGCCGCGTCGTTATTTCTGCCTGCAGTGCCACGTACCGCAGTCTGATACCGCGCCGATTATCGACAATACCTTTACCCCCTCGCAAGGTTACGGGAAATAAGAGGTCATTATGGAAAATTCTAACCGTAAACCCGGCTGGATAAAGCGCGTCTGGCGATGGTGGCGCAGCCCCAGCCGTCTGGCGCTGGGGACGCTGCTGTTAATCGGTTTTATCGGCGGCATCATCTTCTGGGGCGGCTTCAATACCGGGATGGAAAAGGCTAACACCGAAGAGTTTTGTATTAGCTGCCATGAAATGCGCAACACGGTGTATGAGGAATATATGGAAACCGTCCACTACAACAACCGTAGCGGCGTTCGCGCCACCTGTCCTGACTGCCATGTGCCGCATGAGTGGGGGCCGAAGATGATCCGTAAGATCAAAGCCAGTAAAGAACTGTACGCGAAGGTATTTGGACTGATAGATACACCGCAGAAATTTGAAGCTCATCGCCTGACAATGGCGCAAAATGAGTGGCGGCGTATGAAAGACAACAACTCGCAGGAATGCCGTAACTGCCACAATTTCGACTTTATGGATCTAACCGCGCAAAAAGGCGTCGCGGCGAAAATGCACGATCAGGCGGTAAAAGACGGACAGACCTGTATCGATTGTCACAAAGGGATCGCGCATAAACTGCCGGATATGCGTGATGTTAAACCAGGTTTCTGACAGGACGTTGATGAGTGGGAATGCTTGAAGCCAGAGAACTGCACTGCGAGCGGGACGAGAGGACGCTGTTTCGCGGGCTGTCGTTCACCGTGGATGCCGGGGAGTGGGTGCAGGTCACCGGCGGCAACGGCGCGGGAAAAACCACCCTGCTGCGCCTGCTGACCGGGCTGGCGCGCCCGGACGGCGGGGAGGTGTACTGGCAGGGCGAGCCCCTGCGCCGCGTGCGCGACAGCTTCCATCACAGCCTGCTGTGGATCGGGCACCAGCCGGGGATCAAAACCCGTCTGACGGCGCGGGAGAACCTGCATTTCTTTCACCCCGGCGACGGCGCGCGCCTCCCGGAGGCGCTGGCGCAGGCCGGGCTGGCGGGATTTGAGGACGTGCCGGTCGCTCAGCTTTCGGCCGGGCAGCAGCGCCGGGTGGCGCTGGCCCGCCTGTGGCTGACCCGCGCCGCGCTGTGGGTGCTCGACGAACCGTTCACCGCCATTGACGTTAACGGCGTGGCGCGCCTCACCCGGCGGATGGCGGAGCATACGGCGCAGGGCGGGATGGTCATTCTCACCACCCACCAGCCGCTGCCGGGGGCGGCGGACACCATCCGCCGCCTTGCGCTGACCGGCGGGGGGGCAGGGCTGTGATGTGGCGGGTATTCTGTCTTGAACTGCGCGTGGCGTTCCGCCACAGCGCCGACATCGCCAGCCCGCTGTGGTTCTTCCTGATGGTCATCACCCTGTTTCCGTTAAGTATCGGGCCGGAGCCGCAGCTGCTGGCGCGTATTGCGCCGGGCATTATCCAGGTGGCGGCGCTGCTGGCCTCGCTGCTGGCGCTGGAGCGGTTGTTTCGCGACGACCTGCAGGACGGCAGCCTGGAGCAGTTGATGCTGCTGCCGGTGCCGCTGCCGGCGGTGGTGCTGGCGAAGGTGCTGGCCCACTGGACGGTGACCGGCCTGCCGCTGATTATTCTCTCCCCGCTGGTGGCGCTGCTGCTGGGAGTGGACGTGTACGGCTGGAAAATCATGGCGCTGACGCTGCTGCTCGGCACGCCGGCGCTGGGGTTTCTCGCCGCGCCGGGCGTCGGGCTGACGGCCGGTCTCCGGCGCGGCGGCGTCCTGCTGGGCATTCTGGTGCTGCCGCTGGCCATCCCGGTGCTGATTTTTGCCTCCGCGGCGATGGACGCGGCGTCGGCGCATTTACCCGTTGACGGCTATCTGGCGGTTCTGGGGGCGCTGCTGGCGGGCAGCGCGACGTTAAGCCCCTTTGCGACGGCGGCAGCGTTACGCATCAGCGTGCAGTAGCGCGGCTTTCATTCGTTTTGTTCTGAGTCAGGTGACGACTATGTGGAAAACCCTTCATCAGCTGGCGGCGCCGCCCCGGCTGTATCAGATTTGCGGCAGGCTCGTGCCGTGGCTGGCGGTGGCCGGCATCATCGCGCTGGCCACGGGCTGGGTCCGGGGATTCGGCTTTGCGCCTGCGGACTACCAGCAGGGGGAGAGCTACCGCATTATGTATCTGCATGTCCCGGCGGCCATCTGGTCGATGGGGATTTATGCGGCGATGGCGGTGGCGGCGTTTACCGGGCTGGTCTGGCAGATGAAAATGGCCAGCCTTGCCGTCGCGGCGATGGCGCCGGTGGGGGCGGTGTATACCTTTATTGCGCTGGTGACAGGCTCCGCCTGGGGTAAACCGATGTGGGGCACCTGGTGGGTGTGGGACGCGCGCCTGACCTCGGAGCTGGTGCTGCTGTTTCTCTACGCCGGGGTCATCGCCCTGTGGCACGCCTTTGACGACCGCAAAATGGCCGGGCGCGCGGCGGGGATTCTGGTGCTGGTCGGGGTGGTGAACCTGCCGGTTATCCACTATTCCGTCGAGTGGTGGAACACCCTGCACCAGGGCTCCACCCGGATGCAGCAGAGTATCGACCCGGCGATGCGCTCGCCGCTGCGCTGGGCCATCGCCGGCTACCTGCTGCTCTTTATGACGCTTTCGCTGATGCGGATGCGCAACCTGATTTTACGCATGGAAAAACGCCGCCCGTGGGTGGGCGAACTGATACTGAAAAGGGGGCAGCGGTGAGGACGGCATTTTCATCGTGGAGCGATTTTTTCGCCATGGGCGGGTACGCCTTTTTTGTCTGGCTGGCGGTGGCGATGACCGTGGCGCCGCTGGCGGCGCTGGCGCTGCACACGGTGCTGCAGCGCCGGGCCATCCTGCGCGGCGTGGCGCAGCAGCGGGCGCGCGAGGCGCGGATGCGCGCCGCACAGGCGCAACAGGAGGCCGCGTGAACCTGCGACGTAAAAACCGGTTATGGGTGGTCTGCGCGGTGCTGGCGGGCCTGGCGCTGACCACCGCGCTGGTCCTGTATGCGCTGCGCGCGAATATCGACCTGTTCTATACCCCCGGGGAAATCCTCTACGGCAAGCGCGAGACGCAGCAGTTGCCGGCGGTGGGCCAGCGCCTGCGCGTCGGCGGGATGGTGATGCCCGGCAGCGTCAGGCGTGACCCGGACTCGCTGAGGGTGAACTTCAGCCTCTACGATGCCGAAGGCGTGGTGGCGGTGAGCTATGACGGTATCCTGCCTGACCTGTTCCGCGAGGGGCAGGGGGTGGTGGTCCAGGGGGAGCTGGATACGCGCAACCACGTCCTGGCGCAGGAGGTGCTGGCCAGACATGACGAGAACTACACCCCGCCGGAAGTGGAAAAGGCGATGCAGGAAAACCACCGCCGCCCGCAAAGCGTCAATAAGGACACCTCATCATGATGCCTGAATACGGTAACGCGCTGCTGTGCCTGGCGCTCGGCGTGGCGCTGCTGCTGTCCGTTTACCCGCTGTGGGGCGTGGCGCGCGGCGACGCGCGGATGATGGCGTCGGCCGGGGTGTTCGCCTGGCTGCTGTTTATCTGCGTGGCGGGCGCGTTTTTCGTGCTGGTGCACGCCTTTGTGGTCAACGACTTCACCGTGGCCTATGTCGCCGGCAACTCGAACACGCAGTTGCCGGTGTGGTACCGGGTGGCCGCCACCTGGGGGGCGCACGAGGGCTCGCTGCTGCTGTGGGTGCTGCTGATGAGCGGCTGGACCCTGGCGGTGGCGGTGTTCAGCCGGCCGGTGCCGGCGGATATCGTCGCCCGGGTGCTGGCGGTGATGGGGATGGTCTGCGCCGGTTTTCTGCTGTTCATCCTGTTCACCTCCAGCCCGTTCGCCCGCACGCTGCCGGCCTTCCCGGTGGAGGGGCGCGACCTGAACCCGCTGCTGCAGGACCCGGGGCTGATTTTCCACCCGCCGCTGCTGTACATGGGCTATGTCGGCTTCTCGGTGGCCTTCGCCTTCGCCATCGCCGCGCTGCTGGGCGGGCGCCTGGACAGCGCGTTCGCCCGTTTTGCCCGCCCGTGGACGCTGGCGGCGTGGGTGTTCCTGACGCTGGGTATCGTGCTCGGCTCGGCGTGGGCCTACTACGAGCTGGGCTGGGGCGGCTGGTGGTTCTGGGACCCGGTGGAGAACGCCTCGTTTATGCCGTGGCTGGCGGGCACCGCCCTGCTGCACTCGCTGGCGGTCACCGAACAGCGCGCCGGCTTTAAGGCGTGGACGCTGCTGCTGTCCATCTGCGCCTTCTCGCTGTGCCTGCTGGGCACCTTCCTGGTGCGCTCCGGGGTGCTGGTGTCGGTGCACGCCTTCGCCTCCGACCCGGCGCGCGGGATGTTTATCCTCGCCTTTATGGTGCTGGTCACCGGCGGCTCGCTGCTGTTGTTCGCCGTGCGCGGGCACAGGGTGCGTTCGCGGGTGAACAACGCGCTGTGGTCGCGCGAGTCGCTGCTGCTCGGCAACAACGTCCTGCTGATGGCCGCCATGCTGGTGGTGCTGCTGGGTACCCTGCTGCCGCTGGTGCACAAACAGCTGGGGCTGGGCAGTATTTCGGTGGGGGAGCCGTTCTTTAACACCCTGTTCAGCGGACTGATGGTCCCCTTTGCCCTGCTGCTGGGCGTGGGACCGCTGGTGCGCTGGGGGCGGGACCGGCCGCGTAAAATCAGGGCGCTGCTGCTCACCGCCCTGGTCTCCACCCTGGCGCTGTCGGTACTGCTGCCGTGGCTGTTTCAGGACCGCATCGCCGCCATGGCGGTGGCCGGGATGGCGATGGCCTGCTGGATTGCGGTATTGGCGGTGGCGGAAGCCGTACAGCGCGTGTCCCGCGGCACGAAGCCCCCCCTCAGCTACTGGGGGATGGTGGCGGCGCACCTCGGGCTGGCGGTGACGATTACCGGCATCGCCTTCAGCCAGAATTACAGCGTGGAGCGTGACGTGCGGATGCGGGCGGGCGACAGCGTGACCATTCACGACTACCGGTTCACCTTCCGGGAGGTGCGGGACCTCGCCGGGCCCAACTACCGCGGCGGGGTGGCCCTCATCGGGGTGACGCGCAACGGGGCGCCGGAGGCGGTGCTGCACGCGGAGAAACGGCTCTACAACACCAGCCGGATGGTGATGACCGAGGCGGCGATTGACGGCGGGCTGACCCGCGACCTGTACGCCGCGCTCGGGGAGGAGCTGGGCAACGGCGCGTGGGCCGTGCGCCTGTACTACAAGCCGTTTGTCCGCTGGATATGGGCAGGCGGCCTGCTGATGGCGCTGGGCGGGCTGCTGTGCCTGTCCGACCCGCGTTACCGCAAACGCCCCCCTTCCCGAAACCCTGCGCCGGAGGCCGGATGAAACGCAACGTACTGTTATTACCGTTACTGATTTTTCTGCTGATTGCCGCGGCGCTGCTGTGGCAACTGGCGCGGAACGCGGAAGGCGACGACCCGGCGGCCCTCGAGTCGGCGCTGACCGGGAAGCCGGTGCCGGCGTTCCGCCTGGAATCGCTGGACAGGCCGGGGCAGTATTACGGGGCGGAGGCGCTGACGCAGGGGAAACCGGTGCTGCTTAACGTCTGGGCCACGTGGTGCCCGACCTGCCGCGCCGAGCATCAGTACCTGAACCGGCTTGCCGCGCAGGGTATCCGGGTGGTGGGGCTGAACTATAAGGACGACCGGGCGAAGGCGGTGGCCTGGTTACACACGCTGGGAAACCCGTATGCGCTGAGTTTATCGGACAGCGACGGGATGCTGGGGCTGGACCTGGGGGTGTACGGCGCGCCGGAAACCTTCCTCATCGACGGCAAAGGGATTATCCGCTACCGCCATGCGGGCGATTTGAACGCCCGGGTATGGGAAAGTGAAATGAAACCGCTGTGGGATAAATACAGCCGGGAGGCCGCGCAATGAGATTCCTCGTGGGGGTGCTGATGCTGCTTGTCTCCGGCTCAGCGCTGGCGACCATTGATGTGATGCCGTTTAAGGATGAGGCGCAGGAGCAGCAGTTCCGCCGGCTCACGGAGCAGCTGCGCTGTCCGAAATGCCAGAACAACAGCATTGCGGACTCGAACGCGATGATAGCCACCGACATGCGCCGGAAGGTGTATGACCTGATGCAGGAAGGAAAAAGCAATAAGGAGATTGTCGGTTATATGGTGGCGCGCTACGGCAACTTCGTCACCTACGACCCGCCGCTGACCCCGCTGACGGTGCTGCTGTGGGTGCTGCCGCTGGCCGCCATCGTGGCGGGCGGCTGGATAATCGTCGCCCGCACGCGCCGGCGGGTGCGCCTGCGCCGGGAGCCGTTGCCGGCGGACAGCCCGGTTTCCGGCGCGCGTGCCGGGTGGGGCGTTTACGTGCCGGGGGCCGTCATCGCGCTGGCGGTCAGCGCCGGCGGCTACGCCCTGACCGGCAGTTATCCGCAGGTGAGGGCCTGGCAGCAGGCGACGGCGCAGGCGCCCGGGCTGCTGGACAGGGCTCTGGACCCGGCGGCGCAGCCGCTGAATGAGGAAGAGATGGCGCGGCTGGCGCTGGGGCTGCGCACGCGCCTGCAGCGCGACCCCGGCAACGCTGAGGGCTGGATTATGCTGGGCCGCGCCGGCATGGCGCTGGGCGACGCCGGTACGGCCACAGAGGCGTATGCGCAGGCTTACCGGCTGGACCCGGAAAACCGCAGGGCGGCGCTGGGCTACGCGGAGGCGCTGACGCGCTCGTCCGACCCGGAGGATAACCGCCGCGGCGGGGCGCTGCTGCGCCGGCTGGTGAGCCGCGACCACACGGATATCCGGGTGTTAAGCCTGTATGCGTTCAGCGCCTTTGAGCAGGGGCGCTTCGGCGAGGCGGTGGCGGCCTGGGAGATGATGCTGAAGTTACTGCCGGCCGGCGATGCGCGGCGGGCGGTGATTGAGCGCAGTATCCGCCAGGCGCTGGCGCAGGAGAAATAACCCCTGACGGCCCGCTGGCGTGGCGCCATCGGGCCTGTCTTGTTACTGCATTCCGCGTGTTTGTAAAAATAGAATGGTCGCCGCGACGCGCGAGCGCACGTTAAGTTTGCGAAGCAGATTACGAATGTGCACCTTAACCGTCTGCTCAGAAATATTCAGCACTGACGCAATCTGTTTGTTAGAAAGCCCCTGCGCCAGCTCATGCAAGACATCTAACTCTCGTTCGGTCAGGATACTAAAGGGATCTTCCTGCGCGCCAAACCGTTCGCGCTCACGCAGATATTCGTTGACCCGATCGCTAAAGACATTACCGCCGTTAGCACCTTTGCGAATGGCCTCCAGCAGCACTTCCGGATCGCTATCTTTGAGCAGATAACCGTCGGCGCCGGCGTCGATCAGCGCGTAGATGTCGCTGGCGGAATCCGAGACAGTAAGAATAATAATTTGCGCCGTCACGCCATCCCGGCGTAGCGCGTTCAGGGTATCTAACCCGCTCAGACCTTTCATATTCAGATCCAGCAGGATCAGATCGGGCTCAATGCGATTCGCCAGATCGATAGCACTCGCCCCATCGCCGGCTTCGGCAACGACATGAAAAGCCGGGTCCAGTTCCAGTAATTGACGAATACCTCGACGCATAAGTGGATGGTCGTCCACAATAAGCACCTGAAAAGGTGTTACTTCAGGCATACAGTATCTCCTGAGTTTTATTAGAATGATTATTGTTTTCAGCGCGGAAATCGTCCAGATTCACCACATTGCCAAGCGCATAAATTTTACCCTAATTAGGGTATGGGTAAGTAGTAAAACCTGTGAAGGGGTAAATGACATAAAGACCTGGCTTGTCGGTGGAGCAGGCGCTTGCGCCGTCCTTTGGTAAAAGAATTTCTGCTAAGTTAAATCATACGGCATTATTTTTTAAATATCATTGATTTCAAATAATTAACTATTTTTCATGAATTGATTGCAGTAGGTACAGGCGGAATTTATGACATCATCATTGTTTTTAGATTTGAGCGGATTTGCGTAAAAAATGATAAAAGCACTATATTTAAAAGGCTATCATTATTGCATTCGCGGAGATGGAATTTAAAAACAGTCATGATTATAAACAGTGGATTGTGGTGTTTTGCACCCTGGTATAATCGATTTAATCGGTTTAACGTATGCCGCTATAAAATCATAGCGACCCGGTAAACTATAAAGAAGTTACTAAAATAATTCAGGATGAAATAAATGAATAAAAATAGCGAAATTTTCTCATTGCTAAAAGTGGAAGAGGGAGTTAGACATAACCCTTATATTGATAGTCTCGGTTATCCTACTGTTGGCGTTGGATTTAAGCTAGGTCCACAAGGTGCTAATCTGAAAAACTATACATTTTGTTTAACAGATAATGTTATCAATGTCTGGCTTCAGGAAAACATTGAAATAGTTTACAGAAGTATGCAACAAAATGAGAAAATCAACCAGGCATTATTATACAGCAATGTAGTTCGTACAGATATCCTGATATCAATGGCATATCAGATGGGGGTTAATGGCCTTGCTGGTTTTAATAATATGCTCGCGGCGATAACTGAGCAGGATTGGAATAATGCAGCAAATGAAATGAGAAGGAGTATTTGGGCAAAGCAGACACCAAAACGGGCCGAAAGACATGCTGCAGTTATAGAGTCAGGACAATGGGCGCCAGTATATGATTTTGTTATTAATCAATAGATCTTTTCAGGATGATGTTTTTTTATAATTTATGTAAGCTCATAAGAATATTAACTTAAGACGCGTAAGGAGGAGAACAATGTTCCAGTTGCTTGGGCAAGGTACACTATGGATTATTCTTGGGGCAATTGCTGGAAGTACAGTATTTGTTGTGTCGGCGTCGGAGTATATACTGTCTGTCCGCATTATCCTTTTTACTGTATCAGTAATTATAGGGATTATATGTGCTGATTTAGTTGCATTAGCATTAACTCATTTAATTGATAAACACTTCTCTGTGATGTTAGTAATTCCTTCGTCCGTTGGAGCTGTTATCGCCTCTGCACTTTCTATTCGCGTACTCATTTTTTTAGGAAAACGGATAGCTGATTTACAAGCAGACAAGAACAATCACATATGAATTATTAATTGTGATTGCTATAGAATGAGTTAGCCAACGATTATATAAATGAATTTTATTTGAAAATATTTTATTATTTATCTTATAGCGACTTTGTCGCTGAAGAACGCAACAAACCGCCACTGCAGTGAGTTTTATTGGCGATATTAAAACTGTCAGCATAATTTCTCTTACCCCGCGTACCGACCACGTCCCGGTCAGGACAATGCCTATAACGTATACAGCAGTGGCGCATGATGCGAATGCCCACCCCGCCAAAGGTGGAACCGTTTCATGGACAACTCATTTAAATACGTTTTTTATTATCTGCCAGCGACACTGATGCTCATGGTAAAGCGACGATAACGCTTTCTGGCGCAACAACGGTAACTGCAATTATTATCGGCGGCAGAATGACGGATAGTATCGTTGATTTTGCAAAAAATATTTTTGCCGACTGGGTATTTATTTATCGTTTCGGGAAGTATATCGGGATGAGGTGACATAATCAGGGTATACGGGATTTTTGCCTACCGGTAATGTATCAGCCTTGTAATGATATTGTTTTTTTTAGAGAAAATCTGTCGAAATAAAAATCGAGTTTTTAGCAACTAATCTGCTATCTACTGTGCGATGGTTAACGCGTTTCTTCTCTTTTTTATATAATGTTATAAGCGGCCAGTCTGAAATTTTCAAGACTGGCCGCATATTTCTATCTGGACAATTAATCCAGAAGATGTACTGTACTATTAAACCGTTAATTCCACAGGAACCAGTATCTGAGGTCTGAATAAAGTGGTAATTAATTGTTCAAACTGTGCTTCGCCCTTCAGACCTAATAAAATTTCTCTGGATCTTTCTGAGATTGGGGCTGATTTAATACTCCAGAGAATAGATAAAGCAAGACCCATATGAATATCATTAATATGAAAGAGCGTATCGCTGACATTTTCTGCGACAACCTGCTTACTAAATGCTTTTGCATCTTTGCGTGCTATATCATCTCCACCCAGTAGGGTAACTAACCTTTCTGATAGTTTTCTCTCCTGAAATTTTAATGTGTTATTAAGAACCATATGCGCCTCAGCCATATAGGGACTTTTTTGTTTGGCTTTGTCTAGCGATACTTCATGAACGTGTTTTCCAAAACGACTGCTGCCCTTCAGCAATTTAATTCCTTTAACCGAAAGGGCGAAGAAAGCGAATCCGGTATTAGCAAGTTGCACAACATCAGCATTAGTCGTATGGGTGGTATCAAATATCTTCCTTCTTTTTATTAACTCATCCCGACTTAAAAAAGTTGTTTCTAATGTTTCTGGGTTGGTGATATGGGCATTGGTATGATGTATCATTTGAAATTCAAGTTGCATGAATCTTTGAAAAAATGCTTTTTCTTCCGGGCTCGCTTTTCCCAGCCTTTTTTTTAAATTACGGATGTTTCTGGAGCTTACTGCATGCATGCCGAGAATTGAATCAGGGGTATCAAGCAACACATTTTTTGCCTTTTCTGCAGACCAGAGTTTACCCGTCGCCATTTTTTCATAGACTTTGCTGACTTCCTGATATTGCTTCTCAGAAAGTTTGGCTTTCTCAGCGCTACCTGATGCTGTTGGGGCGAGCCCTTCGGCATCTGAAAGTGTCAGGGGATTATTTCTCACCATCCGGTATAAATTCAGACCGTCGATCTCCCGCCCCGGGTCGGCTGCTGTCCAGCGACACAGCCAGGGGGCGTAATAGCGGTAGCCGTAGTAATACAACCCGGTGCCGTCGCGTTCTTTACCGGAGTAGCGAATCACTTTATAGCTGGCTTCCAGTTCACTGCGTGCCGCCCACACCGCGGTACCGCCGAAAGGATAGTATTCTTCCCGGCTAATTTGCTGACCATCAGCATCCAGTTCCAGCGATGCTGAGCCGATATTGTCGCAAAGACTCCAGCGTAACTGATTGTTATCAATACTATCCGGTTTACCTGACTCCCAGTGCAATATCCGTACGCCGGCACGGCCCGCTTGACCCGTTAAGGTATGAAGTTCTTGCGATGTTTTTACTGAAATAACCCTGTTACTCTCCACAGACTCCTGCCAGCTTTGCCGTAGCTCAAGACCCGGCAGGTAGCGTACTTCATCTACAGTCCAAAGCTGCTGGCTGGTATTCGTCAGGGTACGGGTCTGCTTACGTACGCGTCTGTTGCCGCTATATTGATAAATTTCCCGATCATTCTGTGTCATATCCGTGGCGCTGCGGCAAAGTAGCACTACCGTCTGCAGGTTATTACTGCCGTCCCAAAACATGTTATTACCGGATGAAGAAGCCGAAATCTGTAACTGCTTCAGGTTGCCATTGTTATCGAACCATTGGTTTATCTCATCTGAAGCCTGCGCTCCACTGTCGTTCATTTGTACGCTGCGGTTTGATGTCGCCTCTGTTATCATCATTCGCGTATAGTTTCCGGCCCCCGCATGAACCTGTGACTGCAGGTTGCCGCTGTCATCCCAGCGCCAGGTGCGGGTGTAGTTTACATACTGACTGTTGTCCGTGGGGATGGGCGTCAGTGCGGCAGGTAAACTGTTCCAGGGCATGATGGTGTTCCCGGCGTTTTCCCGCCCCGTGGCTTCCAGCAACTGGTAGAGAGCGTCATAGCTGAATTCTCTCAGCCCGTCAGTGACCTGGTTTTGGTAGTAGCGTGTTGTTATCTGGTTATCTGTAATCGAGGTGACATTTCCTGTATTGTCGTAACCATATACCAGTGACTGAAGTACTGTGTTATCACTGCGTTGTGCGGCCAGTGTTGATAGCCATTGCGTTTCAGGCTCATAGCCGTATGTCGTGGTTACGCCGTTGCTTGTTTTCTCTTCTAAAACCTGACTTGCGGCACTCCAGGTGATATGTTCCAGTAACGTTTTTTTAGTTTCACCATCCAGTTTTATGGCCTGACTTGTTATTTTTCCGCTGACATCATAGCGCCAGATCTGTTGGTGTCCCATGGCGTCGGTTCTGTTTAGCGTATTGGCGACAGCATCCGCTTGTTGTGACGTCGTATAGATCTCCGAATCCAGAAGACGCTTTCTGTTCGTGTCGTCAGCAGGCCAGTTTGGCGCTATATCACCTGACGCCAGGAATTGCTGCGATATTTGCAAGGTTGCTCCGCTCAACGCGACAGAATGGATGATTTGCAGGCCGCTATCATCATACTGCCGTACAGGCAGGCCTTTCAGATTATCGTCCTCCAGACCTTTATCACCATATTCAGTTATCCGGCTGACGCGTTTTTCCCCACCTTTTGGCTGCTCCCTTGTCTGTACCGACCGGCCCAGTTCATCGTAGGTCTGTTCTTGCGTGGTGCCCCGACCATCAGTGAACCACACCAGACGAGCCGCGGCATCAAAAAGCGTGACCAACCATCCGCTGTCAGTGCTCTCCCTTTTGATTACCTGTCCGGCAAGAGATGACATATTGCGCAAATTTGCCGTCACGCTCCGGTTATTTAGCCATGCTGAAAATAACCTGGGATCACGTTTTTCTTGCACCAGGCTATCATCAGTATGGTCGCTGTGGTTAACCAAAAGACGTCGTGGAACAGACGCTTTTTCACGGTTCCAGTTTAGTATACGTACGGTAAACCCCCGATTATCATTAACGTTGATAACCGGAGTGCCCGCAGCAACTGTTACAGTGCACATTATTTCATTCCTCAGTAATATGACGCTCGTTAGTAATGCATCATGTCAGCATGGCAAAATAAACATTGGGATTATGCTAAATAAGGAGATGATTGTTGCAATAACAGCACATCGTATGGCGGGGATGAGGAGGATGAATATCAGGAGAGTGAACATTAAAAATGTGGGATTGATAGTCGCTTCAGTGAGAGATAAAGAATGCAGCGCATTGTGGTTAATGTCAGACATTCTTTAAAAAGTCTCATTCCCGCAATGGGAATGAGACAGGACATGAAGGCTCAGGCGGCTTTACTACAGCCAGCGCCAGGATCTAATGGTCTTTGGCGAGGAGTGGTAGAGTGAACCGGCTTGGGTGGGGCGCTCCGGGAGAATAAATATTCTCTTTCATCTCTATTGCAATAAATATTGGGTACCCGTACTCCATATCCTCCTTTGAAGGTCTCGATATGTTTACCAAACAAACTGGCAATATTCTGACTTTCTGATGTTGCAGTGAATCTACCGGGCCGAACTGATGGCAACGTCGTGGTTCCCCGATAGAGTGTTTTATTTATTAATGTGGCGTTACTCTTAATATACTCATCAAGAAGTTTGGCAAGTTCTTCGCCAGTTTTACCATCAAGTTCATAGATGCCGTTCGCCACGCCTTTATGTGCGTTTTGCTCAAAAAAATCATGCCGGTCTCTGCTTGCATTTGGGTCTCTGTTTAATTTTCTTATATGTTTAACCACTTTGTCAGCGTTCAGTCTCTCTTTGGGGGAGGCGTTTTGTATCAAGTGGGATTGTGCTGCCCAAACATAGAGTATTGCTTTTTTCCCATTCACGGCAGCTGCCTGGGCTGCTTGAGCTTGTGCTGCTTTATTTGCACTCATGGCTTTCTGCCAAGATTCAGGTGGAAGGACATATTTTGACTGTTGATACATGACGTGAAAAAGAATATCTATAACGCTTTCGCTTTTTAAGGAATATGTACTGGCGCGTGAATGGTTGGTGAGAACGAAGCGTTTCATGTCAGGAGTATTTTTTTGATATTTTCCACTTTTCAGCGCACTGTCATATAAATGTTCAAATTCTGCGATTTCCTCCTTCGTCAACACTAATTTAGGCATTAATCCATCAACATCTGTCAGCGTGAGCGGATTATTTCTCACCATGCGGTACAAATTCAGCCCGTCGATTTCCTGGCCCGGATCGGCTGCTGTCCAGCGACATAGCCAGGGAGCGTAATAGCGATAGCCGTAGTAATATAAGCCCGTGCCGTCACGCTCCTTGCCGGAATAGCGGATCACTTTATAACTGGCTTCCAGTTCACTACGCGCCGCCCACACCGCTGTGCCGCCGAAGGGATAATATTCTTCGTGGCTGATAATCTGCCCCTGAGCATCCAACTCCAGTGAGGCCGCGCCGCTACTGTCATCCACGCTCCAGCGCACCTGATCATTGTTAATACTGGCAGGTTTTCCCGATTCCCAGTGCAACACCCGGATGCTGGCGCGTCCGGCCTGGGTTGTGATGACATGCAATGCTTCGGTAGCCGCTTGTGGCGTAATGGTGTCGCCGTTGATCGTTTCCTGCCAGTGGCGTCGCAGCTCAAGGCCCGGCAGATAGCGCACTTCGTCCACCGTCCACAGATTGCTGTCGGTTTTCGTCAGGATACGGGCCTGTTTACGTACACGTACCCCGGCGCTGTACTGGTAGATTTCACGGTCGCTTTGTTGAATGTCACCTTTGCGGTCAAGAAGAATCACTGCCTGCAGATGGTTGCTATTATCCCAACGCATATTGTCAGTCGTCGTGGCAGACGTTGGTAACCCGCGAAGGTTGCCACAAGGGTCGAACCCCGCATCCGTATCATCCGCAGTCAGGGAGTTGCTGCCGTTTTGCAATAAGCTGCGGTTGGACTGCGTGCTTATCACCATTGTCCGGGTAAAGCTGGCGGCACCAAGGTGGGAGAATGAGCTCAGGTTGCCGCTGTCATCGTACTGGTATGAGCGGGTATAGCTAAGAGTCTGGTTACTGTCAGTGGGAATGAGCGTGGGCAGCTCAGCGTACGGGACTTGCGTATTACTGGCATTCTCGCGTCCGCAGGCAGAGATAAGCTGATACAGCGCGTCATAGGTAAATATTCGGTCGCCAGAGGTAGACTGGTTTTGGTAGTAACGTGTACTGACAGTACTGTCGGTGATGGATGTTCTATTCCCTACTCGATCATAACCATACGTCAAATCCTGAAGCACGCTGCTATCGCTACGGACAGCATGAAGATTATGCAGACGTAAAGTCTCTGGTTCATAACTGTAGGTCGTTGTCAGACCGTTTCCGATGATTTCTTCAGCGATCAGCCCTACGGGGTTACAGGTAATGCGTTCCAGCAGAGTGAGCGAGGTAGTTTGTCCGGCCAGTTTCAGGGTCTGGCGGCAGATAGTGCCGCTGACGTCATAAAATGCCGCCACTATGTTGTTCTGTGCATCTGTGCAGCTAATGGGGGCGCCGGCAGCATTCGCCACAGTCGTGGAGACAAAGCCGCCGGCTTCCAGTAAGGCGTCACAGGCGGTGTCATTTTCCGGCCAGTCAGGCTTACCTTCAGCATCGTTGAGAAAGCGTTTTGTTTGCTGTAAAACGGCACCGCTAAGGGCAATCGCATTGATGGAAAGTAGCCCGCCATCATCATACTGGCGTACACAGACACCACGCAGATTGTTACGGTAAGCATCCTCAGAGGAGGCAACAGCATCGCCATACTCTTTACGCCAGGCGGTACGGAGTGTATCACCGGCAGCCTGTTCAGTACCTGAAACTGGACGGCCCAGCGCGTCCCAGGCATGAGTCTGGATAGTACCGCGAGCGTCAATGCCCCATGCGACGCCGCCTGCAGCATTAAAGATCATCACTTGCCAGCCGCTATCGGTGCTGTCGCGCTTTAGTATCTGGCCTGCCAGTGACAGCCTGTTGTGCAGGTTCGGCACTGCCGTATTGTTTTTCTGCCAGGCAATAAAGCGGCGGGGATCGCGGTCCAGGGTGGTTCGGCTGGATACCTCCAGTTGAGAATGAGATAGCAAAAGGCGCAACGGATGCAGGTCGGATTCACGATTCCAGTTAAGCGTGCGTACGGTAATGCCGCGGTTATCGCAGCTGTAATCACCGGCGTTGCGGTTGATAGCGTCATAAAAATACCTCTATAAAATTAGTGGACTGATGCCGGTTTTATTCGGGAGACGGGGAATACTCGTCGCTGGATTTCAGCAGAATTCACCCGTGGCCAGCTCACCTCTGGCATTGCGCCGCTAAAATCCAGTAATGACTCCTGCCAGCCTGATTTCGACAAGCTCTGTTTATAGCGTGTATATAAAGATTTTGTTTGTGTATCGCCGGCTTGTGAGTAATAAAGTAAACTAATAAGGTTTGCTATATTATCCGCCCCCGTTAAAGGTGTGTTATTCGGCTGGTTGGCATATTGCCGCAATTTTTTCGTACTCTTTCCATCAAATTGACCAGGAAACGGTACTGTTTGTGAATTACAATAATCTTTGGTTTTTAAAACGAGATGGGTCATTTCATGAATGATTACTGTGGCGATATCATATAAATGTCTTTTCCCTGTCTCCTCGTAATTGATATATATACTGATATTTTTTGTGGTATCATATAAAATGTGTTCATTAGATCCGACGCATGCTGCAGCATTTTTGGGTGTATAAGGATCTTCATTAATGTTACGGAATGAGTTTTCATTTAATGCCGCTGCAGCCTGATCCATTTTCTCTAAGGCATCTTTTAATATTTTTATTGTTTCCTTTGAATCATTTCCCATATAGTCTTTAATAAGAGATCTGGTTTCATTGTTAATCTCATTAGGCTTTTTTGTGCTGCTGGATGGATTATTATTCAATGGATTCCATCGCTCCCATACATTCTGTAGGTACGCCCACCCGCTATTTTGGGGTACCACTCTGGCATTGCCTTCCAGTGCCTGGCGTGCGTCACTAATTTGCGCTCTGACAATATTTATAAGGGTAGGGACAAGTGATTTAAAACGTTCTTCAGACGCGGAAGGTTGTGCAGAGTTACCTCCCGGCGCCAGGCCTGACTCATCTGTCAGCGTGAGCGGATTATTTCTCACCATGCGGTACAAATTCAGCCCGTCGATTTCCTGGCCCGGATCGGCTGCTGTCCAGCGGCACAGCCAGGGAGCGTAATAACGATAGCCGTAGTAGTATAAGCCAGTACCGTCACGCTCTTTGCCGGAATAGCGGATCACTTTATAACTGGTTTCCAGTTCACTACGCGCCGCCCACACCGCTGTGCCGCCGAAGGGATAATATTCTTCGCGACTGATAGTTTGTCCCTGCGCATCCAGTTCCAGCGCATAAATATTATCGCTTATCTGCCAGCGAGCCTGGTCATTATCAATGCTGTCAGGTTTGCCTGTTTTCCAGTGCAGCACCCGGATACCGGCGCGTCCCGCCTGGGTGGTTATCACATGCAGCTCTTCAGTAGCCTCCTGCGACGTGACGGTATCGCCGGTGATGGTTTCCTGCCAGTGCCGCCGCAGCTCAAGGCCCGGCAGATAGCGCACTTCGTCCACCGTCCACAGATTGCTGTCGGCTTTCGTCAGGATACGGGTCTGTTTGCGCATGCGCATCCCGGCGCTGTACTGGTAAATCTCCCGGTCGCTCTGCTGGATGTCGCCGTTACGATCAAGAAGGTTGACCGTTTGTAGATGATTACTGGCGCTCCAGATGAGTGGATCGGAGGCTGTGGCGGACACCTGCAGATTCAGTAGGTTGCCGCAGGCGTCGAACCCCGCATCAACGTCATCCGGCGTCAGCGTTCCGGCGTCGTTTTGCAACCTGCTGCGGTTAGACACATCACTTATCGCCATGGCGCGGGTAAAGGACGCGGCGCCCTGGTGAGAGAGGGAGAGCAGATTACCGCTGTCATCATAGCGATAGGAACGAGCATAACCGACGGTTTGATTGCTGTCTGTTGGGATAGGCGCGGGCAGAATAGCATACGGGGCGGTAGTATTACCGGCATTCTCGCGCCCGGTTGCCTCCAGCAATTGATAGAGCGCGTCATAAGTGAACTCCCTCAGTCCGTCGGTTTGCTGATTCTGGAAGTAGCAGGTCGCAATAGTGTTATCAGTAATTGAAATTAAATTGCCAGTATTGTCGTAGCCGTAGTCCAGATCCTGAAGCCGAATACTGTCGGCGCGCAGTGCGCTCATCGCCGAGAGACGCTGTGTTTCAGGTTCATAGCGGTAGGTTGTGGTCACGCCGTTACCGCTATTTTCCTCCAGAATCTGGCTTGCGGCACTCCACACAATGCCCTCAAGCAGGGTCTGTTTTTTACCATCCGAAAGTGTCGCATACTGGCTTTTTACATGGGAGCTGACGTCATAACGCCAACTCTGCTGATTCCCCATTGCATCGGTCTGGATCAGGCTATTACCGCGCGCATCGGCAGATATTGTCGAAAGATAAATCTTATCCTCCAGTAGCGCCTGTCTGCCGGCGTCATCCTCCGGCCAGTCAGGCTGCGCTTGCGCAGATAAGAGGAACTGTTGTGTCTGGCGGATAATTGCTCCACTCAGCGCCACCGATTCGACAGTCTGCAGGCCGCTATCATCCCAGCGCTGTACGCATAATCCGCGCAGGTTGTTTTTCTGCGCGTTGGCATCCGCAGAGCCCGTATCCGTGTATGCGTGACGCCAGCTTATCCGGAATGCCTCGCCTTTGAGTTGCTCACTGCCGCTTTGCGGACGACCCAGCGTATCGTAAGCCTGCGTATGTACGGCGCCCCGACTATCAATGGACCATGCAGCGTGGCTGGCTGCATCAAAGCGCGTTACCTGCCAGCCGCTATCAGTACTGACGCGCTTTAGCACCTGACCTGTCAACGATGCCATGCAGGACAGGTTCGGCAATGCCGTATCGTCTTGCCGCCAGGCGGCGAAACGGCGAGGATCTCGCTGTACGGTGGCCCGGCTGGCCGTGTCCAGCCGGGTGTGGGTAACCAGAAGTCGACGAGGACTGTCTTTATCCACGCGGTTCCAGTTAAGGGTACGAATGGTGATACCGTGGTTATCACATACGGCAATCACCGGGGTGGCGATTGCTAAAGTCATACGGGAATATCCTCCAGTCCCACGGTGTCATTTTCATCTTCTGCGACCGTGAACCAGGCATACCAGGTATTGCGGCGCAGATAACCTTTAGCCGTAATCGTGCGAATATTGCGGCCTGTTGCATCGTAATAATGCGTGTCGCTATAGCCGTTTGTACGCATTGCGGCATCGACAACATAGTGCCAGTCATCCAGGAAAAAGGGTTGATAGTTGCGAACCGGCTGGCCTTTATTGTCATACTCAGTGCGTCCGGAAACGGCCCAGCGGGGGCTGGCATCAACCTCTGTTGTACTGATTTCCCCATCGCTTTCTCTGTGCCAGGCTTTCCCATCCGGAAAGAGGACGCATTGCTGCAGTGCCCGGCCAAAACCATCGCTGTAACTCAGCGAAATACCGGTTTGCTGCAATCGTTTCGTTGAGTCATCTGGATCAAACGTTGCAGGATAGTTATCTGCGGTCAGGGTCACACTGTGGATGGGATTACGGGTTGCCTCAGTCAGTAAATTTGCCAGAGGATGCTGTGGATTTTGACGCGCCCAAAGATGACCTGATGGACGAATATGCCCGGTAAATGTAATAAAGCGGTTATTCAACAGAGTAGACCAGCCATCAGCAGTGACACTGTTTGCCTGATCAGAGGAAACGCAGCCCATCCAACTGAACATATCAGTAACGTTGATGACGGCCAGTTGCTGGAGATACCCCGCCGTTGTCGCCATCGCAATGGCTTGCTCAACGGTAAGCGAAGACGAGACAGGATAGTCGGCGACTTTTGCAAATCCCACCGCCTGGCCACCGTTTTCTGTTCCATAGACACTGGTTGCCAGCAGACGTCCGAGCGCATCCAGTTGACACTCCTGATAATTATTATTGATATCAGTTGTGCGCCACGGACTCAGGAAACGATAGTCATATTCCATTTTCACTGTGTTACCCAGTGCATCTTGCTGGCTGATTGGCACCAGATAATGCGAGTCATACTGACTGGTTATGGCGCCGACGAGCCCGGTAGATTGCAGGCTTGCCACCGTTGAGAATTGACTGGCATCGTTATAGAGCGTAAAGCTGTGCTCAACTGCCCAAAGGTCGGCTTCGGTTGCAAAGGAAAAGAGCGCCGGTGTCTTAACATAACCTAGCTTATCGAAACTGTATTCAGCAGGGATAGTGATTCCGTCATAGGCTTTAAGCGCCGTTTCATCCAGTACCGCCGTGCGTTGATAGTGTACCAGCGCCCGCAAATCAGGGGGTGTCGATGTGTAGATAGTTTCGTTTTGTTGGGACAGATAGCGAGTTTGTTCGGCACTTAACAGGCCATTATCTGCCCGAAGCGTTTCGTAGCTGATACCGCCAGCGGGAACAGAATCGAACTCCAGTTGATTTACCCGTTGTTGCGAGGGAAGCCCTAATAGCCAGGTTTGTGAATTTTCCAGGTGAATAAAAGAGGCCAGGCTCTCTACCAGCCGCAGTTTTTGCTGTTGATCATCATAGGTATTTTCCCAGGCATCATCAGGCAAATTGGCCGGGTAGGGTTGAAGGATATAATAAGCGCGGCGGGGGTATGCAATGCTAACTTGTCGGGTAGCGCAGCCATAGCCGTCAGTCTGAAGCGTCACCTGTTGTGAAACCTGTGGGTCGCCAACCAGACGCTCATAATGATGCGTTATTTGCTCCAGCGCGACGGGTAATACCACGGGCATCGCCCCCCCCTGAACCAGACGAACCTGCATTCGCTGTTGTGTGGTGGTATAAGGAACGGTTGCGACGCTGCTGTTATCCAGTCCATAGGTTTCGCTGCGCAGCGCTGTTCCTTTTAATGCACGGAACATCCACCAGCGCGCGGCTTCATCGGCGTTGTCCAACACCTGATCCGCTCCGGCCTGCCAGGTTGTCAGAAGCGTGGCATTCAGCGTGATTTCTTCTGTATCACCGCGCCAGGGCGTACCAAATAGTGTGGTTTCATCCTCTTCACGACCACAATGGAACCAGGACTTTGTCAGAAGCGTCGCGGCAACGGGGGTATCGTCGCCAACCGGGAGCGCATCATTATTGGTGTCTTCAGTTTCGACATAACCAAAACCACGGAATTCACGCTCTTTGCCATCATAAACGCCTTTACGATAACGGATGCTCTGGCTAAGCTGATTGCCGGTAACTTCATCCACTGTGGTTGTTTTAACCAGCAGATGCATAGCGAAAGGTAATGTTGGGGTCGCCTGGGGATTTTGCTGTTTTTCATCCAGCCATTCTTGCGCTGAACTGCGATAAAAAAGCGTGGTGTTGGCGCCGATATTGTTATTCGTGCCTGCCAAAAGCCAGGGTTTTTGCGCACAAAAAGCAAAATGCCAGTGCACAGGGGTTGGCCAGGGAACAGTAAGTACCAGTTCAGCCATGCCATTGCCCTGAATATCTGCCACAGTAAGCTGGCAAAGACGGTCATAAACGACGCCATCAGGAAAAGCAATATTGGACCCGAAAACGAAACCATTCCCCCCCTGATTCAACCAAACCGTTGCCTGATTATGCTGCACATAGATCAAGTCAGGCGCGCCGGAACCATCGGTATCAGCCAACAACAAATTTTCAGGATTAAACTGCTCTTCACTATCCAGAGGCGATGACAGGGACAACTGGACAGGCGATCCGAAACGGCCGCCGCCGAGATTAGGCCAGCAGGTAACGCTGTTATAACGGATGCGACATAAGTGTGATTGCCCTGATCCCAGAATATCGGTAAAAAACACCAGTTCGCGGGCATCCCGCCCAGGGCCTGGCAGTTCAATATTTTCATCCTGATTAATGTTCAATCCTGCGCTGAACGCGCTGCCCTCGTTGGCATACAGACGTACACTTTTTGGCCCGATCATCGCCAGATCGATAAGTCCGGATCCCATTAACTGCGTAAACTGCGCTTGTGGATGAAAAAACTCTTCAGGCAGGGCGCTGAACGGGGTAAAACCGCTCCAGTTTTTATCTGATTGTTGAGTAAAGAAACCAGCCATGCCAGGTGTTGCGACTACCCAGTCGAGTTGGCCGTCGCCATCGATATCCATCAGACGGGCAGACGCGTTTCGCAAGGCCGGGATTTGCGGCAGGTTAGCCCAGTCGGCATAGACAACCTCGTCTGTACCAACCTTGCCCCGGCAAGGCGCGCGATAACGCCAGTCTTTACCATTAAGCCACAGTATACCCGGTACGCCTTCGCCATAAAGATCGACCAACTGATAAGGCGGGGAATCCAGACCAGAAAGGGATGACATCTGCTGCCACTGGGTGCCTGATATATCAGGTTGCGAGTAACAAAGCTCTAATGGCGGGCATGAGAGTACCGAGCTGTCAGCCTCATAAGCAAGCGTCTGTGCCGATGTTAGTTGGCTGAGCACCGGCGTTTCGTTATATTCCAGCAACAAACGTGAAACCAGGGCATTATCTTGTTTGAGTTCATCAGGGAAATGATGAAACATTAATACCGTCTGACACAGACGATGCGTACGAATCTCAAACCCATACTCGTAGCGGGAAAAAGCATCCTGACGAGCAGGCCAACTTGTCGTCGTTGAGAATGCTGGGGCTGTATCGGGATCGAGCGACCGTTCGCCATAGTCGAAAATAAGCGTGAACAGCCATTTTGCGTCAGGTTTATCACTTTTCCATAAATATAAATCAGAGGCGGGCGTTTGACTGCCATATTGTACGTTTGCAAGATAGCGTTGTGTGGAACAGTCGCGCTGATTGTCTTGGTCTACCTGACTGATATTACTGGAATTTTCCGTTTGCCAACAATAATAAATATGATCTCCTACGGGATTGACTGACTCTTCTACCCGCCATTCAGCAATATGTGCGGCATTATGCGGGTCGCTGATACGCGCTGAGGCGGTTTTACCCAGCATATGCAAATTACCCGCGCTTTCATGCAATAACCAAAAATCATCGCCTGGGGCTTTGCCTTGCCAGTGCTCCAGACGATGAAACGCGCCTTCTGTGCGGGGCTGATAACGGGTAACAGTCCAGGTTTGAGAGAGTGTCGTACTGCCATATTGTTGGCAGGTAGTGGGGTTAGGGGCCTGACTTGTACTAATGGTTTTAACCAGCACTTCACCATCAGGGCCAAGAAATTCGTCGTTGTCGTTATACTGCGGTACGCCATGACTGGTTCGCCGACTAATGCGCAGCGCAGCGCACGCCCAGCCAATACCAAAAATGCTATTTCCGGCAGCGCTGCTATAACTCAGTGATAATGAAGGCGCAAAACCACGTCCGGCGCTTACGGGAAGCGGTAATGTCATTGACGCCATACCGCCAGGACCTGCCTGACCGAGCGCTTCTCCCATCCCCCTTAAGGTACCGCCTCCTTTTGGTAAGGAGGGAGGCGTTACCATGAGTGAGGCCGCGGATGAAGATGTATTTTCTTTTAACATTTTTTTGCTCCAGTAACCGGCCAATCCTGGCCGGTTACTTTTCAAGGGAAATTACAGAGTTGTTTCAACGGTGCTTGCGAAGTCATTGCCGCCGGAGACGGCGGTATAATGCACCTGCACAATCACGTCGCTCAGGTTATCGAGAATGGCCTTCTGCTCACTGCTTTTCGGTCGAGGGAAACTCAACTGCCAGCTGGATACCGCGCCGGTGCCTTCAAATGGCAGGTAGCGTTCGTCGCCAAAACTGAGTTCGAACAGTCCGCTGTCGTTCATGCCGGAAGAGACGGCAATCTGCTGGCTGGCGCGTAGGTTCGTGACCACGTTCGCGGCATTGCCGGTGGTGGTATTGTTGAGATAATTCACACCATCAATATCCGCTTTCAGAAGCGTACTGCTGCTGGTCTGCGTGAGCGTGGCGCGAACATCCTGCCATGGGCCAAGCAACGTCGGCAGGGAGAGCGTGACAAACTTAATCTGGCGCAGGTAGTGACCAGGATAATCGTTGTCAAACAGCTTCTCATCAAGGCTGAAATTTACCACCCCGGCCGTAATCAGATTCGCGAAGCCAGAATCGCCAAGCAGGGTTTTCAGCGACACGGTTTTGGTGAGTTCCAGCCGGCGTTGGTTGCGTGACAGCCAGGCGGATTCCATCTGCTGCAGGTTTAGCTCCAGCGTTTCGCCCGCCAGCAGGCCGTGGTAGCTATCGTTCCAGGCGTTGGTTTGAATGAAACGGCTGGTTAAATCACCCATTTCATACTGCCAGCACGCTTCGGCGCTCAGGCACAGCGACAACACCGCGTCGTATGCCTGGTAGTAAAGCGCCGCCAGTTGGCCGATAAGCCAGCTATATAGCGACGATTGCGTGAATCGGCTGGAGATGTATTGCATCGTGGCCTGCAGATTTGCCTGCTCGGTCTGTACCTGCTGCAGCGAGGTCTGGGCCGCCTGCTGACGTACCGCAAGCGCATCCAGTTGCCTGTCAATGCTGGCCATCTCGGCATCCGCCTGCTGGTATTGCTGTTTCCATTCTTCGCTGCGGCGGCGATACTCTTCCGATACCTGGATGCGCTGCGCTGTGCCCTGAACGCTGTTAGCGCTGAGCTGCAATACCATACCGCTGGCGGTGAGCGCTGCGCCCCAGACGGCCCCGCCGTCGGCAAGGCCGAAGATATTCGGCGCCATATTTAACGCAGCGCCGGCCGTCAGGAAAGGCTCTGCGGTGGTGAATAATGCGCTGGCGGAGGATTGCATATTCATTACTTCCTGCTCGCTGGCGGAGATGCCAGTCGTGTACAGGTCGTAATAGTAGTCATAGCGCTGTTGGGCGATATCTTTGCTGGCCTCCAGCGCTTTTTGATCGGCTTTCAGCGCATCAATAGCCTGTTTTTGCAGGCTGATGGTAAAGGCGGAGAGATCCAGCGCCTGCTGTTGCTGTAACTCCTGTAATCCGGTGGATTCCTTACGCTCGTAGTAACTGAGCAGGGTTTGTCCCATCTGGCTCAGTGTGCCGACCGCGCCGCGAGCATGTTGCAGCATGGCGGCGAAACGGTAAGGCGGGATGGTCATACTGAGCGTAGAAGCCTGGCCTGACAACGAACCTCCGGTGGCATTCATCTGTACCAGCAATGCCGGGTTCACCGGCGTGGCGTACAGCGGAATGTTAATCGGCTGGCCGGTAATAGACAGATTGTGACGCAGGTTGTAAAGCCGTGAGTCGATAACGTCCCAATAGTTCAGCAACTGCGCATTTAACGGCAGCGAAAACGCGTCGTTAATGGTGACGTCCTGTGCGAGCGTGCTGCTGCCGGCGAAGGCGTGCAGCGAGATGCTGGCGCTATTTTCCAGCGCGGTGAGGTCGGTATTGCGCTGGCTGGCGATATTTTCCAGCGTATCGGGCTGCCATTGCTGGAGCGTCGAGATATCCGGGCGGGGACCAAGCAGCGTTTTGACTTGTACATAGCGCAGTTTGGCCTGGGCAAGTCCATCGTTGGTTAACAGACGATAGTCAGCGTCGCCAGCGGCAATCAAATTTGCCAGATACGCCATGGCGATCGCTTTCTGATAATGGACCGGATCGGCTTTGGCGATCATATCCGGATCGTCCGGGTTGAGAATCAACGCCGCAAGGCTCTCCTGCGCGTTCGCTTCAACCAGCGGGCGTACGCTCCAGTAATCCGGTTCCGGGTAATCGGCATTTGAATTGGCGCGGCCGCAGGCGGAAGGGTCGAAAATATAGTTAAACCATTTTTGCGCGTCGGCGTAGTTGCCTTCCTGGCTCAGGCGGCTGGCGACCAGCCACGGCATGTAGAAGAACAGTTCCCAGAAGTAGAGGCCATTTGCGCCATAGAAATCCATTGGCGTGGGGCTGGCGCCGCTGGTCATTGCGGGTTCCAGGGTTAGCTGGGTGTCCCAGGCAAGCAGATCGTCAATGCTAACGTTAGCTTTGTTGATTAACTCTTTGGCAAACAGAGTATTCAGGCGAATCGGAGAAATTGTAACACCATCGTCGAACGCACCGCTAAAAGAGAGGAATACCACAGTACCCAGTTCCTCGTCCCTGCGGGTAGCGATGAGCGGAGTGGCGGGAATATTCGTTGCTTTCTGAAGTGAAACACAATATTCGGTATGAGTGGTCGCGCCGCCACAATTATTAATATAGCCCACAGAAATGTAGCGCGTGATAGCGCCGGTTGCTATTTCAGCATCAGTAATATCAGAGACAGAATAGTTAAATTTTGTATTGCTACTTATCGAGGTAGCCGTTTTACTTACGCAGTTGGTAGCGTCTGTTGACTGCCAACAACCGCTGCTTTTGCTCTCAAAGACATCAAAGGTCCACGATGTGGCTTTATAAAAGTTTTCAACATAGCTATATTTAACTATTGACAGAATCTTGGTGCTATTATTTCTGAGTTCGAAATTAAAGTAATTCGACACCCCCGGACTCGTCAACTGAGCTTTGGTCACAATCATTTCAGCAGCAAAGCCGGCGGCATCAGTGATAACACCGTTCTCAATAGAGTAGGATTTTGATAACGGAAAGGTTTTCATTCCCGTGTTATAAGGAACTTCAATGGCGACGGTGTTAAACGTGGTTGTTAATGTGGTCGGTAAATCAACCAGTTGCATGTTGGTAAATATTGAATCTGTATATGAAAAGTTACACTTTAAAGCACCATCATTTTCATTAAAATTCCAACTTTCGTTATAAAAATTGCCAGTGTTAGTGGTATTGCAGGCAGTGGTAATCGTACCTACTAAAGTGATGCTGCCATCATCTGCGGTATTAACAGAAAAGTTACTGGTATTCAACGTAGGAAGCGTAATGTACGAGTGTAACCCGTCATAGAATTTTGTTGAATCGCATTTAACATCAGCGACGTAAAATTTATCCACAAGGAAACAGGACTGGATTTTACGTTGATTGTTGGTAATGGTTTGGCTCTCGATATAGTTGTATAAAAATTTGGAGAGTATGTTGGTCATCCCGGTACTAACTTTTGCTTCTTTTTTTTCAGTATTAAACCAGTAATCTATCGTGATGGTAAAATCGTTATATCCGTTGTCCGTATATGCCTTAACGTCTGTGCCGTCGTATAATGATACCACTAAATAATTATCAGTTTGATTATAGGCACAGGCAGTACAGAGATAGCCGGAAGTGAACAATTTATCACAGTATGTTTGATCCCCCTGATGATTCGCGGTATCAGAGTCAATTGACATCATGGCATAAGGCGATGACCAGTTGCGGCTAAAATCACACTGCGATGAATAAGCCGTAATGGTATCGCTTTCATTCGGGCCATTACCTTCCGCACGTTCAAACCAGAACAGATATAAGCGATTATTAAAATAGGCCAGGCGCGGTGTTCCCTGGATCAGAGCATCATTTATGGAGGTATTGATTGGATACCATTCAGACCAGGCGTTTGACGCCAGAACGTTATCAACGTTGAGAGACATATCAAACGAGCGCCAGTAGTATTGCACCGGCGAAGAAGTCGATTTACCCAACAGATAATAGATTCCTTTAGTCTGATCTTTGTCGGTGGCATAACCGCTGACAATCGTCAGGTTAGCGACCTGCTCGAATTGATTTAAATACCCCATTACCGCCTGTTGAGCGGTATCATTGCTGACGGTTTTCTGATTTAATTCAGTAATCAGATCGTTAAAACAGGAAGTTTGATCCTGGCGCAGGGTGGGGTCAATATAATTTTCCGGGTAGCTGTCGAGTTCAACATAGCCCCCCCAGACGGCATATTGATCGGCGCCATTATTCCAGCGTTTAAGTTGTGTTGCGTCCAGGGCTTGCGTGTTGTAGCCTGGTTCCATATTCAACGCAATGCTATTGATGTATTGCTGAATACTGGACATCGCCTGTGCTACGCGAGATGTCTGCACATCATTAGTGACCAGAGGGTCAATTAACAAATATTCATAAACATCGTCTGGTGTTTTAATCATATTGCTTAAAGTAGTGTCACCGCTATTAGGTGCATATTGCCCAATATAATACGCGAGTAATGCACTACGATAGCCCTGATTTAATTCACTGCTAATGGTTGTTGACATAATAATTCCTTATTTAGGGCGACGGAAATCCCGCCGCCCGTGGCGGTATTAATAAATCTTTTTGCGGATGACTCCGTAAAAAGGGATGGATAATTAGTGATTACTTTGCGCGGCGACTAATGACTCTCCGACAGATTGCCACTCCTGATAAGTGGAGGCGGTGGTAAGGTCGCCGGTATTCAGCATGGTTTCAACGGAGGTACCGGTACGGGTACACAACGTTTTCAGGCGCATTACGACGTCAATATGCGCCAGCGTAGCGGCGATGCCCGTGGCGGGGTTGGCATACGCGGCGACCTGTAAGACTTCATCGCTTTCCCAGTTGGTGAGTAACGCCAGCCAGGAGGCGGCCTGTTCCGGAGTGAGCGACGAGGCGCCGTTTGCCTTGCGCAGGTAAGCCAGCATGGCGTCCTCTTTATCGGCCAGTTTCATCCAGTCATTATAGCGACTGAACAGATACAACAAGTTAAAATCAATCGTAGTATCGGCTACGCTGAACCAGCCTGGGTTGGCCAGCAGCGCGGAAAGCGTGGCCGGCGTCAGGTTAAAGGTATTACATAACCCTGCGCGGCGGGCAATCTGATACAGATATTGTTGGTACTTATCCGGGATGGCATCTGGCGTCGTGATGCCGTTTAACGCCAGACTCTGGCTGAGCAGATCGTATTCAGATGATGCGGCCCAGGAGAGCAGATATGGCGGATATGAATGATCAATATCAAAGGCTTTTGCCAGCGCGCTGTCGGCAATATTCTGTTGGGCGAGTTTTGCTTGATAGATTATATTTGAGATTTCATCCAGTTGCGATTCGTTAGTACCATAGCAGATATCGTTATGAACGATACTGCTAATCGTCTGATAGTCAGTTGCAACAGGTAATACAAGGCCACTGCTGTCAATGATATTATCTAACGATTCCATCCAGGTGGTTTCATAAAATGTCAAACCTCCGGGTACTGTTTCGCTGGCAGGACGATTTGATGTTATAATTTTTTTAAAGTCCTCCTCTAATACATTATGTTGCCATACGGTGAGATCACTTATGATAATGTCGTTTTTTGCTTTTTGATGTGTCGAATAGTATTGTTGTGATCCATCTTCATTTATGGACCAACAATTGCCCACAGCCTTACAGCTTGCCATCTCACTGTAATCTAAGGCTGACTGGTGCATCTTTGTGCCATTTTCTAAATAAATATCCAGGAGCACCAGGTCATTGCCGGGTATATTGATGGATAGATAGAACCAGCTCTCATTTTTCCCCCATTGAGCCAAATTTGCAGAAACAGCTGCTGATTTTCCATTTACATCATTCAACTTCATATTAAATTTATAGCTATCACTAAGGGTGATAGCAAGCCCCGCGCCTATATTACCATCACTCCCGATAGTGGCTGAGGCAATAAGAGGGGTTCCTACACTTGCGCCATTTTTAATATAGCACCACATACCCAGTGAGCTTGACATATATGAATCTAGGTTTAGTATACTGTTAGCTTTATCGCTCAGGCAGGCATACTGCCCTTTCGTTGAGCTGAGTTCATAACTGGTAGTACCATTATGTGAGCTAGCCACATCTAAACCATTTGGAAAATAAACTGAATCTGAAATGATATCCTCCGGGAGAGAAGAAAAAGAATTTTCATTTAATAGTGTTGAAGGTAATTGTTGATTAATACCCGTGATGAAATTCAGTTCAGCCGTGGTAGCGGGAAGAACCATTTCTCCGGTTTGTAGCATTGCCAGTACGCTGGTCGCCGTCAGATTATTATCAGCAAGCCACTGTGCGGCGTCAGACAGCGTCATTAGGGTGTCCAGAAGATCGCTAGCGCTATTCTCTACTGCTGTATAAACCGGAATACTGGCAAGGCGTGTCAGCGCATTACCTTCTTCTACCAGCATCAATAATGCTACGCCATCCTCAAAGCTCAGGCCCAACCAGCGCGGCGCCATCACCAGACGGTAGAGCGCAGAGATAACATCTAACGAGCAGATTAGCGTATTCGCGCCGCAGCTCTGCGCGCCGCTGACCTGTTTCGCCAGTACCAGGAACTGAGTTCGGGTGATATTAAGACCGGCGCAAATCTGCTTGACAATCTGGCCATCTTCACCGGTCAGCGCGGTATAGTTAAACGCCCGATCGGTAATTTTGAATGGTTCATCAAAAGCGGAGGCGGTATTAAATACCTGATCCAGAAAAGGAACTGCAGGGGAAATCGCGTAAGGTGTTATTTGATACAGGATAGCGGCAAACTGGAACGCTGTAACCTGATACGCTTGCTGCCAGTGGCGGAAAACGCCCAACATACGCAGCGTTTGTGCGTTAAGGGAGTTATCGCTATTCTGGCTACCCTGACCGCAAATACAGGCATTGAGCAATAAATCTACCTCTTCAAAGGAGAGGCCAAGCCAGCGTTGTAAACGGATCATGCGATTGATGCGCTGCATACGTACATCGCTCAGATGCATGAGCGTCGGGCAAGAATTGAAGTCGAAATAACACGCTGGATCTAAACTGAGTCCCGAATTCTTGTTATTCAATGAACTCTGTAATGAGGCAATAAGCGCGACATCATTTTTGTTGATGAGGCCAGACCAGAATGCAGGCTCGGAAAAACAGAGTGCTACTGAAGAATCAGCGTCCGTGGTGTACCATGCTCGGTTAACATTTCCACTTTCGTTGAGTGTCCAGCAGAATTCACCGTTTTGAGTAAATGAACCCGCGGTAACCGCAGCGCTTGCATAAGCGTTGATATCACTTGAACCTTCTTCCACTAAATATAGAGTGGCAACCATAGTCGATGTGCACCATACGAGAGCAACGTAATACCACGTGTCTGTAGTTAATGCAGCGGTTTCAAGGTTTTTGTAGGCGGGATCATTTTGTGCAACGAGGTGAAGTTTGCCGCTTGAATAAAGCTCAATGGAAAAGCCATGTTCACCATTTTCTGGATATACATTCATGGCTACCGGGATTCTGTTTGTTGGATATTTGGAGCATTTAAACCAAAAACCGAATGAAAAATCCTGATTACCATCGAACTGATTACAAATGGCATCGTTCAGACGGATATAGTTATTTTCCGTTGCACAGAGTTTGTAATATTCACCATATTTATCGGAGAGTAGTTCTGGATAAAATTCACTTTGCGATTGTGAAACTTCTATTTTTGCCGGTGTTTCATTGGTGATAGATACGCCAGCGGCGTCACAGGAATAATAATGAATTGGAGTATTTAACGCTGGCGCTGTGGTGCCTTTTGGAAGATAATTATTAAGCTCGCTACTGGGTATAGAATCATTCCAGACTGCAATGTCATCATATAAGATGATACAACAGCGATCACTATATTTTTTATAATATTTGTTGCCGCAATTTCCATTAAAACCCCAGCATTCCTCTGTTAATGCAATGTTTTTTGGTGCGTCTATTTTTATGGTGTCATAATATGTGGAACCAGAACCATTTACATTAGTTATAAGGTAAAGGTTAGTGTCGAGTGAGTATTCAATACACACGAAAATCCAGGCGTTAGTAGGTAATGTCCGTGATACGGTCTGTGGGGTTTTGTTACCATCTGATGCGCTTAATTCCAGACGGCATTTACCATTTGCATCAGGGAATGCCATAACGGTAATTCCTTTTGGAGATAAAACATACTGATCCGTTTTATTTGTCACCACCAGAGTGTCTGATTGTATATTATCTGGGATATTACACCAGAATGATAATGTAAAAGGAATGAGTTGGGAACCATCAGTGGCAATATTTGATTTGAAATAGACTTCAGCACTTTTTGTCGCATCAATTTTTAAAGCTGAACCAAACTTGCCAGTTACAAAAGTAACCCCTTGCGGGCTGATATACATCGGCGTCGGGTTAGTCCCTTCATCTTTTACCACACTTCGGTCCTGTAACAATGTAGGGTCGTCAAGATAGTTATTAATATAACTGGCACCATACAAATCAGAACCGGATGCCCGATAAGCCGGTTGGTAATTATTGGAAATAGAAACTGTAGACTCGTTGCTGGTTGAAGCAGTTACGTTTTGCATTTCCTCCCTGGTAATGCCGAGTTGCTGGCAGAAAACGTCGCTATTTATGAGTGGTTCAAAATTACTGGAATTCAATCCCATGCTTTGATGATAGAAATTAGTTAATTCGGTTGTAGAATCAACTAATTCTTCAATAATAATG
This sequence comes from Salmonella enterica subsp. houtenae serovar Houten, assembly GCA_900478215.1. Lineage (NCBI taxonomy): Bacteria > Pseudomonadati > Pseudomonadota > Gammaproteobacteria > Enterobacterales > Enterobacteriaceae > Salmonella > Salmonella enterica. The sequence continues at coordinate 1,553,407 of LS483478.1, forward strand.
TTCTGCTGCTCAGGCGCCAGATCGCTCCCCAATTGCCATGCCGTTTCCGCTTTTCCCGCACGCAGGTTTTGCTTCACAAAATAAGGCTAGGCGGTATCGGTTTTCTTAATCATATTCTGTAGCGATTCGTCACTGGCCTCCAGAGAAAGCAGCGCTTGCTGATGCGGGTAATGATAAGGCAGGAGAGTTGGATAACGGGTGGCGGCTAGCGTTTCGCTAACGTTGGTATTCGGAGCGACGTTATTAACGTATGGCGCGACGGACTGCTCAAGTACGTTATTGACCAGTTGTAAGGAAGGAATCACTTGATTAATCGCGTCATTATCCAGCATAAGCTCTGCTAAATCAGGGCGGCGGACAGCCAGCGGGATAATATTATCGATCCCCACCTGTGATTCAAAATTCGTGGCTTGATTATATAGCCAGGAGAGATAAGCGACCGGAGAGTCAACGGCCTCTGGTGCGCTATTCTGGCAATATTCACGCCAGTCATCAGCAAATAGGGTTTGCCATGTCGGAGCACCCTTTGTGAGCACTGCAGAATCGCTATCCTGTAATTGAGTGGAATAAACCGACGTCTGTACCGCCTGAGCAAGGTTATTTTTGCGAAACAACAGTATAATCTGCGTTGCGTAACCGGAGGCGGTATCGTAGATTTTACCGGCTTTAGCACCAAAGAGACCCTGGTGCTTGCGAGTAAATTCACTTTTTGATAGCTTCAGGATATCAAATATAGAGTAATATCCTCGGTTGGATAACTGATCTTGTATTTGAAAATGTTCCTCTAACTTTTTGAGAGATAAAGTGGCTGTTATACTCATTTCACTATCCTTTATGCTTACAGATAATGCCTTGCGTGGTATATGCAATGGCACTATTTTTATAGTTGATATGTCTCTACTTTTTAATAGAGACAAGGAATTATGTTTGTCTTAATCACACTACAATAAACATTATAAATACTTTTGGTGGTTGTTCTTTCAATTAATGCATCAAAATGTGCAGTTTTGTCATCAGATAAGAAAATTGAACTAACGCTATATCATATAGATATATGTCTGGCTCAAGACGTAAAGAGCGATGCTATGAATATCAGGAGGTGTATAGTGTAAGCGTTGTAAAATGAAATCTGATAAGGCGGGGAGGGGGGATATTCGATTTGGCTTTTGGTGTGAGTAATTGTGCTGCGGTACTTAAGCCGCCTTCGATGAAGGCGACGCTTACTAAATAAAATCGTTAAGTATTTGTTTTATTTTTAACAAAGCTGTGCTATTTAAATCTGCCGCGTCATGATAAACGATTAGGTTTTTATTAAATTCTTTTATTGGCGTTTTTTTTATGCCATTGAGATTGTAGAACTGTGCCAGCTTGGATGAGAATAAGCTATGACCTTCACCGTTTTTTACTTTGTAAATCAACGTGGAGGGATCATGATTATGCTCAATGAAATTAATGTCATATAAATAACTGTCTAAAGTTTTAGACAGTTTATTTTTCAGCGAATTCATGTAAATTTCTTTGCATACGAATAGATTATTATTTGTAGAAATAAATGGCGACAATAGTGTCACCCCCCCGGTTGGCCATATAGATTTATTTTCAGCCGGAACATCCATTATATTCTGGAGGGATATAAATATTTTATTTTCGTTTTTAAGAGAGAGTAGGTCTTCAGGTGTAATGATTTTGTGCTCAAGACGAAATTCAAGACCTGGCGCCTCGATGAAATCGCGTAAAAAATTTACGAAGGTTAAGGGGAAACAACTATCGAAGATTACGGTATAGAGTTTGATATTTTTTATTTTCTCCAGTTTTAATAATTCATCATATAATGGTTTGCATTTTTTATAATATTCAAGTGCCAGCGGGGTGGGGATTAAATCATTATGTTTTCTGATAAATAATTTTTCATCTAAATATTCTTCAATTTCAGTGATTGCTTTGCTTAATGGTGATCGTGTAATACACAATGCTTCAGAGGCGCTGGCAAAAGAGCGCTTTTCCATAATCACTATAAAATATCTTAACTTTTTTGAAATAAAAATCCCCATACCGACTCCTTGAATGTTTAATAACAATTGAATTTTTGCTATTTACAGGTAATTCTAATTTGAAATTTTTATTTAAATTATTTTTTTTGATGTTTTCAGTGCAAAAAATAATAATGTTAATATTTGTTTAATGAATTATATAAATATATTAATTATATTAGATTTATCGTATATGTTATTAGAATGTCGCGAATTTATGATAAATTCACTCGTATGGTGGCGTTTACAGCAAGGTTAGTGTGATTTCTTTGCCTGTGATGTTGGCATGCTTTATCTGAGTGGTGGTGAGTGGAGCGGTTTTGATTGCTACAGGACGCGCCGTTCTGCGGTCAAGAAATCCGACTGTAAACGGGCATTATCGCTACTACGGGCATTAAAAAACCCGCAAACTCAAAGAGAATGCGGGTTCTTAAGGGGGTCCGTATGTATCCGATACATACGGAATAATAATTTGGTCGGCACGAGAGGATTTGAACCTCCGACCCCCGACACCCCATGACGGTGCGCTACCAGGCTGCGCTACGTGCCGACTTGTGGGTGCTAATACTACCTCTTTCCAACGCGAATGCAAGGGGAAGCGGTGCTAACTGATTTATAATTAATCAGTTAGCGATAAAACGTTTCTCCTCTGTTAGCACTTGCAGCAGCAGACTGAGCTGCGGCTTCTGATCTTTGATCGTCTCGCCGTGTAAATCATATGTTTGATACTTACCATTATTATTGAGCACCAGGGTCATTTGCGGCGTCGTAATTGCCAGCGTACTGCCGTCTGCCGCTGTTACCCAGTGATGGCGACGTGGAACGGTAAAGATATCCTGGCCCTGCGAGTATTCGTTCGCTGGCGTGCTGACGTGTAACAGACGCTGCATCAACGTGGTCATCACATCGGTATGATCGGTAAGCACGTTAATACGCTGCGCAGGCGTCCCCGGCCAGTGGATCACCAGCGGTACTTGCAGATGTCCTCGCGACCAGGCGAAACGGTTTTCTTCCGGCGTCAGCGGTATGCCGCGTCCTGCGGTAATGATCACGACGGTATTGTCGAATTTACCAGCCTCCCGCAGCGCGTTCAGAACCCGATTGATTTGCGCATCCACGCCGCTGGCGGCGCTGGCGTAACGCTTAACAAAACTCTTCTGATTGCTGTCATCAATGTTAGTACCGTTAAACGATATCCATGAGAACCAGCGATTATCTTCTTGCGCATAGCGCCCAAGCCAGTCTATCCACTGGCTGGCCGTCTGCGCATCAGACTGCGTCTGCGCTGCCGGCATCGAGAAATCGGACAGTAATGCCTGACGGTAAAGCGGACTGGTGAAGCCATCCGAAGAAAACAGCCCCAACTGGTAGCCTTGCTGATTCAACGCGGTAATGAGCGCCGCAGGCGTTCTGGTGGATAACACGCCATCCATATAGCCTGGCGATATGCCATAGAACAGGCCGAAAATACCGTTATCAGTGGTATTCCCTGAACTCATATGACGGGTGAAGTCGATGTTTTGTTCGGCGAATTTAGCAAGCTCCGGCATCTGCTTCTCAAAGCGAGAATAGTTCAGGCCGTCGACAGTAATGAGCAGCACATTCTGACCGGTGCCCATATCGCGATAGTGCAAATCGCTGAGCGGGTACTGTACGGAGACCGCTTCCGGATTGCCTTGCTCTACCAGACGGCGCTGATACTCCTGCGCATCCAGCAGACCATGTTTTTCAAGAAAACGTCGCGCCGTCATCGGATAAGAGAGCGGCAGGTTTGCCCGCTGCATGGTAATCGGTCGGTAAAAATTAGCGTCTGCCCAGATGTAGATAAGATGCGAGGCGATAAAGGAGATGAAAAAGAATATCGCAAGCGGTCTTGCGAAATGGCGGCGGCGCGTGAGACTACGCAGCTTTTGCCAACTCCATGTCGCAAATAACATCTCAACCAATAAGATAACCGGCACGCTAATAAACATAAGCTGCCAGTCGCGCGCCATTTCATTCTGGTCAGGGTTGATGACCAGCTCCCAGACAATGGGATTAAGATGCAGATGAAAACGGGTAAAGACTTCGCTATCGATAAGCAACAACGTCATACCCGCGGTCGCCAGAATAGCCGATAAAAACCGCATCAGCCGCTGGGACATCACGATAAACGTGAGCGGAAAAAGAATAAGTAAATAGGTGGCGAACACCAGAAAGCTAAAGTGCCCGACAATGCTCAGATAGGAGTATATGCGACCTGCAAGCGTTGTCGGCCAGTCGGCGACAAACAGGTAACGGCTGCCGAGCAGCGTAGCTAATAGTATATTGAACAGAGCGAACCAGTGCCCCCAGCTAACCATCTGGGAGACTTTTTCACGGTAGCGCTGACGATGAGTTACCATACCTGTCGCTTGTTTCTCCGGTGTCGGCTTTTTAGTGCGCTTTGTCTTCGCTAATCGAAGACTGTAGTGCGCGAGCAAAAGAGTTCGCAATCGCCTGGCGTTGAGCCGGCGCGACGCTGGTATTGATAAGGTTGGTGACCATGTTTCCCAGCACCATCAGGGAAAGATCGGTCGGCGCCTTATGTTTTTCCAGTACGCTGAGCATTTCGCTCAGTAATTGTTCAACATGTTCATCACTATAGCGGGAGAGTTGTGGCATAAATCAAAATCTGTTTGTTCATGAAAGGGCAACATATTACCGTAGCAACAGTTTTTTTTCCGCATTTTTATCCCCTAAATCATTCGCGTTACGGATAACGCCTGAAATGACAGGGCGATTGCTTGCGTCTTCCGACAGGCGGTGGTTGAATACCGCCCGGTCTAAAAGGAGAGTTTATCATGAGTCTGGATATCAACCAGATTGCCCTGCACCAGCTTATCAAGCGCGATGAGCAAAATCTTGAGCTGGTCTTGCGCGATTCATTGCTGGAGCCAACCACCACTGTTGTCGAGATGGTGGCTGAACTGCATCGGCTCTATAGCGCCAAGAATAAGGCGTATGGCCTGTTTAGCGAAGAGAGTGAACTGGCGCAAGCTCTGCGGTTGCAACGTCAGGGGGAAGAAGATTTTCTTGCCTTTAGCCGGGCGGCGACCGGACGCCTGCGTGACGAACTGGCGAAATATCCCTTTGCGGACGGCGGCATTGTGCTGTTCTGCCATTATCGTTACCTGGCGGTGGAGTATCTGCTGGTTACGGTACTGAACAACCTGAGCAGTATGCGGGTAAATGAAAATCTGGATATTAACCCGACGCATTACCTTGATATCAATCATGCGGATATCGTGGCGCGTATCGATCTTACCGAGTGGGAAACTAATCCGCAATCGACCCGCTATCTGACGTTTCTCAAAGGTCGGGTAGGGCGCAAGGTCGCTGACTTCTTTATGGATTTCCTCGGCGCCAGCGAAGGGTTGAACGCCAAAGCGCAGAATCGCGGCCTGTTGCAGGCAGTGGATGATTTCACCGCAGAAGCGCAGTTGGATAAAGCAGAACGTCAGAACGTGCGTCAGCAGGTTTACAGCTACTGCAACGAGCAGTTACAAGCCGGGGAAGAAATTGAACTGGAATCGCTGTCGAAGGAACTTTCCGGCGTCAGTGAGGTAAGCTTTAGCGAATTTACCGCCGAAAAAGGCTATGAGCTGGAAGAGAGCTTTCCGGCGGATCGGAGTACTCTGCGCCAGCTAACGAAATATGCTGGTAGCGGCGGTGGGCTAACCATTAACTTTGATGCGATGCTACTGGGCGAGCGGATTTTCTGGGACCCGGCGACCGATACGCTGACTATCAAAGGGACGCCGCCGAATTTGCGCGATCAGTTGCAGCGGCGCGCGTCGGGCGGAAAGTAACCTAAGCGTATAGCGCTATCAGACAATGCCGGATGACGGCGTCTTATCCGGCCTAAAAAAACCAAAAACGCCATAAAAAAACCCCGCCGGAGCGGGGTTCTTGCAACGTGTCGACAATTACGCGCGAACGAAGTCGATGTGCTGCAGCTTCGGTTTGTAAGCGTGACGCTGTACAGCCTGAGCTTTAACTTTTACTTCTTTACCGTCAACAACGAGGGTCAGAACTTCGCTGTAGAATTCAGCTTTAGCTTGCATGTTCATCACCTGGTCGTGGTCCAGTTCGATAGCAATCGGGGCTTCAGAACCGCCGTAGATGATTGCCGGGAACTTGTTAGCGGCGCGCAGGCGGCGGCTCGCACCCTTACCCTGCTCTTTACGTACTTCTGCGTTGATAGTAAACATTTAAATCTCTCTTTAATAATTCCTGCTACAGGCGACCCAGCAACAGGTAAGTGATCTGCTTTGCGTATGCAAAAGCGGGCGAGATTCTATACTCAAATCGCCGTTACATCAATGAAAAGTGCGATTAACCACGTAATTCGTGCGCCCGGCGGAAGCGGCCTTCATAGTCGAACACTTTTTCACGCACCTGCCAGTACTGACCTTTCATCCGCGCGACCACAAAATCGGGATGCCGCAACAGCGCCTGCTGCGCGACAATATCCGCCGCCGTGATCCAGCGTAAAGGAATGCCGGGCGTGCGGGTATGCGGGCGAATAAATAGCTGTTCGAAAGCGGTACGCTGGGCGGGCGTGTGCAAGCGGAAGCGCTCACTGACATCCGCGCCGTCCTCGTCATAGTAAGTGATTTTCAGCCATTCGCCTTTCTCATCCTGCCCATGCTGCATCGTCATTCCGCTACAGCGCAGGACTAACGCATCCTTGAGCCTGAGCGCCGCTTTTAACATATCGTCCGGGTCGACCAGAATGGCGTCACATTCCCGGCAGCGCCGGGCGGCAATATCGTTTTCGGCATTACACTGCGGGCAGTTTTTGAAGCGAAAGCGAAAATCGCACTGCTCGCGATGGCCGTCGTCATCGTCAAACCAGCCCTGGCAGCGACGGCCAAAGTGTTCAATCAGCGTGCCGTCGGCAGTGGTTTTCCCCCAGAAGGTGTTGGCAAAGCCGCAGGCCGGGCAAAATACCTGGACAGGGACGTTATCGCTTTTTCCCTTCGGGCTACCGACCTCCGGGGCGTACAGGTCGTGCGGGTTGCCAGCGTAATCAAGAATCAGGCAATCGGTCTTTCCCGGCGCAAGGCGCAGACCACGCCCGACAATTTGTTGGTAAAGGCTAACTGACTCGGTGGGGCGCAGAATCGCGATGAGATCAATGTGTGGGGCGTCAAAGCCAGTGGTCAGCACCGAGACGTTGACCAGATAGCGAAAACGCTGCGCCTTGAAATTATCAATCAGCGCGTCGCGCTCGGGCCCTGGCGTATCGCCGGTAATCAGCGCCGCGTCGTCCGCCGGAAGCAGACCGACAATCTCTTTCGCATGTTCGACCGTGGCGGCGAAAATCATCACGCCTTTGCGCGTTTGCGCAAATTCCCTAATCTGGCTGATGATGTGCGGCGTAATCCGCTGCTGTTTTTTCAGCTCGCGGTTCAGGTCGGCTTCGCTGTAAAGCCCATTGCTTTGGGCCTGCAGGCGGCTGAAATCATATTGTACTACCGGCATATCAAGACGCTCCGGCGGCGTCAGATAACCGTGTTTAATCATATAGCGCAGCGGCAATTCATAAATACAGTCGCGAAACAGAGCGGTCTCGTTGCCGCGCACCATACCGTGATAATGAAATTGATAAATCCAGCCTTTTCCGAGGCGGAAGGGCGTGGCGGTTAGCCCAAGCAGACGTAAGTGAGGATTAACGTTACTCAGGTGAGTGAGGATTTGCTGATACTGACTGTCTTCATCGTCGCCGATGCGGTGGCATTCATCAACAATCAACAGAGAAAACTCCTCCTGAAAGGCGTTAAGATTACGCGCCACCGACTGTACGCTGCCGAACACGACTTTGCCCTGACTCTCTTTACGTTTGAGTCCGGCGGCGAAAATATCCGCTTCCAGCCCCAGCGCGCAATATTTGGCGTGGTTCTGCGCGACCAGCTCTTTCACATGCGCCAGCACCAGTACCCGTCCGCGGGCGACGCGCGCCAGTTCGGCGATCACCAGGCTTTTACCTGCGCCGGTCGGCAGAACAATCACGGCGGGCGTACGGTGGCGGCGAAAGTGGCTGAGCGTGGCGTCTACGGCTTCTTGTTGGTAGGGGCGGAGTGTAAAAATCATGGTCTCACTACGTTAAACGGTTCCGGGAATAGTATGCCATGAATCATTTCCCTTGAGGGATATAGTTAGCCCGCTATACTGAGCGGATAGCAATTCCCTTTTTTCGGGTAGAATGCCCGATTTCCGTATTATTACAGGCTAAATCACACACATGCGACTTGATAAATTTATCGCTCAGCAGCTTGGCGTCAGCCGCGCTATTGCCGGGCGTGAAATTCGTGGTAACCGCGTTACCGTCGATGGCGACATCATTAAAAATGCGGCCTTCAAACTGCTCCCGGAACATGCGGTCGCGTATGACGGTAATCCCTTAGCGCAACAACATGGGCCACGCTATTTTATGCTTAACAAGCCGCAGGGGTACGTCTGTTCAACCGATGATCCCGATCATCCAACGGTACTGTATTTCCTGGATGAGCCGGTGGCGTATAAGCTGCATGCCGCAGGACGTCTGGATATCGATACTACCGGCCTGGTGTTAATGACCGATGATGGTCAGTGGTCGCACCGTATTACGTCGCCGCGACACCACTGTGAAAAAACCTATCTGGTGACCCTGGAGTCTCCGGTGGCAGACGATACGGCGGCACAGTTTGCTAAAGGCGTGCAGTTGCATAATGAAAAGGATCTCACCAAACCCGCCACGCTGGAGGTGGTAACGCCTGTGCAGGTCCGTCTGACCATTAGCGAAGGCCGTTATCATCAGGTGAAGCGGATGTTTGCCGCGGTAGGCAATCACGTTGTGGAGCTGCACCGCGAACGGATCGGCGCCATTACGCTGGATAAGAATCTGGCTCCCGGCGAGTACCGCCCGTTGACTGAAGAAGAAATCGCCAGCGTCGGCTAACTATCTCGTTAAATTCAGGAGTTTGATGTGACCACCCGGCAGCACTCTTCCTTTGTCATTGTCTTTACTCTTGGCCTGTTGGCCATGTTAATGCCGCTGTCGATTGATATGTATCTTCCAGCGCTGCCGGTGATTTCTGCACAATTCGGCGTACCTGCCGGTAGCGCGCAGATGACGCTCAGCACCTATATTCTGGGGTTTGCGCTGGGTCAGCTTATCTATGGACCGATGGCGGATAGCCTTGGGCGTAAGCCGGTTATCCTAGGCGGGACGCTGGTATTTGCCGCTGCGGCGGTCGCCTGCGCGTTGGCGCAGACTATCGATCAGTTGATCGTGATGCGTTTCTTTCACGGCCTGGCGGCAGCGGCGGCAAGCGTTGTCATCAATGCCTTGATGCGGGATATTTATCCAAAGGAAGAGTTTTCGCGCATGATGTCGTTTGTCATGCTGGTCACAACGATAGCGCCGTTAATGGCGCCCATTGTCGGCGGTTGGGTGTTGGTATGGTTAAGCTGGCACTCTATCTTCTGGATACTGGCCATCGCGGCAATTCTGGCGTCAGTCATGATCTTTGTTCTGATTAAAGAGACGCTTCCCGTTGAGCGGCGTCAGCCTTTTCATATTCGCACCACAATCGGTAACTTTACCGCGTTGTTTCGCCACAAACGCGTACTGAGCTATATGCTGGCGAGCGGGTTTAGTTTTGCCGGTATGTTCTCTTTTTTGAGCGCGGGGCCGTTTGTCTACATCGAAATTAATCATGTCCCGCCGCAGGATTTCGGTTACTACTTCGCATTGAACATCGTATTCCTGTTTGTGATGACGATGATCAACAGCCGTTTTGTCAGACGGGTAGGGGCGCTGAATATGTTTCGGGCCGGGTTATGGATTCAGTTTGCGATGGCGGCGTGGATGGTTTTCAGCGCGCTGATGGACATTGGATTCTGGGCGCTGGTAGTCGGCGTTGCGGCGTTTGTCGGCTGTGTGTCGATGGTTTCGTCCAATGCGATGGCGGTCATTTTGGATGAGTTTCCGCATATGGCCGGAACGGCGTCTTCGTTGGCGGGTACTTTCCGCTTTGGTATTGGCGCTATCGTCGGCGCGTTGCTGTCGCTGGCTACCTTTACCAGCGCGTGGCCGATGATCTGGTCGATTGCGCTTTGCGCCGCCTGTTCCATTCTGTTTTATCTCTACGCGAGCCGTCCCAAAAAACGGTGACTGGCTCAGTGTCTCCCAATGATCGCTAAGAACGCCCAAGACGTGTTGAGGGACGCTATCAGATACTCGATGGCAAAGCCAAACGGCTTTCAGAGTTGATATATATCAATTATAAACTCATCATTTCTCTTCTTTATGTTTATTTTATGTAAAATCCATTTGTGTAAAAAGTCACATCATTGTAGTTAAAAAGGTTGAGTTAGATCGCAGAAACGGGTACATATAGCCCGCCATTATCTCCGCGCCGGTAAAAACACTTTAACACCAGCTTGCTGTAGAGCCACTGATGGAGGTACAGGCGTTAGCAATCTGTTTAAGGACGGATTGTCAATGATGTGTTAATATTTATGTAAGTAAATTGTGAAGTAATTGTGCTTCCGGGGAAAGAAAGTGAATACATTACAGCTCTCAATCGTTCATCGCCTGCCGCAAAATTATCGCTGGTCGGCGGGTTTTGCGGGATCAAAGGTTGAACCGATTCCGCAAAACGGACAGAACACCGAGAATAGTCTGGTGGCGCTTAAACTGCTGAGTCCGGCAGGCGATAGCGCATGGTCAGTGATGCATAAGCTCAGCCAGGCGCTAAGCGATATTGAAGTTCCTTGCTCCGTGCTGGAATGCGAAGGGGAACCATGCCTGTTTGTTAATCGTCAGGATGAGTTTGCCGCCACCTGTCGGCTGAAAAATTTCGGTGTGGCGATAGCGGAACCTTTTTCTAACCATAATCCTTTTTAAGCGTCAGCTTAACGCGAGTAGCTGACGCGTATACGCCTGTTGCGGTGCGGTAAACACGCGCTCGCATTGCCCCTGTTCAACCACCTCCCCCTGCCGCAGCACGATAACCTGATGGCACAGCGCGCGTACTACATGCAGATCGTGGCTAATGAAGATATAGGCCAGACGGTGCTTTTGCTGTAGCGATTTCAGGAGGGCAAGGATCTGCGCCTGAACGGTTTTATCCAGCGATGAGGTCGGTTCATCCAGAATAATAAGCGACGGTTTTAAAATCAGCGCTCTGGCGACGGCGATACGTTGACGCTGGCCGCCGGAAAACTCAGCGGGATAACGATGCCGCGTTTCAGGGTCCAGGCCGACTTCCATCATGACCGCTTTCACCTGCTGTTCGCGCTGCGCGCCTGAAAGCGTGGGCTGGTGGACGCGCAGGCCTTCTTCGATAATTTGCAAGACGTTTAAACGCGGGTTTAGCGATGAGTTCGGGTCCTGGAATACGACCTGGATACGGTGGCGAACAGGTAAAAGCTGGCGGCGGTTTAATGTATCCAGCGATTGACCGTCAAACACGATGCGGCCTTCGGAGCGGATAAGCCGTAACAGCGCCAGACCGGTGGTACTTTTTCCCGATCCTGACTCGCCGACCAGACCCAGCGTTTCGCCTGGATGCAGGGTGAAACTGATATTGTTAACCACCACATTATGATCCACGACGCGCTTCAGAATGCCTTTGCGGATCGGGAAGGCGACGCGCAACCTGTCTACTTCCAGCAACGGCGCCTGCCCGGCGGGGAGGGGGACCGGATCGCCTGCGGGTTCGCTGTTGAGTAATTTTTGTGTGTACGGATGAGCCGGCGCGGATAACAGCGTGTCGGCGCGTTGGTACTCTACGCAATTGCCGTGTTGCATTACCGCCACCGAGTCCGCCAGTTTTTTTACAATGCTGAGGTTATGGGTGATAAACAGCAATCCCATATTGAGCTCGCGCTGGAGTTCCCGCAGTAGATGTAAAATCTGCGCCTGTACCGAGACGTCGAGAGCGGTGGTCGGCTCATCGGCGATAAGTAATTCCGGCCGTGTTAACAGCGCCATGGCTATCATGACGCGCTGGCGTTCGCCGCCGGAAAGCTGATGAGGATAATCGCGCAGACGCTGGGTCGCCTGGCGGATACCGACCCGATCCAGACAACTGATCATCTCCGCCCTTGCCGCCTCCCGACGCATTCCCCGATGGAGCGACAGCACTTCATAGAGCTGTTTTTCCAGCGTATGCAGCGGGTTAAGTGAAACCATCGGTTCCTGAAAAATCATGGCGATTTTATTGCCGCGTACGCCGCGTAGCGTCTGCTCGTTGGCATGAAGCAATGATTCGCCGTGAAAGCGAATATCGCCGGAGAGGTAGACGGCGGGAGGGGTAGGCAAAAGACGCAGAATAGAAAGCGCCGTCACGCTTTTGCCTGACCCGGACTCGCCGACCAGCGCCAGCGTTTCCCCGGCGTTCACCTGTAACGAAATGGTGTTAACGACAGGGCGCACGTGCTGTTGCTGACGGAAACCTACCGATAAATTTTCAATCGCAAGCAATGGAGATGTCATTTTATACCGCCCTGGCAGGATCAAAGGCGTCGCGTACCGCTTCGCCAATAAAAATCAGCAGCGACAGCAGAATGGCGACAGACAGAAAGGCGGCGATCCCCAGCCAGGGTGCCTGTAAGTTGTTTTTCCCCTGCAAGAGAAGTTCGCCGAGAGAAGGAGAGCCAAGCGGCAGACCAAATCCCAGAAAATCCAGCGAGGTCAGGGTGGTGATGGAGCTACATAGAATGAACGGTAAAAATGTCAGGGTAGCGACCATCGCATTAGGCAACATATGGCGCAGGATAATGTCACGATCGCTGACGCCAAGCGCCTGCGCGGCGCGGATATAGTCAAAATTGCGGGTCCGTAAAAACTCGGCGCGCACGACGCCCACCAGACTCATCCAGCCAAACAGTACGGTTATGGCCAGCAGCCACCAGAAGTTAGGCTGCACTACGCTGGAAAGTAAAATAATCAGAAACAGGGTCGGCATCCCCGACCAGACTTCGATGAGACGTTGCCCCCATAAATCGACTTTGCCGCCATAATAGCCCTGTAGCGCGCCCGCCAGTACGCCCATGACGCTGGAGCAAATCGTTAACATCAGGCCAAATAAAATAGAAATGCGGGTACCGTACAGGATGCGGGCGAAAACGTCGCCGCCATTCGCATCGGTGCCCAGCCAGTTTTTCGCCGAAGGCGGGGAGGGGAAAGGCTGCGTGGTGGCAAAATTAATGGTATTGGCGCCAAAACGTACGGGGGCCCACAACACCCAGCCCCGATTCTCAAGCTGCCGTTGTAGCCAAGGGTCCTGATAATCCGCTGTTGTCGCCAGCGGGCCGCCGAAATCGCGCTCGCTGTAATTTTTTACCAGCGGAAAATACCACTGGCCTTCATAGCGCACCAGCAATGGCTTATCGTTAGCAATCAGTTCCGCGCATAAGCTCAGGCTGAACACGACCAGGAAAATCCAGAGCGACCAGTAGCCCCGGCGATTATGGCGGAAACGCGCCCAGCGGGCCTGATTGACCGGGCTTAATCGCGGCATTATCGTCCCTCAAAATCAATGCGTGGATCGACCAGCGTATAGCTGATATCGCTCAGGATATTCAGTAATAAGCCAATCAGGGTAAAGATATAAAGCGTACCGAACATCACCGGATAGTCGCGTGAAACGGTTGCTTCATAACCCAGCAGCCCCAGGCCGTTGAGCGAGAACATGACTTCAATTAGCAGTGATCCGGTGAAAAACATACTGATAAAGGTGGCAGGAAAACCGGCGATCACCAGCAGCATGGCGTTACGAAAAACATGTTTCCAGAGAATGTTTTTTTCACTAACGCCTTTAGCGCGAGCGGTAACGACATACTGTTTACGCACCTCGTCGAGAAACGAATTTTTCGTCAGCATCGTCAGGGCGGCAAAACCGCCGATGACGGTCGCCAACACCGGTAGCGTAATATGCCACAAATAATCGGTGATTTTCTGGTACCAGGGTAACGTGTCAACGTTGGCGGAGACCAGGCCGCGTAGCGGAAAGATATCGTAGTAGCTGCCGCCGGCAAAAAAGACGATTAATAAAATAGCGAACAGAAAGGCGGGGATCGCATAGCCGATAATGATAAACGCGCTGCTCCACACATCAAAGCGGCTACCGTTATGGACGGCTTTACGAATTCCCAGCGGGATAGACACCAGATAAATAATCAACGTGCTCCATAATCCCAGGGTAATGGAGACGGGAAGGCTATCTTTGATCAGCGTCAGTACGGATGCGCTGCGAAACAGACTGTCGCCGAAGTCAAAAGAGAGATAGTCCCGTAGCATCTTGAAATAACGCTCATGCAGCGGTTTGTCGAAGCCGTAGCGATGAGTGATCTCCGCGATCACCTCCGGATCGAGTCCTCGACCACCGCGATAATGGCTGTCGCTGATATTGCCGACGCCGGTTTGCGCATGGCTGGCGCGAACGCCTTCGCCGCTGGCGCCGGGCAACGCGCCGCCCTGACCAAATTCAATCGCGGCAATCGCCTGATCGACAGGGCCGCCGGGAGCGATCTGTACGATAAAAAAGTTAATGGTAATAATGGCCCATAGCGTAGGGATCACCAGTAACAGACGGCGGATAAGATAGGCGCCCATTGGTTCTTGCTACCTCCTGGCTGCCGGTAGTCTGGCGGCTTTGTTGACATCATACCACCAGGTATCTAACCCGATGGTATATACCGGACGAATTGCCGGATGGGAGAATTTATCCCACCAGGCGAGCCTGTCTTGCGCCATATACCACATCGGCAGCATGTAATAGTTCCAGGTCAGCACGCGATCCAGCGCCCGTCCCAGCGGCACCAGTTTCGCTTTATCACCCTGCGTCGCGATAATTTGCGCGATCAGTTTATCAACCACCGGGCTTTGTACGCCGGGGGCGTTATAACTGGAGTTAATGTATTCCGACGCCCATGAGATTTGTAGATCGGAGCTGGGCCAGGGCATCGCCCGCCATAGCCTCGGCATCATGTCATAGTCGCGGCTACGCATCCGATTGGTGAGTTGAGAATTATCAACCTGACGGATAGTCATCGTAATGCCCAGACGCTGAAGATTATGCTGGAAGGGCAGAACCCACTGGCTATTACTGCTGGCAGGAAGGAGAAGTTCAAACGTCAGAGGCTTACCGGTGACGCTATTGATCCGTTGCTGTCCGTTGATCACCCATCCGGCCTGCGTCAACAAGGCGTCAGCTTTAAGAAGATTTTCGCGATCGTAGCCGTCGCCGTTAGAGACCGGCGGCTGATAGATCTGAGTGAAAACTTCAGGAGGAAGATCTTTTTTCATCGGCGCGAGTAATACCAGTTCGTCGGCGTCAGGGTAATTTCTGGCGGCGTATTCGGTATTCTGGAAGTAACTGTTGGTTCGGCTCCAGGCATTATAGAACAGCGCTTTATTCATCCACTCAAAATCGAAAGCCAGGGTGACGGCTTCACGTACCCGTCGGTCTTTAAATACCGGGCGCTGAATGTTAAAGGCCAGCCAGCGAGTGTCCTGCGCCGACTCGTTTTTCTGCTCTTCTTTTATGATGTAATGATTATCGAAATTTTTACCGATATAGCGCGTTGCCCAGTTTTTAGCATCGTTTTCCAGCCGTAGATCAAATGCGCCCGCTTTAAACGCCTCGAAAGCGACATTGTCATCAAGGTAGTAATCGTAACGGAGAGTGTCGAGGTTAAAACGTCCACGATTGACCGGCAGATTAGCCGCCCAGTAGTTTTTGACGCGGGAATAGACAATATACTGGCCCATTTTCCACTGAGTAATTCGGTATGGCCCGCTGGCTAAGGGAGGCGTTGAAAGCGGATCGCTGAGTTTGTGATTTTTCCAGAATTTCTCGGGCATGATCGGTAATGAAAACAGGCTAAGCATGTCTTCTTTACCAGGCTTCGCCAGCTCAATTCGCACGGTTAAAGGCGCAATCGCCTTCACGGTAGTACCTTTATAGACCAGACGAAACTGCGGTACGCCTTCGGTCATAAACTTATGAAAGGTAAAGGCCACATCGCGGGCGGTAATGGGCGTGCCATCGTGAAAACGAGCGCGGGGATTAATTGTGATTTCCACCCAGGAATAGTCGGCGGCATAGCGGGCGTGGTCGGCAATCAGCGGATAATAGCTTCCGGGTTCATCATCCGAGGTGGTAAAAAGCGTATCGTAAAGGGCTTCGGTACGTACGCCGGGATTGCCGCGCAGCGAGTAGCGATTGAAATTATCGAACGTACCAATGGCGGAAAGCGTCATTTGACCGCCTTTCGGCGCAGCAGGATTCACATAATCAAAGTGATCAAAGTTAAAAGCATACTTAGGTTCGCCGAGTACGGCGAAAGCGTAGCTTTCTTTGATCGCCTGGGCCTGGGCACCAGCGCTAACCAGTGCGACAAGCAGAAGCATTACGCGCGCAATCATCTGAAGGCGGTTTCCTTATCGTATTGCCTGCTGCAAACCGGCAGGCGTTTCGCTGAATAATAAGTGACGTTGCGTCTGATGTGAATCCGTTAAAACCGTAAGGGGACTACCATTCAGGCACAAAAGGCGCCGACATCCACAGCACGAAATCTTTAAGGGGTAAAGGACGGCTAATCCAGTACCCCTGCAAGTAATTAACACCATGATCGCGTAGCCAACGGGCCTGCTCCGGCGTTTCAACGCCCTCGGCCACCGTCAGCATATTCAGGCGTCTGGAGAGCGTCAGCACGGTATCCAGAACCGGCGACGTGACGGTTTCCGTGCCGATCGCCTGGATAAAGCCGCGATCAATTTTCAGATAATCTAAAGTAAATCGCTCCAGATAGATCAGGGCGCTATGGCCTGTACCGAAATCATCCACGGCGATTTCAAACCCGGCGGAATGCAGCCATTCGAACAATTTGACCGCTTCATGCTGCTGAAGCATATCGCGTTCAGTGATTTCCAGCACGATGTGAAAATGGCGCGCGGGCAGGGCGTCCCTGAGCCGGTGCATATCCTCTTTAAAACTGTCGTTGTGCAGATGTTCCGGCGCGATGTTAATGCCAAATTTGGCGCCGACGGGCATCACCTTCTGTAGCGTGGGAGCGTCGCGGGCGATCAGCTCGAACAGATGCTGCGTTAACGGTACGATAAGTTGCTGCGCTTCGGCATAGTGGATAAAAGCATCCGGCGGAATCTCTCCTGCCGTAGGGTGACGCCAGCGCAGTAAGACTTCAAGCCCGGTGACGTTCAGCGTACGAGTATCGACGACGGGCTGATAAACTACATAAAACTGCTCGTGTTTGATCGCCGTTAAAATCTCTTTGCCCGGTCGCGTCCGGAGGGCATAGAGAAAGTAACAGATAAACCCCGCCACGATGCCGCTAATGCAGCCCAGCATCAACGCATACCACAGGTCATTGTAGGTCCAGCTATCGGCATAAAGCTGTATTTTAAGCGGCAGGCCGTTGATGGTTGCCTGTCGTGATGGCGTGCCCGGCAGCTCCGCGACGGTCAGCAGACGCGGAGAAAAGGTCGACAGCACGGTATTACCGACAATCAGCGCGATGCCGTTAAAATCGTCCTGGCGCGTGGTATAGAGTAAGTAGGGCGCCAGGTTAATATTCAGCGATGTGAATACGCCGCTGCCATTTAATAATGGGTTTCGATACCAAATCACCATTGCTGGTTTGTTGGGCATCATTGGCGTGCCGGGCAGAATCGCCATATCAACGTCTTTGCGGATATCTATATCCGGTACCAGTTGCTGAAGCGGCATATTCATGACGCCAGTGGCGGAAGAGCAGAACACTTTTTTATTTTTAATCAATAAGAAGGCGCGGACATTAAGGCTAAAAGCGGCTTTTGAGGTGAGTTCTGCGCCAACCTGCTGACAGGTGTTGATCGTCAACGGCTGAAGAATATCGGTGGTGGCTTTCAGGTCGGCGAAATAGCTAACCAGGTAATGTTGTACATCAGAAAGGAGCGTATTGTATTTAACATCCCGTTTATGCCACGACAGGAAAAATTGCAGGTTACCAATAAGTAATGCTACCGCCATCCCCGTAATAATACAGGTAAGCAGGATTTTCCGACCGGAAGAGGCGTCGCGTGTAAGCATAATTCCTGGTGTGACCTGAAAGGGCGGATGCCGGTTAAACTGGTTGATTTATAAGACTATAGCCTGGATTACCCCGGATAGTCATGCTTTTCTGTGATGCGCAGGAAAGTGTATTGCCACAGCAGCAGTTGGGGGATATGACCTGAATGTCTGATGGCGCTATGCTTATCAGGCCTACGTTCGTGTGTTGTAGGCCGGATAAGACACCACACGTCGCATCCGGCACATTGTCGCCTGATAGCGTATTCTGTCAGGCCGGATACGCTATTCGACAAAACGGATTCAGAAGGGATAATAAGCAAAAGCACTGCCGAAGCAGTGCTTTTTATGTCGTTTCATCAGGTAAGCCAAGGGAAGTGCTGCCTGATGAAGATTAACTGCGGCTCAGAACCCGACGCGCTTCATTGTAGCGTTTTTTCCAGTACGGTTCGTTCATACTGGAGATAATGACGCCGCTACTGGTAGACGCATGGACAAACTGGTTATTGCCGATATAAATACCAACATGACGACCGGTAGAACCAGCGCGGAACAGAACCAGATCGCCTGTACGCAGGTTATTGCGTGAAACCGCTTTGCCCATTTCCTGTTGTTCATAGGTTGAACGCGGAAGCTCTAAACCAAACTGTTCACGGAAGGTGCGCTGTACAAAGCTGGAACAGTCGACGCCTTTCTTAGTGCTGCCGCCCAGGCGGTAACGCACGCCTTTCCAGTCAGCATACTGATCCATAATCCGCGACTTAACGTCGAGGTTACGCACCATATTTTCAAATTCATCCTGAGAGGCTTGCAGTGAAGAGCTATCGCTATTGCCCACAGCATGCGTCTCAGAATGCATATTCTTTGCGGTATTGGTGGTCGTGCTACAAGCAGAAAGCAGAACCGCAACTGCAATCGCGGGAATCCCGCGCAAGATATATCTCAAAATCGGTTGAGATTTGACCATGTTATTTGTTTTCCCTTGAAGTCCTTAACGATAAATATCGTTATAAAAATGCCAAACGTGATGAGACTAATTACCTGCACAGCTTGAGACAATTCTTTGAGCACAAATCTGTGGCGGAACGCACAAATTTATTCGCAATGAGAATAATTATCTGGCGAGGCAAAACGAGTTTGAGATTACCCGATCGTTGTTGTCATTGCGAGCGATTTCGCGTGATTTTTTATAAGAATTTATGATATGAAAAGTGAGGCATCAGTACTGGTCAAATTAAGCGCAAATCGTTTAAAAAGTGGGCATGTCGTTCATTTTGCAGAGGAATAATATGACCAAAAGATGATGGGCGGAGGGAATATCATCATAAATTACCTTCAACGATGCAAAACTATCGCTGAAGGTAATGTTAATTACACGGGCTATTTGTTTAAAATTTGTTTTTTTCCGCCCGGAAGATAATTTTCAAAAAACGCTATCGCCCGGTCGCTGAGCGGGGTCATCAGCCACCAGGGGAGGCCAATCAAAATAACCGTGAGCGAACCGACCGCAATATCGGTGAACCAGTGAGCGCCAATCATAACGCGCGGAAACGCGAAAACCACAAATATAATAAGGGCGATAATCCCCGCCGTTTTGCCGAAATAACGCAGCATAAAGGCGGAAAATATCAGCAGCATCATACCGTGATCGCCTGGAAAACTATCTTTTGACGCGTCTTTTGTCGGGATGTGCAGCAACTCGCTGACGCGATAAATATGCTCAAAAGAGAGCGTTGGGCTGGCGCGCTTGACGGGGATCAGCGCCTGACCGAGCTGGTTAAGCACCACCGCTGTTAGCAGCATGACCAATCCGATTATCACAATGCGCCGCCGACCCGATGCGTTTTCTTTCAGCCAGAAACTGAGCATCAGTCCTCCCATCGCCAGCAGCGAACAGCCGTCAAATGCCCGATTATTGGTAATAGCGACCCACCAGAGGAACGCGTGGCTTTCCACCAGTTTCTGGTTAAAAAAGTGGAATATGCCGGAATCAATGGGGAACCAGAAACCGTGATTGACGGGAAGATACCATGACAAAAACAGCGCCAGACCGGCGGCATTAAGCAGAATTATCAAGGGATAACGGATTTTCATCGTCATTTCGCCATAGTTTTAAACGGTGGCAACCTTACGCGTGCGTAGCTAAACGAAGCTTCAACAAGGCCGTCTGTAACGTATTCCAGTCGGTTTCTGTATTTGAGATAAGTTCAACCCGGCTGTCCGGCGGCGCGACACTCTGTGTTTCGATGTGCAGGTCATCGCCCTGGCGATTGATGCGTACCAGCCCCTCTTGTATGCGCATAACGCCTTTCACCCGGCCCACCGGCGCCAGACGCGCCCATTCGAGTAGGCCAATGGTGTCAAACACGGTATCAGCATCGAAAATCCAGCCGCAGGCCTGATGACCCTGTCCGCTATTGAGGCTGCGTCGCCAGCGCTGCTGTGCGGGCAGATTTAGCGCGGCAAGTCCTTTTTTACTGGCATGAGTGTGCGAATGCGCGGCGCTGGCCGGTAGTTCCGCCAGATTTTGTCGCGGTAAATCCAGAAGCTTACCGTCTATCTGTCCATGTTCGGCATGAATCAGTTGACGATTGCCGCCGTACTGTCGCCACCACTGTTGCAGGGCGGTATCGCTCTGCGCCGTGGCGCGGTCGGTTTTATTGGCGATGATAATATCGGCTGAGGCGAGCTGATCGCGAAAATTTTCATTGGCGACGCTCTGTTGGTCCAGTAGCAGGCGGGGGTCCAGAATGCAGAGCGTGGCGCGTAAATCAATCCACGGCTCATAAACCGGCGCAGTTAATAAATCCAGAATCTGTTTTGGGTGCCCCAGTCCGGTCGGTTCAATCAGCAACCGATCAGGTTTGCCCTGGCGCAACAACGTGTTGAGCCCCACCTGCATAGGCAATCCGTTGACGCAGCACATGCAGCCGCCGGGGATCTCTTTTAGCAGTGCGCCGCTGTCGGCAAGCAGCGCGCCGTCAATACCCACTTCGCCAAATTCATTGACCAGGACGGCCCACTTTTCAGCCGGATCTTTATGGGCTAATAAATGAAGGATAGAGGTGGTTTTTCCGCTACCGAGAAATCCAGTAATAAGATTGGTTTTGGTCACGTCAGCTCCAGAGTATTGATACAACATAACAACTTTTAATAATCCTGGCGAATAAATGTGAAAAAGAGAAGAGCTGAGTTGACAAAGTCGTGTTTCTGCCATCTTAAAAGCAGAAAATGTTAACTTTTTAACGTTTCTCTTTCCTGTTGCAGGACCGCCAGTACTCTGCGGATTTGCTGTACTGGCAGACCGCCAAAGCCAAAAAGCATCACCGTTTCGTGATTCTCTTTTCGCCAGGCGATTTCGGAGCCGTTTTCTATCTCCATTAACGTATCGAAACGAATGCCGGCGCGCAGACAGCGCTGGCGTAGCTGCGCGACGCTCGCTGAGGACCACGGGATGCGCAACGACAGATGCAACCCTGCGGATGCGCCGCCAATTTCTCCTTCGCTAAAAAGCGTAGTCAGGCCCGTACGTAAAAGCGCCTGGCGGGCGGCATACTGGCAGGCCAGTTTACTGATGTGGGTATAAAAGACCTGGTTTTGCATCAGTTCCGCTAAAAACTGTTGTAGTAGCCACTGACTGCCATTATTGCTCAGCGCTTTCATATTTTGCAGGGCGGGGAGCAGCGCGCCCGGGCAGACGAGGTAGCCAAGACGTACCCCAGGCCCCAACGTTTTAGAAAAGGTGCCGGTATAAATGACCCGATCGTGATAATCCATCGCTTTCAGCGCAGGCAAGGGATTATCGCTGTATGTGAAGACCGCATCATAATCGTCTTCAATAATGTAAGCGCCGACGCGTAGCGCCCAGCTTAACAAGGCTTCTCGCCGCGCCAGCGAAAGCGTATAGCCCAGCGGATACTGATGCGCTGGCGTCACGTAACAAAGTTGGGTGTTACATTCAGGCAATTTATCGGTACAAATGCCTTGTCGATCGACTGCGACAGGCGTAACGGCGGCGCCGTAATAATTAAAAAGATGCCAGGCACCGGAATAACAAGGTGATTCCGTCACAATATGACATGTTTCTTGCCGCTGTTGCGCCTGGTGTAGAATAAATATTTGGCTGAGAAGGGAGAGCCCTTCCTGAATACCATTGGTAATAATGATATTGTCCGGCGTGGTATTAATACCTCTGGATAAATTAAGATAGCGAACCACTTGTTCACGGAGTGAAAATAATCCACTTGGTGAATGATACCGGGTCATTAATTGTTCTTTTTGCAGTGCCGGCACATTATTCCACTTGCGCCAGCTCGACCAGGGAAACGCGTTAGGATCGGGAATGCCTATACGGCAATAGATCTCCCGCCCCTGCTCGCTATACACGTCGCAGGCTACGCCTGGCGGCCCTGGGGTAGGCGGAGGGGAGCCCGTCACAGAAAGCATAGCAGGCTGAATGTTGCGTAACGGGGCGGTAAAGATAACTTCATAGCCAATTCCTCGTCGGCTTTTGATATACCCTGCCGCCGTTAGTTTTTCATAAGCCATCACCACCGTTATTTTTGCCACGTTTAACCGCAGTGCCAGTTCGCGAATGGAGGGAAGTTTATCGCCGCACAGTAAATCGCCGTGCTGAATGGCCTGAAAATAATATTGAAATATTTGTAATTGCAGCGGCGTGGTGCTTTCCCTGTTCAGAGATAAGGACAGCATAAGAAATTCCTCATTGTTGCGCTAATGGTATATTACGAATTACGCAAGCCGGTTATTTTGATGCGCCTCATAGTGTGAAGCGTGTTCCTATCATTCACCACGGGTGTCTCTATTTTCGTTTTTTAATATCGCTTAGCGTGCCGGTATTAAAATAATGGAGGCAGATATGTCGTGGATAAAAAAGAGCGCGCTATGGTGGGGATTTGGCGGCGCGGCGGCGATGGCGTGTGTTGTCGCGGGAACCTGGCAGGGTGTGCATTACACCAGTACGACAGAGTTTTGTTTATCGTGCCATGCAATGCGCGCCGTTGGCGAGGAATATCGCAGCAGTACGCATTTTCGTAATGCTTCCGGCGTGCGCGCCGAGTGCAAAGATTGCCATATTCCCCCCGGCATTGTGCCGACACTGGCGCGTAAAACTGAAGCGTTAAACGATCTTTACCACACCTTTATCTCCCCTTCGATCGATACGCCTGAAAAATTTGCCGGGAAACGCGCAGAGCTGGCGCAGCGCGAATGGCAGCGGATGAGCGCCAACAATTCGGCGGCCTGTAAATCCTGTCATCGCTATGAGGCGATGGATCACGCGAAGCAATCCGCTAACGCCGCGGCGCAAATGTCCGCCGCCGCGGCGAAAAACAGCAATTGTATCGATTGTCACAAAGGAATAGCGCACCACAAACCGGATATGAGCAGCGGTTTTCGCGAGCGTTACCAACAATTGCTACGCCAGGGGAAAGCCCCGGCGGATACCGAGACGCTGTACACGCTAAGTGAAAATGCGCTTACCGCCGCACCCGGAGCGCCAGCCGGGAAAGCGCTGCTTTTCCCGGCCACGCCGGTGAAAGTACTGAAAAGAGAGAAAGGTGACCTTCTGGTGGAGGTGACCGGTTGGCGGGAGAGTAAAGGCCGCGGGCGAGTGATCACCCAGTTCAGGGGCAAGCGCGTATTTTCCGCCGTACTGGATGCCACGCTGATGGACAACGTCAAAGTGCTGCAAACGCAGACCGATCCTGAATCTCATCAGCAGTGGCAGCAGGTGACCGTTATCGCCTGGAGTCCCGCAACGGGATTTATCAATAACGTCGATCCGCTTTGGCAGTATGCCGATCAAATGCTGCAATCCACCTGTAGCGCCTGCCATAGCACGCCGCCGACAACCCGTTATACCGCCAACGGCTGGATAGCCGGATTGAAAGCCATGTCCACCTATTACCGGCTTAACCCGGTGGAAGAGCGCACGTTGCTGAAATATCTCCAGACCCATGCCAGCGATGTGACCACATCCGAGAAAAAATGAGGAGAAGTTATGGATAGCCAAGAGATTAACGCGTCGCGTCGACGTTTTCTGACCGCTATGCTGGCGGTGGGCGCCGCCAGCGCGCTTGCGCCGTCCCCGCTGATCAAAAAAGCGTGGGCTGCCGGCGAAAATCCTGAACAGTGGATTCAGTCCGGCTCGCATTTTGGCGCTTTTGAAGCCAAAGTGATGAATGGCGAGTGGGTTGCGACCCGGCCATTCAAACATGATAAATATCCCTGCGATATGCTCAACGCCGTTCGCGAGGTGGTGTATAACCCTTCGCGCGTTCGCTATCCGATGGTCCGACTTGACTGGTTGCGTCAGCGTGAAAAATCCGATCGTCGTCAACGAGGTGATAATCGTTTTGTGCGTGTAAGTTGGGATCGGGCGTTAGATCTTTTCTATGAGGAGCTGGAGCGCGTACAAAAAACCTACGGCTCTTCCGGCGTGTTTACCGGCCTTGCCGACTGGCAAATGGTGGGGAAATATCATAAGGCTGGCGGGGCGATGGATCGAGGGCTGGGGCTACATGGGCGCTATGTGACCACCGTTGGCGACTATTCTGCGGCCGCAGCGCAGGTGATTCTGCCGCATGTCATTGGCTCACTGGAAGTTTATGAGCAACAAACCTCGTTGCCGCTGGTGATTGAACATAGTCAGACTATTGTGCTGTGGGGCTGTGATCCGATCAAAAATTTGCAGATCGAATTTCTGGTGCCCGATCACGATGCGTTCGGCTACTGGGCGCAGATAAAAGAGGCGGTGGCGCAAGGAAAAATACGCGTGATTAGCGTCGATCCGGTGCGAAGCAAGACACAAAATTATCTTAATTGCGAGCAGTTACCGCTGCGTCCGCAAACGGATGTCGCCCTGATGCTGGGGGTAGCGCATACCCTGTATGTCGAGAAACGTTACGATGTAAATTTTATTAATGATTACACCGTCGGTTTTGAGCAGTTCCTGCCTTATTTATTGGGAACGACGGATAAGCAACCGAAAGATGCGCAGTGGGCGGCGGAAATTTGTGGCCTGAGCGCGGAAAACATCCGGGATTTCGCCCGCGTATTGATCAATGGGCGCACGCAGTTTATGGGCGGCTGGTGCGTACAGCGGATGCATCACGGCGAACAGTATCCGTGGATGCTGGTAGTGCTTGCCAGTATGGTCGGACAAATCGGTCTGCCCGGCGGCGGCGTTGGATTTGGCTGGCACTATAACGGCGGCGGGACCGTGACCTCCGCGGGGCCAGTACTGTCCGGGCTTGGCAGTATTGCTAATCCGCCAGCGGCAAAATATAAGCCGGATTTTCGCGGCGCGTCAGAACATATTCCCACCTCGCGAATTGTCGATTGTCTGCTGGCGCCGGGTAAAAAAATCGCCTTTAACGGAGAGACATTAATCTACCCGGATATCAAAATGGCGATTTATAGCGCGGCGAATCCGTTTCATGCGCAGCAGGATCGCAACCGTATGATCAAGGCCTGGGAGAAGCTGGAAACGGTGGTGGTGCTGGACCATCAGTGGACTGCCTCCTGCCGTTTCGCCGACATCGTATTGCCTGTCACTACGCGCTTTGAACGTAATGATATTGAACAGTTCGGCACGCATTCGAATAAAGGTCTGATGGCGTTGCATCAGGTGGTCAAACCGCAATTCGAGGCAAGGCATGATTTTGATATTTTCGCCGGGTTGTGCAAACGCTTCGATAGCGAGGCGGCGTACCGCGAAAATCGCGATGAAATGCAGTGGATCAACGCTATTTATGATGAAGGGGTGAAAACCGGGGCGGCGCTGGGCGTTACTCTGCCGGATTTCGACAGCTTCTGGCAGGGCGAGGGCTACATTGAATATCCGGCGGGGCAGCCATGGGTGCGTCATAGCGAGTTTCGCGAGCAGCCTGACCTGAACCCGCTCGGAACGCCTTCGGGATTAATCGAAATCTTCAGTAAGACGATAGCCGGATTCGGCTATGCGGATTGTCCCGGGCATCCCGTCTGGATGGAACCGTTCGAACGCAGCCACAGCAAAGCGACAACAAAATATCCGTTACATCTGCAATCCTGCCATCCGGATAAACGGCTGCATTCGCAACTGTGCTCCAGCGACGCGTTTCGCAAAACGTACGCCGTCGCAGGGCGAGAGCCGCTTTATATGTGTGAGCAGGATGCCCGGGCGCGCGGGCTGAAAGCCGGCGATATCGCGCGCGTCTTTAATGACCGCGGCCAGGCGCTGGCGGGCGTGGTGATTAGCCCTGATTATGTCCCCGGCGTCATTCGGATTCACGAGGGGGCCTGGTATTCCCCGCAGAAAGGCGGCAAGGCGGGAACGTTGTGTACCTACGGCGATCCCAATGTTCTGAGCGCGGACGTCGCTACGTCGCAACTGGCGCAGGGGCCATCTGCCCACACGGTTTTGGTGGAGGTGGAACGTTATCAGCCGCAGGCGCCTGACGTGACGGGATTCGGCGGTCCGGATACGGTAAAAGAGGAGGGCGAAAATGCGGCATAGTCCTCTTGCCTCACGGCGTACGGCGATATATCAGTGGTTTTCGCAACTGCTGTTTCAGGAGCTGAGTGAGGCGCAACTGGTCGCGCTTGACCGTCAGGAGAGTCGAGCCTGGATTGCCTCGCTTTCCGCCATCCCAGGTCTGGCTTCCGACGTCAAACGATTTGAACGTAGCCTGACGCGCGTTTTGCAGCGCGCAGCGCGGACGCAAGAGCTGGCGGCAGACTTCGCCTCGCTGTTTTTGCTGGCGCCGCCTGTGGGCGTTTCGCCATATGCCGGGCATTATCCTCATACTACGCCAGCGCAGGAACGGCGGCAGATGAATGCGCTATTGGTGGAACAAGAGCTGGCGCCGCGAGAAAATGAAGCCTCTGATCATATTGCGATTCAGTTGGCGTTAATGGCGGAGCAGGTCAGCAGGGAAGCGCCAGTGTCGACGCAATACTATTTTTTGCAGCGCCATATTCTGTGTTGGGCGCCGCTTTTTATGGCGAGCTGTCAGCAGCGGGACGCAAAGGGATTTTATGTTCTTGCCGTAGTGATGATGGTGCATTTTATACGTGAGGATGCGCAGTATCTGCAATCACTGTTAATGGATGACGTTGACCGTCGAAACCACTAAAGAAAAGGGTCAGGCTGCGCCCTGGGGCGCAGCCGAAAAACGCGAAACTTAATCCGCGCGCCCCATATAACGGCGCTCTTCGATATGAATGCGAATTTTCTCACCTGCGCTCAGGTATTCGGGAACCTGAATCACCAGACCGGTGCTTAATGTCGCGGGTTTGTTACGCGCGCTGGCTGACGCCCCTTTAATACCCGGCGCGGTTTCGACGATTTCCAGATCCACGGTCTGCGGAAGCTCCAGCGCCAGCAGTTGGCCGTCCCAGGTCAGAACCTGCATATCCGGCATTCCGCCTTCAGGCATAAACAGCAACTCTTCTTCAATCTGGTCTTTGGTGAAGGTATACGGCGTATAGTCTTCTTTATCCATGAACACATATTCGTTGCCATCGACATAAGAAAAGTCAACGCCGCGACGGCTCAGGGTGACGGTATCAACGATATCGTCGCCTTTGAAACGTTCTTCCACTTTCAGGCCAGTACGGACATCGGAAAACCGCATTTTATACAGTGTGGCGGCGCCACGGGCGGTAGGCGACTGAATGTCGATATCTTTCACAATCAGCAATTTGCCGTTGTAGTTCAGTACCATACCCTTTTTGATTTCGTTCGCTCTTGGCATCGAGGAGATCCTGTTGTAGAGATTATCTAAAATATCGCGTCAAACTACTCGCGCCGGGCCGTTCAGGCAAGTGGAATTGTCACTTTTGCTGGTGCAAAAAAGGTGATACTGTTCGCCCGCCTCCGCTCCGCGTTCAACGAGAGTACGCGATAGCATGTCGCCCGGATGGTGGAGTGCGCTGTGTTGTCCCTTCTGTTTCCAGCTCTGTCTCCGGAATGTCTGAGGGCAGACCTGATCATGATGACGTCCACATTTTAAATCTGGATTTTTCTTTGGGCAAATTCTGTTATCTTTCATTTGGTTATAAATAGAGGGATCGAGTATGGACTGTCGTAGCGGTTGTGGCGCTTGCTGTATTGCGCCTTCTATTTCGTCGCCGATACCCGGAATGCCGGATGGCAAACCGATGAATACCAGGTGCGTGCAGCTTTCGGAAGATAATTTATGCCTTATTTTTGGCTCGTCTTTGCGCCCAAAAGTATGCTCTGGCTTGCAACCGACAAGGGACATGTGTTTAACGACCCGGGAAGAGGCCATTATTTATCTGCTGGAACTTGAACAACAAACCTTACCATGAACTCCCCCCCTCTTTTGATAAACGCGTAGGGAATATTGCGCAGAGATATCCCCGTGCTGAAATATGCCAAATAGCAAAAGTATCAGGTTTACGAGTTACACATCTTTAATACGCGCCAGGCAGAACATCGTGGCGATAATCATCACCAGGGCAAACCAGAAGACCGCATGGTAATTCCAGATTTCAGCGGCGATTCCCGCCAGCGAACCGGCAATGATCCAGCCGACGCGAATGGTATTGGTATACAGCGTGGTGGCTGAACCCGCCTGGCCTGGCATCAGATCCTGAAAATAGAGCATTCCAATCCCGCCGAGAATGCCGATATAAATCGCATTCAGCAACTGCAAGCCGAGCAACGTCGCCGGCGCGTGCGCCAGCAACATACCCGCATAAAAGCACAGTCCGGCGACAACGGCGATGCGCATTAACAGGCGTTTTCCCAACCGCTTGGCGAAGTAACCTGCAATCAGCATTGTGGGAATCTCCAGCCCGGCGGCGGTGCCCATCATTACGCCTGCAAGTTTTTCCGGCAGGTGCAGCTCATTGATGATAAACAGCGGCATATTAATGATATACAGGCTGTTGGTCCCCCACATTAACGTACAGATGACAAACAGCAGCAGCGTATCGCGGCGATTACGACGCGGTGCTTCCAGCGTGCCGGTTGCCAGCGGCGCATCTTTGCGCATTGACGGTAAAAAGAACCACACCATGACGCCGCAGACGATAAAAGCTACCGCCGCGCTCAAATACATCACCGTAAAGCTAAATCCCATCGCCAGGGCATAGGCCAGCGGCGGCCCGATGACCCACGCTAATGAAACCTGAGCGCGCAGAATTGAGCTGAACATCACCGCTTCGCGACCTGTATGGTCGGCATGTTCTCGGGCCAGCGCAAACATCTGCGGGTTGGCGGTAGAGCCGAAGCTACTGAGAAAGACCCCGATAAACAGCAAAATAACGTAGTTGCGGTTCCAGGCAAACAGCACGCAGGCCAACATGCCCAGCACGCAACAGAAAACGATCAGTTTTTTGCGATCGCCTTTTTTATCTGAGCGACCCGCCAGAAACTGGCTCACGATAATGCCGATGACCGCGCTGCCGGTAAAAAAGAATCCCACCATGCCGGGGCGGGCGTGAACCTCATCCGTGAGAAAAATACTGAGCGTCGGCGTCTGTAACGCACCGGCAATACCGGTGAGAAAAGCCACGATCAAAAAGGCGGTAGAGGTCAGGTCGAACGATTTAGGCGCAGCGGCGGCGGGACTGTTGTGCATGTTTCTATATCAGTGATGTGAAGAGGGGCGGAGTTTACGCTGCCCGTCTGAAAATAAACAGGTGTCAGAATCAAGAACGACACAAAAAATCAAAATAGCATTTCAATTTGTTACCAGATCGTGCTGACGGTAGCTGAAAGAAAAGAGCTGAACTTTTTTGGCGTCAGCTATTGATCGTCTGTTGGGGAAAAAAATGTGCTTTACCTCAAAAAATCATCCTAAAACCGACAACTTTTCTTGCGTGCTGAAGCAGAAAGATCCAGACTTCTTGAAACGTTTCAGCGCGATCTTGTTTTTGGTAACAAGCCAGATTGGCGCCTTTTTTCTCATATTAGCTGAATCGTTTCAATTCAGCAGGAGAGGAGACACATGTTCCAGTTATCGGTTCAGGATATTCATCCGGGCGAGCAGGCCGGAAATAAAGAAGAGGCCATTCGGCAAATCGCCGCCGCATTAGCGCTGGCGGGAAATGTGGCGGACGGCTATGTTGACGGTATGCTGGCGCGCGAACAGCAAACCTCGACCTTTCTTGGCAATGGTATTGCGATTCCCCATGGCACAACAGACACGCGCGATCAGGTGCTGAAAACCGGCGTCCAGGTCTTTCAATTCCCGCAGGGCGTTACCTGGGGAGAAGGTCAGGTCGCCTACGTAGCGATTGGCATCGCCGCCAGTTCGGACGAACATCTCGGCCTGCTGCGTCAGTTGACGCATGTGCTGAGCGATGATTCCGTGGCTGAACAGTTGAAATCCGCGACAACGGCGGAAGAGCTGCGCGCGTTGCTGATGGGCGAAAAGCAAAGTGAACAACTAAAACTTGATAACGAGACGATGACGCTGGATGTCATCGCCAGCTCGCTGGTCACATTGCAGGCGCTAAATGCGGCGCGTTTGAAAGAGGCGGGAGCGGTTGATGCCGCGTTTATCGCAAAAACGATTAACGATAGTCCGATGAATCTGGGACAAGGCATCTGGCTGAACGACAGCGCGGAAGGCAATTTGCGCAGTGCGGTTGCGGTAAGCCGTGCGACACAGGCGTTTGACGTAGAGGGCGAAAAAGCGGCCTTATTAGTCACTGTCGCGATGAACGACGAGCAGCCGATTGCCGTGTTAAAACGTCTCGGCGACCTGTTGCTGAACAATAAAGCCGATCGTCTGCTGAACGCGGACGCCGCGACGCTGCTGGCGTTGCTGACCAGTGATGATGCGCTGACTGATGATGTACTGAGCGCGGAATTTGTCGTGCGTAATGAGCATGGTCTCCATGCCCGTCCGGGCACCATGCTGGTGAATACGATTAAACAATTTAACAGTGAAATTACCGTGACAAACCTTGATGGAACCGGCAAACCGGCAAACGGACGTAGTCTGATGAAAGTGGTGGCATTAGGCGTGAAGAAAGGCCATCGTCTGCGCTTTACCGCGCAGGGTGAAGATGCTGAACAGGCGCTGAAAGCGATTGGCGATGCGATCGCCGCCGGCCTCGGGGAGGGCGCATAATGAGCAGACGTGTCGCCACCATTACTCTTAACCCGGCCTATGATCTGGTCGGGTTTTGCCCTGAAATTGAACGCGGCGAAGTGAACCTGGTGAAAACCACGGGCCTGCACGCGGCGGGCAAAGGCATTAACGTCGCCAAAGTGCTGAAAGACTTAGGCATCGACGTCACCGTCGGCGGTTTTCTCGGTAAAGATAACCAGGACGGTTTTCAGCAATTGTTCAGCGAACTGGGCATCGCTAACCGCTTTCAGGTGGTTCAGGGACGGACCCGCATCAACGTGAAGCTGACGGAAAAAGATGGCGAAGTGACCGACTTCAACTTTTCCGGCTTTGACGTGACCCCCGCAGACTGGGAACGCTTTGTTAACGACTCCCTGAGCTGGCTGGGTCAGTTCGATATGGTCTGCGTCAGCGGCAGCTTACCGGCTGGCGTGAGTCCGGAAGCGTTCACCGACTGGATGACGCGTCTGCGCAGCCAGTGTCCATGCATTATCTTTGATAGTAGCCGTGAAGCGTTAGTCGCTGGTCTTAAAGCTGCGCCGTGGCTGGTGAAACCGAATCGCCGCGAACTGGAAATTTGGGCGGGTCGTAAACTCCCGGAAATGAAAGATGTGATTGATGCGGCGCACGCGTTACGCGAACAGGGGATTGCCCATGTGGTGATTTCGCTGGGGGCGGAAGGGGCGCTGTGGGTTAACGCCTCGGGAGAATGGATCGCTAAACCACCGGCGGTTGACGTGGTAAGTACCGTCGGCGCGGGCGATTCCATGGTGGGCGGATTGATTTACGGCCTGCTGATGCGCGAGTCCAGCGAACATACGCTGCGTCTGGCGACGGCGGTGGCCGCGCTGGCGGTCAGCCAGAGCAATGTAGGTATTACCGATCGTCCTCAGTTGGCCGCAATGATGGCGCGCGTCGACTTACAACCGTTTAACTGACAGCAGGAGAGGCATAATGAAAACGCTGCTGATAATTGACGCTAATCTCGGCCAGGCTCGCGCTTACATGGCGAAAACCCTGCTTGGAGCGGCGGCGCATAAAGCAAATCTGGAAATTATCGACAATCCGAATGATGCTGAGCTGGCGATCGTGCTGGGCGAATCTCTGCCGAACGACAATGCTCTGAACGGCAAAAAGGTTTGGCTGGGGGATATTGGTCGCGCCGTCGCGCATCCGGAGCTGTTTCTGAGTGAAGCCAAAAGCCATGCGACCCCTTACAGCGCCCCTGCTGCGGCTGCCCCTGCGGCGAGCGCCGGTCCGAAACGCGTGGTCGCGGTAACGGCCTGCCCGACCGGCGTCGCCCATACTTTTATGGCGGCTGAAGCCATTGAAACAGAAGCGAAAAAACGCGGCTGGTGGGTAAAAGTCGAAACGCGCGGCTCCGTGGGGGCCGGCAATGCCATCACCCCGGAAGAGGTGGCGGAAGCGGATTTAGTGATTGTGGCGGCGGATATCGAAGTGGATCTGGCGAAGTTTGCCGGTCTCCCGATGTACCGCACGTCGACCGGCCTGGCGCTGAAAAAGACGGCGCAGGAGCTGGATAAAGCCGTAGCGGAAGCGACGCCGTATCAACCGGCGGGTAAGGCACCGCAAGCGGCGACCGAAGGGAAGAAAGAGAGCGCTGGCGCATATCGGCATCTGTTGACGGGCGTTTCTTACATGCTGCCTATGGTGGTTGCCGGGGGGCTGTGTATCGCGCTCTCCTTCGCCTTTGGTATTGAAGCCTTTAAGGAACCGGACACGCTGGCGGCGGCGCTGATGCAGATTGGCGGCGGTTCGGCGTTTGCGCTGATGGTGCCGGTACTGGCGGGTTATATCGCTTTCTCCATCGCGGATCGCCCAGGCCTTACGCCGGGTCTGATTGGCGGTATGCTGGCGGTTAGCACCGGTTCCGGTTTTATCGGCGGGATCATTGCCGGCTTCCTTGCCGGGTATATGGCGAAGCTTATCAGTACCAAACTGAAACTACCGCAAAGTATGGAAGCGCTGAAGCCGATCCTGATCATCCCGTTAATTTCCAGTCTGGTGGTGGGGCTGGCGATGATTTACCTGATCGGTAAACCGGTTGCCGGGATTCTGGAAGGGCTGACTCACTGGCTGCAAACCATGGGGACCGCAAACGCGGTGCTGTTGGGCGCGATTCTCGGCGGGATGATGTGTACCGACATGGGCGGCCCGGTGAACAAAGCGGCGTATGCGTTTGGCGTTGGTCTGCTGAGTACGCAAACTTACGCGCCGATGGCGGCGATCATGGCCGCAGGTATGGTACCGCCGTTAGCGCTGGGTCTGGCGACGATAGTGGCGCGTCGTAAATTCGACCAAGCGCAGCAGGAAGGCGGTAAGGCGGCGTTGGTACTGGGGCTGTGCTTTATCACTGAAGGCGCTATTCCGTTTGCGGCGCGCGACCCGATGCGTGTACTGCCGTGCTGTATCGTTGGCGGCGCGTTGACCGGGGCTATTTCTATGGCGGTAGGCGCAAAATTGATGGCGCCGCATGGCGGTCTGTTTGTTCTGCTTATCCCTGGCGCCATTACGCCGGTATTGGGATACCTGCTGGCAATTGTGGCCGGTACGCTGGTGGCAGGGTTGGCTTATGCCGTCCTGAAACGTCCGGAGACGGAAGTCGCGGCAAAAGCGGCATAAGAGAAACACGCTAAAAAAGGCAGAGCGCGCTCTGCCTTTTTTATTGCCTGAAGAACATTGAGCGTCAGGCCATCGCTTCGGCAATTTGCTGGGCTTTTAACCACGCAATCTCTTCCGCCCAGATATCAGGATTGATGGTCTCCAGTATCAGCGGGATACCATCAAAACGCGCATCCTGCATAATCCAACGAAACGCATCGTGGCCGATATTGCCTTCACCCAGACTGTGATGGCGGTCAACGCGGCTACCGAAGGCGCTTTTGGCGTCGTTAAGGTGCATCCCGCGCAAATACTGAAATCCGACAATTAGCCCGAATTCGGCGAACGTTTTTTCGCACGCCTCTGGCGTACGCAGATCGTATCCGGCGGCAAAGGCATGACAGGTATCGATACAGACGCCGACGCGCGACTTATCTTCCACGCCGTCAATGATGGCGGCTAACTGTTCAAACGCAAATCCCAGGTTACTGCCCTGACCGGCTGTATTTTCGATAACCGCCGTGACGCCCTCGGTCTGCGCGAGAGCGATATTGATAGATTCCGCGATCCGCGCCAGGCAATCCTCCGGTGCAATCTGCATCAGATGGCTACCGGGATGAAAATTAAGCAGGGTTAAGCCGAGTTGTTCACAGCGCTGCATTTCATCGAGGAAAGCATCGCGTGATTTTTCCAGCGCGTCACTGACCGGATGGCCCAGATTAATCAGGTAACTGTCGTGGGGAAGAATGTGCGCCGCCGAGAAATGATACTTTTCACAGGCGATTTTAAAGTCATCAATAACCTGGAGAGTAAGAGGGGCGGCACGCCACTGACGCTGGTTTTTCGTGAAAAGCGCAAAGGCCGTTGCGCCAATTTCAGCCGCACGGGCAGGGGCATTAGCCAGACCGCCAGCAGCGCTGACGTGCGCTCCGATGTATTTCATAAAAGACTCCTGTTAAACCCGCTATACGGTTCATTGCGAACGCTATGATAACGGGTTAACAGGCGTGAAACGTAATAGTTTATGCGATAAGACTATGGATCAGGACGTTAATGGCTCCGCCGCCAATAATCAGCCAGGCGAATAATGCCAGCGCCATCAGCAGCGGTTTCGCCCCCGCTTTTTTCAATGCGCTAACGTGAGTGGTCAGACCCAACGCCGCCATTGCCATCGCCAGCAGTACCGTGTCCAGCGTCACCAGCATATCCACCACGGCTTTCGGCAGCAGGTGGAAAGAGTTGAAGATCGCCACTACGATGAAGAAAATAGCAAACCACGGAATGGTAATTTTGCTTTTTTCCGCGCCGGTCGCCGGTGAAAGTTGTTTAACGCGCGCCGCCAGAATGATCAGGAACGGCGCCAGCATCATAACACGCAGCATTTTAGCGATAACCGCTGCATTTTCCGCATCCGGGCTAACGGCGTGACCCGCTGCGACTACTTGCGCGACTTCATGCATGGTTGAGCCGATATAGATGCCGTAAGTTTCCGGGCTGAACCAGTGCGCCAGCAGCGGATACATCGCCGGGTAAAGGAAAATGGCGATTGTGCCGAAGATAACGACAGTCGCTACGGCTACAGTCACCTTACTGGCCTCCGCTTTTACCACCGGTTCTGTCGCCAGTACCGCCGCCGCGCCGCAGATACTGCTGCCGGCGCCAATCAGCCAACTGGTGTGCCTGTCCAGACCAAAGACTTTTTGGCCTAAGAAGCAGGCCAGCATGAACGTGCTGGAAAGCGTTAATACGTCAATCACAATACCGCTAATGCCCACGTCGGCGATTTGTGAAAAGGTAAGGCGGAAGCCGTAAAGGATAATCCCTAAACGCAGCAAATGTTGTTTTGCAAACAGCACGCCGCCGTCGCATTGTTTCCATATTTGTGGATAGACGGTATTCCCGATAACCATACCCAGCAGGATAGCCAGGGTCAGGGCGCTGAACCCGGCGCCTGCAACGGCAGGGATAGCGCCGCCCCACAGGGCGACTCCTGTAATGACGGCGCTCAGAGCGAGCCCCGGTATAAAATGCCACACTGTACGACGATGATTCTGCAAGGTGAGTTCTGTCATAACCTTCTCCTGTATATGGACAATAAGGTTACGGTGATCTGGTTTAAAAATAAAATTGATTATATATTTATAATTAATCTTTATAAGTGGTAAGTGAAACGCTATCGGTGGGATACGACTATGCATATTACGCTACGACAACTTGAAGTATTTGCTGAAGTACTGAAAAGCGGTTCAACAACCCAGGCGTCGGTCATGCTGTCATTATCGCAGTCCGCCGTTAGCGCCGCGCTCACCGATCTGGAAGGTCAGCTCGGCGTACAGTTGTTTGACCGGGTGGGTAAACGGTTGGTGGTCAACGAACATGGGCGCTTGTTATATCCGCGCGCGCTGGCATTGCTGGAGCAAGCGGTAGAAATTGAGCAGCTATTTCGTGAAGATAACGGCGCGATACGGGTTTATGCCAGTAGCACCATCGGCAATTACATTTTACCCGCCATGATTGCCCGCTATCGCCAGCATTATCCGGCCTTGCCGCTGGAACTCAGCGTGGGAAACAGCCAGGACGTGATTAACGCGGTGCTGGATTTTCGGGTTGATATCGGCCTGATTGAAGGACCGTGTCACAGTACAGAGATTATCTCTGAGCCGTGGCTGGAAGATGAATTGGTGGTTTTTGCCGCGCCGTCCTCGCCGCTGACGCAGGGGCCGGTGACGCTGGAACAGCTTGCGGCATCCCCATGGATTTTACGCGAGCGCGGTTCCGGTACGCGGGAAATTGTCGATTATTTGCTGTTGTCGCATTTGCCGCGTTTTCATATGGCGATGGAGTTGGGGAATTCAGAAGCAATCAAACATGCGGTGCGTCATGGACTGGGGATAAGCTGTTTATCGCGCCGGGTGATTGCTGAACAACTCCAGGCGGGAACCCTGAGCGAAGTTGCGGTGCCGTTACCGCGCCTGGTGCGCACGTTGTGGCGTGTTCATCATCGGCAGAAACATCTTTCTAACGCGTTGCAGCGTTTTTTGAGTTACTGTGAATAAGGTGAAAAGGAGGGCTGCCCGGGCGGCATCGCTATTTTTAGTATCCGCTTACGTATACGTTATTCTCTACTTTACTTATAATCCGTGGCCGGTCATGAAGGTCTCTTATAACCGCGCATTTGTGCCGGAAGGATAGCATTTCGTCTGTTACAATCGCGCCTCATTTTTTGGATGGATAGCATTTTCACATGGGTTCCAAAACTAAAACCACAGAAGCGCCCGCGCTACGTCGCGAATTAAAGGCGCGTCACCTGACGATGATTGCCATTGGCGGCTCCATCGGGACAGGTCTTTTCGTTGCATCTGGTGCGACAATTTCTCAGGCGGGGCCAGGCGGCGCGCTGTTTTCTTATATTCTGATTGGTTTGATGGTCTACTTCCTGATGACCAGTCTTGGCGAGCTGGCGGCCTATATGCCAGTATCTGGCTCGTTTGCGACATATGGTCAGAACTATGTGGAAGAAGGCTTTGGTTTCGCGCTGGGCTGGAACTACTGGTACAACTGGGCGGTGACTATCGCTGTTGACCTGGTTGCCGCACAACTGGTGATGGGCTGGTGGTTCCCGGACACGCCGGGCTGGATCTGGAGCGCGCTATTCCTCTGCGTCATTTTCTTGCTGAACTACATTTCCGTGCGCGGTTTTGGCGAAGCGGAGTATTGGTTCTCGTTAATTAAGGTCGCGACCGTTATTATCTTCATCATCGTGGGCGTAGCGATGATTATCGGCATCTTTAAAGGTGTCGAGCCGGTCGGCTGGAGCAACTGGACGACGGGCGATGCGCCTTTCGCTGGCGGTTTTGCGGCAATGATTGGCGTTGCGATGATCGTGGGCTTCTCTTTCCAGGGAACCGAGCTGATTGGTATTGCCGCCGGGGAATCTGAAAACCCGGAGAAGAATATTCCGCGCGCGGTGCGTCAGGTATTCTGGCGTATTCTGCTGTTTTATGTTTTCGCGATTTTGATTATCAGCCTGATCATTCCTTATACCGATCCAAACCTGCTGCGTAACGACGTCAAAGACATTAGCGTCAGTCCGTTTACCTTAGTGTTCCAGCATGCGGGCTTGTTGTCTGCGGCGGCGATAATGAACGCGGTTATCCTGACGGCGGTACTGTCTGCGGGCAACTCCGGGATGTATGCCTCTACCCGTATGCTCTACACCCTGGCCTGTGACGGTAAGGCTCCGCGTATTTTTGCTAAATTGTCCCGCGGCGGCGTGCCGCGCAATGCGCTTTATGCCACCACCGTGATTGCTGGTCTTTGCTTTTTGACCTCAATGTTCGGCAACCAGACGGTCTATCTGTGGCTGTTGAACACCTCCGGTATGACGGGTTTCATCGCCTGGCTGGGGATCGCCATTAGCCATTATCGCTTCCGTCGCGGTTACGTGATGCAAGGGTATGATGTGAATGATTTGCCGTACCGTTCCGGGTTCTTCCCACTGGGGCCGATTTTCGCCTTTGTACTGTGCCTGATTATTACGTTAGGGCAGAACTATGAAGCGTTCCTGAAAGATACCATCGACTGGGGCGGCGTCGCGGCGACCTATATCGGTATTCCGTTGTTCCTGATTATCTGGTTCGGCTACAAGCTGATAAAAGGTACGCATTTCGTGCGCTATAGCGAAATGCACTTCCCGGAACGCGTTAAAAAGTAACGCGGTATTCCCGTAGTAGGCCGGATAAGGCTTTATGCCGCCATCCGGCACTGACCGCCTGAACCTGACCCTTCTAACCCTCTCATTCGAGAGGGTTTTTTGTTTTTTTCTCCATCATTGATTCAAATGACATAATTATTAACAATTAAATTGATAATTATTATCGTTTGCTTTATCGTTACGATCGAAATCAAAAAGGATGAAGATTCGGGCGCGACCGTCGCGAATGAACCCGACTCGCCTGCATAAAAAGAGTTCGCCGTGATAACCGTTATCGCAGGCGAAACGTAATGCGTTGTGAGCGATAACCGATTTTTTTTGTCGTATTTACCTCATGGAGAAATGGAATGTTTAGGTTTAACCCTTTCGTTCGGGTAGGGCTTTGTATGTCCGCAGTTACGTTGGCCTGGCCGGTTGCCGCGGCAACGGATGATGGTGAAACCATGGTCGTTACCGCGTCCGCCATCGAACAAAATCTGAAAGATGCGCCAGCAAGTATCAGCGTCATTACCCAGCAAGATTTACAGCGCAGGCCCGTGCAAAACCTGAAAGATGTCCTGAAAGAGGTGCCGGGCGTACAGCTCACTAACGAAGGGGATAACCGTAAAGGCGTGAGTATTCGTGGTCTGGACAGCAGTTATACGCTGATCCTGATCGACGGTAAGCGCGTCAACTCCCGTAACGCGGTCTTCCGCCATAATGATTTTGATCTGAACTGGATACCGGTTGACGCTATTGAGCGCATTGAGGTGGTGCGTGGCCCCATGTCCTCGCTGTATGGCTCCGATGCGCTGGGCGGCGTGGTCAACATTATCACCAAAAAAATTGGTCAGAAATGGCACGGCAGCGTCACGGTTGATTCCACTATTCAGGAACATCGCGACCGTGGCGATACCTATAACGGTCAGTTCTTTACCAGCGGTCCGCTGATCGACGGCGTGTTGGGACTGAAAGCCTACGGTAGCCTGGCGAAACGCGGAAAAGACGAGCAGCAGAGCTCCGCCACCACCGCTACGGGGGAAACGCCGCGCATTGAAGGATTTACCAGCCGGGATGGAAACGTCGAGTTTGCCTGGACGCCGAACGAAAATCATGACGTTACCGCAGGCTACGGTTTTGATCGCCAGGATCGGGACTCCGACTCGCTGGATAAGAACCGTCTGGAACGGCAAAATTACGCGTTGAGCCATAACGGCCGTTGGGACCTCGGCAATAGCGAGCTCAAGTTCTACGGCGAAAAAGTGGAAAACAAAAACCCCGGCAACAGTAGCCCTATCACGTCAGAAAGCAATTCGATTGACGGGAAATACGTTCTGCCGTTAGCGCCTGTCAACCAGTTCCTCACCTTCGGCGGCGAATGGCGCCACGATAAACTGAGCGATGCGGTGAACCTGACTGGCGGTTCCAGTACCAAAACCTCTGCCAGCCAGTATGCTCTGTTCCTTGAAGATGAGTGGCGCATCTTCGAACCGCTGGCGCTGACCACCGGTATCCGTATGGATGACCATGAAACCTATGGCGATCACTGGAGCCCGCGTGCTTATCTGGTCTATAACGCAACGGATACCCTGACGGTGAAAGGCGGATGGGCCACGGCCTTTAAAGCGCCGTCGCTATTGCAATTAAGTCCGGACTGGGCGACCAACTCCTGCCGTGGCGGATGCCGCATTGTCGGTAGTCCGGATCTGAAACCTGAAACCAGTGAAAGCTGGGAGCTCGGCCTCTATTACCGTGGCGAAGAAGGCATACTGGATGGCGTGGAAGCGAGCGTTACCACGTTCCGTAACGATGTGGACGATCGCATCAGCATTAGCCGTACCGCTGACGTTAATGCCGCGCCCGGCTATTCCAACTTTGTCGGTTTCGAAACCAACAGTCGGGGACAGCGCGTTCCGGTCTTCCGTTATTACAACGTGAATAAAGCGCGTATTCAGGGTGTGGAAACCGAGTTGAAAGTTCCGTTTAACGAGGCGTGGAAACTGTCGTTGAATTACACCTATAACGACGGACGCGACGTCAGTAATGGCGGGAACAAACCGCTTTCCGATCTGCCGTTCCACACCGCGAACGGTACGCTGGACTGGAAACCGACGCAGCTTGAAGACTGGTCATTCTACGTATCAGGGAATTATACCGGGCGTAAGCGGGCCGACAGCGCAACGGCGAAAACGCCGGGCGGGTATGTGGTCTGGGATACCGGCGCGGCATGGCAGGCGACGAAAAATGTTAAACTGCGTGCGGGCGTTCTGAACGTGGGCGATAAAGATCTCAAACGCGACGACTACGGTTATACCGAAGACGGACGTCGTTACTTTATGGCGGTGGATTACCGTTTCTGACAAGTCTGGCGACAGCCGCGTTTTGCCGCTGTCGCCAGAATGTCATAAACGATGCAGCCTGGAGAGCAGCGCCAGTGACAGAGTCGTTAGCAGGATGGCGATCAACGCATACATATAAACGCCCGACCACGCCCAGCTATTTTTCACCATAATTACCGGCACACCGGCCATTGCCGCGCCGACATAGCTGAACAACCCCCGAAATTCATTATGTTGGTGACGCCTCTCGCTCGCCCCGCAAATACCGGGCATGAAAGCGCAGATGGTCTTCGATAAAGGACGCAATAAAATAGTAGCTATGATCGTAGCCGGGCTGAATTCGTAGCGTCATCGGCCAGGCGGTTTGCCGCGCGGCTTCCGCCAGTACGGCAGGCTGAAGCTGGTCGGCGAGGAATTGATCGCTGTCGCCCTGATCGATAAGCACAGGAATCGCGTCCTGCGGCTGGCTGGTCAGCATTAATTCGCAGCTATCCCACTGAGCCCAGGCTGACTCATCTTCACCAAGATAGGCGGTAAACGCTTTGATTCCCCACGGCACGCGGCTGGGGTTGACGATGGGCGCAAATGCAGAGACGCTGGTGTATTTGCCCGGATTTTTCAGCGCCATGATCAACGCGCCGTGGCCGCCCATCGAGTGCCCGCTGATGGCGCAACGGTCGCTGACGTTAAACTGTGTCTGGATAAGCGCCGGAAGCTCATCGCGCAGGTAATCGTACATGCGATAATGGCTGGCCCAGGGCGGCTGTGCGGCATTGAGATAAAACCCGGCGCCGTGGCCTAAATCGTATCCGCTATCGTCGGCGACCTGTTCGCCGCGCGGACTGGTATCCGGCATCACCAATACCATGCCCAGCTCTGCTGCGATACGCTGCGCGCCTGCTTTGTTGGTAAAATTCTCATCATTGCAGGTTAACCCGGACAACCAGTACAGTACCGGAGGCGGTTCATTATCCTGAGTCGGCGGAAGAAAAATGCTGAATGTCATGGCGCAGTTTAGCGTGGCGGCATGATGACGCCAGCGCTGCTGCCAGCCGCCAAAACATCGGTGCTCTTCGAGCATTTCCATGCGAGGCTCCTTTTATAGTGAACCTGATAAGGTATGCAGATTCTTCATAATACAGATTATTCACCGCGTTGTGAGTAACTTTCACTTCCGTAATACATAAACATGCTTCATCATTTAAATAACGTTGCGTTAACAAATATGCCCTTTGTCCTGCCATCATTCTCGCACCGGAAAAGGTGTCATGAAAGGCAGCGACAATTTCAACAATTATGGGCGTGAATACTGGATTATGTGCGCTACCTCACGCACAATAATCACACTGTCACAATATTGACAAACTTTGCCCCATGCAGGGCAAAGGCGCCACACCTGCAGGAGAACACGATTAATGCCATCACTCAGTAAAGAAGCGGCCCTGGTTCATGACGCGCTGGTTGCCCGGGGGCTGGAAACGCCGCTGCGCCCGCCTATGGATGAACTGGATAATGAAACGCGAAAACGCCTTATCGCAGGGCATATGACTGAGATTATGCAGTTGCTGAATCTCGATTTGAGCGATGACAGTCTGATGGAAACGCCGCATCGTATCGCTAAGATGTACGTTGACGAGATTTTCGCCGGCCTCGACTATGCCAATTTCCCGAAAATTACCCTCATTGAAAATAAAATGAAGGTGGATGAAATGGTCACCGTCCGCGATATCACGCTGACCAGTACCTGTGAACATCACTTCGTGACCATTGATGGCAAAGCGACCGTCGCGTATATCCCCAAAGATTCCGTGATCGGCCTGTCGAAAATTAACCGCATCGTGCAATTTTTCGCCCAGCGTCCGCAGGTTCAGGAACGTTTGACCCAGCAAATTCTGACGGCGCTGCAAACCTTGCTCGGCACCAATAATGTAGCGGTATCGATTGATGCGGTGCATTACTGCGTGAAAGCGCGCGGTATTCGTGACGCGACCAGCGCCACGACGACGACTTCACTGGGCGGATTGTTTAAGTCCAGCCAGAATACGCGCCAGGAGTTTCTGCGCGCCGTTCGCCATCATCACTGAGTAAGGCGGAGACGATGGAGCGTAATGTCACGCTGGATTTTGTACGTGGCGTCGCCATCCTCGGTATCCTGCTTCTTAACATTAGCGCCTTTGGATTGCCGAAGGCGGCTTATCTCAATCCCGCATGGTACGGCGCGATCGCTCCCGAAGACGCCTGGTCCTGGGCGATTCTCGATATTGTGGCGCAGGCTAAGTTTCTTACGCTGTTCGCGTTGTTGTTTGGCGCGGGGCTACAAATGCTGCTTCCGCGTGGTAAACAGTGGATTCAGTCGCGCTTAACGCTATTGGTACTGTTAGGTTTTATCCATGCGTTATTCTTTTGGGACGGCGACATCCTGCTGGCCTATGG
The DNA here is from genome assembly GCA_900478215.1 of Salmonella enterica subsp. houtenae serovar Houten. NCBI lineage: Bacteria > Pseudomonadati > Pseudomonadota > Gammaproteobacteria > Enterobacterales > Enterobacteriaceae > Salmonella > Salmonella enterica. The sequence goes on from LS483478.1 coordinate 1,596,727, forward strand.
TCTGGTCGGGTTAATTTGCTGGCGGCTGGTACGCGACGCGCCTTCGGTAAAAAGTCTGTTCAATACCGGCGTACTCCTTTATCTGGTCGGGATTGGCGTGCTACTGCTGCTGGGCGTGGTATCGAGTAGCGAAACCAGCCGCGCCTGGACGCCGGATGCTTTCGCAATATTGTATGAAAAATACTGGAAGCTGAACGGGGGCATGGAGGCTATCAGCAACCGGGCGGAGATGCTGTCGAATAGTTTACTGGCGCTCGGCGCGCAGTACGGCTGGCAACTGGCGGGTATGATGCTGCTGGGCGCCGCGCTAATGCGTAGTGGCTGGCTGAAAGGTCAGTACAGTCTGCGCCACTATCGCCGTACCGGGGTTCTGCTGGTGGCGTTAGGGCTAATGATCAACCTGCCTGCGGTCATTTTACAATGGCGGCTGGACTGGGCGTACCGCTGGTGCGCCTTCTTATTGCAGGCGCCGCGCGAACTGAGCGCGCCGTTGCAAACGCTGGGCTATGCCGCGCTGATATTTGGCTTCTGGCCGCAGCTTAGCCGATGCAGGCTGACGCTTGCCATTGCCTGCGTAGGGCGAATGGCGCTGACCAATTATCTGCTGCAGACGATCATCTGTACCACGTTGTTTTATCAGTTTGGCCTATTTATGGAATTCAATCGGCTGGAACTCTTGTTCTTTGTCGTTCCGGTATGGGCTATAAACCTTCTCTTTTCCGTCATCTGGCTACGTTTCTGGCGACAGGGGCCGGTCGAGTGGTTATGGCGTCAACTCACGTTGCGCGCGTCAGGATCATCCAGATAACGATCTGGATCACATTCATTAACAAAATGGCTGTAACCGTTTCCATCCCTGTGATGTTTCTCACGCAGTCCTGTGTAGGGTGCTGACAAAATAGCCGCCTGCTAACGGGGCATTTGCGAGCATTTTTGAACTCAAACAGGGCAGTGAATATGATCACCATTCGTGATGTAGCGCGCCAGGCTGGCGTGTCTGTAGCGACCGTTTCCCGCGCACTGAATAACAGCGCGTTGGTCAGTCCCAACACCCGTGACGCCGTCATGCAGGCCGTCACGCTGTTGGGATATCGGCCAAATGCGAATGCGCAAGCGCTGGCCACGCAGGTGAGCGACACCATCGGCGTCGTGGTCATGGATGTTTCCGATGCCTTTTTCGGCGCGCTGGTAAAAGCCGTAGATCTGGTCGCGCAGCAGCACCAGAAATATGTTCTCATTGGCAACAGTTATCATGAGGCGGAAAAAGAGCGTCATGCAATTGAAGTCTTGATTCGCCAGCGTTGTAATGCATTGATTGTTCACTCAAAAGCTTTAACCGATCGCGAGCTGGGCGACTTTATGGATCAGGTCCCCGGCATGGTGCTGATTAACCGTATCGTGCCGGGTTATGCGCATCGTTGTGTCTGTCTCGACAATGTGAGCGGCGCCAGAATGGCGACCCGAATGTTGCTGAATAATGGACATCAGCGCATCGGCTACCTGGCCTCCAGCCACCGTATTGAAGATGACGAGATGCGCAGAGAAGGGTGGTTAAACGCGCTGCAAGAACAGGGGGTTTCTGCGTCGGAGAGCTGGATCGGCACCGGCACGCCGGATATGCAGGGCGGCGAGTCGGCAATGGTTGAGTTGCTGGGACGCAATCTGCAACTGACGGCGGTATTTGCTTATAACGATAGCATGGCCGCGGGCGCGCTGACGGCGTTAAAAGATAACGGCATCGCCATTCCCTTGCATCTGTCTATCATCGGTTTCGATGATATCCCTATTGCTCGTTATACCGATCCTCAGTTGACTACCGTGCGCTATCCTATTGCTTCTATGGCGAAAATTGCGACCGAACTGGCGTTACAGGGTGCCGCAGGCACGCTGGATACCACGGCGACGCACTGCTTCATGCCGACACTGGTGCGGCGCCATTCGGTGGCGTGGCGACAGAATGCGGTACTGATCACTAACTGATTATGCACCGCATGTAACCGTTTTCAATCTGTGAGTAAATTCACAGTTTATTAACATTGTGATGGCTATGATGACAACGTTTGTCGCACTGTAACTTATTTGTAACAGTTGGTAATCAGTTTTGCTGGGGTATTTCGCTTATAAAAACCGTTATCACAATATCCCGCGACTACCGAACAAAAATAAAGAGTTGAATAAGAGCCTATCCCATTAGGGCTATTTTACTTGCCATTTTGGTCCTGGGCAGTGCTCAAAATCCTCACGTACTACGTGTACGCTCCGGTTTTTGCGCGCTGTCCGTGTCCAAACTGGCTGCGCCAATAACGCCTACTGGGATAGGCTCTAAATACGCTTCGGCGTTCAGTAACACGCGTTAACGTGCTGAACAGCCGGGCATTTTTTTACGCTATACCCTACATAATAAAACCGGAGCTACCATGAATAAGAAGGTACTGACCCTTTCTGCCGTGATGGCAAGTCTGTTATTCGGCGCGCACGCGCACGCGGCTGATACTCGTATTGGCGTGACGATTTATAAATATGACGATAACTTTATGTCCGTGGTGCGTAAGGCTATTGAAAAAGATGGCAAATCCGCGCCGGATGTTCAGCTACTAATGAATGACTCGCAAAACGATCAGTCCAAACAGAATGATCAAATTGACGTTTTGTTGGCGAAAGGGGTTAAAGCGCTGGCGATTAACCTGGTCGACCCGGCGGCCGCCGGTACGGTGATTGAGAAAGCGCGCGGGCAAAATGTGCCGGTGGTGTTCTTTAACAAAGAACCTTCCCGCAAAGCGCTGGACAGCTATGACAAGGCGTATTATGTCGGGACTGACTCTAAAGAATCCGGTGTGATTCAGGGCGACTTGATTGCCAAACACTGGCAGGCGAATCAGGGTTGGGATCTGAATAAAGACGGTAAAATTCAGTATGTTCTGCTGAAAGGCGAGCCGGGGCATCCGGATGCGGAAGCCCGTACGACGTATGTGGTGAAAGAGTTAAATGATAAAGGTATTCAGACCGAGCAACTGGCGTTAGACACCGCCATGTGGGATACCGCGCAGGCAAAAGATAAGATGGATGCCTGGCTGTCTGGCCCGAACGCTAACAAGATTGAAGTGGTTATCGCGAATAACGATGCGATGGCGATGGGCGCGGTAGAGGCGCTGAAAGCGCATAATAAATCGTCGATTCCGGTCTTTGGCGTCGATGCGTTACCGGAAGCGCTGGCGCTGGTGAAATCGGGCGCGATGGCCGGTACGGTACTGAATGACGCCAACAATCAGGCGAAAGCGACATTCGATCTGGCGAAAAACCTCGCCGAAGGCAAGGCTGCGGCTGACGGCACCAACTGGAAGATTGAGAACAAAATCGTGCGCGTGCCTTATGTCGGCGTGGACAAAGACAATCTGAGCGAATTTACCCAAAAATAACTTTTCCGTCTGTGGGCGCAATTTTGTTGCGCCCTGAAACCGAGGAAGGGTGACGCGCCGTAGACCGGATAAAGTATTTCTTCTGCCATCCGGCACGGATAGTCATAATTAAAAAGGCCGACAGGGTATCATTATGGGCAGCACGTTTTCTCCGTCGTCGGGTGAATATTTGTTGGAAATGCGTGGTATCAACAAATCATTTCCCGGCGTGAAAGCGCTTGATAATGTCAACTTAAACGTTCGTCCGCACTCTATTCATGCATTAATGGGCGAAAACGGCGCAGGCAAATCAACATTATTAAAATGTCTTTTCGGTATTTATCAAAAAGATTCCGGCAGCATTGTATTTCAGGGAAAAGAAGTGGATTTCCATTCTGCGAAAGAAGCGCTGGAGAATGGGATTTCGATGGTACACCAGGAGTTAAACCTGGTATTACAACGTTCGGTCATGGATAACATGTGGCTGGGGCGTTATCCCACCAAAGGTATGTTTGTCGACCAGGATAAAATGTACCAGGATACCAAAGCGATATTTGATGAGCTGGATATCGATATTGACCCGCGCGCGCGCGTGGGAACGTTATCCGTTTCGCAAATGCAGATGATCGAAATTGCGAAGGCGTTTTCCTATAACGCTAAGATCGTTATTATGGATGAACCGACCTCATCGTTAACTGAGAAAGAGGTTAATCATCTGTTCACCATTATTCGCAAGCTGAAAGAACGCGGCTGCGGTATTGTTTATATCTCGCATAAAATGGAAGAAATTTTCCAATTGTGCGATGAAATTACTATCTTGCGCGACGGTCAATGGATTGCCACCCAGCCGCTGGAAGGGCTGGATATGGATAAGATCATTGCGATGATGGTCGGACGTTCCCTGAACCAGCGCTTCCCGGATAAAGAAAATAAGCCGGGCGACGTGATTCTGGAGGTGCGTAACCTGACCTCGCTGCGCCAGCCTTCCATTCGCGATGTCTCCTTTGATTTGCACAAGGGCGAAATTCTGGGCATTGCCGGTCTGGTTGGGGCAAAGCGTACCGATATTGTCGAAACGCTGTTCGGCATTCGTGAGAAGTCGTCCGGGACAATCACTTTACATGGCAAGAAAATTAACAATCACACTGCGAACGAAGCGATTAACCACGGTTTTGCGCTGGTGACGGAAGAGCGTCGTTCCACCGGAATTTACGCCTATCTGGATATCGGATTTAACTCATTAATTTCGAATATCCGTAATTATAAAAATAAAGTGGGGTTACTGGATAATTCCCGTATGAAAAGCGATACCCAATGGGTCATTGATTCCATGCGGGTAAAAACGCCGGGGCATCGCACGCAAATTGGTTCGCTTTCCGGCGGCAATCAGCAAAAGGTGATCATTGGCCGTTGGCTATTAACGCAGCCGGAAATATTAATGCTGGACGAACCGACCCGCGGTATTGATGTCGGCGCAAAATTTGAAATTTATCAACTTATTGCGGAACTGGCGAAAAAAGGCAAGGGGATCATCATTATCTCTTCTGAAATGCCGGAGCTGTTAGGGATTACCGATCGTATCCTGGTGATGAGCAACGGTCTCGTTTCCGGCATTGTCGATACTAAAACAACAACGCAAAACGAAATTTTGCGTCTTGCTTCTTTGCACCTTTAAGATCAGGGGCTCCTTATGAGTGCGTTAAACAAGAAAAGTTTTTTTACCTGGCTGAAAGAGGGCGGAATTTACGTCGTTCTTTTAGTGTTGCTGGCGATTATTATTTTTCAGGACCCGACTTTTTTAAGTTTGCTGAATTTAAGTAATATTCTGACGCAATCGTCGGTACGTATCATTATCGCGCTGGGCGTGGCGGGATTAATCGTCACTCAAGGGACAGATCTGTCGGCGGGGCGCCAGGTAGGGCTGGCGGCGGTCGTGGCGGCAACATTACTGCAATCGATGGAAAACGCCAATAAAGTGTTCCCGGAAATGGCGACCATGCCGATTGCGGTGGTCATCCTGATTGTCTGCGCGATTGGCGCGGTGATTGGCCTGGTAAACGGCATCATTATTGTTTACCTGAATGTGACGCCATTTATTACCACGCTTGGCACGATGATTATCGTTTATGGGATCAACTCCCTTTACTATGACTTTGTCGGCGCTTCGCCCATTTCCGGCTTTGACAGCGGCTTTTCCACTTTTGCGCAGGGCTTTGTGGCGATGGGCAGTTTCCGGCTCTCATACATCACCTTTTACGCCCTGATTGCGGTAGCGTTTGTCTGGGTGCTGTGGAATAAGACCCGCTTTGGTAAAAACATTTTTGCTATTGGCGGCAACCCGGAGGCGGCAAAAGTTTCTGGAGTAAACGTGGCGCTGAACCTGCTGATGATTTATGCGCTCTCCGGTGTGTTTTATGCCTTCGGCGGCTTACTGGAAGCAGGGCGTATTGGTTCTGCCACCAACAACCTCGGCTTTATGTATGAACTGGATGCGATTGCCGCGTGCGTTGTCGGGGGCGTATCGTTTAGCGGCGGGGTGGGTACGGTCTTCGGCGTGGTGACCGGCGTCATTATCTTTACCGTCATCAACTACGGTCTGACCTATATCGGGGTAAACCCGTATTGGCAGTACATTATCAAAGGTAGCATTATCATTTTCGCCGTGGCGCTGGACTCGCTGAAATACGCGCGTAAGAAGTAGTTATCCAGACGTATTGCCTTGCTTATCAGCCAACCCGGCGCAGCGAGACTGCGCGTCGGGCTTCATACCGTGAGCTACAGCGTTAACGCGTGTTCTTTTTCGCCTTTTTTAAATTTGACCTCGCCTAAATCAATACAGGCGACCGGGCAGACATGGCCGCACAGCAGACAACCGACGCATTTTTCCGTATTGCAATGCGGCGTGCGGCTGTGTTCATCCCACTCCATCGCCTGATGACCGCCATCATAGCAGGAGATATAGCAACGTCCGCAGCCGACGCATTTCTCCTGATTAATCTGCGGATAGACGATATAGCTGCGATCCAGCTCTTCCGCCGGGATAATATTGCTATTCGCCAGCCCGATCATCTCCTGTAATGAGGCAAACCCCTGATCGGCCAGATAGTGGCTGAGGCCGCTCGCCATATCCTCTACAATGCGGTAACCGTATTGCATAATGCCTGTCGTCACCTGTAGGGTCGCCGCGCCCAGCAGCAGAAATTCGGCAGCGTCTTCCCAGGTCTCAATGCCGCCGATACCGCTAATCGGGAAATCGCGCAGTTCAGGGTGCATCCGCAACTGCTGGATAAAACGCAGCGCAATGGGTTTCACCGCTTTCCCTGAATAACCGGAGATGCTGGATTTACCGTTAACCACCGGCATCCCGATTTTGCGGTTCAGGTCAATGTTAGTAATGGATTTCACGGTGTTGATGGTAGCGATACCGTCGGCTCCGCCGCGTTTGGCGGCCAGCGCGACTTCGCACATATCGCCAATATTCGGCGTCATTTTCGCCAGCATTGGCAAAGATGAACCGCGTTTTACGGCGCGGCAGTATTTTTCAACCAGTTCCGGGCTTTGCCCTACATCGCTTCCCATGGCGTGCGAGGTCATCTGCGGGCAAGAGAAGTTACACTCAATCATATCCGCGCCGGCCTCTTCAACCAGACGCGCCAGTTCCTGCCACTGCTGCTCATTTTCCCCCATGATGGAAGCAATCAGCACCTTATCCGGATAATCCTGTTTTAGCCGTCGAATGGCGGCCAGATTCTCTTCCAGCGGATGCTCAGCGATTTGCTCCATGTTTTTGAAACCAATAAAACCGGTATCTTCTTTCGTCAGGTGATCAAAACGTGGAGAGACTTCGTTGGCAATAAAAAAACCAATGGTTTTAAAAACGATCCCGCCCCAGCCGGTATCATAGGCTTTGGCGCACATCTCATAACAATTGCCTACCGGAGAAGAAGAGAGACAAAACGGATTGGGAAACGTAACGCCGCAAAAGGTAACAGACAAATCTTTTGTTAACATGAGCAGGCCCCCTCTAAATAATGATGAATAGCCTGAGCGGCTTCTTTTCCGGTTTTTACCGCGTAAACGACGGTCTTATCGCCTTTAACAATATCGCCAGCGGCAAAGAGCGCCGGGTCGGCGGTTTGATAATCGTGAGTGTCAATAATATTATGCTGCGCTTTTATCTCCGCAAAGGTATCCAGTCGCGCGTGCTGCCCCACGGCCAGAATAATATGTTCCGCTTCCAGCGTCAGTTCTCCTGAATGGCGTACACGGTGGAAGGTTACTTTATTTCCGCTGACGGCGACAGGCGTAAAACCATCAATAATCGATACGCCTAATGCCTGTGTGCTGGTAAATTCTTTTTCGCTGGCGGGGAATTCGGCTAATTCCTCCCGCGCTACGCAGGTGACGGAAGGACAGCCGAGAATTTTTAACGTACTGGCGACATCCATCGCTACGTCGCCGCCGCCAATAATTAATGCGCTACGCGAAACGCTAATATTGCCGTCGGCCTGACGGGCGCGCTGTAAAAAATCAACGGCAATCTCTACGTTACTGGCTTGCTCAAATAATGGTAAATCAGAACCGTAGGACATCCCGACGGTCATCAGCACGGCGCGATATTCGGCTTTGAGTTGCTCAAGCGATAGCGACTCGCCCACGTTACAATTGCATTTAATATTGACGCCCATCGCGACAATGCGGGCAATTTCCTGATCGAGAACGCGTTGCGGCAGACGAAATGTCGGGATGCCGTGACGCAGCCATCCGCCGGGCTGCGGCTGTTTTTCGTAAATGGTGACGTCATAACCTAAATGTGTGAGCGTCACGCTTGCCTGCAAACCTGCCGGGCCCGCGCCAATAATCGCGACTTTTCCGCGTGTTTTACTCCCGGGCTGATAAATCTGCATGGCAGTCTGCTGTTCAAAATCGGTAATAAAACGTTGCAGGCGTGCAATATCAATAGGTTTATCTATCCCGGAACGTGTACATCCGCGCTGGCATAATTTTTCCGTCGGACAGACTCTGGCGCAGACGGCGCCAAGCGCGTTATTTTCCCGGATAGTTTCCGCTGCGCCTTTAAAATTGCGAAAGTAAATAGAACGAATAAATTTCCCCGGATCGGTTTGCGCCGGGCAATCCTGACTACAGGGCGCATCGTGACATAATAAACAACGTGAAGCCTCTTTTATTGCCAGTAATGGCGTAAAACCAGGCATGAGTTCATCCAGATAATTTTGTTGCGGCATATAATCTTCCTTAATGCTTGAATAAATTAAGGCGAAACGCTAATAACGCGTTTTTATGATCCAAAATCTATAGCCAGCCTAAGCATTGAAAGAAGAGCATTCTGTGAAATAATTCACAAAAAAATGAAACCAGAATGCAAAACAGCATTTGTTCCTTACATCATAATAATTATTATTCTCAATTTTAAAGGGGTAATAAATAGATTAACGATAAAAAAGAAGATAAATAATCATTCCAGTAAATAAAAAACCGCAACCAGTATAAAGAAAAAGATAAGACCAATATGGTACGGGATCGGCATGGCGATAGACATAAACCGGTTCTCGCGTATTTTTGACAATTTTATCTACCGCGCCGGTTCGCCAGCCTTTCCAGGCCTCACGGAAGCAAAAAAGCGGGAGTAGCAGAAAGGCTAATGCGACAAATATTGTCTGTACATCCATGATCATTTCCCTTTTTTCTTTTCCAGTTCAAGCAGTTGTTCCGGTGTAACTGCCGGATATCCCTGAGCGTCGTCCGGCACCTGATGCTGCGTGGGGATAGGGACCAGCGGGCCTAAAAAACGCGGTTCGCGTTTAAAAATATAGAGATCCGCCAGCGCGCTAAAGCGGGCGCCAAATTCGCGCAGGCGCACTGTCAGCATATTTTTGGGCGAAGGTACCGCGTAACACTGCGCCTGAATGCCCATATGCAGCGCAATAAACAAGGCGCGTTCGCAGTGGAAGCGCTGAGTGATGATAATAAAGTCGTTAGTATCAAACACCTTGCGGGTACGCACAATGGAATCAAGCGTACGGAAGCCTGCGTAATCAAGCACAATGTCCGCAGGATCGACGCCCGCCGCAATAAGGTCTTTACGCATGGTCATCGGTTCGTTGTAGCTTTGCAGGGCATTATCGCCGCTGAGCAGCAGATAATTGACTTTGCCGCTGTTGTAGGCGTTTAACGCGCCCTGAATACGGTAACGATAATACTGGTTAATCACACCCTTGCGATAGTATTTGGCCGTCCCCAGCACTACGCCAACCTGGCGGTAGGGGAGATCCTGTAATTCGTCGTAGATATAGGGCGCCGTTTTCCAGCTCATCCACCGATCGAGGCCAAGCGCCGTCAACAGCAGCAAGCCGACCAGGATCAACAGGCTGTAAAACACGCGCTTTAACATGCGGGAAACTCGATACCAGGATGAAAGTGCAATCAGGCTACTGTACCCGAAGGCGTAGCGCAAGAAACCGCCGTCTGATTGCGGAGATTTTCAGCATCATAGTCAGGTGCCAGTGTATACATGTTTTAGCCAGAGACGTGCGTCTATGAAAAATAAGAGCGCGTTGCGTCATATAAAATGATGTTCTCAGGTATTCTCAAGCAAAACGGTTTCGCGGAAGGAAAGCACTTTTATGAGCGTCGCAATGATTTTTTCGTTTACCTCGTTGCCCAGACTCAGGCATGACGCATCTCTTTTTCGTAACGTATTTAAGTAAGTAAGGAAAACAGTAAATTCTTCGGGTATGCCTTCTAATAAAGCGAGATTAAAATCACCATAATAGATGTGGTCTATCGCTGTCAGGCACCTCTGTTTATCCTTTTCTTGTAAAATAGCGCGGTGTCCGCGCGAACAAGCGCTAATAACCTCTTTTAATATACGCACTTGATCCTTTGGATGTGTTCTTCGAAGATTTATCGCGTAAACGAGCCTGTCTGAACAGTTAAATAATCGCTGGGTAATGACCCCCGTACTCTCAAGATCTACCAGCAAGGCTATCGTTTGCACAGTAATCTCCTCATTGCCAGCCAGGTAGGCCGCCCTTTTTAATGCTTTTCCGCCGACTGACGTACCTTCGTATGGATTTTGGTACAGAAAAAGATTCAATGTATTTATAATAAACATTAACATCATTTCTGGAGCTGTTCCTTTACCTACGCTTCGCATAATTGAGCCAGATAAAGATGAGAACAAACTTAACCCCTGACTTAGAACCCGTTGTGTTGTCTTGAATGCAGCTTCTTGAGCGATAAACTTCTGCGCCGCTTTTTCGTTTCCTGATGAGCCAAATTTGTATGCTTGATACCAGCTTTCACCTAATATAATTAAGACGATAGGGATATCTATATAGCTGATACCTCTTCCTACATGTCGAAGTATTGTTCCTGCCGACATTGCACCACTTAGCATTACAAGCGGTGCGATCGCTAATAGCGTGCTTGCCAGGCACAACGTGAGTCTGGCAACAACGGATCCCGTCACCGTACGTTTCTCTATGCACTGATTTATTTCATCTCTTAACTTAGGATACTGGTAAAAAATACTTGGGAAATGGAAGAGTAATGCAGATATAATGTCGCCAAAGAGTTTAACTTGCGATAAGTTCAATGAGAGGACGCTATTAAAGAAAGCGTCCGGTTTCATAGTTATTGGTGCGGGAGGTTCTGTTGTTATACTTTCGCGTGTTAAGGCCGCATTATTATATTTTCCATCAAAAAAAAGCGCCTGCAGCAGAAGATGAAAACTAATATTCCCACCCGCTCTGAAAGAATAGGGTAATAAATTTTCCACACATTTATGCAATGACATGTATACTTTGTAAAAACAGCCAGATTTCTCATAAACGAGTCTGTATTGTTCAGCGTACATTCTCATGATTTGGCGGACTTTTTCGGCATCATCACACTCTGCTGGCATGATATCACCAACGATAGCATCTAATTGATACTGATAACGACACGTTAAAATCTTCAGAATTCTAGCATCAATCTCAAGGCATACATCATTGGTGGCGACTTCAGTCCGAAGAGAGAGCATTTCTTCGGGGATCGTGACACAGGTATTCCTGGCTTCGGTGTCTTTAACTTCGTCGTTGACAGCGGGTGTCCTGTCATGAGGGATTTTTATTATACAATCACCGTATTGATTGACAGCCGTTTCTGAAACAGCCGCTTCTGTTCCCATTGCGTCCAGAAGGTCATTTAATGAGAATTGGGAACCAGTTTGTCGGTGATGAACGGTGAGTTCATTGCCAGCAACGCTATCAAGAAGATTATTTAACGTTAACGTAGAACTATTCCGCATTATTAAGCCCAAACCGTCTGAATTAACCGGTTGGAAGAGGCGGTTTTCGGCGCTATCGAGAGTATCATTCAGTGTTAACGTCGAACTGCTTCGACTCGATGCATCCCGATATTCCGAACTAACAGATTGGAAAGATCGGTTTTCTGTGCGATCCAGGAGATCATTTAAGGTTGAAGTTGAACTACTGCGACCTATTAATGGCAGATCCGCTGAATTTATCGTCTGGAAAGATCGGTTATTTACATTGACTGCCTTTTGAACAGTTTCATCCTCCATGAAGGACATATTAATAAGCACATACTCTTTATTTCCAACTGGCCTCGGCATGTCTTATTCCCCGGTCGTGGGTGGTCGTATGTCGCTCAGTATCGCCCGTAACCGCACAGGGTCTCGCAGGAGGTAAGGACCTTATTTCCTTTCGTTTGTGGGCGCTAAGCGTGATGAGAGCCGTGATATTATTAAGTTTATTTAAGAGAGCCCCCCTTGCCTTGTTGAGTATTATTTACGGACACTGGTTATATATCAGATTGCGTCCAGTATTAAGGGACATGCTATTTTCCGGTTTGCAGCGGTTGTATTAATGTAGATCGGTGCTGGCGTAGGCGCCATCAGTTTTTTACCTGACGGCGTTATTTGACGGGAGAAAGAGTTAGCCGAGAAGCGCGCGGTCAATATTATGGCAACCTAACGCTTTTAGCGTTGCGGCGGTGGCATCCCATTGAATTAATGCCGCGTCGCCTTTTTCCGCCAGAATCGCACGCTGAATATCCGCATAGTCATAGCCATTGAGACTCAGCAGATTTAGCGCGCCTTGCAGCGGGGGAAGCGTAGGGTTAAAGGCGGCGTTTTCCGCATAGCTGCCGGTGAAAATACGGCCATCTTTACATTCCAGCGCCACGCCGCTCGGTGAGTGGCTATAAGGCATATGGCTCTTATTGGCTGCCGTAATCGCCGCTTGCGTTAGCGTATCGCCCGTTAACGCAAAGCCATGATCCTGCTCGTCCATCAGCAGCGTTTTGATCTCCAGATCTTTTGGCCCGAAAGCGTCAGGCAGATAATCGCGTAGCGTATGCGGCGCGCGGCCCGGCAGATGAATGCGCAGATCCAGACCGCTGTTCAGCTCGTTCATAAACTGGCGACAGTGGCCGCAAGGCGTGTAGTTAACGGTGACGGCGGCGAGCCCTTTTTCGCCGCGTAGCCAGGCGTGGCTAATCGCGCTTTGTTCAGCATGCACAGTTTGTTGCATGGTGGCGCCCAGGAACTCCATATTCGCGCCGAAATACCAGTTGCCGCTGACGCCGCGCGCAATCGCGCCGACGTTAAAATGGGACAAATCGGTACGGGCGCAGGCCGCCGCCAGGGGTAACAGTGCGAAAGCCAGCGCGTCTTCGTCCAGTCCCGTCGTATTTTTAAGCGTCGAGACCTGCTCTGCGGTCAGCATGGCGGGAAAATGGTGGTCCGCCAGGATAGGGGCCAGCGCTGATTGCAAATTATCCGCAAGCTGGGCAAAAGCAGTTTGAAAACGTGGATGCATGGCGTTGCCTCATAACAATGTAATGGAACCGTAGTTTACGGGCCTGTTATGTCTTAATATGTGATCTAAATCTCATTGTTTATGCAACTTGTGAAACATAAATTAAAAATGTGCGACGTATCGCAAATTTTAATCTGGTCTTTTGTCCCGTCGTTAGCGCATTACCGCCAGAATGAGCGGAAACAAAAAGGGCGCTGCCAGTGAGGTAATGATGCCGCAGATCACCAGCGCCAGGGAGCTAAACGCGCCTTCCTGGTAATCCAGCTCGGCGCAGCGCGCAGTACCGAGCGCATGTGAGGCGGTTCCCATTGCCAGCCCGCGCGCGGCTTTAGTACGGATGTGCATCGCGTTTAACAGCGTGTGGCCAAACACCGCGCCCAGAATACCGACAAAAATCACGCATACCGCGCTGATCGCAGGGATGCCGCCGATGCTGCCGCCCACCGCCATCGCGATAGGCGTAGTAACGGATTTAGGCAGTACCGATGCCGCAATTTCAGGCGTTGCGCCCATCAACAATGCAACGGATGTCCCGGTAATCATCGCTACCATGCTGCCGACAAAACAGATGCTAATAATGGATTTCCAGCGCGCGCGAATCTGGTGCAACTGTTCATAAAGGGGATAGGCCAGCGCCACCACCGCCGGTTGCAGCAGATCGTTAAGGACTTCGCTACCTTTGAAGTAGTGATCGTAGGGAATACCGGTCAGCAGCAGAAAAGGAATAATGACCACCATTGCCACCAGCAGCGGATTCAGCAATGGCATTTTAAAATGCGCCGCCAGTCTGCGAGCGGCGAAAAATACCGCCAGCGTCAGCGGTAACGACCACCAGATATATGACATCATTTTTTCAATCCTTTCTGCCCAACCACTTTACGTTCACCGTGTATCAGGTGTGAACTCCAGCTTACGACCACAAAAACGACCAGCGTACTGATAGCGCAAGAGACCACTACCGGGCCGAATTGCGCGCGCAGTAAATCAAAATATTGCATTACGCCGACGCCAATCGGCACAAACAGCAACGCCATATAGCGAATTAGCACATAACAGCCGGGGTTAACCCATTTTGCCGGCAGAATTTGCAATGCCAGCAAAATAAACAGAATTAACATCCCGATAATACTGCCGGGAATAGTGATAGGAAGCAGTGATGCAATGAAAATACCTGCGTACAGGCAGGCATAAATCAATACAAAAGCGCGTATATATTGCCAGATAATATTCAGTGACTTACTCATATTTAAAGCCCTTGATGAGATGGATTCATCATACAATTAAACGTTAAAACGTGCTACCGATCACATCATGAATTCTTAGCATAGTGGCTATAGACAGCAGGAACATCGGGCAATGTCCCTGGTCGGCGGCGTTAAACCTGGGCTAAAAAATATAAAAAGCGACTCAGGGCCAAAGACGGCGTCTCATTCTTACGCCAGAACATCCCTACGCTGCCTTTTTGCTCTATTTTTGGCAAGTTTAAAATCGCCAGTTGCCCCTGGCTGGCATAGCGTTGCGCCAGCCGTAAAGAAAGAATAGAGATCATATCGCTGCTTTGCAGCAAATTGGTGCTGACGTTCATTGACGCCGATTCAATGGTGTTTTCCGGGAGCATCACGCCGTTATCGACGAGGGCGTTATCAATACTGATGCGAATAGGGGTGCCGGTTGGCCAGACTATCCACCGCCAATGCGCCAGATCGCTCCACGCGATCTGCGCTCGCGCGGCCAGCGGATGGTGCGGACGCGCCACAAAGCAGACCGGCTCGGTATAAAGTACCTGATAATTAAGCGGCAGTTGCAGAGCGCGTCCGCCTACACGCCCCACCACCACATCCACCTGGCCGGCAAGCAAATCGTGCAGCAGCGGCGTCATTACCTTCTCTTCAATATTCAAATGCAGCGTCGGCATTTCGTTAAGCAGGCTAAGAATCGCCTGTGATACGCAATCAGTTGCTACGGGCGAACAGCCGATCTTCAGACTGCCAACCAGACCGCCCAGCTTGAAACGGGCGATTTCATACTGTGAGCGCTCCAGATCGTTAATTAGGCGCTGAGCGTGCTGGAGCAGTAATTTACCGCCTTCCGAAGGGCGTAACCCTTTACTGTGGCGCTCAAAAAGTGTGATGCCTATCTCATCTTCGAGTTGAGATAACCACTTCGATAGCGCCGGCTGGGAGATATTCATCATCCGGGCGACGTGCGTCAGGTTGCCCTGTTCGCCCAGCGCAACCAGCGTTTGCAGGTGATGTAATTTCAATTTCTGCGCCCAGTTCGCCATTCGCTATAACCTCCAGGTTATGTCTCTGCCTGAAAAGCCATTGTACATTTTATCGCTCACTCTACAAACTCGTAACATAGTAAACATAAAAACAACATCTATCTCCCTGCACTGAGGCATTAACTATGACTCAACGACGTGATCTACAAGCCCTTATTGATGCCGCGCCCGTCGGCAAAATGCAGTGGCGCGTTATCATCTGCTGTTTTCTGGTGGTCATGCTCGACGGTTTCGACACCGCCGCGATTGGCTTCATCGCCCCGGATATTCGTACCCACTGGCAGCTAAGCGCCAGCGAACTGGCGCCGTTGTTTGGCGCAGGGCTTCTGGGGCTTACGGCCGGCGCGCTGCTATGCGGGCCGCTGGCGGATCGCTTTGGCCGCAAGCGGGTAATTGAGCTTTGTGTGGCGCTATTCGGTGCATTGAGCCTGCTTTCCGCTTTCTCGCCGGATATAGAAACCCTGGTGCTGCTGCGCTTCTTAACCGGTCTGGGACTGGGCGGAGCGATGCCGAATACCATCACCATGACGTCGGAATACCTTCCCGCTCGCCGACGCGGTGCGCTGGTCACGCTGATGTTCTGCGGTTTTACCTTAGGGTCGGCGATAGGCGGGATTGTGAGCGCGCAACTGGTGCCGCTGATTGGCTGGCACGGAATTCTGGCGTTAGGCGGCATCTTGCCTTTGATGTTGTTTTTCGGCCTGCTGTTCGCGCTGCCGGAGTCTCCCCGCTGGCAGGTACGCCGTCAACGACCACAGGCGGTTGTCGCCCGGACGGTCAGCGCTATGACCGGCGAGCGCTATCACGATACGCAATTCTTTCTGCATGAGACGGCCGCCGTCGCCAAAGGCAGTATTCGCCAGCTTTTTGCCGGGCGGCAGTTGGTCATTACCCTGATGTTATGGGTGGTGTTCTTTATGAGCCTGCTCATTATCTATCTGCTTTCCAGTTGGATGCCGACGTTGCTTAACCATCGCGGTATTGATCTGCAACAGGCGTCGTGGGTGACCGCCGCATTCCAGGTTGGCGGCACGCTTGGCGCGCTGTTACTCGGCGTGTTGATGGACCGGCTTAATCCGTTCCGGGTACTGGCGGTGAGCTATGCGTTAGGCGCGGTCTGTATTGTCATGATAGGCCTGAGCGAAAACGGCCTTTGGCTGATGGCGCTGGCGATTTTTGGTACCGGTATCGGTATTAGCGGTTCCCAGGTGGGACTTAATGCTCTGACGGCAACGCTGTACCCCACCCAAAGCCGGGCGACGGGCGTGAGCTGGTCGAACGCCATTGGACGCTGCGGAGCCATTGTCGGTTCGCTCTCCGGCGGCATGATGATGGCCCTCAATTTCTCTTTCGATACGTTGTTTTTTGTCATTGCTATTCCGGCGGCTATCAGCGCGGTAATGCTTACCCTGCTGACGGTGGTTGTCCGCCTTTCGATTTCTGTACCTGACGACCTGCCGCGTGCCAGCGTCGTAAACGAATAAGGAGAATCTCCATGTCTGAAATAAATCAGAACGTAAAAGATAGCCGTCAGCAGTATTACCAGCATATTTCCGGGCAGAATCTGACGCCGCTGTGGGAATCGTTACATCACCTGGTACCGCAGACGCCAAACGCCAACTGCGCGCCGGCCTACTGGAATTATCAGGAAATTCGTCCGCTGCTGATGGAAAGCGGCAATGTCATTGGCGCGAAAGAGGCGATCCGCCGGGTGCTGGTGCTGGAAAATCCGGCATTGCGTGGTCAGTCGTCGATCACGGCGACCTTATACGCTGGTTTACAACTGATCCTGCCCGGTGAAGTCGCGCCGAGTCATCGCCATAACCAGTCGGCGCTGCGTTTTATCGTCGAAGGTAAAGGCGCATTTACCGCGGTGGACGGCGAGCGCACGCCAATGCATACCGGCGATTTTATCCTGACGCCGCAGTGGCGCTGGCACGATCATGGTAATCCGGGGTCAGAGCCGGTGGTATGGCTGGATGGTCTGGATCTGCCGTTAGTCAACCTCCTGGGCTGTGGTTTTGCGGAAGACTATCCCGAAGATCAGCAGCCGGTGACGCGAAAAGAGGGCGATTATCTGCCGCGTTATGCGGCGAATATGCTGCCGCTGCGCCACCAGCGCGGGAACTCATCGCCGATTTTCAACTACCGCTACGACCGCAGCCGCGAGACGCTGCACGATCTGACCCGTATGGGCGATCCGGATGAGTGGGAGGGTTACAAGCTGCGTTACGTTAATCCCGTCACCGGTGGTTATCCGATGCCGTCGATGGGCGCGTTCCTGCAACTGTTGCCAAAAGGTTTTGCCTCGCGTGTGGCGCGGAGCACCGACAGCACTATCTACCATGTCGTTGAAGGGGCGGGTCAGGTCTCTATCGGCAACGAAACCTTTCATTTTTCCGCAAAAGATATTTTTGTGGCGCCGACCTGGCATGACGTGTCGTTTCGCAGCAGCGAAGACACGGTGTTATTCAGCTTTTCGGACAAGCCGGTTCAGGAAGCCCTGGGGCTGTTCCGTGAAGCACGTTATTAATTGGGGAGAGAGAAAATGACGAAATATGTATTCCAGCCGCAGGCGCCGGTGACTGTACCTGTGGTGGGGAGTGATGAGCAGTTTCCGGTACGTCGCGTTTACTGTGTGGGTCGCAACTATGCCGCCCATGCCCGTGAAATGGGCTTTGATCCCGATCGCGAACCGCCGTTCTTCTTTTGTAAACCGGCGGACGCTGTCGTCCCGGTAGCGGCGGGGGATACCCTGGAACTGCCGTATCCGGCGCAGACCGATAACTACCATTATGAAATTGAGCTGGTGGTGGCGATTGGTAAAAAGGGGAGCGATATCCCGCTGGAAAAAGCCCATGAATATGTCTGGGGATACGCCACCGGTCTGGACATGACGCGTCGCGATCGTCAGATGGAAATGCGTCAGATGGGACGTCCGTGGGAAATCGGCAAAGCGTTCGATCTCTCCGCGCCCATTGCGCCATTACACAAAGCCGCTGAAACGCATAATGTGGATAACGCCCCTATTTGGCTACAGGTTAACGGCGAAGACCATCAGCGCAGCGATATTCGTCATCTGATTTGGTCGGTAAATGAAACCATCAGCTATTTGTCCGGCTTCTTTGAATTGCAGCCAGGCGATTTGATTTTCACCGGTACGCCAGAGGGGGTGGGCGCAGTGGTGAAAGGGGATGTCATCACCGGGAACGTAGAAGGTCTGACGCCCATTGCCGTGAAAATTGTCTGAGGTGAACAATGAAGCTGTACAGTTTCTTTAATAGTTCGGCGTCTTATCGTGTACGTATTGCGCTGGCGTTAAAGGGGATTGATTACCAGACGGTGGGCGTCAATATTCGTATCGGCCAGCAGAATGCGCTGGACTACCGACGGATGAATCCGGTAGGCCTGGTGCCGACGCTGGTCACTGATGACGGCGAATCGTTGGGGCAATCGCTGGCCATCGTCGACTGGCTGGACCGACATTTTCCGCAAACGCCGCTGCTGCCGACGAGCGATCCGGCGCGCAGCCAGGCGCTGGAAATTGTCTACGCTATCGCCTGCGATATACACCCAATTAATAACATGCGCGTGTTGCGCTACCTGACCGATGAGCTGAAGGTGAGCGAAGAGGATAAAAAACGCTGGTACGCCCACTGGATACAGCAAGGGTTAAGCGCGGTGGAGCAGCTATTGCGTAAAAGTCAGTCCGGATCATTCTGCGTGGGCGAGGCGCCGGGTCTTGCGGACTGCTGCCTGATTCCGCAGTGGGCGAATGCGCTCAGGATGGGCTGCGATTTGTCAGGCTATCCGCGCTGTAAAGCCGTTTATGACGCCTGCGTACAGCTACCGGCGTTTATTGTTGCCGCGCCGGAAAATCAACAAGATAAAATCCCGGCCTGAAAAGGAGAATGACCATGACTCACGTGACAAGCGCCATTATTGTAGGTGGCGGGATTGGCGGCGCGGCGACCGCGCTGTCGCTGGCGCGCCAGGGGATAAAAGTCATGCTGCTGGAAAAGGCGCACGAAATTGGCGAGATTGGCGCGGGCATTCAGCTTGGGCCGAACGCTTTCTCGGCGCTGGATAGTCTCGGTGTGGGCGATGTTGCCCGCCAGCGTGCGGTGTTTACCGATCACATTACCATGATGGATGCCGTGAATGCCGAAGAAGTGGTACGCATTGAAACCGGACAGGCGTTCCGTGACCATTTTGGCGGGCCGTATGCGGTAATTCACCGGGTAGATATTCATGCAACGGTATGGGAAGCGGCGCTGACGCACCCTGGCGTGGAGTATCGTACCTCGACCCATATTGTCGATATCCGCCAGACGCCGGATGACGTTACGGTGTTTGATGAGCAGGGAAATAGCTGGACGGCGGATATTCTGGTGGGCTGCGACGGCGTTAAATCGGTAGTGCGGCAAAGTTTACTCGGCGACGCGCCGCGCGTAACGGGGCATGTGGTCTATCGGGCGGTGATTGATTGCGACGATATGCCGGAAGATTTACGTATTAACGCGCCGGTACTGTGGGCAGGCCCGCATTGTCACCTGGTCCATTATCCGCTGCGCGGAGGCCAACAGTACAATCTGGTGGTGACATTCCACAGCCGCCAGCAAGAAGAGTGGGGCGTGAAAGACGGCAGTAAAGAAGAGGTGCTCTCTTATTTTGCCGGTATTCATCCCCGCCCGCGTCAGATGCTGGATAAGCCGACCTCCTGGCGCCGCTGGTCGACCGCCGATCGTGAGCCGGTCGCGAAATGGGGAACCGAGCGTATCACTCTGGTGGGCGACGCCGCGCATCCGGTGGCGCAATATATGGCTCAGGGCGCCTGTATGGCGCTGGAAGACGCCGTCACGCTGGGTAAAGCGCTGGAACGCTGTGACGGCGACGCGCAGCAGGCTTTTGCGCTGTATGAGTCGGTGCGTATTCCCCGCACGGCGCGTATCGTCTGGTCTACCCGGGAAATGGGGCGTCTCTATCACGCCGCGGGGGTGGAGCGTCAGGTGCGTAATCTGTTGTGGAAAGGGAAATCGCAGGAGGCGTTTTATCGCAGTATTGAATGGCTGTACGGCTGGAAAGAAGATAACTGCCTTGAGCCACGTTGAGAATCTTTAAACTGCATTGCAGAGGCGCTACCATAGCGCCTCTTTTTTGTCTATGGAAAACCCCCAGCTAGGCTGGGGGTTCCGTAAAGCTTTCAGCTTTGAGTCGGTTATCAAAACCCCTTTTGATTTGTTAAAACACCTTGCGGTCTGGCAACTGCAAAAGTTCAACAAGAAATCAAAAGGGGGTCCCGATGGGGGACGAAAAGAGCTTAGCGCATACCCGATGGAACTGTAAATATCATATAGTTTTTGCCCCGAAGTACCGAAGGCAGACGTTCTACGGAGAGAAGCGTAGAGCAGTAGGCAGCATATTAAGAAAATTGTGTGAGTGGAAAAATGTACGAATTCTGGAAGCAGAATGCTGTACAGATCATATCCACATGCTTCTGGAGATCCCGCCGAAGATGAGTGTGTCGAGCTTCATGGGATATCTGAAGGGTAAAAGTAGCCTGATGCTTTATGAGCAGTTTGGGGATTTGAAATTCAAATACAGGAACAGGGAGTTCTGGTGCCGCGGATACTACGTTGATACGGTGGGTAAGAACACAGCGAAGATACAGGAATACATAAAGCACCAGCTTGAAGAGGATAAAATGGGAGAGCAGTTATCGATCCCTTATCCGGGTAGCCCGTTTACGGGCCGTAAGTAACGAAGTTTGATGCAAATGTCAGATCGTGTGCGCCTGTTAGGGCGCGGCTGGTAAGAGAGCCTTACAGGCGCATCTGAAAAACCTCCGGCTATGCCGGAGGATATTTATTTGCTGTGGATACCGATATGCGGGTTTTACTGGCGCCGATGGAAGGCGTGCTCGACGCGCTAGTGCGCGAGTTGCTGACCGAAGTGAATGATTACGATCTCTGCATCACCGAATTTGTGCGCGTGGTGGATCAGCTTCTGCCGGTAAAAGTGTTTCATCGCATCTGCCCGGAGTTGCGTAACGCCAGCCGCACGCCGTCCGGCACGCCGGTGCGTATTCAGCTTCTGGGCCAGCATTCGCAGTGGCTGGCGGAAAACGCCGCGCGGGCGGCGGCGTTGGGATCGTATGGCGTGGACCTGAACTGCGGCTGTCCGTCAAAAGTGGTGAACGGCAGCGGCGGCGGCGCGACATTGCTCAAAGATCCCGAACTCATCTATCAGGGCGCGAAAGCGATGCGGGCCGCAGTGCCGTCGCATCTGCCGGTAACGGTAAAAGTGCGTCTCGGCTGGGATAGCGGCGATAGAAAATTTGAAATCGCCGATGCGGTGCAGCAGGCCGGCGCCAGTGAACTGGTGGTGCATGGCCGTACCAAAGCGCAGGGCTACCGCGCCGAGCATATCGACTGGCAGGCGATCGGCGAAATACGCCAGCGTCTGACTATTCCGGTTATTGCTAATGGCGAAATTTGGGACTGGCAGAGCGCGCAGATGTGTATGGCGACCAGCGGCTGCGATGCGGTGATGATTGGCCGTGGGGCGTTAAATATTCCTAATCTGAGCCGGGTGGTGAAGTATAACGAACCGCGTATGCCGTGGCCGGAAGTGGTGGCGTTATTACAAAAATATACCCGACTGGAAAAGCAGGGCGATACCGGTTTATATCATGTCGCGCGTATTAAACAGTGGCTGGGATATTTACGTAAGGAATATATTGAGGCGACGGAACTCTTTCAGTCGATTCGGGCGTTAAACCGTTCGTCCGAGATTGCGCGGGCGATTCAGGCCATTAAAATCTAATCTCTATAGCGTCCAGAAAGTGTGCCGGGCAGAGGTTATCGCTCCCCGGCGCAGACATCAGAAAATCATCTTAAACACGCCCGTTACCACCAACAGCCCAATCAGAAAAATAATTAAGATTGCCCATAGAAGAATTTTCATTGTTTGTCCCTTTATTGGTAAATACAAACAAAGTATAGGAAAGTATTAAGGCATCTGCTGCCTCGTTGGGCGCGGCGACGTTTAACGCATGAAGGCTGCTGGCGCGTATCGCAGTAAAATCGTTCATTTATTAACGGGTTAGGTGGGCTTTGCATTGAAATATCATATCAAAAAATGTATTAGATTAAATTATTTGCTAATCATATAAATTTCGAAATATGTCTTTTGTTGTCCGAAGATGTATTGCCACGCGTAACTAAAAAATAGATCGCCGTAAGACGTACTCTTTGCGCACCTTTTTTTATCAGAACACCTCCATGAATCGTAATTCTTTCCTTGCCGCGACAGCGAGCTTACCGCTTTTTATTTTGCTGGCGGGCTGCGCCCCGATGCACGATACCCGTCAGTCGCTGACCCAGCAGACGCCCTCTTCTCATATTGATTCCAGCCTGCCGACGGCGTTGAAAAACGGTTGGCCGGATAGTCAGTGGTGGAAGGCATATCACGATGCGCAGCTTGACGCGCTGATTGATAATGCCATACAGCATTCGCCGGATATGCAGGTGGCTGACCAGCGTATTCAACTGGCGGAAGCGCAGGCGAAAGCGGTTGAGGCGCAGGACGGTCCGCAGCTCGACTTTTCTGCCGACATTGAGCGCCAGCGAATGTCCGCGGAAGGGCTGATGGGGCCATTCGCGATTACCGATCCCGCGGCGGGAACGACCGGGCCGTGGTATACCAATGGCACATTCGGCCTGACGGCGGGCTGGGACCTGGATTTATGGGGGAAAAACCGCGCTGAAGTGACCGCGCGGATCGGGGCGGTCAAAGCGCGCGAAGCGGAGCAGGAGCAGACCCGACAACTGCTGGCAAGCGGCGTGGCGCGACTCTACTGGGAGTGGCAGACGCAGGCGGCGCTGAAAAATGTGCTGACGCAAATCGAGCATGAGCAGCAAAACGTGGTGGCGGTGAACCGGGAATTGTATCAACACGGCATTACCTCTTCCGTCGAAGGCGTCGAGACCGATATCGACGCCAGTAAAACCCAGCAGCAGCTTAATGACGTTAACGGTAAATTGAAGGTCATTGAAGCGCGGCTCAGCGCGTTAACCAATACGCAATCGGCGGCGCTCAAGCTACGTCAGGTGAGTCTCCCCGCCGTTGAAAGCCAGTTACCGTCGCAACTGGGGTATTCGTTGCTGGCGCGTCGAGCGGATCTGCAGGCCGCGCACTGGTACATTGAATCCTCGTTGAGCAGTATTGATGCCGCGAAGGCAGCATTTTATCCCGATATTAATCTGATGGCTTTTTTACAGCAGGATGCGTTGCATCTGAGCGATCTGTTCCGCCATTCCGCGCAGCAATATGGCATTACCGGCGGGCTGACGCTGCCGATTTTCGACAGCGGCAGGCTGAATGCCAACCTCAATATCGCCAAAGCGCAAAGTAACCTTTCTATCGCCAACTACAACAAAGCGGTAGTGGATGCGGTTAATGATGTGGCGCGCACCGCCAGTCAGGTAGAGACGCTGGCGCAGAAAAATCAGCATCAGCAGCAGATTGAGCATGACGCGCAGCGCGTGGTCGGTCTGGCGCAAGCGCGCTTTAATGCCGGCATTATCGCGGGCTCACGCGTGAGCGAGGCCAAAATCCCGGCGCTGCGCGAGCAGTGTAACGGCTTACTGTTGCAGGACCAGTGGCTGGATGCCTCTATTCAGCTTACCAGCGCGCTGGGCGGCGGTTATCATTCCTGATTTTTCCGGAGGAGTCAGACAGGGTTCCTATACTTAGGCTGTGTATGATTCATCCGGAGAGGAATATGACCAAAGTTGCAATTGTAACGGCATCAGATTCGGGAATTGGCAAAACGTGTGCGTTGTTATTAGCGCAAAACGGTTTTGATATTGGTATTACCTGGCATTCCGATGAACGCGGCGCGCAGGAGACGGCAAAAAAAGCGGCGCAGTTTGGCGTGCGAGCAGAGACCATTCATCTTGACCTGAGCCAGTTACCCGAGGGCGCGCAGGCCATTGAACATCTTATCCAGCGCCTGGGACGCGTTGATGTGCTGGTCAATAATGCCGGGGCGATGACCAAATCCGCGTTTATTGATATGCCGTTTACGCAGTGGCGGCAAATTTTTACCGTGGATGTCGACGGCGCGTTTCTCTGCGCGCAGATCGCCGCCCGGCATATGATTAAACAAGGAGAGGGAGGGCGTATTATCAACATCACCTCCGTCCATGAGCATACGCCGCTCCCGCAAGCCAGCGCCTATACCGCGGCGAAACATGCGCTGGGCGGATTGACTAAATCCATGGCGCTGGAACTGATTGAGCATCATATTTTGGTCAACGCCGTCGCGCCAGGCGCTATCGCCACGCCGATGAACGATATGGATGACAGCGACATTGAGCCGGGATCGGAACCCGCTATCCCTATCGCCCGACCGGGCTCTACGCATGAAATCGCCAGCCTCGTCGCCTGGCTGTGTTCGGAAGGCGCCAGCTATACTACCGGTCAGTCGCTGATTGTCGACGGCGGATTTATGCTGGCGAATCCGCAATTCAACGCGAAATAAACGCCGGGTGCCGGATGGCGGCGTTATGCCATCCGGATACCCTCGGGTTTAACGGGCCTCCGCTTTGCCGCGTCTTTTCAGCCACCAGCGCACGCCAACCACCAGCACGACGGCCAGAATCAGCCATACCCCATGTCTGAGATGGTGATCGAGGTCGTGCAGCCATGGCGCGATCACCTCGCCGCCAAGATATCCCAGCGTGGTAAACAGCAGCGCCCAGACCAGCGCGCCGACCATATTCAGCGGCAGAAAAATTTTAGGCGGCAGGCGGCTGGCGCCAATCAGTAGCGGGCCAACCACCCGGAATCCGTACATAAAACGCGTGCCGATCACAAACAGATACGGATGGCGTTGGATCATTTTCTGCGCGTGACGAATCTTAGTATGATAACGGGGGAAACGACGCAGGATCTTCCCGCCATAGCATCGTCCTAACAGGTAAAGTAGCTGATCGCCCATCATCCCTCCCAGCGCGACGGCCGCCGCCGCCAGCGGAAACTTGAGCAGCCCCTGATGCGCCGCGACGCCGCCCAACAGGGTAACGGTTTCACCTTCGGCCATACTGCCGATAACCAGCGCCGCATAGCCATAATGCGTAATAAGCGTGTTGATATCCATGCGTAAACCACCTCCGGCATTAAGCATACACCCTGGCAAGAGGCGTGCACGGCAAAGCCGACGTTTTGCCGGAGACTATTTTGCCATTGTTCATAAAATAACCAGAAACTGAATTATACTTGAACATACTGACATCTGAGGCATCAGAAGGGGGCAGTATGAACCATGTATGGGGACTTTTTTCCCATCCCTATCGGGAAATGCAGGTGATCAAAAGCGAAAACGAAACCGTTTCGCATCACTATACACACCATGTTTTGCTGATGGCGGCGATTCCCGTCGTCTGCGCCTTTATCGGCACGACGCAAATCGGCTGGAATTTTGGCGACGGCAACGTGTTACAACTCTCGCTGTTTACCGGTTTTGCGCTAGCGCTCCTGTTCTATGGCGTGATGCTGGCAGGCGTCGCGGTGATGGGACGCGTCATTTGGTGGATGGCGCGAAACTATCCGCAACGGCCATCGCTTGCGCGCTGTATGGTTTTTGCCGGTTATGTCGCGACGCCGCTTTTTTTAAGTGGTCTGGTGGCGCTCTATCCGCTGGTATGGCTATGCGCTCTGGTCGGCGCCGTGGCGCTCTTTTACACCGGCTATTTGCTGTATTTGGGTATTCCGACTTTCCTTAACATTAATAGAGAGGAGGGATTAAGCTTCTCCAGTTCGACGCTGGCTATCGGCGTACTGGTCCTGGAGGTACTGCTGGCGATCACCGTGATCCTGTGGGGATACGGCTACCGCCTGTTCTGATGCAAAAAGGGCTGGCGTAAAAGCCAGCAATGCAGCATTTGCTGACGATTCTTCTGTAGCGGCAACGCTGGCGTGCCGCTATGATGCCACTGCTAGCTTGAGTAAAACCTTAGCTCAGGCGGTGTGCGTTACGACGCGCGTGAATCATTATCAGAAATCTCATCATGCTGAAATTCCGAGCTTCATTCCTGAGCCTTGCTCTGATGTTGGCCGTTCCTTTTGCCCCGCAGGCCGTGGCGAAAACGGCAGCGACAACCGCGGCGTCTCAACCTGAGATTGCCTCCGGTAGCGCAATGATTGTTGATCTCAACACCCATAAAGTGATCTATTCGAACCACCCGGATCTGGTGCGTCCGATTGCCTCAATAACCAAATTAATGACGGCGATGGTCGTGCTCGACGCGCGATTGCCGCTGGATGAAATACTGAAGGTCGATATCAGCCAGACGCCGGAGATGAAAGGGGTTTACTCCCGTGTACGTCTGAACAGCGAAATTAGCCGCAAAAATATGTTGCTGCTGGCGTTGATGTCATCCGAAAACCGTGCGGCGGCAAGCCTGGCGCACTATTATCCTGGCGGTTATAACGCATTTATTAACGCGATGAATGCGAAGGCGAAAGCGTTGGGCATGACGCATACCCGCTTCGTTGAGCCGACGGGGCTGTCGATTCATAACGTCTCGACCGCGCGGGATTTAACAAAACTGCTGATTGCCACGAAGCAATACCCGCTGATTGGCCAGCTAAGCACCACGCGCGAAGACATGGCGACATTCTCGCATCCGGCGTATACGCTGCCGTTTCGCAATACCAACCATTTGGTCTACCGTGATAACTGGAATATCCAGTTAACGAAAACCGGCTTTACCAATGCGGCGGGGCATTGCCTGGTGATGCGTACCGTGATCAATAACAAACCGGTCGCGCTGGTGGTCATGGATGCGTTCGGCAAATATACCCACTTTGCGGACGCCAGTCGCCTGCGTACATGGATTGAAACCGGTAAAGTCATGCCCGTTCCGGCTGCCGCGCTGAGCTATAAAAAGCAAAAAGCCGCGCAAATGGCGGCAGCCAGCGCCAATGCCGGGGCGCAAACCGCACAGAACGATTAGGTCGCCGTAGGCCCGGCAGACATCGAGCCGCCGGGCATTCACGGTAAACCGCACGGTGTTAATGCGCCTCGTCGGGCGTATTTTCCTGCCAGAATTTCCGCTTACTCGTTTTACCGATACCGGGGTTCATACTGTTGGTCGGGTCATTTTGCCGATAAAAACGCGTCAGCGTCTCCGGTGCTTTATACAGATGTCCAACGTTGTGCTCCGCCGGGTATTGCGCCCCGCGCGCCTGCAACAGCGCCAGCATTTGCGCTTTCAGCGCATGGACGTCGACGCCTTTCTTCACGATATAGTCCTGATGAAAAACGTGGCACATAAAGTGGCCGTAATAGAGTTTATGTACCAGTTGGCTGTCGATTTCCGGCGGCAGATGCTCGAACCAGTCGGTATCGTTGCGGCGCAGGGCGATATCCAGCGCCAGGATATCTTCCACTTCATCGGCGTGTACGGCCTGATAACGAATCGCCGCGCCAGCAGCAGCGAAGCGGTGCAGGAAGGCTTTGCTGCCTTCTTCCGGCGTACAGGCGAAGAAACCGCCCTCAGCGGATTTAAAAAACTCATTCAGCCAGCGTTGCGCTTCTGCGACGCCGTCACCCGCCATTTTTAACAGCAGATGATGCTCATATTTATCGCGCCAGTTTTTCATCCGCGGCGGCAGATGGCTGGGAAACAGATGGCCGAATTTCTGCATCGCGCGGTCGGTGAAATGCGGACGGAAAAATTTTACTTTTTCCAGCATCGCATCGGTTCGGCCTTTTAGCGTGAAAAAGAACGGCATCTTGTCGGTGCCAAGCTTATCGATCATCAGAAAGGTATCTTTACCGTACTGCTCCGCAATATCGTAGATATCGCGATGCATATATTCTCCCGCCACCGGCAGATTGTTGAAGTTCGCCAGAATATGCCGACGGATTTCAGTCAGTACCGCGGGCTGATTGGTACCGATATAAAAAACCTGCTGATTTTTTTCCGCTGCAAAGGTATCAAGGCGAACGGCAAAAACCGCCAGTTTTCCGGCGCAACCGGAAGATTCAAACAAACGGTCCGGGTCGGCGTTATAGCGGGCGGGCGTATCGGCGTTGATATCTCGAACCCGCGTCACGTAGTCGTGATCGTGCGCATGACGACCATCGTGGCGCACATCCTCATCTTTAATCCGTTCGTCATCCAGCTTGCTCAGGATCTGCTCCGGCGTTTGCCCAAGATCGATACCCAGATGATTGACCAGTTGTAGTTTGCCTTGCTCGTCAATACGGGCAAAGAGCGACATCTCGGTATAGGCCGGGCCGCGCTGCACCAGCGAGCCGCCGGAGTTATTACAGATACCGCCGATGACCGACGCGCCGATACACGACGAACCAATCACCGAGTGCGGTTCGCGGCCCAGCGGTTTAAGCGCTTTTTCCAGCGAATAGAGCGTCGTACCGGGCCAGGCCAGAACCTGTTGGCCGCTATGCAGTAAGTGCAGCTTATCCAGCCGCTGGGTGCTGATAATCACAATATCGCGATCGTAGTCGTTGCCGTTCGGCGTGGAGCCTTCCGTCAGACCCGTGTTGGCGGCCTGCATCAGAATAATTTTGTCAGCATTAACGCAGGCGTTGAGCACACGCCACAGTTCCAGTAATGAACCAGGGAAAACAACGGCCAGCGCGTCGCCCTGACCGGAACGGAAACCTTTGCGATAGCGGGCGGTTTTTGCGGGGTCTGTCAGCAGGTGAGAATGGCCTACCAGGCGGGCCAGCTCATTCAGGAACGTTTTATTATCAGTCATTGTTATGGAAGACATTCTCCACTCCTTGTGGTGGGACAAAATATCAGCGTTAAGCATAGCGCTTTGTATGACAATACGCTTTCTCATTCAAATTGTCTCTGTGTGGGCGGCATTCATACGGTCTATCCATCATTTTCGCCCGACAAATGTTTTGAAAATTAAGCGAATAACCTTCGCTTTCTTCTCCTCTCGCGTTTAGGCTTATGGCAAACTGCGGTTTTTATTCTGTTTTTACCGCCTCGTCGGGATAAAGATAAAGAGAGAATCAACATGAAATGGTTATGTTCAGTAGGTGTTGCTGTGAGTCTGGCGATGCAGCCAGCATTGGCGGAAAACCTGTTTGGCAATCACCCGCTGACGCCGGAAGCGCGCGACGCGTTCGTCACCGATTTACTCAAGAAAATGACTGTCGATGAAAAAATTGGTCAGTTACGTCTGATTAGCGTCGGCCCTGATAACCCGAAAGATGCGATTCGCGAGATGATCAAAGACGGGAAGGTAGGGGCGATTTTCAATACCGTCACCCGCCAGGATATCCGTCAAATGCAGGATCAGGTGATGGCGTTGAGCCGCCTGAAAATTCCTCTCTTTTTTGCCTATGACGTGGTACACGGCCAGCGAACCGTCTTTCCGATAAGCCTCGGTCTGGCTTCTTCTTTTAATCTGGATGCGGTAAGAACCGTAGGACGCGTCTCGGCGTATGAAGCGGCGGACGACGGCCTGAATATGACCTGGGCGCCGATGGTGGATGTCTCCCGCGATCCGCGTTGGGGGCGCGCCTCTGAAGGCTTTGGCGAAGACACCTGGTTAACCTCCATCATGGGGGAAACTATGGTGAAAGCGATGCAGGGCAAAAGCCCGGCGGATCGCTACTCGGTGATGACCAGCGTGAAACATTTTGCCGCCTATGGCGCCGTTGAAGGCGGTAAAGAATACAACACCGTGGATATGAGTTCCCAGCGTCTGTTTAATGACTACATGCCGCCGTACAAAGCGGGGCTGGATGCGGGGAGCGGCGCAGTGATGGTGGCGCTGAACTCGCTGAACGGCACGCCTGCGACGTCAGATTCCTGGCTATTGAAAGATGTCCTGCGCGATGAGTGGGGCTTTAAAGGGATTACCGTTTCCGACCACGGCGCCATTAAGGAACTGATTAAACACGGTACGGCGGCCGACCCGGAAGACGCGGTGCGCGTGGCGCTGAAGTCAGGGGTGGATATGAGCATGGCGGATGAGTATTACAGCAAATATCTGCCGGGACTGATTAAGTCGGGTAAAGTGACGATGGCGGAACTGGACGACGCGACGCGCCATGTGCTCAACGTAAAATATGACATGGGATTGTTTAACGACCCATATAGCCATCTGGGGCCGAAAGAGAGCGACCCGGTGGACACCAATGCCGAAAGCCGCCTGCATCGTAAAGAGGCGCGGGAAGTGGCGCGGGAAAGTCTGGTACTGCTGAAAAACCGGCTGGAAACGCTGCCGCTGAAAAAATCGGGCACCATTGCCGTTGTGGGGCCGCTGGCCGACAGTCAACGTGATGTAATGGGAAGCTGGTCTGCTGCTGGGGTCGCGGATCAGTCGGTGACGGTGCTGGCGGGTATTCAGAATGCCGTCGGCGATGGGGCGAAGATCCTCTATGCCAAAGGGGCGAATATCACGAATGATAAAGGCATCGTCGATTTCTTAAACCTGTATGAAGAGGCGGTGAAAATCGATCCGCGCTCGCCACAGGCAATGATTGATGAAGCGGTGCAGGCGGCGAAACAGGCCGATGTGGTGGTCGCCGTGGTTGGTGAGTCGCAGGGAATGGCGCATGAAGCCTCCAGCCGTACCGATATTACCCTTCCCCAGAGCCAGCGCGACTTAATCACTGCTCTGAAAGCCACCGGTAAGCCGCTGGTACTGGTATTAATGAACGGCAGACCGCTGGCGCTGGTAAAAGAAGATCAACAGGCCGATGCGATTCTGGAGACCTGGTTTGCCGGGACGGAAGGCGGCAACGCCATTGCCGATGTGCTATTTGGCGATTACAACCCGTCAGGCAAACTGCCGATGTCCTTCCCGCGTTCGGTGGGACAAATTCCGGTCTATTACAGTCATCTCAATACGGGACGCCCGTATAATCCTGAAAAACCAAACAAATATACCTCACGGTATTTTGACGAAGCGAATGGCCCGCTCTATCCGTTTGGTTATGGTCTGAGCTACACCACGTTTACGGTGTCTGACGTCACGCTCTCCGCGCCGACAATGAAACGCGACGGCAAAGTCACGGCCAGCGTAGAGGTCACGAATACCGGTAAACGCGAAGGGGCAACGGTCATCCAGATGTATTTACAGGATGTCACGGCATCAATGAGCCGCCCGGTGAAGCAATTAAAAGGCTTTGAAAAAATCGCCCTCAAGCCTGGCGAGAGCAAAACCGTGAGTTTCCCGATTGATATCGACGCCTTGAAGTTCTGGAATCAGCAGATGAAATATGACGCGGAACCTGGTAAGTTCAACGTCTTTATCGGCGTGGATTCCGCTCGCGTTAAACAGGGAACGTTCGAACTACTGTAAGCCTGCCGTCAACAGGGCGCGATATCAGCGCCCTGTTTGGCAATGACGTTTCCAGGCCACCCTTTTATTACCAGCCACGTCACTTAAACTGCCGGAAAATCCCAGGTTAAACACAAACTTTTCAGCTATGCTTTTTTCACAAGTCTCTGAAAAAGGCCGTAAAAGGATGAGGAAAGCATCATGACGATCTCAAAGCTATGGGTAAGCTTGCTGGCGCTGTTGGCGACGGCGAGTTTACCTCTACAGGCGGCATCGCCCGTGACGGTCGGGTCAAAGATTGATACCGAAGGCGCGCTGCTCGGCAACATGATTTTGCAGGTATTTGAAAGTCACGGCGTTAAAACGGTCAATAAAATTCAGCTCGGGACGACGCCAGTCGTTCGTGGCGCGATTACCGCCGGAGAGCTGGATATCTATCCGGAATACACCGGTAACGGGGCGTTCTTTTTTAAAGATGAAAACGATCCGGCATGGAAGAATGCAAAGCAAGGCTTTGAGAAAGTCAAAAAACGGGATGCGGAGCAGAATAAGCTGGTCTGGTTGACGCCTGCGCCGGCAAACAACACCTGGACCATAGCGGTACGCCAGGACATCGCTGAAAAAAATAAACTCTCCTCGCTTGCCGATCTCAGTCGTTATCTGAAAGAGGGCGGCACTTTTAAACTGGCGGCGTCTGCGGAATTTATCGAACGGGCGGATGCGCTGCCGGCGTTTGAAAAAGCCTATGGTTTTACCTTGAATCAGAACCAGCTATTGTCGCTGGCGGGCGGCGATACGGCGGTAACGATCAAAGCCGCCGCGCAACGAACATCCGGCGTTAACGCCGCGATGGCCTATGGCACCGATGGCCCGGTTGCTGCGCTGGGGCTGCAAACCCTGAGCGACCCGAAAGGCGTCCAGCCCATCTATGCGCCTGCGCCGGTAGTGCGTGAATCGGTATTACAGGCCTATCCGCAGATAGCCGACTGGCTGCAACCTGTTTTCGCCAGCCTTGATGAGAAAACGCTGCAACAGTTGAACGCCAAAATCGCCGTAGAAGGGCTGGATGCGAAAAAAGTCGCTGCAGATTACCTCCGACAAAAAGGGTGGATGAAGTAATCTGTGAGTGACGTTGCCAAAATTACGGTTAATCGTGTGCTGTTGCTGTTGGTTGTTCTGACCCTGCTTGCTGTCGCGCTGCCTTTCATTAATTACGCCCCGAATCGTCTGGTGAGCGGTGAGGGGCGCCAGTTATGGGAAATCTGGCCGGCGACCATCTGGATGCTGACCGGCGCGGGATGCGCGCTATTTACGCTGTGCTTTGTACCCGGTAAACGCGGCAGCGTACTGACGCTGATGGTGGCGCAGATGCTCTTCATTGTCATGCTGTGGGGGGCTGGCAGAGCGGCGACCCAGTTGGCGCAAGAGGGCAGTCCGCTGGCGCGCACCAGTCTGGGAAGCGGATTGTGGCTCGGTCTCGGTCTGATGCTGCTGGCCTGTAGCGATGCAATCCGCCGTATTACCGTTGGGCCGCTGTGGCGCTGGTTGCTGCACGCGCAAATTGCCATTGTACCGCTGGCGCTGCTGTTTTCAGGCACGTTCGACAACCTCTCGCTTCTGAAAGAGTATGCCAATCGCCAGGATGTTTTCGATGCCGCGCTGGTGCAACATTTGATGCTACTGGCGGGCACGGTGCTGCCGGCGCTGGCGATCGGACTGCCGTTGGGCATCTGGTGTTATTTTTCCGCCTCGCGCCAGGGGCCGGTGTTTACCGTACTGAATGTGATCCAGACCATTCCTTCCGTTGCGCTGTTTGGTCTGTTGATTGCGCCGCTGGCCGGGCTGGTGAAACAGTTTCCGTGGCTTGCCGCCTTCGGCGTCGCGGGAACCGGCATGACGCCTGCGCTGATAGCGCTGGTGCTTTATGCGTTATTGCCGCTGGTGCGCGGCGTGGTCGCCGGGCTCAACCAGGTGCCGCGCGATGTGCTGGAGAGCGCAAGAGCAATGGGAATGAGTAGCGGCCAGCGCTTCAGACATGTGCAACTGCCGCTGGCGCTGCCGGTCTTTTTACGTAGCCTGCGGGTAGTAATGGTACAAACAGTGGGAATGGCCGTCGTCGCCGCGCTGATTGGCGCGGGAGGCTTCGGCGCGCTGGTGTTTCAGGGGCTATTGAGCAGCGCCATTGATTTAGTCCTGTTGGGCGTCATTCCGGTGATTGCGCTGGCGGTAGTGATCGACGCGCTGTTTGATTTATGGATCGCGTTTCTGAAGGGAGCAACCGATGATTGAATTTAACCATGTCAGTAAAACCTTCGGCGATCAACAGGCTGTCAGCGACCTCAATTTGCACTTTAGCGAAGGCAGCTTTTCGGTGTTGATTGGCACCTCCGGTTCGGGAAAATCGACCACGCTGAAGATGATTAATCGACTGGTAGAGCATGATAGCGGAACGATCCGTTTTGCCGGGGAAGAGATCCGCAGCCTGCCGGTGCTTGAGCTGCGCCGTCGCATGGGCTATGCCATTCAGTCTATCGGCCTTTTTCCCCACTGGACGGTGGCGCAAAATATCGCCACCGTACCGCAATTACAAAAGTGGTCGCGTGGGCGGATTAACGATCGTATTGACGAACTGATGGCATTATTGGGTCTGGAAAGCGCGCTGCGCGATCGCTATCCGCATCAGCTTTCCGGCGGGCAACAGCAGCGGGTTGGCGTCGCGCGCGCGTTGGCTGCCGATCCGCAGGTATTGTTGATGGATGAGCCTTTCGGCGCGCTTGATCCGGTGACGCGTGGCGCATTACAACAAGAGATGACCCGCATTCATCGGCTGTTGGGGCGCACTATCGTACTGGTAACGCACGATATCGACGAGGCGTTACGCCTCGCCGACCATCTGGTGCTGATGGACGGGGGCAACGTTATCCAACAGGGATCGCCGCTTTCTATGCTGACCTCGCCGGAAAATGATTTCGTGCAGGCATTTTTTGGCCGCAGCGAGCTGGGCGTAAGGCTGCTTTCGTTACGTAGCGTAGGCGATTATGTACGCCGGCATGAGCAGCTCGGCGGCGACGCGCTGGTGGAAGAGATGACGTTACGCGATGCGCTATCGATGTTTGTCGCCCGTCGGTGCGACGTCCTGCCAGTGGCGAATCAGCAAGGCGAGCCTTGCGGTACGCTCCATTTCCGCGATCTGCTTTCGGAGACGTCCCCCCGTGAAACGACTGTGTGATCCGCTTCTCTGGCTTATTGTTCTGTTCTTGCTTCTGCTGTTTGGATTGCCTTACAGCCAGCCGTTCTTCGGCGCGCTGTTTCCCGATTTGCCGCGCCCGGTCTACCAACAGGAGAGTTTTGCCGCCCTCGCGCTCGCCCATTTCTGGTTGGTGGGTATCTCAAGTTTGTTTGCCGTTGTGGTGGGCGTCGGCGCAGGGATTGCGGTTACGCGAGAAAGTGGGAAAGAGTTTCGTCCTCTGGTGGAGACTATCGCCGCCGTCGGGCAGACTTTTCCGCCGGTCGCGGTACTGGCGATCGCGGTACCCGTCATGGGTTTTGGTCAGCAACCGGCAATTATCGCCTTGATCCTGTATGGGGTGTTGCCCATCCTGCAGGCGACCCTGGCAGGGTTGGGCGCGGTGCCTGCCAGCGTGATGAGCGTTGCCAGCGGTATGGGAATGAGCCGTCGCCAACAGTTGTATCAGGTTGAGCTGCCGCTGGCCGCGCCGGTGATTTTGGCGGGCATCCGAACCTCGGTGATTATCAATATTGGTACGGCGACCATCGCTTCAACGGTGGGGGCCAGTACGTTAGGCACGCCGATCATTATCGGGCTTAGCGGATTTAATACGGCCTATGTTATCCAGGGAGCGGTGCTAGTGGCGCTGGCGGCGATCATTATCGATCGCCTGTTTGAAAGGCTGACGCGCGCGCTTACCCGGCACGCAAAATAAAGCTGTAACCTGCCAGCATCACGCCGCCGATACCGCCGATAGCCATCAGCAGGAAAAGGGCGATCACCCCGATTTTCGCTACGCGCATTATGTACTCCTTATGTTAATAAAAAGAGTATACATTAAAGCGAATTTGTTAGCTGCTGTTTAAGCGCCAAGGGGATGAATGTCGCGTCCCTGGGCGCGCCATGCCAAGAGTTGCTGCTGCTGTGCCACTGTCTGGTTTTCCCCGCACCATACCAGTAACGTCTTGCCGTCAAACAGCTCCGGGCGGAGCTGGTTAAGCGAATGCGCCAGCACGTCAATGCGCCATCCCTGTTGGCTGGCGACCCAACCTTCCAGCCACAGGCGGGTGGTATCATTGATATTCCAGCCGATCACCAGCGCATCTTTTCCCTGTTTCTTACGCGCAGACGCCAGGCAGAGCGCAATATAGTTGATCAGGATACCGTCAAGAATGCCGAGCAGCGCCTGAAGGGCGGGTTGTTGGCACTGTAATCGTCGCCGCAGCGGGACGAACAGGTGGGTGGTCAATGTTTGGGCTGGATAATCCTGGCCGCGTTCTTTGACCCATAACCGTAAACTGTGCAGATTACTGCTTTGCAGGTAGTGCAGCAGGGTCTCCTGCTGTTCGCGCCAGCCGTTAGGTGGCTCGCTACTGTCGCTACTGAGCAGTACTTTGACTTTGCTGACCTGAACGCCGTTATCTATCCAGCGTTTGATTTCGCGGATTCTGTCGATATCGGCATCGTTAAACAGACGATGACCGCCATCCGTTCGCTGTGGTTTTAACAGTCCATAACGTCTCTGCCACGCGCGCAACGTGACAGGATTGATATCACAAAGCAAAGCCACTTCACCAATTGTGTAAAGCGCCATCGTTTCACCCTTGCTCGCGAGGTCCCGGTTTAACTTTAGACGCTCTTTGACGAACCAGGAAGTTTTGCCTGTTTTTTATGCAGTAAAGCACAAAGTAGCGGGTCGCGGCGGGGCGTTTAAGTGATCGTACTCACGAATTCATATTTTTATGCAACAGTTCAAAGAAAGTTAATCGTACTCAATGTATGTTACGCGCTTTTAATCGAAGTGTGGTTTGCGGGTATGTACGAGTTTAATCTGGTGTTGCTGCTGCTTCAGCAGATGTGCGTATTTTTGGTCATTGCGTGGCTAATGAGTAAAACGCGCCTGTTCATCCCGCTTATGCAGGTCACGGTTCGTCTGCCGCACAAGCTTCTGTGTTATGTCACGTTTTCTATCTTCTGCATTATGGGCACTTATTTTGGGCTGCATATCGAAGATTCGATTGCCAATACCCGCGCGATTGGCGCGGTGATGGGCGGCCTGCTCGGCGGGCCGATTGTCGGCGGGTTGGTCGGTCTGACCGGTGGGTTACATCGCTATTCTATGGGCGGCATGACGGCGCTGAGCTGTATGATTTCCACCATTGTCGAAGGGCTGTTGGGCGGGTTGGTACACAGCGTTCTTATACGTCGCGGACGCCCGGACAAAGTGTTTAGCCCGCTGACGGCGGGAGCAATTACGTGTGTTGCCGAACTGGTGCAGATGCTGATCATTTTACTGATAGCCAGGCCGTTTGACGATGCCCTGCATCTGGTCAGTAACATTGCCGCGCCGATGATGGTGACGAATACCGTCGGCGCCGCGCTGTTCATGCGTATTTTGCTCGATAAGCGCGCTATGTTTGAAAAATATACCTCGGCATTTTCTGCTACCGCGCTGAAGGTCGCCGCGTCAACGGAGGGGATTCTGCGTCAGGGATTTAACGAAGTGAACAGTATGAAGGTAGCGCAGGTGTTATATCAGGAGCTGGATATCGGCGCCGTCGCCATCACCGATCGCGAAAAGCTGCTGGCTTTTACCGGTATTGGCGACGATCACCATCTGCCGGGAAAACCCATTTCATCAGGTTATACGCTGAAAGCGATTGAAACTGGAGAGGTAGTTTATGCTGATGGCAACGAAGTGCCGTATCGTTGTTCGCTGCACCCGCAGTGTAAACTCGGTTCGACGCTGGTGATCCCGCTGCGTGGCGAAAATCAGCGAGTAATGGGCACCATTAAATTGTACGAAGCGAAAAACCGACTGTTTAGCTCGATTAATCGCACCCTGGGGGAGGGCATTGCACAGCTTTTATCCGCGCAGATTCTGGCCGGGCAGTATGAACGGCAGAAGGCGTTGCTGACGCAGTCAGAGATCAAGCTGTTGCACGCGCAGGTGAATCCGCATTTTCTGTTTAACGCGCTGAATACCATTAAAGCGGTGATTCGCCGCGACAGCGAACAGGCCAGCCAACTGGTGCAGTACCTTTCGACCTTTTTTCGCAAAAATTTAAAACGCCCGTCGGAGATCGTCACGCTGGCTGATGAAATTGAACACGTGAACGCTTATCTGCAAATTGAAAAAGCGCGTTTTCAGTCGCGTCTGCAGGTACAGCTTGATATTCCATCAACGCTTTCACGTCAGAAATTGCCTGCGTTTACGTTACAGCCGATTGTTGAGAACGCCATTAAACATGGCACGTCGCAACTGCTTGATACTGGCAACGTCGCTATTCGCGCCCGGCGCGAAGGGCAGCATTTGATGTTAGATATTGAAGATAATGCGGGGCTGTATCAGCCTTCCGCCGGCAGTAGCGGGCTGGGGATGAGTCTGGTGGATAAACGTCTGCGCGAACACTTTGGCGATGATTATGGTATTAGCGTGGCCTGCGAGCCGGACTGCTTTACCCGAATTACATTACGACTTCCACTGGAGGAGGGCGCATGATTAAAGTGCTGATTGTGGATGATGAACCGTTAGCGCGGGAAAATCTGCGGATTTTGCTCCAGGGGCAGGATGACATTGAGATGGTGGGAGAGTGCGCGAACGCGGTAGAAGCGATTGGCGCGGTACATAAACTGCGACCTGATGTGCTGTTTCTGGATATTCAGATGCCGCGTATCAGTGGACTGGAGATGGTAGGAATGCTTGACCCGGAACACCGCCCGTATATCGTTTTTTTGACCGCGTTTGACGAATACGCCATCAAAGCCTTTGAAGAACACGCTTTTGATTATCTGCTCAAGCCGATAGAGGAGAAACGGCTGGAGAAAACGCTACATCGTCTGCGTCAGGAGCGCAGTAAACAGGATGTTTCGTTGTTGCCGGAAAACCAGCAGGCGCTTAAATTCATTCCCTGTACTGGACACAGTCGGATCTATTTGTTGCAAATGGATGATGTCGCCTTTGTCAGTAGCCGTATGAGCGGCGTTTATGTTACCAGCAGTGAAGGGAAAGAGGGGTTTACCGAACTGACTCTGCGCACGCTGGAAAGCCGGACGCCGCTACTACGTTGTCATCGTCAGTTTCTGGTGAATATGGCTCATTTGCAGGAAATTCGGCTGGAGGATAATGGGCAGGCAGAGCTGATTTTACGCAACGGCCTGACGG
Source organism: Salmonella enterica subsp. houtenae serovar Houten (assembly GCA_900478215.1). NCBI lineage: Bacteria > Pseudomonadati > Pseudomonadota > Gammaproteobacteria > Enterobacterales > Enterobacteriaceae > Salmonella > Salmonella enterica. The sequence continues at coordinate 1,635,992 of LS483478.1, forward strand.
TGCCGGTAAGCCGTCGCTATCTGAAAAGTTTAAAAGAGGCGATTGGCCTGTAAAAGACTGTTAGAATATCGTTTTGCCATAGAAACGACCGAAGGCCTCATGCTGAGTAACGATATTCTGCGTAGCGTGCGCTACATTTTAAAAGCTAATAATACCGATCTGGCGCGTATCCTGGCGCTGGGTAACGTTGATGCTACGCCGGAGCAGATTGCGGTCTGGTTGCGCAAAGAAGAGGAAGAGGGGTTTCAGCGCTGCCCGGATATCGTGTTGTCCTCCTTTCTCAATGGTCTCATTTATGAGAAACGCGGCAAAGATGAGGCGGCGCCTGCGTTAACACCGGAGCGCCGTATCACCAACAATATAGTGCTGAAAAAGCTGCGTATTGCCTTTTCGCTAAAAACGGATGATATCCTGGCGATACTTACCGGTCAGTTGTTCCGTGTTTCGATGCCAGAGATCACCGCAATGATGCGTGCGCCGGATCATAAGAACTTTCGCGAATGCGGCGATCAGTTTATGCGTTATTTTCTGCGCGGTCTGGCGGCTCGTGAACACGCCCCAACAGCCTGAGTTGGATTGACTTTGTTGTCTGAAGTGATGTGACGCCAGCGTCTTATCCGGCCTACAAACGCTGTTTTTGAATGTAGGTCTGATAAGCGCAGCGCTATCAGGCAATGCCAACACCATATACGTTGGCAACACGCCTGCCAGTTATTTCGCTTCTTTAAAACCAGCGGCTTCCAGCAGCGTCTGGGTTTGTTTCATGCTGATACCTTTGCTGGCATCGCCGGACACCATCGTCCCTGAAATTCCCTGTAACGCTTTAAAGTCCACTTTTTCCATATCCACAGAGACGTTTTCCTGCGCATAGGTATCTTTATAAGTTAATTTCTCTTCCACCCCGGCGATATTTTTATATTTCGCGCTCAGCGGATCGAGAATTTTGGCGGCATCTTCTTTTGTTTGAGCGCCTACAGTGGCATAGCTGATTTTACTTTCAGATGTCTGCTTAAGAATTTTGTCGCCTTTATAGGTGTAGGTAATAGAGATTTCTGTCCCCGCCAGGTTAGCGTTAAAGGTCTTTGATTCTTCTTTATCGCCACAGCCAGCAAGAGAGAACACCAGTACGGAAGCCAAAGCCGCGGACAATAACTTGCCAGAAATTTTCATCTAAAACTCCATTTTATATAATGATTGGGCTTTTAAAATAATTTCAATGAATTAATTTAACCCAGGAATAGCAATGTATCAGGGAGGAATAGAATATGACGTTTAGCCGTTATTTAGCAGTCCGGATATGGAGTCTTGGCGCTATTGCCTATTAAGGAAAAAGTTAAAACGCGCGGATGGGGCGATATACCAGTTTGGATTAACCTGATAAAAAAGCCGGAGCATGCTCCGGCTTGTTGCTTATTTCACCTGCTGTCCAGGCTTTGCGCCGTCATCAGGGCTTAACAGGAAGATATCTTTCCCGCCAGGGCCTGCTGCCATCACCATTCCCTCGGAGACGCCAAAGCGCATTTTGCGCGGCGCGAGGTTGGCGACCATTACTGTCTGGCGACCGATCAGCGCCTGCGGGTCCGGGTAGGCGGAACGAATGCCAGAGAAGACGTTACGCTTCTCGCCGCCCAGATCCAGCGTCAGACACAGCAGTTTGTCGGAGCCTTCCACGAACTCGGCGTTTTCAATCAGCGCCACGCGCAGATCGACTTTCGCAAAATCGTCAAAGGTGATGGTTTCCTGAATCGGGGAGTCCGCCAGCGGGCCGGTCACTGACGCTGCCGCCGCTTTCACTTCTTCTTTTGATGCTTCCACCAGTGCTTCTACCTGTTTCATTTCTATGCGGTTATACAGCGCCTTGAACGCGTTGATTTTATGGCCCAGCAACGGCTGTTGAATACCCTCCCAGCTCAGTTCGCAGTTGAGGAAAGCCTCAACGCGTTCAGAAAGCGTCGGCAGTACCGGCTTCAGATACGTCATCAGTACGCGGAACAGGTTGATGCCCATGGAACAAATGGCCTGCAGGTCAGCGTCGCGGCCTTCCTGTTTAGCAACCACCCACGGCGCTTGCTCGTCAACATAACGGTTAGCGACGTCGGCCAGCGCCATAATCTCACGGATAGCTTTGCCGAATTCACGGCTTTCCCATGCTTCGCCAATCACCGCAGCGGCGTCAGTAAAGGTTTTATACAATTGCGGATCGGCCAGTTCAGCCGCCAGCACGCCGTCGAAACGCTTATTGATAAAACCGGCGTTACGCGAGGCCAGGTTGACTACTTTATTGACGATATCGGCATTGACGCGCTGAACAAAGTCCTCCAGGTTCAGATCGATATCATCAATGCGCGACGAGAGCTTCGCGGTGTAGTAATAGCGCAGGCTGTCGGCGTCGAAGTGGTTCAGCCAGGTGCTGGCCTTAATAAAGGTGCCGCGCGATTTGGACATCTTCGCGCCGTTCACCGTGACGTAACCGTGAACGAACAGGTTGGTCGGCTTACGGAAGTTGCTGCCTTCCAGCATGGCAGGCCAGAACAGGCTGTGGAAGTAGACGATGTCTTTACCGATAAAGTGATACAGCTCGGCGCTAGAGTCTTTGTTCCAGTATTCGTCGAAGCTGGTGGTGTCGCCGCGCTTGTCGCACAGATTTTTGAAGGAGCCCATGTAGCCAATCGGCGCGTCCAGCCAGACGTAGAAATATTTTCCCGGCGCGTTCGGGATTTCGAAACCAAAATACGGCGCGTCACGGGAAATGTCCCACTGCTGCAGGCCGGACTCAAACCACTCCTGCATTTTATTCGCTACCTGCTCCTGTAGCGCGCCGCCGCGGGTCCACGCCTGTAACATTTCGCTGAATGACGGCAGATCAAAGAAGAAGTGCTCGGAGTCACGCATTACCGGTGTCGCGCCGGACACCACGGATTTCGGCTCGATAAGCTCGGTCGGGCTGTAAGTTGCGCCGCACACTTCGCAGTTATCGCCGTACTGGTCCGCAGATTTACATTTCGGGCAGGTGCCTTTCACAAAGCGGTCCGGCAGGAACATGCCTTTTTCCGGATCGTAGAGTTGAGAGATGGTACGGTTCTTAATAAAACCGTTCTCTTTCAGGCGCGTATAGATCAGCTCGGACAGCTCACGATTTTCGTCGCTGTGCGTTGAGTGGTAGTTGTCGTAGCTGATATTAAAACCGGCGAAATCAGTCTGGTGCTCCTGGCTCATTTCACCGATCATTTGCTCCGGCGTAATACCAAGCTGCTGCGCTTTCAGCATGATCGGCGTGCCGTGAGCGTCATCGGCACAGATGAAGTTAACCTCATGGCCGCGCATTCGCTGGTAACGGACCCAGACATCAGCCTGGATGTGCTCCAGCATATGGCCGAGGTGGATAGAGCCGTTGGCGTACGGCAGCGCGCACGTTACCAGAATTTTCTTCGCGACTTGAGTCATAGTGGGTATTACTTCTTCTGTTGTAAAAAAGGGCTTTGATAGTACCAAAATGGTAATTACTGCGCCAAGCGATAAGGGCATTTATCCGTAAATGAATAATTGTTACCGCTGGAGTAAACTACAAAGTTACAATCGTACTTTTCAGAACTACAAAAGGAGTCGGGATGAACGAACAATCCCAGGCCAAATCACCAGATACCCTGCGAGCGATGGTCGCCGGGACGTTGGCGAATTTTCAGCACCCAACCCTGAAGCATAACCTCACCACGCTTAAGGCGTTGCACCACGTCGCCTGGATGGACGATATGCTGCACGTTGAGCTGGTCATGCCGTTCGTCTGGAACAGCGCGTTTGAGGTATTAAAAGAGCAATGCAGCGCCGATCTGTTACGTATTACAGGCGCAAAAGCGATCGACTGGAAACTGTCGTACAACATTGCGACGCTGAAACGCGTCAAAAATCAGCCTGGCATTAATGGCGTGAAAAACATCATTGCCGTGAGTTCCGGTAAAGGCGGGGTGGGTAAATCGTCCACGGCGGTAAACCTGGCGCTGGCGTTAGCGGCTGAAGGCGCAAAGGTCGGGATTCTCGATGCTGATATTTACGGTCCGTCGATCCCAACCATGCTTGGCGCAGAAGATCAGCGCCCGACATCGCCAGACGGTACGCACATGGCGCCGATCATGTCTCACGGCCTGGCGACCAACTCGATCGGCTATCTGGTGACTGACGATAACGCGATGGTATGGCGCGGCCCAATGGCCAGTAAGGCGCTGATGCAGATGTTGCAGGAGACGCTGTGGCCAGATCTGGACTATCTGGTACTGGATATGCCGCCGGGAACCGGGGATATTCAGCTAACGCTGGCGCAGAACATTCCTGTTACCGGCGCGGTTGTGGTGACTACGCCGCAGGATATCGCGCTGATCGACGCCAAAAAAGGTATCGTGATGTTCGAGAAGGTGGAAGTGCCGGTGCTCGGCATTGTGGAAAATATGAGTATGCATATTTGTAGTAACTGCGGCCATCACGAACCGATCTTCGGCACGGGCGGCGCGCAAAAGTTGGCGGAGAAATACCACACTCAGCTTCTGGGTCAGATGCCGCTGCATATTAGTCTGCGCGAAGATCTCGATCGCGGTACGCCGACGGTGGTTAGTCGTCCGGAGAGCGAGTTTACCGCGATCTATCGCGAACTGGCCAATCGCGTTGCGGCACAGCTTTACTGGCAGGGTGACGTCATTCCGGGTGAAATCGCCTTCCGCGCGGTGTAATCCTCCTGACGTATTTCAAAGAGAATATGGCATTCACTGCATTAATATATATTGATGTGGTGAATGTTTTAATAAAATAATAGCCCCCGCATTGTTAATTCCTGCTTAAACAGACAGGCGTTTATCTGAAATAATCGGCAAAAACATTATTTAAATTGATCATATCTATCCTACTGATTTATTTTTTCAATTGGTTTTAACGTATCGATACGTCCATACTGCCCATCTGGACAGCCTGTATACTGTTTGACGTTTATCAGAGGAACAATGGCTCACTATGAAAAAATATTTGCTGATGGGAATTATAGTTTCGGCTTATGGAATAAGCGTACCCGTTTTTGCCTCCGATACCGCAACATTAACCATCAGTGGAAAAGTGACCGCGCCGACGTGCAGCATGGAAGTGGTAAACGCACAATTGCAGCAGCGTTGCGGTAACGCTATTCACGTTTCAACGCTGCAAGCACCCGCCGCCACGCCGGTGAGAGGTGTGACGACGCAGCTATATACGGTGCCTGGTGATAGCGCCCGCCAGATTATTGTTAATCGCTACGACTAATCCATACTGATTCCGCAGGCCCACATCATTGATATCAATGATGTGGGCTTTTTTATTTGTCTTATTTATACATAAGGGCAGTAAATTTCGGAAATTAATAAGTTTACAAAATAATGATAAGTAATAACTATTTGTTGCAATTATATTGCAATCTGTAAATTGCTTTAAATCAATAAAACATCGTGTTTACATTGCGATAACTTCCTGTCTATGAGAATTTTCTTCGCAAGGGTTAATAACTCTTAACAAATAGAAATTACTTCATTAAGGAAGATACTATGAAACGTTCACTTATTGCTGCTGCTGTACTGTCTGCTGTATTTATGAGTGCTGGGGCGTTTGCTGAAGATACCGGAACTTTAAACATTATTGGCACAGTAGTTGGAACATCATGCCAGTTTGTGTCAGGAAATAATTCAGAGGATGTGGTTTTAAGTCAGGTTGAAACTAAAGTATTTGATAGGATGAGTCCCGGTTCGGTTTATACACCAATCACGGAACAGACCACACATCTCAAAATTTACTGCCCAGATATTGAAGAAGGAAAAAGGCTGAATATTACTGTCAAGGCACCAACTTTAGATGCTGAAGGTGTAATTGGAAATACGTTATCTGATGGTGCTAAAGGTATCGGTTTTGCTTTGAAATATAAAGACAAAGCTGTTGATCATAGCTCAAACAATATCATCGTGGGAGCCAAAGATTTTGACTCAGATAAGACCTATACGATTCCACTGGATGTTTATTATGCTAAGCAAGGTACTGACGCAGTAACGTCAGGGGATGTGAACGCTACCGTAACACTACAAGCCGCATATAATTAATTTTGTAGGCCGGCATAATTTGCCGGCCTTTTATGAGGTGGTTAACCATGAGAAAACTTCTTCTTTTTTCGCTGTTCTTTATTTCAACGGCAAATGCCGGTGTGGTTATTTACGGTACTCGCATTATCTATCCAGCAGAGAAAAATGAAGTACTGGTGCAGTTAATGAATCAGGGTGGGCGTTCTTCATTGGTTCAGTCGTGGATTGATGATGGAGATACATCGTTACCACCGGAAAAGATTAAGGTTCCATTTTTGCTAACACCTCCTGTTGCGAAGGTGGCTGGAGATTCAGGTCAGCAGATTAAAATTAAAAAAATGCCAAATATGCTACCAAATAATAAAGAAAGTTTGTTTTATCTCAACGTGCTGGATATTCCACCAAACAATCCAAATAGTACCGGTAAAAATGTATTGAAATTTGCAATGCAGAATCGCATAAAATTATTCTATCGGCCTAAAGGCATTGCCCCAGTTAATAGAAGCACGTTCCATAAGCTATCGTTTAAACGCAGTGGTAATAGTTATTCTATTAACAATGATACTGCTAACTGGATTACGGTAACAGAAGTTAAAGCAGGTAATGTTAAAGTCAATAATACAACTATCATGGTTGCACCACTCTCCAGCGAAAATGTGGTATTAAAAAACACCAACACCAGTCAGTATAAAGTGACCATTATTGATGACCACGGAAATTATATCAGTGATAACGTCAGCCTAAAATAACAGGAGCTGATTATGTTAAGGATGACCCCGCTTGCTTCGGCAATACTACTGTTGCTGGTTGGCATTAAAACCCACGCCGCAGAAGAGACGTTTGATACTAACTTTATGATAGGGGGAATGAAAGGAGAGAAAGTCTCTGATTTTCGTTTGGAAGACAATCAACCGCTGCCAGGCCAATATGACATCGACATCTACGTCAATAAACAGTGGCGTGGCAAGTACGAAATTACTGTTAAGGATAATCCAGATGCCACCTGTTTATCCCGCGATGCCTTAACGCGTCTGGGAATAAATATACAAGCATTGGACAAGCAGAATTCATGTCCAGCCTTAAAGCAGGCGGTGCAAGGAGGCAATTATTCCTGGAATATTGGCACGTTTCGTCTGGATCTCAGCGTACCGCAGGCCTATGTCGATGAACTCGAGCAGGGTTATGTTCCGCCAGAAAACTGGGATCGTGGCATTAATGCCTTCTATACCTCGTACTATGCCAGCCAGTATTACAGCGACTATAAGGATTCTGGTAACAGCAAAAGTACCTATGCACGCTTTACCAGCGGATTAAACCTGCTGGGCTGGCAGCTGCATTCCGATGCCAGCTATAACAAAACCGATGACAGCAGCGGGGAGTGGAAAAGCAACACCCTGTATTTGGAGCGCGGCATCCCGCAAATTCTGGGCACTCTGCGTGCCGGGGATATGTATACCTCATCAGATATTTTTGATGCGGTGCGTTTTCGTGGCGTACGGCTGTATCGCGATATGCAGATGCTGCCGAACTCAAAACAGAATTTTACGCCGCTGGTGCAGGGGATTGCGCAAAGTAACGCGCTGGTCACCATCGAACAGAACGGTTTTGTGGTTTACCAGAAAGAGGTTCCGCCAGGCCCGTTCTCTATTGCGGATTTGCAGTTGGCAGGCGGCGGCGCGGATCTTGATGTCAGTATCAAAGAGGCTGACGGATCGGTAACAACCTATCTGGTGCCGTACGCAGCGGTGCCCAATATGCTGCAGCCTGGGATCTCAAAATATGATTTTGCCGCCGGACGTAGCCATATCGAAGGGGCAAGTAATCAGACCGACTTTGCGCAGATGAGCTATCAGTACGGGCTGAATAATTTGTTAACGTTGTATGGCGGCACCATGCTGGCGGATAACTACAATGCGTTCACCCTTGGTACTGGCTGGAACACGCGTATTGGCGCGATTTCCGTCGATATGACACAATCGCATAGCAAGCAAGACAATGGTGATGTGTTTGACGGGCAAAGTTACCAGATTGCCTATAACAAGTATTTGACGCAAACCGCCACCCGTTTAGGGCTTGCTGCCTATCGTTACTCGTCACGAGATTACCGAACGTTTAACGATCACGTTTGGGCCAATAACAAAGACAGCTATCATCGTGATGAAAATGATGTGTACGACATTGCGGATTATTATCAGAACGATTTTGGTCGTAAGAACAGTTTTTCGGCTAACGTCAGCCAATCTTTACCTCAAGGCTGGGGCTCGGTATCCCTGAGTACGCTGTGGCGTGATTACTGGGGACGTAGCGGTAACAGTAAAGATTATCAGGTGAGCTATTCCAATAGCTGGCAACGGATTAGCTATACCTTTTCCGCCAGCCAGACTTACGATGAAGATCATCACGAAGATAAGCGTTTTAACGTCTTTATCTCTATTCCGTTCGATTGGGGAGATGATATTAGCGCTCCGCGCAGGAATTTGTATGTGTCTAACTCAACGACCTTTGATGATGACGGCTTTGTCTCTAACAATACCGGGCTTTCCGGCACCGCAGGCAATCGCGATCAGTTTAACTATGGGGTGAATCTCAGCCATCAACGACAGGGTAGCGAAACAACGGCAGGCGGAAATCTGACGTGGAATGCGCCAGTTGCGACGCTTAACGGCAGCTATAGTCAGTCGTCTAAATATACACAAACTGGCGGCAGTATTTCCGGGGGGCTGGTGGCCTGGTCTGGAGGCGTGAATTTAGCCAACCGACTGTCGGAAACGTTTGCCGTGATGCATGCGCCGGGTCTGGAAGGGGCATATGTGAATGGGCAGAAATACCGCACTACCAACCGTAATGGCGTAGTGATCTACGATGGCTTAACGCCTTATCGTGAAAACCACCTGACACTGGATGTGTCCAATACCAATAGTGAAACCGACCTGCAAGGCAACCGCCGCAGCGCCGCCCCTTACCGCGGAGCGGTAGTACTGACAAGGTTTGATACCGACCAACGTAAACCCTGGTATATCCGAGCGCAGCGTCCCGATGGTTCACCGCTGACCTTTGGTTACGAAGTAGAGGATATTCATGGACACAATATTGGCGTGGTAGGTCAAGGAAGCCAGCTCTTTATTCGTACCAATGAAGTACCGCCGGAAATAAATGTGGCGATTGATAAACAACAGGGACTTTCATGCTCAATCACTTTCGGCAAAACGATTGATGAAAGTAAAGTTTATATTTGTCGGTGAGGAATGTCATGAGATATTTATTGATGTTGTTTATGATTTTTATATCTTCAAATTTGCAGGCATATTGTTATATTATAAATCCGGAATCTGCTAGTAATACAAAAATAGAGGATGTAATTGAAATTAAATTAGATAGCAGGAATGTTTTTGAAAAAGAAGTATCAATGGTATTCCCAGATTCTTTCTCTGAATTTCATTGCATGGGAGGGACTGCTGTAGAAAACCGCTTTAAGACAATGTATTCAAGTGGTAATGGGGAGACTGTAAGATATAAAATAAATGATGGTAGCGGACATAGGTTGTATGTTGATGTGACATTGTTTGTTGATGGTAGCCAAACAGGAAAACAAAAAGCCAATGATACTTCTCAAGCCAGCAAACTAAGCAATGACTTAAAATACAAGGTATTGGCTAAGGTGGTAAAAGTGGAGGTAGATGATAATAGTATTGAAGCCAAATCTGCAGGTGAAGTTTTTTTGTTAGGAAATTATATCAAAGTCAAACCATTGGATTGTCATGGTGCAGTTATTTGTACTCATAATAACACCAATCATGAATATAGTTTTAAAGTGCCGATAAAAATATTTTTTACTAAGACAACATGTTCTTTGTCTAATAATGAGATTACATTGCCTCCTATTTCATTAAGTGATCTGTTGGCTGGTAATGCTCAGGTCGAATACTTTCCTAATGCACTGAAATTTACATGTGATGGAGGACTGGGAATGACGACAAGTATTGTAAATTATCATTTTTCTGCCGTTTCAGCAACCAATGGAGATTATTTGGCAAATGAATTAACAAACGCCGATAGTGCAAAAAATGTTGGGTTTAAAATTTTCCTTAATGATAACCTTATTCATGTAAACTCTGATGAGAAAAGGCAACTGTTAGGGTATAATAAAGAAATGACTGAAGCTTCAGAACTGAAGCTGGGTGTACAATACTATAAATATGGTAACGTCCAACCGGGCAATGTAAAAAGTAGTGTTTATATTATTACAAGTTATCAGTAATCAATGCTAAGCACACTCTCCTTAACGGAGAGTGTGCTTTTTTACCGATGATAAAAAATCTCGCCATCATAGGCTTTGATAATTTTGCCGTCGGTATCGTTAATCAGCACATACGCGCCGCCCATGTAGGTCCAGTGAGTACCGGCATCCGGCGCGGGCAGGTTACGTAATTTCCACTGTTTAATAGTGTACTCATCGGTGCGGTACATTTGCGGAACGGTATCGCCGGGTTTGAAGTGGGTGAAGTCAGCGATAAAACTTTTTAACTCATATTGATCAATGCCCGTTGTCGCGGGGGCGGCCCATGCAAAACTGGTTGCAAGCAACAGCGCGCAAGGCAGCAACTTACTTTTCATACTTTTACCCTCCACATATGCGGGTCAGTTAACGTCGTGTGTATCATTTCTGCTGGTGGCGCATCTGACAAGCGCTATTTTGTTATCTCACGCCCCTTTTCGTAAAAAGTGTAAACGAAAGCGTCGTGTAGCAACATATCCGGCAGCAAGTTTGCCAGAACCGAATGGGTTTTGAGAACTATCTGATAACGCTGAAATTATCGTCCGCCGCGGGCTGTAAATTTACATTGTCTGGCGCAGACAGTATGCTTAATAGCGAAACCCCGCTTAACACGGCGGGGCTTCATGACTCGGGGTGCCCTTCTTTGTGAAGGCTGAGAAATACCCGTACCACCTGATCTGGATAATGCCAGCGTAGGGAAGTCTGACACTGCTCGTGTCCCTTCTTCGCGCGGGCAGGAGCTGAACCATGCAGCCTGACCTGCACTGCCGCACGCTTGCGGCGCATACGTTAAAACACTTTCGCGCGCTCTCCCCGCTTACGCACTGTATGACGAATGACGTCGTACAAACGTTTACTGCCAATACGCTGCTGGCGCTGGGCGCTTCACCCGCCATGGTGATTGATCCTGTCGAGGCCAGACCGTTTGCCGCCATCGCCAACGCCTTGCTGGTTAATGTCGGCACATTAACCGCCTCACGTGCAGATGCAATGTGTGCGGCGGTTGAAAGCGCTTATGATGCCAAAACGCCGTGGACGCTCGATCCTGTCGCGGTGGGCGCGCTGGAATTTCGTCGGCGATTTTGCCTGGATCTCTTGTCCCTGCGCCCGGCGGCAATACGCGGCAACGCCTCGGAAATCCTGGCGCTAGCCGGCATGGCGCTGGGCGGACGCGGCGTAGATACCACCGAGGCGGCGTTGGCCGCACTGCCTGCGGCGCAGGCGCTGGCGCGTCAGATAGACTGCATCGTTGTGGTCACCGGCGAGGTAGATTACGTCACTAACGGTCAGCGCACGCTGAGCATTCCCGGCGGTGATCGGTTAATGACTCGCATTGTAGGCACCGGCTGCGCGTTGTCGGCGGTCGTGGCCGCCAGTTGCGCGTTACCGGGCGCCGCGCTGGACAATGTCGCGTCGGCCTGCTGCTGGATGAAGCTGGCTGGTCAGGCCGCGGCAGAGCGTAGCGAGGGACCGGGCAGCTTCATCCCGGCTTTTCTTGACGCGCTGTATCATCTGGATGTGGAGGCGCGCCAATGAAAAGAATTAACGCGCTGACGATTGCCGGCACCGATCCCAGCGGCGGGGCCGGTATCCAGGCGGATCTCAAGACCTTTTCCGCGCTGGGCGCATATGGCTGTTCGGTCATTACCGCGCTGGTGGCGCAAAATACCTGTGGCGTACAGTCGGTGTACCGGATAGATCCGGACTTTGTTGCCGCGCAACTTGACTCCGTGTTCAGCGATGTGCGCATTGATACCACGAAAATCGGGATGCTGGCGGAAACCGATATTGTCGAGGCCGTGGCGGAACGGCTGCAGCGCCATCATGTACGCAATGTGGTGCTGGATACGGTGATGCTGGCGAAAAGCGGCGATCCGCTGCTTTCGCCCTCTGCGGTAGAAACATTACGCGTCCGGCTGTTGCCGCAGGTATCGCTGATTACGCCTAATTTGCCGGAAGCCGCAGCGTTGCTGAATGCGCCCCATGCGCGTACGGAACAGGAGATGCTGGCGCAGGGGCGAGCGTTACTGGCGATGGGGTGTGAGGCGGTATTGATGAAAGGCGGGCATTTAGAGGATGCGCAAAGCCCGGACTGGCTTTTTACTCGTGAGGGCGAGCAACGTTTTAGCGCGCCGCGTGTGAACACCAAAAATACGCACGGGACGGGCTGTACGCTGTCGGCGGCGCTGGCGGCGTTACGGCCCCGGCATCGCAATTGGGGAGAGACGGTAAACGAGGCGAAGGCATGGCTTTCGGCGGCGCTGGCTCAGGCGGACACGCTGGAAGTGGGGAAGGGTATTGGTCCGGTACATCATTTCCACGCGTGGTGGTAGTATACTGCCTACAGACCCGTCGTCAGGAAAAGATAAATGGAACAAGCGCATACCCGGCTCATCGCGCAACTGAATGAACGAATTTCAGCGGCGGATAATACGCCGCTATACCTGAAATTCGCCCAGACGGTAAAGAATGCCGTGCGCAGCGGTATTCTTGAGCACGGTAATATTTTGCCTGGCGAACGCGATCTCAGCCAGCTTACCGGCGTCTCGCGTATCACGGTACGCAAAGCGATGCAGGCGCTGGAAGAAGAGGGGGTGGTTACTCGCGCCCGCGGCTACGGTACGCAAATCAATAATATCTTTGAATATTCCCTGAAAGAGGCGCGGGGATTTTCTCAGCAGGTTGTCTTGCGCGGCAAAAAACCGGATACGCTATGGGTTAACAAACGCGTGGTAAGTTGTCCGGATGAGGTCGCGCAGCATCTGGCGATCCCCGCAGGCAGCGACGTCTTTTTACTCAAACGTATTCGTTATGTTGATGAGGACGCGGTATCGATTGAAGAGTCCTGGGTGCCCGCGCATCTGATTCATGATGTCGACGCGATTGGCATTTCTCTGTATGACTATTTTCGTAGTCAGCACATTTACCCTCAGCGTACCCGATCTCGCGTCAGCGCCCGGATGCCGGATGATGAGTTTCAGTCGCATATTCAAATGGATGATAAAGTGCCGGTGCTGGTGATTAAGCAGGTGGCGCTCGATCAGCAGCAGCGGCCTATTGAATACAGCATCAGTTATTGTCGTAGCGACCTATACGTTTTTGTGTGCGAGGAGTAGCGCTCCGCGCGTGGGCGCGCAGTCGCCGCCGCGATGCCCGATCACCCAGCTCGCCACTGCATTTCCCAGCAGTACGGCATCCGCGAGCGACCAGCCTGACGCCAGTCCTGCCAGCACGCCGCCAGCATGGCTGTCGCCCGCGCCGATGGTATCCACCACGGTTGCCGGAAACGCTGGCACAAAGCGGGAAGATTGCCCGCTAAAATACCACGCTCCGTCTTTATCGTGGCGCACCACCAGCGGTGCGGAAAAGCGTTTTACCCATGCCTCGCCGAAAGGGCGCGTATCGGTCGCGAACCCGGCGCGTTCCGCGGCGATGATTGCTTCCTGGCGATTCAGGGAGACGATGGGCCGGCAAGCCATAATGCGCGCCATTGTATCGTCTGTAATATCACCGATTCGTGGGCCAAAATCGATAAAAGGCGTTACATCGTCGACGGTTTCCAGCCACTGGATCAGTTGTTCGCCACAGGACGAGGCCAGTTGATAGCCGGACAGGTAGATAAGACTGCCCCGCGGCGTCCTGAGCTGCGACAGCCAGTCCGCATGCCACTGGTTTTCCACGCCGCTAAAAGACATAAACGTGCGTTCGCCATCCGGTTCGACTAACGCCAGACACCAGCCATTATCCCCTTCAACCGCGTTAATCACGCTGGATAATCCCTCTTTTGCCAGACGGCGACGAATCCTCTCCGCCCACACGCCCTGACCCAGCGGCAGCGCATTGCTGGCGTCAATCCCCAGTCGTTTCAACGCCACGGCAATATTCAGTGCACAGCCGCCGATATTGACGCTCTGTTGTTGTAGTTCAATATCGCCTCCGCGACGCGGCAACGTCCAGGCATCGGCAATGATATCGATCACTGCCGCGCCGATAATGGTGAGCGGACGCCGGGTGTGCAGAGTGGGTAATAATGTCAGCAACCGTGCGCCGTTCATCATGCCTCCCGCCGTTGACGATAACTCGCCAGCGCAACGGCATAGCGCGTGAAATCCAGTTGATTAACCTCGTCCAGCGTTTGCTTTAACTGGGGGTGAATGGCGTTTACCCCGTGTAACGCGCCGCAAATGGCAGTCGCCATCGCGCCGATAGTGTCAGTATCGCCGCCGAGGTTAGCGCACAGCACGGCACAGCGGTTAGGATCGGTATTCGCCAGTTCCACCATGGCGATAGCGCAGGGAACCGATTCAATGGTGCTGGTTCCCGCGCCGATGATCTGATATAGCTGTTCGCTGGCAGATTCGACGCCGTCGGCGCGGCGGACAATGTTTAGCGCCAGTTCCAGACGTGCCGATAGCGAGGCGCTAAACGTGGTAATACGCGCTGTCTGCGCCTGATGGGCGACGGCGGGGAGCGAGTCGGCAATACGTTGCCACGTGTCGCCGTTAACCGCTCGCGAGACGGCCCACGCGACAACCACGGCGCCAGCCACCGCCAGATCGGATTTATGCGTCGGGCTGGAGGCTAACGCCACTTCTGCTATAAAGGCTGTCAGGTTGGTTGGCGGCAACAGGCAGCCCAACGGCGAAACGCGCATAGCCGCGCCGTTAGTCACGCCGTTGTTTTCCAGCGCCGCGATGGGGTTGCCGTCGCGAATCGCGTTCAGCGCAATTTTTGACGTCGGGCCGAGTACATTTTTATTGAACGCATCAAAGCGTTCCGCCCAGGCGAGGATGTTACGCCCAATAATCTCGGGATCAATGTTGCCTTCGCATTCGAGCAGCGCGTCGGCCAGGCAGAGCGCCATGGCGGTATCGTCCGTAAACTCCGCGCGGTTAAAATAGCAGGCGGCATTATTCTCTGCTGGGCCGGGCAGAAAGCGGTCAATCCAGCCGAAATGCGCTTTGACGCGCGTTCTCGGCCACAGCTCGGAGGGCATTCCCATCGCATCCCCTAACGCTTGCCCGTAAAGAGCACCGAGAATACGTTCTGCTTTCATTTTACTTCCCCTTGTGTCAACGCAATATCGCGATCGTCAATGGCAGTGATCTCGTTGTCCGATTCGCGAAAGAAAATCATAAACAGTAGCGCGATGACGGCAATCATCACTGCGCCAAATGTCCACATGCCCACCCAGTTGAATGTCAGACCGTTAACCGGTTGCGGATAAGCAAACATTTTTTCCATCATCACGCCGCCGAGGCGGTAGCCCAGCAGGCTGCCGAATCCCTGACAGCAGAGGGTGATAAGCCCTTGCGCAGCGGTACGCATATGAACCGGCGCTTTTTTATCGACATAAATGTAGGCGGTGACGTAGTAGAAATCGTAACTTACGCCGTGCAGCAACATACCGAGGAACAGCAGGGCGTAAGTGAAGTACGTCTCCACGCCGCCATAGACAAAAAAGCCGTAGCGGATCGCGGCGGTAACAAGACCAAGCAATAGTACCTTTTTAATACCAAAGCGCTTAGTGAAAAAGGGCAGCGCCAGCATAAAGAAGATTTCAGAGAACTGGCCGAGCGTCATCCAGCCGGTGGCGTTTTTCATTCCCACCTCCGTCAGATAGCCGTTAGCGAAGATGTAGTAGAAGGCCAGCGGCATCGCAAACAGGAAGGAGCAGATGAAGAAAACGAGAAAGTTTTTATCGCGCAGCAGGACCAGCGCATCCAGCCCCAGCATCACTTTAATATCCATCTTGCCAGTGCTTTTTGGCGGCGTGTCTGGCAGACAGAACGCAAATACGCCCAGCAACGCTGAACTTGCGGCGGTTATGAGCAGTGGAATGTTGGTGGGAGAAATATCGTTATAGCCTAACATTTGCGGCAGGAATCCACAGGCGAGGCCGGAGGCTATCCACCCAATGGTACCCATAACGCGAATGCGTGGAAAATCGCGTTCAACGTCCGGTACGTTAGCGAAGGCAATGCTGTTTGTCAGCGCGATGGTGGGCATATAGGTTAATGAATAGGCCAGCAGCAGCGGAAAGAATCCGGCAAAGGTGGTTTGCTGCGCTGCGAAGTACATCAGTACGGCGCCCGCGAACATCAGTACCGCCAGCACTTTTTGCGCCGAGAAAAAAGATCGGTAACGGAGCCGACCAGAATCGGCGTCAGGATCGCCGCAATGGCGGTACAGGCATAAGACCAGCCTATTTCACCGGCGGAAAAGCCGCTTTTATTTAGCCATAGCCACAGCGGGACGAACCAGGCGCCCCAGATAAACCACTCCACGAACATCATGAACGACAGTTTAAAAGTCGTTTTCATTTTTGAATCCTTCATGACAGGTAAGGTACGCCACGAAAATACCATTTAAAAATACCTTTTAAATACCATTGGGCGTTAATTTTGACCGTTCTAACACTTTTTCGTACGTGAATCGAGCCAGCAGATAGCGCCGAAAAAAGGCGCTAAAGTTGGCAAAAATGGTCGGTCAGTACCAGGCTTATTGCGACCCGCAATCTGCGGGGCAGGACTATTCACCTTCCGATACCCTATCGGAACTTACGGGAGCATAGCTATGACTGATATTGCGCAGTTGCTTGGCAAAGACGCCGACAGCCTTTTACAGCATCGTTGTATGACCATACCTTCCGATCAGCTTTATCTTCCCGGCAAGGATTACGTTGACCGGGTAATGATTGACAATAATCGTCCGCCTGCCGTTCTGCGTAATATGCAGACGCTCTATAATACTGGACGCCTGGCGGGAACAGGATATCTGTCGATACTGCCCGTCGATCAGGGGGTGGAGCACTCCGCCGGCGCCTCTTTTGCGGCCAACCCGCGCTACTTTGACCCAAAAAACATTGTTGAATTGGCGATTGAGGCCGGCTGTAACTGCGTGGCCTCTACCTACGGCGTACTGGCCTCGGTTTCACGGCGCTATGCGCACCGTATTCCGTTTTTGGTCAAACTGAATCACAACGAAACATTGAGCTATCCGACAGAGTATGATCAGACTCTGTACGCCAGCGTTGAGCAGGCGTTCAATATGGGGGCTGTGGCGGTAGGTGCGACGATCTATTTCGGTTCGGAACAGTCTCGTCGCCAGATTGAAGAGATCTCCGCCGCTTTTGAGCGTGCGCATGAGCTGGGCATGGTGACCGTATTGTGGGCTTACCTGCGTAATTCTTCCTTTAAAAAAGACGGCGTTGATTACCATGTATCCGCTGACCTGACGGGTCAGGCCAACCATCTGGCCGCTACGATTGGCGCGGATATTGTGAAACAGAAAATGGCCGAGAATAATGGTGGTTATAAAGCGGTAAACTTCGGCTATACCGACGACCGCGTGTACAGCAAACTGACCAGCGATAACCCGATTGATTTGGTACGTTATCAGTTGGCGAACTGCTATATGGGACGCGCCGGGCTTATCAACTCCGGCGGCGCGGACGGCGGCGACACCGATCTCGGCGACGCGGTTCGTACCGCGGTGATCAACAAACGAGCCGGTGGGATGGGGCTAATTCTGGGACGTAAAGCCTTTAAGAAATCGATGGCTGATGGCGTGAAGTTGATTAACGCCGTACAGGATGTCTATCTGGATAGCAACGTCACCATTGCCTGAGTCCAACGAAGAAAAGCCGGATGTGAGCGCATCCGGCCAGCGGTAGGTATTATTAACGCAGCAACGGGCAGTCCGGCGGTAGCCGACAGCGTAATGCGCCTGGCAGGACCTCAATATGAAATTCTTGTCCGCTGAGTGGTTCGCCATCCAGATTAAACGTGATTTCATGCGGCGCATGAATATCAAACCACGCCGAGGCGCCGTCAATAATATTCGGATTGTCATCTGACTGCGTGAGCGTGGAAAACAGCGCCGGCAGCAGCTCTTCGCCGGTAAAAACCCGTAGCTGTAACAGTCCGTCGTTAATCAGCGCGGTGGGACATAATTGCTGCCCGCCGCCGGCCTGACGACCGTTGCCGATGCCGATCACCAGCGCATCTCCCTGCCAGTGAAAGTTTTCGCCACGTATTTCGCAGCGGTCAGGTTTCAGCGTATCCATTCTCATCAGACCGTGGATAAGATAAGAGACGCCGCCCAACGCGGCCTTGAGTTTTTCCGGCGTTTCGGTGGTAATGCGGGTGCCAAAACCGCCCGTCGCCATATTGATAAAACAGGTTTTATCATTGACCCTGGCCATATCAATTTCTATCGCGTTTCCGGCAATCGCCAGTTTCAGCGCTTTGTCCAGCGCTTCAGGAATACCGGCGCTGGTGGCAAAATCGTTGGCGGTGCCGAGCGGCAAAAGGCCCAGGGCGGGGATTACGCCGTCGCGGATCTGGATGAGCGCGGTAGACACTTCATTAATGGTGCCGTCGCCGCCGCCGGCAATCACCGTTTCAACACCCAGTCTACGAGCTTCATCAACGTAACGCTGCGCGTCGCCTTTTTCCCAGGTTACTCGAACATGAATCTGTATGCCTTCGTCGCGAAGTAGAGTAATGGCCTCACGTAGCGGCTGATTATCAGCGCTTTTGCCATTGAGGATCAGTAAGCTGGCGGGAAAATTAGCCATCCGTTATGCCTTAATATGTTGAACAACAACCTTCAGAAAGTGTACAGCAGAAATGAAAAAGCGAGGTCAGAACAGGATGAAAATTGAAACGTTGCGCACTTATTGCCTTGCCGTTGTTTCTCCTGAGATACGCTGCGCTAAGCGAAGCAGGGCTTAAGGCGAACGGCGGCAAGGGATAAACGAACTCTACGGCGCAGTATACGCATTGAGCATCGCTTGCGGCACTGGAAGTAAACCGCCAGGGGCAGATGATAATCCGTCAGACATAGCCTGTGAGTAACGAAACGGTGGAGTCACCAGAGAACTGTGCATCAGTGATCAGGTGTAATATTTAAATACATCCATATCCGATAAAAACCTGATATTTATTATTAGAAGTACTTTTTAATAGCATAACATCGAAATAGTATTTAGACTATTGGGTAGAAAAACGCACTAGTAGAAATTTACTATGCTATCTATGAAACAAAAACAGTAATAGAGATGATGGCCTTATAGTCATACCGTTACCTGAGAGTGTCTCTGTGAGCTTCATTTTTTTCCTAAACACAATAGAGTAAAATTACACGGGGATGTTGTGTTTTCTACTTAGAGAGAATGAAAGTGGGGGTTATATGAATAGTACTCCAGATGTAAGTACGCAAACGCCATTACTCTCTCCTTCTGAGCGGAGTAATGAAGAAAAACCAAGAGCTGAAATTGTTAATTTTCAAGCTTACGGCGCTAAACCCAGATGTTTAATGTGCCTGGGAACCACTATGTCGATTACAGGTATTTTAAGTGGCGTATGCTCAGCAGCCGTCGCCAGTGTCAGTAGTAGCAGTGTTACCTATGGTACCGCCTTGACGGTTTTAGGCGCATCGATTTGTGTAGGGGGATTGGGTATGATGGGAATATGTGCCGGACTATACCTTAGCGCAAATGCCGTTAGAACCCGGCCAGCCTATCCATGAAGTTGTAAACGTAGCAAGCCATTGTGGTCTCATGCAGATAGTGCTTTATGTCAGCTTGATTTTTATTGTACGCATTCATTTTTAATATAATTATACAGGGATTTTACTGTTTAACCTGAATAGAAATTCAGGTCTCAATGCATTTAGATACTCAGATAAGAGCCTTGTATCTTATATAAGAAATTTTTAGAGTATGGGGTTATTATGTATTCAAGAGCCGATAGATTATTAAGGAAGTTTTCACTAAAATTAAATCTGGACTCCATTGCTTTTGATGAAAATAGGTTATGCTCATTTCTTATAGACAATAGTTACCATATCTTACTGTCAAGCACTAATGATAATTATATAATGATATACGGTTTTTGTGGAAGGCTTCCGGATAATAATAATCTTGCTTATGAGTTCCTCAATGCTAATTTGTGGTTTGCAGAGAATAATGGACCACATTTGTGTTATGATAATAATTCACAATCAGTATTATTGGCTCTTAACTTCTCACTCGATGAAAGTACTGTAGATAAATTTGAACGTGAAATTGAGGTAGTGATTAGGTCAATGGAAAATTTGTCTCATATTTTACAGGATAAAGGAATAACCCTGGATACTGACTATACGTGACGAAGAGAATGATGAGTAAAACACCTCTACAACGTTTTACACAGGCGCTGGCAGCTAAACCGCCAGAGTTTATGCCCTTCATTCTGATTAATTTTTGTTGCTAGCCTGTTTCAGAATGGCTTACATACTTCTTGCCTCATTACTGTGTCATTTTTTGGACGTCGTCAGAACACTTGCTCTGAGTCTGGCCTGGTACAGGAGATGATTATGGCTTGCTGACCGGTAATTAGCAGGGGGGCAGTACTTACCTAAGCTCTCATTTGCGCTTTTACTAGCAAGAGCAATGTTTGGATATTGCGAGGTCATGTTGTTACAAGCAAAAAATAAGCCTGCGTAAGGGAGATTACGCAGGCCAAGGAGGTGGTTCCTGGTACAGCTAGCATTTATGGGTTATGTTTTTCAGCGCCTTGAATAGTACCCGTATTGAGCGAAGCGGTATGTGATCAATTTCTAAGAATCTTCCCGCCATGAAAAAATAACCGCAATTAACTACTTAGCATGGGGGTTACGCGTGGATTCGCCTGAGAAATTACGCATCAATAGTGCGTAGTCCAGCGTGACGTCCTGCGGGACGGGCATCCAGACGGTATAGCCATCGCCAGGCGCGACCGGCATAGCGTCGCCTTTGGCGTTCTCCATCTGTTCCAGGGTGAAATTGATATTTCCCTGTGGCGTCATTAGCTCCAGACTATCCCCAACAGAGAATTTGTTCTTCACCGCCACGGCTGCCAGTTGGCCTTTACGCTCGCCGGTAAACTCGCCGACAAATTGCTGGCGTTCGGAAACAGAGTACCCGTATTCGTAGTTCTGGTAATCGTCGTGTGTATGGCGACGCAGGAAGCCTTCGGTATAGCCGCGATGGGCCAGACCTTCCAGCGTTTCCAGCAGCGTAGGGTCGAAGGGTTTACCCGCGGCGGCGTCGTCGATAGCTTTACGGTAGACCTGTGCGGTACGGGCGCAGTAATAAAAGGATTTAGTGCGACCTTCGATTTTCAGCGAGTGGACGCCCATTTTTGTCAGGCGTTCAACGTGGGCGATAGCGCGCAAGTCTTTTGAGTTCATGATATAGGTGCCATGCTCGTCTTCGAACGCGGTCATGTATTCGCCCGGTCTCTGGGCTTCTTCTATCATAAACACTTTATCCGTCGGCGCGCCGATACCGAGCGTCGGCTCAACATTCTGTACCGGGATCGGTTCATGCTTATGCACGATGTTGCCGACAACGTCTTCTTTTCCTTCCTGCACGTTATATTCCCAACGGCAGGCATTGGTGCAGGTGCCCTGGTTCGGATCGCGTTTGTTGATATAGCCGGAAAGCAGGCAGCGACCGGAGTAGGCCATGCATAGCGCGCCGTGGACGAAAATTTCTATTTCCATATCCGGCACCTGCTGGCGAATCTCCTCAATCTCTTCCAGCGACAGCTCGCGGGAGAGAATCACCCGGGTCAACCCCATCTGCTGCCAGAATTTTACCGTCGCCCAGTTTACGGCATTAGCCTGTACCGACAGGTGAATCGGCATTGCCGGGAAGTGCTCGCGTACCAGCATAATCAACCCGGGATCGGACATGATCAGCGCATCCGGCCCCATCTCGACGACGGGTTTCAGATCACGGATAAAAGTTTTGAGCTTGGCATTATGCGGGGCGATGTTCACCACCACGTAGAATTTTTTTCCGAGCGCGTGGGCTTCGTTGATGCCAAGCTGCAAATTTTCGTGATTGAATTCGTTATTACGCACGCGTAAAGAGTAGCGCGGTTGGCCCGCATAGACGGCATCGGCGCCGTAAGCGAAAGCGTAACGCATGTTTTTCAGCGTTCCCGCCGGCGAAAGGAGTTCTGGTTTAAACATCATTTTCTCGTTCTGATGACAGGTCAGATCCGCCTCACCTGATGAGGCGGCTGGAGGAGAGTCCTCACTTTAAGGGCGGGCATTGTAGCGCTGTGGCGAGGGGAGGTAAAGGATAACGCCGGATGGCAGGCATGATAAGTCAGACAATCCTGCACGCGTCCGCCTCCCAGCGATATCCCACCCCGTAGACCGCGCGGATAAATGACTGTTCGGCATCCAGCGACTCCAGTTTGCGGCGCAGGTTTTTAATGTGGCTATCAACAGTGCGATCGGTCACCACGCGATAGTCGTCGTAGAGGTGGTTCAACAACTGCTCGCGAGAAAAAACCTTGCCCGGTTCAAGTGATAAGGTTTTTAGCAGGCGAAATTCAGCGGGGGTTAAATCCAGCGCTTTACCTTGCCAGGAAGCCTGGAAGCGGCTTTCATCAATCATTAACGGACTTTCGTCATCCAATTGCTGGAGTTCGCGCTGCGGTTTGCAGCGGCGCAAAATCGTTTTAACGCGAGCCACGACTTCACGCGGGCTGTAAGGCTTACAGATATAATCATCAGCGCCGATTTCCAGTCCAAGCAGTCGGTCGATCTCTTCGATTTTGGCCGTGACCATCACAATGGGGATATCGGAAAAACGGCGAATCTCCCGGCATAGCGTCAGACCATCCGTACCCGGCAGCATCAGATCCAGCAGAATGAGATCTGGCGGTGTTTGACGCACATACGGCAGTACCTTGTCGCCGTGATTGATGAGCGTGGGGGCGTAACTTGCCGCGCGCAAATAGTCGATAAGTAGCTGTCCGAGCTTGGGTTCATCTTCAACAATTAAAATGCGCGGCGTGTTTTCATCAATGGATAACTCAGTCATACATCTCTCTGTAAATCGCGATCCAGCGGTAACTCTACTGTAATGCTAAC
Source organism: Salmonella enterica subsp. houtenae serovar Houten (assembly GCA_900478215.1). NCBI lineage: Bacteria > Pseudomonadati > Pseudomonadota > Gammaproteobacteria > Enterobacterales > Enterobacteriaceae > Salmonella > Salmonella enterica. The sequence goes on from LS483478.1 coordinate 1,659,266, forward strand.
CCCGCCAAAAGGCGAATGGGCGGCATGAAGATGACCGTTATGCGCGTGTACAATATTGACGCATATCGCCAGCCCCAGCCCAGAACCGCCGCTGGCGCGGTTACGGGAAACTTCCGTGCGGTAAAAACGTTCAAAAAGCTTTTGTAACTGTTCATCGCTGACGCCCGGTGCAGAATCGGCAAAGGTCAGGAATAATGATTTGTCGCGTTGTTCAGCGGAGATATGCAGGCCGCCGCCGCTGTCGGTGTAGCGTAGACTGTTCTCCAGCAGATTATTAAACAGTTGCATCAGGCGATCCGGGTCGCCGAAGACGGTCATGCTATCCGGCAACGCGTAATGTAGCGTCAGCCCTCGGCTGGTAAAGCGCTCTCTGAACGCGCCGCCAGCGACTTCCAGCAGAGGAACAAGGTCAACGGTGGTTTTTTGGTAAGCCAGCGCGCCTTCGTCAGACAACGAAAGCTGATGCAGATCGTCAACCAATTTTGTGAGCGTCCCGACCTCCGCCTGTAACGAGGTAACGGATTCCGGCGTGAACTGGCGAACGCCATCCTGAATGGCTTCCAGTTCGCCGCGCAATACCGCCAGCGGCGTACGCAGTTCGTGGGAAATATCCGCCATAAAGTCGCGGCGCATCTGCTGGTTTTTTTCCAGCGTGCTGGCAAGCTGGTTAAAGTCCTGCGCCAGTTTTCCCAGCTCATCGGCGCTGGTTGGGGTCACGCGAGTGGTAAAATCCCCCGCCGCCAGCCTGTGGGTACCCTCGACCAACCGTTTGACGGGGGCGAGCAGGCCGCGCGCCAGCAAAAACGTCGCCAGCGCGGCCAGCAACGTTGATAACGCCACGATCATCCAACTGGCGCGTCGCTGCTGCTTATCAAAATTAATATCCGTATTGCGCGTCAGCCGCTCGACAGGGGAGGCAATAACCGCGCCGACTTCGGCGCCATTGACCAGAATGGGCCGACGAGTACCGTCATGCGGCACCGGGCCGCGTGGGCCGACCAGCACACGGCCATTTTGATCGATGACCCAGAACTGGGTGCGCCAACCGTGCGGCGGCATACCGGGGCCGGGTTTATCCCGGTCGTTGTCATGCTCAAATGAACGCAGGATCTGGAAAACGAAGCGATCGTTGTTGCGTAAAAAACGCCAGTTGCCGTGTTGCTGGTACTGGTCGCCCAGCGCATCGCCCAGCATTTGTAGCCGCTGCTCGTTACCGTGTTTGATATAGTCAATAAATCCGCGTTCAAAACTGACGCGCACGGCCCAATGCATACTGATCAGCAGCACGATGCAGGTGGCGAAAATCGCCAGAAACAGCTTGCCGGTGATACCGGGCCGCCAGACTTTCATTACAGGTTCCTTTTACGCCGTGAAATGACCATGTTTTGCTGTGTATCGTTCGGCACGCGGGCAAAAATTATCGCCGGTAGCGCGATAATAACCGCCATACAGAGCCAGGTGTGCATAAAGACGTGATGCGTGGCGCTACTGTCTATACCAATATGCTGTTGACCAAACATGCCCAGCAGCACCCCGGCAATCGTGACGCCGATACTCATCGAGAGCTGCATAATCATTGATAATAAGCTATTGCCGCTGCTGGCCAGCGTATCGGGAAGGTCTTTTAGCGTTAAGGTATTCATGGAAGAAAAACGCGCCGAGTTCACCATTCCCTGCAAAAGCAGTACCAGCGGCAGGAGATAATACCAGCCGAGCAGAGCGACCGACATAAACAACAGGCTAACCAATGCCAGTCCGAGCGTGGTCGCCACCAGGACCTGACGATAGCCAAAACGGTTAACTATCTGCACCACAATCCGCTTCATTCCCATGCTGCCCAGCACCATAGGGATCATCATCAAACCGGCATGAAACGGTGAAAAACCGAGACCAATTTGCAAAAAGACCGGCGTAATAAACGGCAGCATACCGCTGCCGATACGCCCGGCAAAACTGCCCAGCAACCCCAGTGAAAACGTGGGCGTGCGGAACAATCGCAGGCTGAATAACGCGCCTGAGTTTTTTTTGGCATGAAGAAGATAGAGCAGAATTGCTGCCGCGCCGCCCGCAGCAAGTCCGGCTAATGTCCAGGGCGAGATCCCCATGCTTTTGCTGCCGTCCAGCGCCAGCGTCAGTACCGCCATGCCGATGGCTAACAGCAGGAATCCCGGCAGATCAAAGCGCCGGGTCTCTATGGTGTAGTTTGGCATCAGCATAAAGGTCGCCATAGCGCCGACAATGCCCACCGGGATATTGATCAGAAAGATCCAGTGCCATGAAGCATATTCCACCAGCACCCCGCCCAGCGCGGGGCCGAGTAACGGCCCTACCTGGCCCGGCAGGGTGACGAAGGTCATCGCCGCCATATATTGCTCGCGCGGCACGATTTTCATGACCGTCAGACGTCCGACCGGCACCATCATCGCGCCGCCTACGCCTTGTAAAACCCGCGCTAATACCAGTTGATTAAGCGTGCCGGAGAGGGCGCAAAACAGCGAACCCAGCGTGAATAGCACGATGGCGGCAAAGAAAATATTACGCACGCCGATTTTGTCTGCCAGCCAGCCGCTGGCGGGGAGCATCACGGCGACGGTGAGAACATATGACACCACGACCATGTGCATATGCAGCGGGCTTTCCCCCAGGCTTTTCGCCATAGAGGGCAGCGCAGTGTTGACGATGGTGGTATCCAGCGACTGCATAAAAAAGCCGAATGCCACTATCCAGAGTTGCCAGCGGGTGCTGTCAGGAAGTTCTGTCATATCTCTACTACCGGTTTGCTATTTTTACGCGAAAAACGCAGCCTCAGACGGTCGAAAAAGAGGTACACCACCGGCGTGGTATAGAGCGTCAGGAGCTGACTCATGACCAAACCGCCGACAATGGTTATCCCCAGCGGCTGCCGTAATTCCGAACCGTCTCCGCCAGATAACACCAATGGCAGTGCGCCGAACAGCGCCGCCAGCGTGGTCATCATGATTGGACGGAAGCGTAACAAGCAGGCCTGGAAAATGGCTTGTTCCGGCGTCAGGTCGCCGCTTCGTTGCGCTTCAAGCGCAAAATCGACCATCATAATGGCGTTTTTCTTCACAATGCCAATTAATAGCATGATCCCTATCAAGGCGATTAGGCTGAAAGGGGCATTGAAGAGTTCCAGCGCCAGAAGCGCCCCAACGCCCGCCGATGGCAGAGTAGAGAGAATGGTCAGCGGATGGACGTAGCTTTCGTACAGTATCCCCAGCACAATGTAGACGGTAGCGATCGCCGCCACTATCAAAATAAGCTGCGAATTCATGGTCTGCTGGAAGACGTGCGCCGTTCCGGAAAAACTGCCGCGTACCGTTGGGGGGACGCCAAGCTGCGTCATGGTGCGATTAATGGCTTCCGTCGCCTGCGATAACGATGTGCCGGTCGGCAGGTTAAAGGCAATCGTGGACGCCGCGGAAAGTCCCTGATGGTTTACCGACAGCGGCGCATTGGCGGGCCGCCATTGGGCGAAATAAGAGAGAGGAATCGCTTTTCCATCGCGGTTAATAACAAACATTTTCTCTAGCGCGCTGATATCCTGGGTATAGCGCGGATCGACCTCCATCACCACTTTATACTGGTTCATCGGCTGATAAATGGTGGAAATTTGTCGCTGGCCGAAAGCATTATTTAACAGACTGTTTGCGGCCTGAACATCAATGCCCAGCCGTGACATGGCGTCGCGGTCGTAGATAAGGTTCATCTCCGCGCCGTTATCCTGCTGGTCGGAGTTTACGTCCGCCAGTTGCGGCAGGGCCGAGAGCGCTTTGCGTATTTTCGGCTCCCATTCGCGCAGCGCCGTCAGGGAGTCAGACAGCAACGTATATTGATAACTGGCGTTAGCCTGCCGCCCGCCGATGCGAATATCCTGTACCGCCATCAGAAACAGCCTGGCGCCGGGTTCTTTTGCCAGTTTGACCCGCAGTCGGTCAATGATTTGCTGCGCCGTCTCTTTGCGCTCGCCGCGCGGCTTCAGCGTAATAAACATCATGCCGCTATTCACCCGCGAGCCGCCGGTAAAACCAGTGACATTATTCACCGCCGGATCGTCGTGAATAATTTTCATAAAATCCTGCAGCTTGCCGCGCATGGCCTGGAAAGAGATGCTCTGGTCAGCCTGAATACCGCCCATCAACACGCCGGTGTCCTGTTCCGGAAAGAAGGTCTTAGGAATGGCGATATAAAGCCAGATGTTTAGCGCAATGGTGCCAAGAAAAACCACGCCGACCAGACGCGTATGGTTAAGCACCCATTTTAACGACGTGCCGTAACCCTGTTGCAAGGCGACCAGCAGACGGCCAACGCCCCGTTTACGCGGCTGGGTGCGCGGTTTGCTTGATTTAAGCATCCAGCCGCACATCATCGGCGTCAGCGTGAGCGAGACCACCAGCGAAATACCAATCGCCACCGAGAGGGTGACGGCGAATTCCCGTAATAACCGCCCCGGCAGGCCGCCCATTAACAGCAACGGCAGAAATACCGCCACCAGCGACAGACTCATGGAGATGACCGTAAACCCGACTTCCCGCGTACCCTGTAACGCCGCCTGCAAAGGTTTCATTCCCGCCTCCAGATGGCGGGCGATATTTTCCAGCACCACAATAGCATCATCAACGACAAATCCGGTCGCGATAGTCAGTGCCATCAGCGACAGATTGTTGAGGCTGAAGCCGCACAGATACATGGCGGCGAAGGTGCCGATGAGCGAAACGGGAACGGCGACGGCGGGGATTAGCGTGGCGCGCCCGGAGCGCAGGAATAAAAACACCACCAGGATCACCAGCGCGACAGAGATAGCCAGCGTCTCTTCTACCTCTTGCAGCGACGCGCGAATCGTCGGCGAACGATCCTGGGCGATTTGTAAATCGATAGCGGCGGGGATCATTGCCCGCAGTTCCGGCAGCTTTGCCCGGATGCCGTCTACCGTCTGAATAATGTTGGCCTCCGGCAGCTTGCGGATCATCAACAAAATAGCGGGTTTTGCGTTCGTCATCCCGGCGTTACGGACATCCTGCACCGAGTCGGTGACGCTGGCGACGTCGCCCAGCCGTACCGCCGCGCCGTTGTGATAGTGAATAATCAGCGGCTGGTATTCGGCGGCGGTTTTCAGTTCATCGTTGGTCTGTATCTGCCAGCGGTGGACGCTATCTTCAATTGCGCCTTGCGGCCGGCGTACGTTGGCGTTATCGATCGCTTCGCGGACCGCATCCAGCGAGACGCCCTGGTTAAACAGCGCCTGCGGGTTTAAGCCTACACGTACCGCGGGCAGGGAGCTGCCGCCGACGTCAACATCGCCGACGCCGTCAATTTGCGCGATGGTTTGCGCCAGTTGGGTAGAGGCGAAATCATACAGTTCGCCCTGTGACCAACTGTCCGAGGTGAGCGTTAAAATCATAATCGGCGCGTCGGACGGGTTGGCCTTGCGGTAAGTCGGGCGGCTGGGCATCCCGCCTGGCAACACGCTTTGCGCAGCGTTGATGGCGGCCTGCACGTCGCGCGCCGCGCCGTTAATATCACGATCGAAATTAAATTCGAGAATAATGCGCGTACTGCCGAGCGAGCTGCTGGAGGTCATTTCATTGACGCCTGCAATGCGCCCCAAAGAACGTTCCAGCGGCGTCGCTACCGACGACGCCATGGTTTCCGGCGAAGCGCCCGGCAGCGAGGCGCTAACCATAATCACCGGGAAATCGACCTGCGGCAGCGGGGCGACCGGCAACAGACGAAAGCCCAGAATGCCGCACAGCGTAATGGCGGCGGCAATCAAAATGGTGGCGACCGGGCGGTAGATGAAAAGGGCGAAAAAGCGCATCTACGCCTCCTCTTTATGGCGCGGAAAGCGGCTTTTCACGTACAGCGACAGGCGGTCAAACAGGAGATAAATCACCGGCGTGGTAAACAGAGTTAATACCTGGCTGACCAGTAAGCCGCCCACCATCGCGATCCCCAACGGGCGCCGTAATTCCGCGCCCACGCCGGTACTTAGCATTAATGGCAATGCCCCGAGCAATGCCGCCAGCGTGGTCATCAGAATCGGTCGAAAACGCAGCAAACAGGCCTGGAAGATAGCGTCGCGCGGACTCATTCCCTGTTCGCGTTCGGCGGCGAGGGCGAAGTCAATCATCATGATGGCGTTTTTCTTTACGATGCCGATCAGCAAAATAATGCCGATAATGGCGATAATATCGAGCGCGCTGCCGGCGATTATCAGCGCCAGCAGCGCGCCGACGCCCGCCGTAGGTAGCGTTGAGAGAATCGTGATCGGATGGATAAAACTCTCATACAGCACGCCAAGCACTATATACATCGCCACCACGGCGGCGACAATAAGCCAGACGGTGCTGCCCAGCGCCGCCTGGAAAGCGAGCGTACTGCCCTGAAACTGCGTCGTAATATCGGCTGGCAGCGCGAGCGTTTTTTCCGTATCGAGAATCGCCTGCACCGCATCGCCGAGCGAATAGCCCTCCGGCACGTTAAACGAAAATGTCGTGACCGGGAACTGATCTAAATGATTGATGGAGAGCGGGGCGAAGCGCTGCTCAATGCTGGCAATCGCGCTGAGCGGTACGGTGCCGCCGTCGCGACTCGTCAGGCGAATTGTTTCCAGCGCCGCCAGTCCCGGCGTGCTGGCGGTATTATGTTCCAGCACGACGCGGTACTGGTTCGCCTGGGTATAAATCGTTGAAATCAGGCGTTGCCCGAACGCGTTGTAGAGCGCGTTATCCACATCCGCCATGCTGATACCCAGACGGCTGGCGCTGTCGCGGTCGACATTCACCCAGGCCGCTAATCCCCGATCTTGCCAGTCGCTGCTTACCTCAGAGAGCTGTGGCAACGACTGTAGCGCGTTCAGCAGTTTTGGCCCCCAGTGGCTGAGCGCATCGAGCGTCGTGGCCTGCAGGGTAAACTGAAACTGCGTGCGGCTGACCTGCGTGTCGATGGTTAAATCCTGCGTCGGCTGGAGATACAGCGCCACGCCGGGAATCGTCGCCACAGCGGTTTGCAGTCGGGAGATCACCTGTTGCACGCGGTCATCACGCGCATCCAGCGGCTTGAGGTTAATTTGCAGGCGCGCGCTATTCAGCGTGGGATTAGCGCCGTCTACGCCGACAAAAGTCGTCAGACTTTGCACCGCCGGGTCCTGTAATAGCCGCTCCGCCACCTGGCGCTGACGTTGCGCCATACTGGCATACGATGACGATTGCGGCGCCTGCAGCGTCCCCTGGATAATGCCGTTATCCTGTACCGGAAAGAACCCTTTTGGGATGGCTATCCACAGCATAACGCTGAGCAGGAGCGTAGCGAATGCCACGCTCAATGTGAGCCACGGATGGTTGAGCACTTTCGCTAATCCGCGTCCGTAGCTGGCGATCACGTGGTCAAACACCCGCTCGCAGGCGCGGGAAAAGCGATTTTGTTTACGCAGCGATTGCTGGCTGAGCATACGCGCGCACATCATGGGCGTGAGCGTCAAAGAGACGACGGCGGAGATCAAAATCGCTACCGCCAACGTCACCGCAAATTCGCGGAACAGTCGACCCACAATATCGCCCATAAAGAGCAACGGGATCAGTACCGCAATCAGTGAAAAGGTAAGGGAAATAATGGTAAAGCCAATTTCGCCCGCGCCTTTGAGCGCCGCCGCCAGCGGTTTTTCTCCTTTTTCGATGTAGCGTGAGATGTTCTCGATCACCACAATCGCATCGTCCACCACGAACCCCGTGGCGATAGTGAGCGCCATCAGCGTCAGGTTATTAATGGAAAAATCCAAAAATACCATCACCGCAAAGGTACCGATAAGCGACAGCGGTACGGCGACGCCGGGAATAATTGTGGCGGGAATATTGCGTAAAAATAGATAGATAATCATGACGACCAGCGCGATCGCCAGCATCAGTTCAAACTGGGTATCGCGTACGGAAGCGCGAATATTGGTGGTGCGATCGGACAGGACCGTGACCTTCACCGATTTCGGCAGGCTTTCGGTAAGCTGGGGCAGCATCTGGCGAATGCTGTCCGCTGTCGCAATAATATTGGCGCCGGGCTGGCGTTGAACGTTTATCACGATAGCCGGCGCTTGATCCGCCCATGCGCCGAGCCAGCTATTTTCCGCCCCTTGTTCGACGGTGGCGACATCGCCCAACCGTACCGGCGCGCCGTTTTGATACGCGATGATAAGCCTGCGGTATTCGTCGGCAGACTGCATCTGATCGTTAGCAGAAAGCGTCACCGCCCGTTCAGGGCCATCCAGGCTGCCTTTCGCCGAGTTGACGTTGGCGCCGGTAATTGCGGTACGGATAGTTTCGCTGCTCAGACCGAGCGCGGCGATAGCCTGAGCATTCAGTTTTACGCGTACCGCAGGACGCTGCCCGCCGGCAAGCGTCACCAGCCCGACGCCGGAGACCTGCGAGATCTTCTGCGCCACGCGGGTTTCTACCATGTCCTCTACCTGAGTCATCGGCATCGCGTTTGAGGTGACGGCCAGCGTCATAATCGGCGGGTCCGCCGGATTGACTTTACTGTAAATCGGCGGATTCGGCAGATCGGAAGGCAATAAATTGGTGGCTGCGTTAATCGCCGCCTGGACTTCCTGCTCGGCAACGTCCAGCGGCAGCGTCAACTGAAACTGTAGCGTCACCACCGATGCGCCGCCGGAGCTTTGCGACGACATCTGCTTAAGTCCTGACATCTGGCCGAACTGGCGCTCAAGCGGCGCGGTGACGGCGGAGGTCATTACATCCGGGCTGGCGCCAGGGTAGAGCGTAACAACCTGAATAGTGGGGTAGTCGACCTCTGGCAAAGCGGCGACGGGCAGGAAGCGATAGCCGATAATCCCGGCGAGTAAAATCGCCGCCATCAGCAGAGTGGTGGCGACGGGGCGCAGAATAAACAGGCGCGACGGGCCGCCCGTGCTGCCCGGAGGTAATACCTGCATCAGGCGCGCGCTCCTTTTTGGCCCTGATGGCGGGAAGGTGATTTTTCATCCGCCATGGTGGTTTGCGGCTCAACGACCTCGACTTTTGCGCCTTCCGTCAGCCGATCAATACCATCGGTAACGACGCGATCGCCTGCCGACAATCCTGCGCTGATCACCACGTTTCGGTTATCCTGGATACCGATTTTTACCCGCTTCTTGCTGACGTTATTTTCGTCGTTCAGCACCCACACAAAGTGGCCCTCATTGCCCATCTGCACCGCCGCGGCAGGCACCACAACGGCATTTTGTTCGGTATCGACCAGCATCCGGGCGTTCACAAATTGATTGGGGAACAGCGTATCGTCCTGATTGGTAAAGCGCGCTTTAATTTTGATCGTTCCCGTCGTGGGATCAATCTGGTTGTCCAGACTGAGCAACACACCTTCGCTCAATTTGTGCGAGTTAGTCCGATCCCAGGCTTCTACGGCCAGCGTTTTCCCCGTTTTTTGCGCCTGAACCACGGTCGCGATATCGCTTTCCGGCAGAGTAAAAATGAGATCAATCGGGCGCGTTTGCGTAATGACGACAATACCTGCGGTATCGCTGCTGGAAATCTGGTTGCCGACATCCACCTGTTTCAGACCCACGCGTCCCGAGACCGGGGCAGTGATACGACTCCAGTCGAGCTGTAACTGCGCGCTGGCGACATTGGCTTCATCCGCTTTAATTGTTCCCAGGGTTTCGTTGACCAGCGCCTGTTGCGCATCCAGTTCCTGACGGGAAACCAGGTTGGTTTTTGCCAGTTGCTGATAGCGCGCCAGATCACGACGCGCATTCGCCAGCGTCGCGTTATCTTTCGCCAACTGTCCCTGGGCCTGCGCCAGGGCGACCTTAAACTGGCTGGGATCGATTTGCGCCAGTAGATCGCCGGCGTTGACCTGCTGACCTTCCTGAAAGTGCAGGGCGATGAGTTGACCGTCCACGCGGCTACGTACCGTAACGGTATTCGTGGCGGTCACGGTACCCAGCCCGCTCAGATAGCGCGGTACGGCCTGCGTGGTCGCGGTCGCGGCCTGTACCGGCGCCAGAGGGCCGTCGCGCATACCGCGGCGACCTGCGGCGGTATGCGACGCTTGCGCGGCGATGCCAGGCGCGGCAGTCGGGCTTTCGCTGCGACTATGCCAGAACCAGAATGCGGCGGCGGCCACAACTACCCCAATCGCTATTGCCCAGCGGAAAGTATTACTGCCTTTCATCGTGATAAGTTTCTCATCCTGAAACATTTTGCGGAATGTTGCTCCCTCTATTGTAGTCAGCAGGGAAGGGAGAAAAATGGAGGAATTATGGAACACGGTCGGGATTATTCTGAATGGCGACCCGCTTTGCGAGGCGCTACGCAACTCTCATCGGTGAAAATCGTTAACGCGCCGGAGTGCGGTAAAGTGGCGGTACGGCAATGGAAGTAAGCCACCGATTTCAGCAGGACGCTGAAACGGGAAAGCCCCTCCCGAGGAAGGGGCCAAAATAAGGAAAGGGTTATGATGAAGTTAGTCATCATACTGGTGATACTCTTAGTGATTAGCTTCCAGGCTTACTAAGACACCAGGGGGAGGAGAAATCCTCCCTTACCCTCACTCCTGACGTTAAGCCACATCAAGAATAATGTCAATCCATCAGCGCTGAGCTTGCGAGGCGCTTAGCGGAAAACGACCTCCGCCCAGCGCGCCAGTCCTGCGGTGACGGAGCCGAAATCATCGCCGCCCGCGATGGGTATGCCCGGTAGCTGTTCGGAAAGCGCTTTTTTAATCAATGGCGAACGGGCGCTACCGCCAGTCAGATAGATGACATCCGGTTTTTCCTGCGCGCTGTCCAGCGCCAGTTGCACCTGTTCCAGAATGCGCGCCAGCGGCTGATCCAGCGCCGCTTCCAGTCCTTGCTGGCTGATAGCGACCACCAGGTCGTCGCTGATAAATGGCAGCCTCGCCGTAACATCCGCCTGGCCGGAAAGGGCGATTTTGCTCTCTTCCGCGCAGCGTACCAGGCGGTAGCTAAGCCGCTGACGCCAGACCTTGAGCAGCAATGCAACCTTGTCTGCTTCACGCGCGCTGCGAACCAAATCATTCAGCAGACGACCATTCGCGCTACTGTAAAAATCGCTTTGCGCCGGGACGTCGTTAATCGCGACGGCGTTCCACCACGGTAGCACCGGCAGGGCGATGCCTTTTTCGGCTTCGCCGCCCATGCCCAGCAAAGGCATCAGATTTTTAAAGGCCAGCGCGATATCCAGATCGTTTCCGCCCACGCGGCAACCGCTGTGCCCCAACAGGCTGTTTTCACGATCGGCGCGCTGACGCCACTGCGGCCCCATCAGCAGCATGGAACAGTCGGTGGTGCCGCCGCCAATATCCACGACCAGCACACGCGTCTCTTCCCGCAGCGTAGCCTCGTAGTCCAGGCCCGCCGCGACCGGTTCATACTGGAATACCACCTCCTGAAAACCGGCGCGTTTTGCCGCCCGCTCCAGAATACCCTGCGCCTGGCGGTTCGCGTCATCGCCGCCCAGTCCCTGAAAGTTGATCGGGCGACCGATCACCGCCTGGGTAATGGCCTCCGGCAATTGGCTGTGCGCCGTATGACGAATATGTACCATCATGGCGCAGACCAAATCTTCAAACAGCGCGACCTGCTGCGGCTTCAGGCCGCTGGCGCCTAAAAAGGATTTCGGCGATTTGACAAACCAGACCTCCTGGGGATCGTCAATATAGTGCGCCAGCGACGCCAGACCAAACTGTACGCTTTGCGCGCCAACCTCAATATCCTCCTCGCGGTTGTAGCGTATCGCACGGCGTAGCAGCGCCTGGGTTTCTTCGTCCGTTGCCGGCACATCATGATGGCGATACAGCCACTCGCTCACCGCTTCGCGCGTCGGCGCGCACAGCATAGACGGCAGTAATGCGCTGTTATTCTCCATTGTCAGCAACTGTGGATGCCCGTCGCGCATAATGGCGACCGAGCAGTTTGCCGTACCGTAATCAAATCCTATAAACACCTTAAAATCCCCATGCCAGTGAAGAAGGGGCGTGACTTTAGCGAAATGTCGTCGCGGCGACAACTGGAATATGAAAGCAAGGCGTTACGTGCGATTAGCGTTTATGCTGAAAGGTCAAATAAAGGAGAAAAGTATGTTTACCCTGAGCTGGCAGCCGCCTTACGACTGGTCGTGGATGTTGGGCTTTCTTGCCGCGCGTGCGGTGGACGGCGTGGAAACGGTAGACGAGGGCTTTTATGCGCGCAGCCTGGTGGTGGGCGAGCATCGCGGACTGGTCAGCGTGAGGCCCAATCTGCCCACCCACACTGTGCAGGTTACCGTGAGCGCCGGATTACTTCCCGTCGCGTCGGTGTGTCTGGCGAAGGTTTCGCGTCTGTTTGATCTTGACTGCCAGCCCGCGCAGGTTGCCGCCGCGCTGGGGCCACTGGGCGAGGACAGACCGGGGCTGCGTTTACCGGGATCAGTTGATACGTTTGAACAAGGCGTGAGGGCGATACTGGGGCAACTGGTGAGTGTTGCGATGGCGGCAAAGTTGACGGCGAAAGTGGCGCGCCGCTATGGCGAGGCGTTGCCGGATGCGCCCGATTATGTCTGTTTTCCCGGTCCGGAAACGCTGGCGTTGGCCGATCCGCTGGCGCTTAAAGCTCTGGGGATGCCGCTCCGGCGCGCCGAAGCGCTGATTCATCTGGCGCAGGCGACGCTTGCGGGAAAACTGGCGCTCACCGCGCCGCCGGATATTGAGCAGAGCGTTAAAAATTTACAAACGTTTCCGGGAATTGGTCGCTGGACGGCGAACTATTTCGCCCTGCGCGGTTGGCAGGCAAAAGATATCTTTTTGCCCGATGATTACTTAATTAAGCAGCGCTTCGCCGGGATGACGCCCGCGCAGATCCGTCGCTACGCGGAGCGCTGGAAACCGTGGCGTTCCTACGCGCTACTGCATATCTGGTATACCCACGGCTGGCAACCGTCAATGGATAGCGAAATAGCTGGTATTCAGTAACAAATCCAGCGGTTGCGCTTCGGCGATAGTGTCGCCATAAATCAGATCCACGCCAATACGGGAGAGCGTATCCAGCACCTGTGGGTTTTGTACCGGCCCGGCGAGCGTTTTGATGTCCAGACGCTGGGCGTGTCCCTGGATAATCGAGGCCAGCATTTCATCCATTAAACTCTCATGAACGTTGGCGATAAGGTCGCTATCCAGCAGTAAATAATCGGCGATATGCGGGGTCAGTAAATTAAACAGATGTAAATCGCGCCCGACATGGCTGAGAATAACCGGGCAGCCGCGTTGTCGCAGTTTTTGCAGAGTCGCCGCGGCGGTCTGCGCCTGCTTAACGATAATGTCAGCCGGGATAATCAGGTGTAATAGCCGTGGCGGCAGTGGGCTATGCTCCAGTTGTTCCAGCAGCTCATCAATAAGGGTGGCGCTGCATAGTCCCGCGGCGGACAGCGGTAGCGCAACGCTTAATCCCTTGCTGGCGACGGCGGTCGCCGCATGGTGGAAAAACTCATGGAATACCCGTCGGTCAAGCGCGTGATGCAGCGCGGAGTCGGCTAACCCTGCCCGGAACGCGCGCTCTTCCAGAACGTCCCCTTCGCTGGTCCACAGCCTGATTGAGATCAGCCAAAAGCTGGTGGCCTCCGGCGTACGCGGCGGTGCGACGTTTCTGGCAAGCATCAGCAGGTGGTTATTTTTAATCATATGCCACTGTTCTTCCAACGGCATCATTCCCCTTGAGGAGGTTAATGCGTGCTGCGGTTCGTACACGGTCAGACGGCCGCGACCGCTATTTTTCGCGGCGTAGCAGGCAATATCTGCCTGAGACATGACATCTGTGAGCTGGCAGTTATGTTCATTTATCACTGTGATCCCGGCGCTGGCGCCGATCCGATGCAGGCGTCCTTCCCACATAAAGTGATATTCATTAATGGCGTTGATAATCCGCGTCGCGATAAAGCGCGCGCTGTCACTATTACAATCCGGTAGCAACAGTCCAAACTCATCGCCACCCAGACGGGCCAGGAGATCGCCGGAGCGAAGCATACTGAGCATCAGTGACGCGAGTTCGCGCAACAAGGCGTCGCCGGCGGCATGGCCCGCGCTGTCGTTAACCGCTTTAAAACGGTCCAGATCGATAAATACCAGCGCATGATATTGGGGCGATTCCTGTATTGTTTGCAGACGCTGTTGAAGCCGTTTTTCAAAACTGGCGCGGTTGGCGAGATGGGTGAGGGCGTCATGGGTTGCGCTGTAGCTGAGCTGGCGTAACATTTTTCGTGATTCGGTGACATCCTGGATAACCAGAACCGAACCAATCTTATCGCCGTCAAGCGTACTGAGCGGCGTGATACTGTAATGAATATCGTAGCTGCCGCCGTTATGACAATGGAGCACTACCTCCTGTTCCATGTCCGATCGCGACCTGTCGGCGCAATAAATATCCTCCAGCAGCGGCCCCTTATTCCCTGACGTAATGCGCAGAACCGTTAATAATGGCGCGCCTAAAGCATCTTCTTGCCGCCAGCCGCTCATTTTCTCGGCGATCGGATTCATAAAGGTGATATTCATAGCGACATCAATACACACCACCGCTTCTCCGATAGAGTCAAGCGTGATATGCAACCGTTCTTTTTCCTGGAACAGCGCGTCGTTCGCCTGTGTAATACGCTCCATCAAACGCTGGTTTTCCTGCTCGCTTTGCTTGAGATCGTTAATATCTTCAATCTGAGCAATAAAATAGAGAGGTTGATTGTCTTTATGACGAACCAGCGAGACGGCCAGCAGCGCCCAGACGACATCGCCGTTGCGGGTGTAGTAGCGTTTTTCCATGGAATAGCTGTTGATATCGCCGCGCACCAGCATGTTTAGCTGTTCAAGGTCGTTATTCAGGTCTTCCGGCCAGGTCAATTGCTGAAATGTCATCGCGCGTAATTCATCCTGGCTATAGCCAAGAAAATGGCTCAGGGATTTATTGACCTGTAGCCACTGGCCCTCCGTACCGACCAGCGCCATGCCAATGGCGGAATATTCCATCGCGTTGCGAAAACGGGATTCGCTCTCGGTGATATGTTTGCGCTCTGTGCGAAACGCGTACATCACCATCGTCATCATATTAGCAGGCAGCAGGATCATTAAAAAAGGCAGCCACGGCATATTGACCATCACGTCGGTTTTCGGCGTGGCGAGCAGCGTGGGGTCATTGGCCAGCATGAGCGAGACTACGATAACGGTAGCTAAAAAAATTAAAAACGCCTCCATTCGCGGCAGGCGCACCGCACTCCACATCAGCAGGACGATAACGCACGTAAACGGCCACGGAATATAGCGCATAGCCAGCCAGCTTAGCGCCAGCGTAATGACCAGCGTCAATAGCGTTTCCAGCAACAGATGCGGGTCGCGATGACGCAACAGATAGTGTGGTTTAAACAGTAAACCTAACGGCACCAGCGCCAGCGCGCCGATGGCTTCCGATAATACCCAAATCAGAAACGCTTTCGAGGCGACCGCTTCCGACGATAGTAGCCAAAATAACAGGCCACCGAGTAGCGGCGGAATCACGGCGCTGCCGATAGCCAGCCGGAACCAGTCATTCAAATTTTGTAAGGGGTTATACCTGGGGAGCAGTTTTCGCAGCAGTATCGCGCCAGTGGCCGCCTCGATAATATTTATTGCCGTCCAGCTAAAGTTAAGCGAGGCGGCAGGATATAAAGTCAGTGAGGCGCCGATGCTGCCGAGCGAGCAGGCGACCGCAATCCTTGGCCACAGACGGCCCGCATGGCGGTAAAACGCTACCATCATAATGGAGGTGGGGAACCACAGCGGCGCGAGTTGGGCGCCGAAACGTGATAATACGAGCGAAAAGAGCGTAAAGACAAACGCGACCAGGCCTAAACTGACCAGACGCAATAGCGGGTGGGGGACGGTAACGAAAACATGTTGGGATGGTTTACTCATTACCACTCTATCCGAATCGCCGGTAACGTCGCGGAATACCGGACGCGTCAGTTTACTCTGTGATTATGCTAGTATAAACGCGTAATAATTTATACGCTGGCTGGATATAAATTGTGGCTCCCGGCGTATTCCTCCTCCAGACGGGTCGATAAATCCGCTGTCCGCGTTAAAACTGAACGCTTTTGCATCGCGACGTCGAATGCACCGCCAACAAATTCACCGTGGCATAGCGCCGGACTGGTATCGCGCTGCTGAAATCCCTATAATTGCCGCGTTTGGCGTTTCGGCGCCCCCCTTCCTTACATCCAGGTTAATCAGGTCGCTAAATTTATGACTGATCAGTCTCATCAGTGCGTCATTATCGGTATCGCTGGCGCATCGGCTTCCGGCAAGAGTCTTATTGCCAGTACCCTTTACCGCGAATTGCGTGAACAAGTGGGTGACGAACATATTGGCGTTATTCCCGAAGACAGTTATTACAAAGATCAAAGCCATCTGTCGATGGAAGAACGCGTAAAAACCAACTATGACCATCCGAATGCGATGGATCACAGCCTGCTATTTCAGCATCTTCAGGCGCTCAAGCGCGGTTCGGCGATTGAATTACCGGTATACAGTTATGTTGAGCATACCCGTATGCAGGAAACGGTTCGCGTAGAACCGAAGAAAGTGATTATTCTTGAAGGGATTCTGTTACTGACCGACGCGCGTTTGCGTGAAGAGATGAACTTATCTATTTTTGTCGATACGCCGCTGGATATCTGTCTGATGCGCCGTATCAAACGCGATGTGAACGAGCGTGGTCGTTCAATGGATTCGGTGATGGCGCAATATCAGAAAACGGTGCGTCCGATGTTCCTGCAATTTATTGAGCCTTCCAAACAATATGCGGATATTATCGTGCCGCGCGGCGGTAAAAACCGCATCGCTATCGATATTCTGAAAGCGAAAATCAGCCAGTTCTTTGAATAAATCTGGCGAATTGTGTACCGTTCAGTGATAACCTGGTTAGCCCTTGATGTGCTTGATTTAAGGGCTTGATGCGCGAAAGGAGAAAGTGCCATGCGTTTATGCGACCGAGATATTGAAGCCTGGCTGGATGAAGGCCGTTTGTCTATCACCCCGCGACCTCCCGTAGAGCGCATTAACGGCGCGACGGTTGATGTGCGTCTTGGCAATAAATTTCGAACCTTCCGTGGCCATACGGCAGCGTTTATCGACTTGAGCGGGCCGAAAGATGAAGTAAGCGCGGCGCTGGATCGCGTGATGAGCGATGAAATTGTTTTGCCGGACGGCGAGGCATTTTATCTGCATCCGGGCGAATTGGCGCTGGCCGTAACCTATGAGTCCGTTACCCTGCCGCCGGATTTAGTGGGCTGGCTGGATGGTCGTTCCTCGCTGGCGCGTCTGGGGCTGATGGTGCATGTGACGGCGCACCGTATCGATCCAGGCTGGTCGGGCTGCATTGTGCTTGAGTTTTACAACTCCGGGAAGCTGCCGCTGGCGTTGCGTCCGGGTATGCTCATCGGCGCGTTGAGCTTTGAGCCGCTGTCCGGCCCGGCAGCGCGGCCTTATAACCGCCGTCAGGATGCCAAATATCGCGATCAGCAGGGCGCCGTCGCCAGCCGGATTGATAAAGACTGAGCCATTCGGCGCAATACTGCCGGTCCATTGAGGGTAGCATGAGACGATTTCTGACGACGCTGATGATTCTCCTGGTCGTGCTGGTGGCTGGATTCTCTGCGTTGGTATTGTTGGTCAATCCGAATGATTTCCGCGCCTATATGGTGCAGCAGGTTGCCGCGCGTAGTGGGTACCAGTTGCAACTGGACGGACCGCTGCGCTGGCACGTATGGCCGCAGCTCAGCATCCTTTCCGGGCGAATGACGCTAACGGCGCAAGGCGCCAGCGAACCGCTGGTGCGGGCTGACAATATGCGCCTGGATGTCGCCTTATGGCCGCTATTGAGTCATCAGCTTCATGTTAAGCAGGTCATGCTGAAAGGCGGGGTGATTCAACTGACGCCGCAAACGGAAGCGGTTCGCAGTGATGATACGCCGGTCGCGCCGAAAGATAATACATTGCCGGACGTAGCGGAAGATCGCGGCTGGTCGTTCGATATTCGTAGCCTGCGCGTTGCCGACAGCGTGCTGGTTTTCCAGCATGAAAATGATGACCAGGTCACGGTGCGCGATATTCGTCTGAATATGGAACAAGATGCCGAGCACCGCGGCACGTTTGATTTTTCAGGACGCGTGACCCGCGATCAGCGGGATCTTGCATTATCGTTCAGCGGAACGGTGGATGCTTCCGATTATCCGCATAATTTAGCCGCTGGTATCGAACAACTGCGCTGGCAATTGCAGGGCGCGGATCTACCGGCGCAGGGGATTGAAGGGCAGGGACAATTTCAGGCGCAGTGGCAGGAAGCGCAAAAACGTCTTTCATTTAACCACTTAAATTTAACGGCGAATGACAGTTCTCTGACCGGGCACGTTCAGGTAACGCTGGCGGAGCGGCCGGAATGGCAAATTGACCTCCAGTCCGGCCAGCTTAATCTGGATAACCTGTTGCCGCATCATGACACCGTGGCACAGACGAACGGCGTGGCGTCGCAGGGGCAAAATACGCTCCCCCTGACCAGGCCAGTTATCGCGTCGCGTGTTGATGCGCCGCCTTATCAGGGGCTGCAAAGCTTTACGGCGGCGATTTCTTTGCGGGCGGATTCAGTTCGCTGGCGGGGAATGGACTTTACCCAAGTCTCGACGAAGATGTCTAATCAGGCCGGGTTGCTGGATATCACCGAGTTGCAGGGGAAACTGGCCGACGGACAGATGTCGTTGCCCGGCACGCTGGACGCCCGCACCGCCAGTCCGCGCATCGTATTCCATCCTCGCCTCAACCATGTTGAGATTGGGACTATCCTGAAAGCCTTTCATTATCCGATTAGCCTGACCGGTAAGATATCGCTGGTTGGCGATTTCTCCGGGGCGGATATTGATGCGGAGGCATTTCGCCACAGTTGGAAAGGAAAAGCGCATGTTGACATGAGCAATACGCGTCTTGAAGGAATGAATTTCCAGCAACTGGTGCAGCAGGCCGTAGAGCGAAGCGGCGGCGACGCGCAGCAGTCGCAGGAAAATATGGACAACGCGACCCGACTGGATCGCTTCACAACCGATCTGACGCTAAATAAGGGTACGCTGACGCTCGACGACATGGTCGGGCAATCTTCTATGCTGGCGTTAACCGGCAGCGGAACGCTGGACCTGGTTAAGCAGAGCTGCGATACGCAATTTAATCTGCGTGTGCTGGGCGGCTGGAATGGTGATAGCAACCTGATCACCTTCCTGAAAGAGACGCCGGTGCCGCTACGTGTCTATGGCAAGTGGCAGGAGCTGAACTACACCCTGCAAGTAGATCAGTTATTGCGTAAGCATTTACAGGATGAGGCGAAACGTCGGCTCAATGACTGGGCGGATCGCAATAAAGAAACCCGCAACGGTAAAGATGTGAAAAAGCTGCTGGATAAGCTGTAGCCTTTGGCCAAAGGGCCGGATGGCGAGGTTAACGCGCCTCCGGCCTACCTGGTAAGCAGGCCGGGGCAAGCGAACAGGCGTTACATCCTCTGGTCTGACTCACCGTTATGCAGCGGAATTAACTGCACTTTCTGTACTCGATGGCTTTCTACCTGCAATGTTTTCAGCAAGTAATCGCCCACCTGAACCTCTTCACCGGTTTTCGGTATGCGCTGCAAATATTCCATCAATAATCCGGCAATCGTATGGTATTCCCGTTTTTCATCCAGCGGTAGCGGCACGTACTGCACCAAATCCTCCAGCGGCATATGGCCGTTTGCTGTCCAGGAGCCGTCCGGGTTCTTCTGAATATCGTGACGGGCGTCAATTTCCTCGACTTCATTCGGCAGATTACCGGCGATAGTCTCCATGACATCGCTTAATGTCACAATGCCTTCAACCGAGCCAAACTCATCTACGACAAAGGCAAAATGGGTTCTGGCGTTACGGAACTGCTCCAGCGCAGGCAGCAGCGGCAATGTTTCCGGGAAAACCAGCGGTTGGCGAATCAGCGCCCGCAGGTTGAGCGGTTCGCCGCGCAGCGATTGTTGCAACAGATCGATGACGTGGACGACGCCGAGTAAATCTTCCTGTTCATTTTCACCCGTCACGACCAGACGCGTATGCTGGTTCTTTTCCAGCAGAGTGCGGATTTCCGCTTCCGGCGCGTTGAGATCGATATGCTCGATATCGTGACGCGACGTCATGATGCTACTTACGGTGCGCTGGTTGAGATTCAGCACCCGCTCAATCATCCTGCGCTCCTGCGGATTAAAAATCTGGCTATCGTCATGATCTGCCAGCATCGCGGCGGTTTCCGCATCCAGTTCGGCATCTTCTTTTTTACCACTAATCAGACGCATCACGGCCTCCGTTGTGCGCTGGCGCAGCGTATGGTTAGCGGAAAGAAAACGGCGGCGGTTAAAAATAGCCAGTTGGTTGAGCGCCTCGATCATCACTGAGAAGCCGATAGCCGCGTACAGATACCCTTTCGGAATGTGGAAACCAAACCCTTCCGCCACCAGGCTAAAGCCGATCATTAGCAGGAAGCTAAGACACAAAATTACAATGGTTGGATGGTTGTTCACAAATCGGGTCAGTGACTTGCTGGCGAGCAGCATCAGGCTAATGGCGATTATCACTGCCGCCATCATGACCGCCAGGTGATCGACCATCCCCACGGCGGTAATCACGGAGTCGAGAGAAAAGATAGCGTCCAGCACCACGATTTGCGCGACCACTGCCCAGAATTTCGCCCCCTTACGCTGGGTAGGGTTGGCGCTATCTTTCCCTTCCAGCCGTTCGTTGAGTTCCATGGTGGCTTTAAAAAGCAGGAAGAAGCCGCCGAACAGCATAATCAGATCGCGGGCGCTGAAGCTTAACGCCTGTACGCTAAAGAGCGGCTTAGTCAAGGTGACCAGCCACGAGATTGACGCCAGCAGCAGCAGGCGCATGATCATCGCCAGTATCAGGCCGGTAATGCGCGCGCGGTCGCGCTGCCCCGGTGGTAGTTTTTCAGCGAGGATGGCAATAAAGACCAGGTTATCAATGCCGAGAACAAGTTCGATAACGATTAACGTTACCAGTCCGGCCCAGATTGACGGATCGGCAATCCATTCCATAGTAAGAGCAATACCTTCTGTAATATGACAATTGTCACAATTCGATCATGGATAATACGGCGGAAAAATGCAATGCCGTAGAGCAATTTCTCTTTGTTGTGGGCGATAAAATAACTTTAAAATAGCCGCAATGTTTCTGTCGGAAACTAAATAATGTCAAGAATATATTTAGGAAATATCGCAGGCAGAGTGGAGTAAATAAATATTGTCAACATCAATAAAATCCTAAAATTATCTGTTAATTCATTTAATATTAATCTTAAAAATATAGAATAGCGGGTTTGTTACCTTGCCTGTCATTAGGTTAGCTGCAACAATTCTTGCAGGATTAAGATAGCGCTATTAAATATCCTGTCACGACATCGAGAAAACTATTAATACGTAACCTTTATTTCGCTGAAGATTTTTATCTGAACGAAGATGAAATCGGAGGGGAGTGCGAAAACTTAAAATTATCAGTGCATTGGTAGCTAAGAAGCCAGGGGCGGTAGCGTGCCTGATAGCCTCAATATAAGCCTTTATTATTCTGTCAATAGCCTGCGGATGAATTGATTTTTTTTCAGAATGATGCCAGTTAATTTTCTCTTTCATTAACTGCAAGGTAAATGTGCACGGACGAAGCCGCTATTTAAATTGCACAGGATAATTACTCTGCCAAAGTGATAAATAATCAATGATGAAATCCAAAATGAAATTGATGCCATTATTGGCGTCGCTCAGCTTGATAAGTGGTTGCACAGTACTTCCGGGCAGCAATATGTCTACGATGGGGAAAGATGTGATCAAACAGCAAGACGCTGATTTTGATCTCGACCGGATGGTCAATGTGTATCCGCTGACGCCACGGCTGGTTGAGCAATTACGCCCGCGGCCCAATGTCGCGCAACCGAATATGTCGCTGGACCAGGAGATCGCCCGCTATCAGTATCGTGTCGGGCCTGGCGATGTGCTGAATGTCACCGTCTGGGATCACCCTGAATTGACCACGCCAGCGGGTCAGTATCGTAGCTCAAGCGATACCGGCAACTGGGTGCAGCCGGACGGCACCATGTTTTATCCCTACATTGGCAAGGTTAGCGTCGTCGGTAAAACTCTGTCAGAGATTCGCAGTGATATTACCGGGCGTTTAGCGAAGTACATCGCGGACCCGCAGGTGGATGTCAATATCGCCGCTTTCCGCTCGCAAAAAGCGTATATCTCCGGCCAGGTGAATAAATCCGGCCAGCAGGCTATTACTAACGTGCCGCTAACCGTCCTGGATGCGATTAACGCTGCGGGCGGCCTGACCGATATGGCGGACTGGCGCAACGTCGTGTTGACGCACAACGGCAAAGAACAGCGCATTTCGCTACAGGCGCTGATGCAAAATGGCGATCTTAGCCAGAACCGCTTGCTCTACCCTGGCGACATCCTGTATGTGCCGCGCAATGACGATCTGAAAGTCTTTGTGATGGGCGAAGTGAAAAAACAGAGCACCCTCAAAATGGACTTCAGCGGCATGACGCTCACCGAAGCATTAGGCAATGCGGAAGGCATCGATCTGACCACCTCCAACGCCAGCGGCATCTTTGTGATTCGTCCGTTGAAAGGCGAGGGTGGACGCGGCGGCAAGATCGCCAATATCTACCAGCTTGATATGTCTGACGCCACTTCATTGGTGATGGCGACGGAATTCCGACTTCAGCCTTACGATGTGGTGTATGTCACGACCGCGCCGGTTGCTCGCTGGAACCGCCTGATCAATCAGTTGCTGCCGACCATTAGCGGTGTCCGTTATATGACGGATACGGCCAGCGACATTCATACCTGGTAATCGTTATGTTTAACAAAATTTTAGTGGTTTGTGTGGGGAACGTTTGCCGGTCCCCGACGGCGGAACGTTTACTAAAGCGCTTTCATCCCTCGCTGACGGTTGCGTCCGCCGGGTTAGGCGCGCTGGTCGGCAAAGGAGCCGATCCTGCGGCGGCGAGCGTGGCGAGCGCCCACGATCTGTCTTTGGAAAACCACTGCGCAAGGCAAATTTCCGCGCGTCTGTGCCGGGAATATGACCTGATTCTGACGATGGAGAAACGTCATATCGCCGCCCTGTGCGACATTGCGCCGGAAATGCGCGGCAAGGTAATGCTGTTTGGTCACTGGGACAGCGAGCGTGAAATACCGGACCCGTATCGCAAAAGCCGTGATGCGTTTGAGGCGGTGTACACATTACTGGAAAGGTCTGCCCGCCAGTGGGCGCAGGCACTGAATGCAGAGCAGGGAAAACCATGACAGAAAAAGTAAAACAATCTGCGGCGGTTACGGGTAGCGATGAAATCGATATCGGACGTCTGGTCGGAACGGTGGTTGAAGCGCGTTGGTGGGTGTTGGGGACGACGGCCATATTTGCGCTGTGCGCGGTGATTTATACGCTCTTCGCCACGCCCATCTATAGCGCCGATGCGCTGGTGCAGATTGAACAAAACACCGGTAATTCGCTGGTACAGGATATCAACAGCGCATTAGCGAATAAGCCGCCGGCTTCCGATGCGGAAATTCAGCTAATTCGATCGCGTCTGGTGCTGGGCAAGACAGTTGACGATCTGGATCTGGATATTGCCGTAACCAGGAACACCTTTCCGCTCTTCGGCGCCGGGTGGGAACGGCTGATGGGACGTCAGAATGAAATGGTGAAAGTTACGACATTCACCCGACCAGAGACGATGAGCGGACAGATCTTCACCCTTAAGGTGCTGGGTGACAAACGTTATCAGTTGGTCAGCGATGGCGGATTTAACGCGCAGGGCATTGTGGGCCAGCCACTCAATAAAGACGGCGTGACGATGCGGGTAGAGGCGATTGACGCCCGTCCTGATACGGAATTTACGGTGAGTAAATTCTCAACGCTCGGCATGATTAATAACCTGCAAAATAACCTCACCGTGACGGAAACCGGCAAAGATACCGGAGTTCTGAGCCTGACGTTCACGGGAGAGGATCGCGACCAAATCCGTGAAATTCTCAACAGTATTACCCGTAATTATCTGCAACAGGATATTGCGCGGAAATCTGAAGAGGCGGGGAAGAGCCTGGCATTTCTGGCAAAACAACTGCCGGAAGTCCGTAGCCGCCTGGATGTGGCGGAAAACAAGCTAAACGCTTTCCGCCAGGATAAAGACTCGGTGGATTTGCCGCTGGAGGCGAAGGCGGTGCTCGATTCGATGGTTAATATCGATGCCCAGTTGAATGAGCTGACGTTTAAAGAGGCGGAAATTTCCAAACTCTTTACCAAAGCGCATCCGGCTTACCGCACCCTGCTGGAAAAACGTAAAGCGCTGGAAGATGAAAAAGCCAGGCTGAACGGGCGGGTGACGGCGATGCCGAAAACCCAGCAGGAGATTGTGCGTTTGACCCGCGATGTGGAGTCTGGCCAGCAGGTCTATATGCAACTGCTTAATAAACAGCAGGAGCTGAAAATCACCGAAGCCAGCACCGTTGGCGACGTACGCATCGTTGACCCGGCGATTACCCAGCCGGGCGTGCTGAAGCCGAAAAAGGCGTTGATTATTCTCGGCAGCATTATTCTGGGATTAATGTTATCGATTGTCGGCGTGTTGCTGCGCTCGCTGTTTAATCGCGGTATCGAAAGCCCGCAGGCGCTGGAGGAGCATGGGATCAGCGTCTATGCCAGTATTCCACTGTCGGAATGGCAAAAAGCGCGCGATAGCGTCAAAACCATTAAAGGGATTAAGCGTTACAAGCAGAGCCAACTGCTGGCGGTAGGCAATCCGACCGATCTGGCGATTGAGGCGATTCGCAGCCTGCGCACCAGCCTGCATTTCGCCATGATGCAGGCGCAAAATAATGTCCTGATGCTCACAGGCGTCAGCCCCTCTATCGGCAAAACCTTTGTTTGCGCCAACCTGGCGGCCGTCATCAGCCAGACGCATAAACGGGTATTACTGATCGACTGCGATATGCGCAAGGGCTATACCCACGAACTGCTCGGCACCAATAACATGGACGGTTTATCTGACATTCTGGCGGGCAAAGGCGAGATAACTTCCTGCGCGAAACCCACGACGATCGCTAATTTTGATCTTATTCCACGCGGTCAGGTACCGCCTAATCCATCGGAATTGCTGATGAGCGAGCGCTTCGGCGAGCTGATCGCCTGGGCAAGCAGCCGCTACGACCTGGTATTAATCGACACGCCGCCGATTCTGGCCGTGACGGACGCCGCGATTGTGGGTCGTCACGTCGGGACGACGCTGATGGTAGCGCGTTATGCCGTCAACACCTTAAAAGAGGTGGAAACCAGTCTGAGCCGTTTTGAACAGAATGGTATTCAGGTCAAAGGTGTAATTCTCAACTCCATTTTCCGCCGGGCGACGGGCTACCAGGATTATGGCTATTACGAGTATGAATACCAGTCAGATGCCAAATAAAAAATAAGGCGTGCCGCATGGCGTGGCCTGCGACTGTAGGCCAGATAAGCGTAGCGCCATGCGGCAAAACTATCTGGGGAATAAGCATGACAACAGACAATCCGTTGATCTCAATTTATATGCCAACCTGGAACAGGCAGCAGTTGGCTATCCGGGCGATTAAATCAGTACTACGTCAGGACTACCGCCACTGGGAGATGATCATCGTGGATGATTGCTCCTCATCTTATCAGCAGCTACAACAATTTGTTGAGGAGCTGAACGACTCGCGCGTCCGTTATACCCATAATGATAGTAATACCGGCGCCTGCGCGGTACGCAACCAGGCCATTATGCAGGCGCAAGGGCACTACATTACCGGTATTGATGATGACGATGAATGGACGCCAAACCGTCTGAGCGTGTTTCTGGCCCATAAACACCAGTTGACTACGCACGCCTTTTTGTATGCCAACGACTATGTGTGCGAGGGCGAGGTCTACTCTCAGCCTGCCAGCCTGCCGCTGTATCCGAAATCCCCTTATTCGCGCCGCTTGTTCTACAAGCGCAATATTATTGGCAATCAGGTTTTTACCTGGGCCTGGCGTTTTAAAGCGTGTTTGTTCGATACCGAACTCAAGGCGGCGCAGGATTACGACATTTTTCTGCGCATGGTGGTGGAGTATGGCGAGCCGTGGAAACTCGAAGAGGCGACGCAAATTTTACATATCAACCACGGCGAGATGCAGATTACCTCTTCGCCGAAAAAGTTCTCCGGTTATTTCCATTTTTATCGTAAGCACAAAGATAAATTCGATCGCGCCAGCAAAAAATACCAGCTTTTTACGCTGTACCAAATTCGCAATAAGCGAATGACCTGGCGCACGTTGTTGACGTTGCTCTCCGTGCGTAATAGCAAACGCCTCGCGGCCGGGCTGCGGGGGCGATAACGATGCTGGAAGACTTACGCGCGAATAGCTGGAGCTTACGCCCCTGTTGCATGGTGCTGGCCTACCGTATCGCTCATTTTTGTTCCGTCTGGCGCAAAAAGAATGTGCTGAATAATCTGTGGGCAGCGCCGGTACTGGTGCTGTATCGCCTGATCACGGAATGCCTGTTCGGGTATGAAATCCAGGCCGCAGCGACCATTGGCCGGCGATTCACTATCCATCATGGTTACGCGGTAGTGATCAATAAACATGTCGTCGCCGGCGACGATTTTACCATTCGCCACGGCGTCACCATTGGCAATCGCGGCGCGGACAGTCTGGCTTGTCCGGTGATTGGTCACGGCGTTGAGCTGGGGGCGAATGCCATCCTGCTTGGCGACATTACTATCGGTAATCACGTCACGATTGGCGCTGGCAGCGTGGTGCTTGACAGTATTCCGGACCATGCGCTGGTGGTGGGAGAAAAAGCACGAGTGAAGGTCAGCACATGAATATTCTGCAATTTAATGTACGGCTGGCGGAGGGCGGCGCGGCGGGAGTGGCGTTGGATCTCCATCTACGGGCGCTGCAAAAAGGGCTGACGTCGCATTTTGTCTATGGTTATGGCAAAGGCGGAAAAAAAAGCGTCAGTCACCACCGCTATCCGCAGGTGATAAAACAGACGCCGCGCGGCACGGCAATCGCCAATATTGCGCTGTTTCGTTTCGTGAATCGCGACCTGTTTGGCAACCTCGACAACCTTTACCGCACGGTTATCCAGACATCCGGCCCGCTGGTGTTGCATTTTCATGTTCTCCACAGTTACTGGCTAAACCTGGCGGACATCGTGACGTTTTGCGAAAAAGTCAAAACGCAAAAACCGGACGTCACGCTGGTCTGGACGCTGCACGATCACTGGAGCGTCACCGGGCGTTGCGCCTTCACCGACGGTTGCGAGGGCTGGAAAAGCGGCTGCCAAAAATGCCCAACCCTGAGCAATTATCCGCCGGTCAAGGTGGATCGGGCGCATCAGCTTATTGACGGCAAACGTCAGCGCTTTCGTGACATGCTGCGGCTGGGCTGCCGGTTTATTTCGCCGAGCCAGCACGTGGCCGAGGCCTTTAACAGCGTTTATGGCGCGGGGCGCTGTCGGATTATTAATAACGGTATCGATCTGGCGACCGAGGCGATTCTCGCGGAGCTATCGCCTGCGCCGCAGATCGCGAACAAACCGCGGATCGCCATTGTAGCGCATGACTTGCGTTATGACGGTAAAACTGACCAGCGTCTGGTACACGATATGATGGCGCTGGGCGAAAAAATTGAACTGCATACCTTCGGTAAATTTTCGCCTTTTACCGGCCAAAACGTCGTTAATCACGGTTTTGAAACCGATAAGCGTAAATTAATGAGCGCGCTCAATGAGATGGATGCGCTGGTCTTTAGTTCGCGGGTCGATAACTATCCGCTGATCTTGTGTGAAGCGCTCTCGATCGGCGTACCGGTGATCGCCACCCACAGCGAGGCGGCGCAGGAGGTGCTGGCGAAATCCGGCGGCCAGACCTTTGCCGCTACAGATGTACTGCGCCTGGTGCAGCGGCGTAAGCCAGAGATTGCTCAGGCGGTATTTGGCGCAACGCTGGACGCCTTTCGCATGCGTAGCCGCGTCGCGTACAGCGGTCAACAGATGCTGGAGGAGTATGTCTCGTTCTATCAGAATCTGTAGCTACCTGCTGCTGCCGCTGATCTACTTACTGGTCAACGTTAAAATTGCCCAACTGGGGGAAAGCTTTCCCATTACCATCGTCACTTTTTTACCGCTGTTGCTGCTGTTATTTGTGGAGCGCATCAGCGTAAAAAAATTGATGATCGCCTTAGGCATCGGCGCGGGGCTTACGGCATTTAATTTCCTGTTCGGCCAGTCGCTGAATGCCGGTAAATATGTCACGTCCACGATGCTATTTGTCTATATTGTGGTCATTATCGGGATGGTCTGGAGTATCCGCTTCAAAACCATTTCCGCGCATAACCACCGAAAGATTTTACGTTTTTTTTATCTGGTTGTAGGTGTCGTGGTTGCGCTCGCTGCGGTTGAGATGGTGCAAATTATCCTCACCGGCGGCAGCAGTATTATGGAAGGAATTTCGAAATATCTTATTTACAGTAATAGCTATGTGCTGAATTTTATAAAATTTGGCGGTAAGCGTACTACTGCGCTGTATTTTGAACCGGCATTTTTCGCTTTGGCACTAATCTCAATTTGGCTGAGCATCAAACAGTTTGGTATCAAAACACCGAAAAGTGATGCTATGATTCTGGTAGGAATAATATTATCAGGATCATTTTCTGGAGTAATGACCTTTATCCTGTTTTATCTTCTGGAGTGGGCGTTCCAATATTTGAATAAGGATGCGATAAAGAAAAAACTTCCGCTGGCGCTGGTTTCATTAACCCTGTTTTTGATCGGGGTAATTATTGCATTTCCTTATATCGCGACACGACTTGGCGATTTAGGGACGGAAGGCTCATCTTCTTATTATCGCATTGTGGGGCCATTAGTCATGGTTGGATATTCCTTGACCCATATTGATGGTGTAGTCAGATTTGGCTCACTTTATGAATATGTTGCATCATTCGGAATCTTTAACGGTGCGGATGTCGGGAAAACCATAGACAATGGATTGTATCTGCTGATTATTTATTTTTCCTGGTTCGCAGTGCTAATGACGCTGTGGTATATGGGGAAAGTTTTAAAAATGGCGCTAAATGCGTTTGGCGATAATCGCAATTTTCGGGTACAGCTCTATCTTTTTACGCCGGTGTCGCTGTTTTTTACCGGTTCAATATTTAGCCCGGAATATGCTTTTTTAATCGTCTGTCCGTTCATTTTGCGCAAGGCGTTAAAAATTTCATAACAGGGTGGGTGTATGTTTTTAAGCGTCGTTACCGTCGCCTTTCGCAATTACGAAGGGGTGGTAAAAACCTGGCGCTCGCTGCGCAATCTGGCGCGCGATCCGGGTCTGTCATTTGAATGGATCGTAGTGGATGGCGGTTCGGAGGACGGCACGCGCGAATTTCTGCAAAAACGTCACGGTGAGTTTAACCTGCGTTTTGTCAGTGAAAAAGATCGCGGTATTTATGATGCCATGAACAAAGGCATTGCACTGGCGCAAGGGCGTTATACCCTGTTTCTTAATTCCGGTGATGCGTTTCATGATGATGTCGCGCTGTTTGTCCGCCAACTGGCACGGCAAAAGGGCGAGGCGATGTATATTGGCGACGCGCTGCTGGATTTTGGCGGCGGGCATAAAATACGCCGGAAGGCTAAACCCGGGTGTTATATCTACCACAGTTTACCCGCCAGCCATCAGGCGATATTTTTCCCGACGGCAGGGTTAAAAAAGTATCCTTATGATCTGCAATATAAGGTCTCTTCAGATTATGCGCTGGCGGCCCGTCTCTATAAAGCAGGCTATCCTTTCCGGCGAATTAACGGGCTGGTATCTGAATTTTCGATGGGCGGGGTGTCAACCTCGAATAATCTGGAATTATGTCAGGATGCAAAAAACGTACAGCGAAAAATATTACGTATGCCAGGGTTTTGGGCACAATTATCCTATTTATTACGTCTGAAAACGACGGGTAAAACAAAAGCGCGGTATAACAAAGTCTAATCACCGGGAGTTATTATGCAGGATCTTAGCGGCTTTACGGTGCCGAAAGGGTTCCGCGGCGCTAATGCACTAAAAGTACAATTATGGTGGGCGGTACAGGCGACATTATTCGCCGGGTCGCCGCAAATATTGTATCGCTGGCGAGCCTTTTTACTGCGACTGTTTGGCGCCAAAATTGGAAAAAATGTGGTTATTCGACCGTCAGTAAAAATTACCTATCCGTGGAAATTAACCGTCGGCGATTATGCCTGGGTAGGCGACGACGCTGTGTTATATACGTTGGGTGAAATTAATATTGGCGCGCATGCGGTCATTTCACAAAAAGGTTATTTGTGTACCGGTAGCCATGATTATACCAGCGCCCATTTCGATATTAACGCCGCGCCGATTGTTATTGGCGAAAAATGTTGGCTGGCGACCGATGTTTTTATCGCGCCCGGCGTGACGATAGGTCATGGCACCGTCGTCGGCGCACGTAGCAGCGTATTTAAATCATTACCGGCAAATGCGATTTGTCGGGGCAATCCCGCAGTGGTAACGCGCCAGCGCGTTCAGAAAGTTACTCCCTAACGGGACTATTTGAGGAAATGAAAATGTCAAAAGTCGCTCTCATTACTGGCGTAACCGGACAGGATGGGTCTTACCTGGCAGAATTTCTGCTGGAAAAGGGGTATGAGGTGCATGGTATCAAGCGTCGCGCGTCATCGTTTAATACTGAGCGCGTGGACCATATTTATCAGGATCCGCACAGCAGCAACCCGAAATTTCATCTGCATTATGGCGACCTGACCGACGCCTCCAACCTGACCCGCATTTTACAGGAAGTACAGCCGGATGAGGTCTACAACCTGGGCGCGATGAGCCACGTGGCGGTGTCGTTTGAGTCGCCGGAATATACCGCCGATGTGGATGCGATGGGCACGCTGCGCCTGCTGGAGGCGATCCGCTTCCTCGGGCTGGAAAAGAAAACCCGCTTCTACCAGGCCTCAACTTCTGAACTGTACGGTCTGGTACAGGAGATCCCGCAGAAAGAGACCACGCCGTTCTACCCGCGTTCCCCCTATGCGGTGGCGAAACTGTACGCCTACTGGATCACCGTTAACTACCGTGAATCCTACGGTATCTACGCCTGTAACGGCATTCTGTTTAACCACGAGTCCCCGCGTCGCGGCGAAACCTTCGTCACCCGTAAAATTACCCGCGCCATCGCCAATATCGCCCAGGGACTGGAGTCCTGCCTGTACCTCGGCAACATGGACTCGCTACGCGACTGGGGCCATGCGAAAGATTACGTGCGGATGCAGTGGATGATGTTACAGCAGGAGCAGCCGGAAGATTTCGTGATTGCCACCGGCGTGCAGTATTCCGTACGCCAGTTTGTCGAGCTGGCGGCGGCACAACTGGGGATAAAACTGCGCTTTGAAGGCGAGGGTATTGATGAGAAAGGGATCGTGGTATCCGTGACCGGACACGATGCGCCGGGCGTGAAACCGGGCGATGTGATTGTGGCCGTGGATCCGCGCTATTTCCGTCCGGCGGAAGTGGAAACCCTGCTGGGCGACCCGTCCAAAGCGCATGAGAAACTGGGCTGGAAACCGGAAATCACCCTGTCGGAGATGGTCTCCGAGATGGTGGCGAACGATCTGGAGGCCGCGAAAAAACACTCACTGCTGAAATCTCACGGTTACGAGGTGGCCATCGCGCTGGAGTCCTGAGAATGAATAAGCAACGAATTTTTGTGGCAGGCCATCGCGGGATGGTGGGCTCCGCCATTGTACGACAGTTTGCGCAGCGCGGCGACGTGGAGCTGGTACTGCGCACCCGCGATGAGCTGGATCTGCTCGACGGGCGCGCGGTACAGGCGTTCTTTGCCGGGGCGGGTATCGACCAGGTTTATCTGGCGGCGGCGAAAGTGGGCGGCATTGTCGCCAATAACACCTATCCGGCGGATTTTATTTATCAAAACATGATGATAGAGAGCAACATTATTCACGCCGCGCACCTGCACAACGTGAACAAACTGCTGTTTCTCGGCTCGTCCTGTATCTATCCGAAACTGGCAACGCAACCGATGGCGGAAAGCGAGCTGCTGCGGGGGACGCTGGAGCCGACCAACGAGCCGTATGCCATCGCCAAGATTGCCGGGATTAAACTGTGCGAGTCCTACAACCGCCAGTACGGTCGTGACTACCGTTCGGTGATGCCGACCAACCTGTACGGCCCGTATGACAATTTCCATCCGGACAATTCACATGTGATCCCGGCGCTGCTGCGCCGCTTTCATGAGGCCGCGCAGAGCCACGCGCCGGAGGTGGTGGTGTGGGGTAGCGGAACGCCGATGCGCGAATTTCTGCACGTTGATGATATGGCGGCGGCCAGCATTCACGTGATGGAGCTGGCGCGTGAAGTGTGGCAGGAGCACACCGACCCGATGCTGTCGCACATTAACGTCGGCACCGGCGTGGACTGCACCATCCGCGCGCTGGCGCAGACCATCGCGAAGGTGGTGGGTTACAAAGGCCGGGTAGTGTTCGACGCCGCGAAGCCGGACGGCACGCCGCGTAAATTGCTCGACGTCACGCGTCTGCATCAGCTTGGCTGGTATCACGAAATTTCACTGGAGGCAGGGCTTGCCGCTACTTACCAGTGGTTCCTTGAGAATCAGCAACGGTTCCGGGGGTGATAATGTTTTTACGTCAGGAAGATTTCGCCGCCGTGGTACGAACCACCCCCCTCATCTCCCTCGATTTCATCGTGGAAAACGGCCAGGGGGAAATCCTGCTGGGCCGGCGTCTCAACCGTCCGGCGCAGGGCTACTGGTTTGTGCCGGGGGGACGGGTGTGCAAAGACGAAACGCTGGAGGCCGCCTTTGAACGCCTGACGCAGGCGGAACTGGGCGTGCGTCTGCCGCTGGCGGCAGGGACGTTTTATGGCGTGTGGCAGCACTTCTATGACGACAACTTTTCCGGTGAGGATTTTTCAACTCACTACATCGTGCTCGGCTTTCGTCTGCGCGTGGCGGAGAGCGATTTACACCTGCCTGACGCCCAGCATGGCGGTTACCGCTGGCTGACGCCGGAACTGCTTCTGGCAAGCAATAATGTTCATGAGAACAGTCGGGCCTACTTCCTTCCTGACGCGCCGGCGGTGGGCCTATGAAGATCCTGGTCTATGGCATTAACTATTCGCCGGAACTGACCGGTATCGGCAAATATACCGGCGAAATGGTGGCATGGATGGCGCGGGAAGGCCATGAGGTGCGGGTCATCACCGCGCCGCCGTACTACCCGCAGTGGAAGGTTGGCGAGCGCTATTCCGCCTGGCGCTATCGCCGGGAAGAGGGCGAGGCTACCGTCTGGCGCTGCCCGCTGTATGTGCCGAAACAGCCCTCCACCTTAAAGCGGTTGCTTCATTTGGGGAGCTTTGCATTGAGCAGTTTTTTCCCTCTGATGGCGCAGCGTCGCTGGAAGCCGGATCGGATTATCGGCGTTGTGCCGACGCTCTTTTGTACGCCGGGAATGCGCCTGCTGGCGAAACTCTCCGGCGCGCGTACCGTACTGCATATTCAGGATTACGAAGTGGATGCCATGCTCGGCTTAGGGATGGCGGGAAAAGGCCAGCGTGGCAGCGTAGCGCGGTTTGCGACGGCCTTTGAACGCAGCGCGCTGCGTAACGTTGATAACGTCTCGACCATCTCTCGCTCCATGATGAATAAAGCGCGGGAAAAGGGCGTCGCGGCGGAAAAAATCCTCTTCTTTCCGAACTGGTCGGAAGTGGCGCGCTTTCAGGAAGTTAATGACGCTGACGTGACGGCTTTGCGTCAGCAGCTTGGCTTGCCAGAAGGCAAAAAAATCGTGCTCTATTCCGGCAATATCGGCGAAAAGCAAGGGCTGGAAAAGGTGATTGACGCCGCGGAGCGATTACGCGATCGACCGCTGATTTTTGCGATTGTCGGCCAGGGCGGCGGCAAGGCGCGGCTGGAGAACATGGCCCGCGAACGCAGCCTGCCAAATATTAAATTCCTCCCGCTTCAGTCTTACGACGCCTTACCCGCGCTGCTGAAAATGGGCGATTGCCATCTGGTGGTACAAAAGCGCGGCGCGGCGGACGCGGTACTGCCCTCCAAGCTGACTAACATTCTGGCGGTCGGCGGCAATGCGGTAATTACCGCTGAGCCGCACACCGAATTAGGAGAACTTTGCGTGCGCTATCCGGGCATCGCCGTTTGCGTGGAACCGGAGTCGGCCGACGCGCTGGTCGACGGGATTAGCCGGGTGCTCGCCATGCCGAAAAACAACACGACGGCACGTCAATACGCCGAACGCACGCTCAATAAAGAGAATGTGCTAAGCCAATTTATTGCAGATATTCGGGGATGATAATGCGTCAGACAAAACTTTACCCGGTTGTGATGGCCGGTGGCTCCGGTAGCCGATTGTGGCCGCTCTCCCGTGTGCTTTACCCAAAACAGTTTCTGTGCCTGAAGGGCGATCTCACCATGCTGCAAACCACCCTTTGCCGTCTGAACGGCGTGGAGTGCGAAAGCCCGGTGGTTATCTGCAACGAACAGCACCGTTTTATCGTCGCCGAACAGCTCCGCCAGCTCAATAAGCTGACGGAGAACATTATTCTTGAGCCCGCCGGGCGCAATACCGCGCCGGCGATTGCGCTGGCGGCGCTGGCGGCGACGCGACAGCATACGGACTGCGATCCGCTGATGCTGGTACTGGCGGCGGATCATGCGATCGCCAATGAAGAGGCCTTCCGCGACGCGGTGCGCAGCGCCATACCCTGTGCCGACGCGGGCAAACTGGTGACCTTCGGTATCGTGCCGGATCTGCCGGAAACCGGCTATGGCTATATCCGGCGCGGTGATGTCGTGCCGGGCGCGACGGATGCGGTGGCTTTTGAGGTGGCGCAGTTCGTTGAGAAGCCCGGGCTGGAAACCGCCCAGGCCTACGTCGCCAGCGGCGATTACTACTGGAACAGTGGCATGTTTCTGTTCCGTGCCGGACGCTATCTGGAAGAGCTGAAAAAATTCCGACCCGATATTCTGACCGCCTGTGAACAGGCGATGCGCGGTGTCGATCCGGATCTTGACTTCATTCGCGTGGATGAAGAGGCCTTCCTCGCCTGTCCGGAAGAGTCCATTGACTACGCGGTGATGGAGCGGACGGCGGACGCGGTGGTGATGCCGATGGACGCCGGCTGGAGCGATGTCGGCTCCTGGTCTTCGCTGTGGGAAATCAGCGCCCACACCCCCGAGGGAAACGTCCACCACGGCGACGTCATCAGCCATAAAACGGAAAACAGCTACGTTTACGCCGAATCCGGCCTGGTGACCACCGTCGGCGTAAAGGATCTGGTGGTGGTACAGACCAAAGACGCCGTGCTGATTGCCGATCGCCACGCGGTGCAGGACGTGAAAAAGGTGGTGGAGAAGATCAAGGCCGACGGGCGCCATGAGCACCACATGCACCGCGAGGTTTACCGTCCGTGGGGCAAATACGACTCCATCGACGCGGGCGAGCGCTATCAGGTGAAGCGTATTACCGTCAAGCCGGGGGAAGGGCTGTCGGTGCAGATGCACCATCACCGCGCCGAGCACTGGGTGGTGGTGGCGGGTACCGCCAGGGTCACCATCAACGGCGAGGTTAAGCTGCTCGGTGAAAATGAGTCCATCTATATTCCGCTGGGGGCGACCCACTGCCTGGAAAATCCGGGAAAAATACCGCTCGATTTAATTGAAGTGCGTTCCGGCTCGTACCTCGAAGAGGACGACGTGGTGCGGTTCGAGGACCGTTACGGCCGGGTGTAGGCCTGATAAATAACGCGCCATCCGGCAATGAACAACAATAACGATTTTGGCCATTTACGGTCAGGGCTAACTGTTGCCTGAAGAAGGGGACGAACATGACAAAATTAACCTGTTTCAAGGCCTATGACATTCGCGGCAGGCTGGGCGAGGAGCTCAATGAAGATATCGCATGGCGGATTGGCCGCGCCTGCGGCGAATATTTAAAACCGAAAACCATCGTGCTGGGCGGCGACGCGCGTCTGACCAGCGAGTCCCTGAAGCGGGCGCTGGCGAAAGGGTTACAGGATGCGGGCGTCGACGTGCTGGATATCGGTATGTCGGGCACCGAAGAGATTTACTTCGCCACCTTCCACCTCGGCGTGGACGGCGGTATCGAAGTGACCGCCAGCCATAACCCGATGGACTATAACGGCATGAAGCTGGTACGCGGGGGCGCCCGCCCGATAAGCGGCGACACCGGCCTGCGCGACATTCAGCGCCTGGCGGAAGCGAACGACTTCCCGCCGGTCAATGAAGCCGCGCGCGGCAGCTACAGACAAATCACCCTGCGCGATGCCTACATCGACCATCTGCTGGAGTATATCGACATTAAAAATCTTACGCCGCTGAAGCTGGTGCTTAATTCCGGCAACGGCGCGGCGGGGCCGGTCATCGACGCCATCGAAGCGCGGCTGAAGGCGCTGGGCGCGCCGGTGGCGTTCATCAAAATCCACAACACCCCGGACGGCACCTTCCCGAACGGCATTCCCAACCCGTTGCTGCCGGAGTGTCGCGACGACACCCGCAAGGCCGTTATCGAACACGGGACGGACATGGGCATCGCCTTTGACGGCGACTTCGACCGCTGCTTCCTGTTTGATGAGAAAGGGCAGTTCATTGAGGGGTACTACATCGTCGGGCTGCTGGCGGAAGCGTTTCTGGAGAAACACCCGGGGGCGAAGATTATCCACGACCCGCGCCTGACCTGGAACACCGAGGCGGTGGTGACGGCGGCGGGCGGGACGCCGGTGATGTCGAAAACCGGGCACGCCTTTATCAAGGAGCGGATGCGTCTTGAGGATGCGGTGTACGGCGGCGAGATGAGCGCGCATCACTATTTCCGCGATTTTGCTTACTGCGACAGCGGGATGATCCCGTGGCTGCTGGTGGCGGAGCTGGTGTGCCTGAAGGGGCAGTCGCTGGGCGGGCTGGTGGCGGACCGGATGGCGGCGTTCCCGGCGAGCGGGGAAATCAACAGCAGGCTGGCGGAGCCGGCGGCGGCGATTGCCCGGGTGGAGCGGTATTTTGCGGATGAGGCGCAGGCGGTGGACCGCACGGACGGTCTCAGCATGTCGTTCGCCGACTGGCGCTTCAACCTGCGCTCGTCAAACACCGAACCGGTGGTGCGCCTGAATGTGGAATCACGCGGCGATATTCCGTTGATGGAAGCGCGAACACGCACTCTGCTGGCGCTGCTGAATCAGTAACGTCAGGTCTCCCCTTGCCGCCTGCGGGTAAGGGGCCAATCACAGGAACAACGATGACAAATCTAAAAAAGCGCGAACGAGCTAAAACCAATGCATCGTTAATCTCTATGGTGCAACGCTTTTCAGATATCACCATCATGTTTGGCGGGCTGTGGTTCATCTGTGAAGTCAGTGGATTGCCATTCCTGTACATGAACCTGTTGGTGGCGCTGATTACGCTGGTTGTTTTTCAAATGCTGGGCGGGATGACTGATTTTTATCGCTCCTGGCGCGGCGTCAAAATATCGACAGAGTTAACGCTGTTACTGCAAAACTGGACGCTGAGTCTGATCTTCAGCGCCGGGCTGGTGGCGTTTAATGATGACTTTGACAACCACCTCGCGACCTGGCTGGCCTGGTATGCGCTGTCCAGCCTGGGCCTGGTATTATGCCGTTCATTTATCCGTTTCGGCGCGGGCTGGCTACGCAATCGTGGTTATAACACGCGCCGGGTCGCCGTCGCCGGAGATTTGCCTGCGGGCCAGGCGTTGCTGGATAGCTTCCGTAATGAGCCATGGCTGGGTTTTGAGGTGGTGGGCGTCTATCACGATCCCAAACCGGGCGGCGTCTCTGCTGATTGGGCCGGGAACTTCGAGCAGTTAATTGACGATGCGAAAGCCTCGCGGATTCACAATGTTTATATCGCCATGTCGATGAGCGACGGCGCCATGGTGAAAAAACTGGTGCGCGATCTGGCCGACACCACCTGCTCGGTGATCCTTATCCCCGATGTGTTCACCTTTACTATTCTCCACTCGCGCGTGGAGGAGATGAGCGGCGTTCCGGTCGTTCCGCTGTATGACACGCCGCTGTCAGGGATTAACCGTTTGCTTAAACGGGCAGAGGATATCGTGCTGGCGTCGCTGATTCTGCTGCTCATCTCGCCAGTACTGTGCGGCATTGCGCTGGCGGTCAAACTGAGTTCGCCCGGGCCGGTGATTTTCCGTCAGACGCGCTACGGGATGGACGGCAAGCCGATCAAGGTCTGGAAGTTCCGCTCCATGAAAGTAATGGAGAACGATAAGGTCGTTACCCAGGCGACGCAAAACGATCCGCGCGTCACCCGGGTAGGCAACTTTTTGCGTCGTACCTCGCTGGATGAATTGCCGCAGTTTATCAATGTATTAACCGGCGGGATGTCCATTGTTGGTCCCCGTCCTCACGCGGTGGCGCATAACGAACAATACCGTCAGTTGATTGAAGGTTACATGCTGCGCCACAAGATGAAACCGGGGATCACCGGTTGGGCGCAAATTAACGGCTGGCGCGGCGAGACCGATACGCTGGAGAAAATGGAAAAACGCGTGGAGTTCGACCTGGAATACATCCGCGAATGGAGTATCTGGTTCGATATCAAAATCGTTTTCCTGACTATTTTCAAAGGGTTTGTGAATAAAGCGGCGTATTAAGATGAACTTACGACAAAAAACGATCAGCGGTGCGAAATGGTCGGCTATCGCCACCGTCATTATCATCAGCCTGGGGTTGATTCAGATGACGGTACTGGCGCGCATTATCGATCACCACCAGTTTGGCCTGTTGACCGTCTCGCTGGTGATTATCGCGCTGGCCGACACCATCTCGGACTTTGGCATCGCGAACTCAATTATCCAACGCAAAGAGATTAGTCATCTGGAGCTTACCACTCTGTACTGGCTGAATGTGGGGCTGGGAATCGTGGTGTGTGTGGCGGTATATCTGCTGAGTGATTTCATCGCCAGCGTATTGCACAATCCGGACCTTGCGCCGCTAATTAAAACGCTGTCGCTGGCGTTTATCGTGATCCCCCACGGGCAGCAGTTCCGCGCGCTGATGCAAAAAGAGCTGGAGTTCAATAAGATCGGCATGATCGAAACGACCTCCGTGCTGGCGGGATTCACCTTTACGGTGATTAGCGCCCATTACTGGCCGCTGGCGTTAACCGCGATTCTCGGCTATCTGGTGAACAGCGCGGTACGAACGTTACTGTTCGGCTACGTTGGCCGCAAGATTTACCGCCCGGGGCTGCATTTCTCGCTGTCATCGGTGTCCACGAACCTGCGCTTTGGCGCGTGGCTGACGGCAGACAGTATCGTCAATTACATCAACACGAATCTGTCGACACTGGTACTGGCGCGAATTCTCGGCGCAGGCGTCGCCGGGGGATATAACCTCGCGTACAACGTGGCGGTTGTGCCGCCGATGAAACTTAATCCCATCATTACTCGCGTGCTATTTCCGGCATTCGCCAAAATCCAGGACGATACCGAAAAGTTGCGCGTCAACTTCTATAAGTTGCTTTCCGTGGTAGGAATTATCAATTTTCCCGCGCTGCTGGGCCTGATGGTGGTGGCGAACAATTTTGTGCCGTTAGTGTTTGGCGAGAAGTGGAACAGCATTATCCCGATCCTGCAATTGTTGTGCGTGGTGGGGCTGCTGCGCTCGGTCGGCAACCCGATTGGTTCGCTGCTGATGGCGAAAGCACGCGTGGATATCAGCTTTAAGTTCAACGTCTTTAAAACGTTTCTGTTTATCCCGGCAATTCTCATTGGCGGCCATCTGGCGGGGGCGATTGGCGTGACGCTGGGGTTCCTGGCGGTACAAATCATCAACACCATTCTGAGCTATTTCGTGATGATTAAGCCGGTACTCGGCTCCAGCTATCGTCAGTACATGCTGAGTTTGTGGCTGCCATTTTATCTCTCATTGCCAACGCTGGCAGTGAGTTATGGACTGGGCATCGCATTGCGTGGGCACTTTTCGATAGGCGTCGTGTTGGCGACGCAAATTGCAGCCGGGGCACTGGCGTTTATGGTGATGATGATTGCTTCTCGCCAACCGCTGGTGGTGGAGATGAAACGTCAATTTTGTCGCGGCGAAAAAATGAAAACCCTGTTACGGGCAGGTTGAATATCCCTATTTTTGCCGGATGGCGGCTTATGTCTGCTCCGGACTACGATTTGAGGTCTTTATGAAATTATTAATCCTGGGTAACCACACCTGCGGCAACCGTGGCGATAGCGCGATTTTACGCGGCCTGCTGGATGCGATTAACCACCTCCAGCCGGAGGTACAGGTGGATGTGATGAGCCGCTATCCGGTGAGTTCGTCATGGCTTTTGAATCGTCCGGTGATGGGCGATCCGCTCTTTTTACAGATGAAACAGCATAACAGCGCCACCGGCGTCATGGGGCGGGTAAAAAAAGTACTTCGTCGTCGCTATCAGCATCAGGTGCTGCTTTCCCGCGTAACTGACACTGGCAAACTGCGTAATATCGCTATTGCGCAGGGATTCACCGACTTTGTCCGGCTGCTCTCCGGCTATGACGCCATTATTCAGGTTGGCGGTTCGTTCTTTGTCGATCTCTACGGCGTGCCGCAGTTTGAGCACGCGCTGTGTACCTTTATGGCGAAAAAACCGTTGTACATGATTGGCCATAGTGTCGGGCCGTTTCAGGATCCGCAGTTTAATCAACTGGCTAACTACGTGTTTGGTCATTGCGATGCGCTGATCCTGCGCGAGTCGATGAGCCTGGATTTAATGAAACGCAGTGGCATCACCACGGCGAAGGTTGAATATGGCATTGATACTGCATGGCTGGTGGACCACCAGACGGAGGATTTTGAGCCGGGTTATACGGTACGGCACTGGCTGGATGTCGCCGCCCGACAGAAAACCGTCGCCATTACTCTGCGTGAGCTGGCGCCATTTGATCAGCGTCTTAACACCACTCAGGAGGCCTATGAGAAAGCTTTCGCCGGGGTGGTGAACCGGATCATTGAAGAAGGGTACCAGGTGATTGCGCTCTCGACCTGTACCGGTATCGATAGTTACAACAAAGATGACCGGATGGTGGCGCTGAGTTTGCGCCAGCACATCAGCGATCTGTCACGCTATCACGTGGTGATGGATGAGCTTAACGATCTCGAAATGGGCAAAATCCTCGGCGCGTGCGCACTGACCGTTGGCACCCGTCTGCACTCGGCGATTATATCGATGAATTTCGCCACCCCGGCAATCGCTATCAACTATGAACACAAGTCCGCAGGCATCATGCAACAGTTGGGGATGCCGGAGATGGCGATAGATATCCGCCATCTGCTGGACGGCAGCCTCAACGCCATGGTCGCGGATACGCTGGGACAGTTGCCGCAGGTTAATGAACGTCTGGTAGCGGCGGTACGCCGCGAGCGCGAGCAGGGAATGCGGATGGTGGAGTCGGTACTGACCCGTATCGGGGAGACGCAATGAAAGTCGGCTTCTTTTTACTGAAATTTCCGCTCTCCTCGGAGACCTTCGTTCTCAACCAGATCACGGCGTTTATTGATATGGGGTTTGATGTGGAAATCGTCGCCCTGCAAAAAGGCGATACCCAACATACTCACGCCGCCTGGGAGAAGTATGGCCTGGCGGCGAAAACCCGCTGGTTACAGGATGAGCCCCAGGGACGGCTGGCGAAACTGCGCTACCGGGCATGTAAAACGCTGCCGGGACTGCATCGGGCGGCGACATGGAAAGCGCTCAATTTTACCCGCTATGGCAATGAATCACGCAATTTGATCCTTTCCGCGATTTGCGCCCAGGTGGGCCAGCCTTTGGTGGCGGATGTGTTCATCGCTCACTTTGGTCCGGCGGGCGTGACGGCGGCAAAACTACGCGAACTGGGTGTGCTTCGCGGTAAAATCGCGACTATTTTCCACGGGATTGATATCTCCAGCCGCGAGGTGCTCAGTCATTACACGCCGGAGTATCAGCAGTTGTTTCGTCGGGGCGATCTGATGTTGCCTATCAGCGATCTGTGGGCCGCTCGCCTGAAAAGTATGGGCTGCCCGCCGGAGAAGATTACCGTTTCACGCATGGGCGTCGACATGACGCGTTTTAGCCACCGTCCGGTGAAAGCGCCCGGGACGCCGCTGGAGATTATCTCTGTCGCGCGCCTGACCGAGAAAAAAGGCCTGCATGTGGCGATTGAGGCCTGTCGGCAACTGAAAGCGCAGGGCGTGGCGTTTCGCTATCGCATTCTGGGCATTGGCCCGTGGGAACGTCGGCTGCGCACGCTCATTGAGCAGTATCAGTTAGAGGATGTCATTGAGATGCCGGGTTTTAAACCGAGCCATGAAGTGAAGGCGATGCTGGATGATGCCGACCTCTTTTTGTTGCCATCAATTACCGGTACGGATGGCGATATGGAGGGTATTCCGGTAGCGCTGATGGAGGCGATGGCGGTGGGGATTCCCGTCGTGTCTACCGTGCATAGCGGCATTCCGGAGCTGGTAAAGGCCGGGAAATCCGGCTGGCTGGTGCCGGAAAACGATGCGCAGGCGCTGGCGACCCGGCTCGCTGAGTTCAGCCGGATTGACCACGACACGCTGGAGTCAGTGATCACGCGCGCCCGTGAAAAAGTGGCGCAAGATTTTAACCAGCAGGTGATTAATCGCCAGTTAGCCAGCTTGCTACAAACGATGTAAACGAGGTTGTATGCCCGCGAATAAATTCTCCCGACGTACCCTCCTGACGGCAGGCTCCGCGCTTGCTGTTCTTCCTTTCCTGCGCGCCTTACCGGTACAGGCGCGTGAACCTCGCCAGACCGTCGATATGAAGGATTACCCGGCGGGTGATGGTATCGCCTCGTTCAAACAGGCCTTCGCCGACGGACAGACCGTGGTCGTGCCGCCAGGAGGGGTGTGTGAAAATATCAATGCGGCGATAACGATTCCGCCGGGAAAAACGTTGCGGGTACAGGGCGCCGTGCGTGGGAATGGCCGGGGACGGTTTATTTTGCAGGACGGGTGTCAGGTGGTGGGGGAGCAGGGCGGCAGTCTGCACAATGTGACGCTGGACATTCGCGGGTCGGACTGTGTGATTAAAGGCGTGACGATGAGCGGCTTTGGCCCCGTCGCGCAAATTTTCATTGGCGGTAAAGAACCGCAGGTGATGCGTAATCTCATTATTGATGACATCACCGTTACCCACGCTAACTACGCCATTCTCCGCCAGGGATTTCATAACCAAATGGACGGAGCGCGGATTACGCGTAGCCGTTTTAGCGATTTGCAGGGCGACGCTATTGAGTGGAATGTCGCGATTAACGACCGCAACATCCTGATTGCCGATCACATCATTGAACGCATTGATTGCACCAATGGTAAAATCAACTGGGGGATCGGCATCGGGCTGGCGGGCAGCACCTATGACAATAGTTATCCTGAAGACCAGGCGGTAAAAAACTTTGTGGTGGCTAATATTACCGGATCTGATTGCCGACAACTGGTGCACGTAGAAAATGGCAAGCATTTCGTCATTCGCAACGTAAAAGCCAAAAACATTACGCCCGATTTCAGTAAAAACGCGGGTATTGATAACGCAACGATCGCAATTTATGGCTGTGATAATTTCATCATTGATAATATTGATATGACGAATAGTGCTGGGATGCTCATCGGCTATGGCGTCGTTAAAGGAAAATACCTGTCAATTCCGCAAAACTTTAAATTAAACGCCATTCGGTTGGATAATCGCCAGGTTGTTTATAAATTACGCGGCATTCAAATCTCCTCCGGTAACGCCCCCTCTTTTGTCGCCATCACCAACGTACGGATGACACGTGCTACGCTGGAACTGCATAATCAACCGCAGCATCTGTTTCTGCGTAATATCAACGTGATGCAAACCTCAGCGGCTGGCCCGGCGTTAAAAATGCACTTCGATTTGCGTAAAGATATCCGTGGTCAATTTATGGCCCGCCAGGACACGCTGCTTTCCCTCGCTAATGTTCATGCCATCAATGAAAACGGGCAGAGTTCCGTGGACATCGACAGGATTAATCATCAAACCGTGAATGTTGAAGCGGTGAATTTTCCGCTGCCGAAGCGGGAAGGGTAAAATCCAGGCACCATAATCTTACTGGATATCATCAATCAAAAGATTATAATCACCCGATACCGTTAAAGCTGGGACTGAGCAGCGTTGACTACT
Organism: Salmonella enterica subsp. houtenae serovar Houten; assembly: GCA_900478215.1. Lineage (NCBI taxonomy): Bacteria > Pseudomonadati > Pseudomonadota > Gammaproteobacteria > Enterobacterales > Enterobacteriaceae > Salmonella > Salmonella enterica. Next base: position 1,703,704 of record LS483478.1, read on the forward strand.
CAGGGAAGATACTCATCTTTATCTCGTTTTCTTGTATTTCAACCAGACTAAGTGATTTATGAACGATAACGTTTTGCTCATTGGTGCTTCCGGATTCGTAGGAACCCGACTCCTTGAAACGGCAGTGGATGATTTTAATATCAAGAACCTGGATAAACAGCAAAGCCATTTCTACCCAGAGATTACACACATTGGCGATGTTCGTGACCAACAAATCCTTGACCAGACGTTGGTGGGTTTTGACACCGTAGTACTATTGGCTGCGGAGCATCGTGATGATGTCAGTCCTACTTCGCTTTATTATGATGTCAACGTCCAGGGAACTCGTAATGTACTGGCGGCGATGGAAAAAAATGGTGTAAAAAATATCATTTTCACCAGTTCTGTTGCAGTTTATGGACTCAACAAGAAAAATCCTGATGAAACGCACCCTCACGATCCCTTTAATCATTACGGAAAAAGTAAATGGCAAGCAGAAGAAGTTCTGCGTGAGTGGCATGCTAAAGCGCCGAATGAACGTTCTTTGACCATAATTCGCCCTACCGTTATTTTCGGGGAACGTAACCGCGGTAATGTATACAATCTCTTGAAACAGATCGCTGGTGGTAAATTTGCGATGGTTGGTCCAGGAACAAACTATAAATCAATGGCTTATGTTGGAAATATTGTTGAGTTTATCAAATTTAAGCTCAAAAACGTTACGGCTGGCTACGAAGTTTATAACTACGTTGATAAACCTGATCTGAATATGAATCAACTGGTTGCCGAGGTAGAACAGAGTCTGGGTAAAAAAATCCCATCGATGCACCTCCCCTATCCATTAGGTATGCTGGGAGGCTACTGTTTCGATATCCTGAGCAAAGTCACGGGCAAGAAATACGCAGTAAGTTCGGTTCGTGTTAAAAAATTCTGTGCGACAACGCAGTTTGATGCAACAAAAGTGCATTCTTCAGGCTTTGTCGCGCCATATACTTTATCTCAGGGGTTGGATCGCACCCTGCAATATGAGTTTGTTCATGCGAAGAAGGATGACATTACATTCGTTTCAGAGTAATGCACTGGCGTTGTAATGATACTCTATTTGTCGATGAAGTAGCGGGTGCCATGTTTGGGTATATCAATGCACTCAATTCCGAGTAATCTGAATACCCGTAGCGCTGATGAAGTGTAGTGTTAGTCAATGGTTTACCACAACATAACTGCAGTTATTACAGTAGGTTGAGGTTAGATTTATATAAACTGGCTAACGCGTGGCGAAAGTCTATACTTTATCAGCCAATTAAGAGGTAGGAGAGATAATGACTAATTTGAAAGCAGTTATACCGGTAGCGGGTTTGGGTATGCACATGTTGCCTGCCACCAAGGCAATCCCAAAAGAGATGCTACCGATCGTCGACAAACCAATGATTCAGTACATTGTCGATGAGATTGTGGCTGCAGGGATCAAAGAAATCGTTCTGGTGACTCATGCGTCTAAAAACGCCGTTGAGAACCACTTCGACACCTCTTATGAACTTGAATCACTTCTTGAGCAGCGCGTTAAGCGCCAGCTTCTGGCGGAAGTGCAATCTATCTGCCCGCCGGGCGTAACTATCATGAACGTTCGCCAGGCGCAGCCGTTAGGATTGGGGCACTCTATTCTGTGCGCGCGTCCGGTGGTGGGTGATAATCCTTTCATCGTAGTACTTCCGGATATTATTATTGATGATGCTACCGCCGATCCGCTGCGCTATAACCTTGCGGCGATGGTGGCGCGCTTCAATGAAACGGGTCGCAGTCAGGTACTGGCGAAGCGCATGAAAGGCGATTTATCGGAGTATTCTGTTATTCAGACGAAAGAAGCTCTGGATAATGAAGGCAAAGTTAGCCGGATTGTGGAATTTATTGAAAAACCGGATCAACCGCAGACACTGGATTCTGATTTGATGGCGGTAGGCCGTTATGTGCTTTCAGCCGACATCTGGGCGGAATTGGAAAGAACCGAACCGGGCGCCTGGGGACGTATCCAGCTCACGGATGCCATTGCTGAACTGGCGAAAAAGCAGTCTGTTGATGCGATGATGATGACAGGCGACAGTTACGACTGTGGTAAAAAAATGGGCTACATGCAGGCATTTGTGAAATACGGGCTGCGTAACCTGAAAGAAGGGGCGAAGTTTCGTAAGAGCATAGAGCAGCTATTGCATGAATAAGTATTAACAACTGTGATAAATGGTTGGTGATAAAATAATAACGGCGGTGAACATTCTAAGCAGCATGATTGCTGAAAAGAGTGTTGACTGCCGTTTTAGTTTTGGATAAAGGGATTTAGTAACAAAGGGTTATCTGGAGCATTTTAATGCTGATTTTATAAGATTTATCCTTGTTTCTAACGGCAATTGATAAGACAATTAGCGTTTAAGTTTTAGTGAGCCTTACTTGTAAGGGCGTGATAATAGGTTAATGTAAGTGCAGTGCACTGGTAGCTGATGAGCCAGGGGCGGTAGCGTATATAAAAATAAATTTTGTTTATTAATAGGAGATATGAGTATGTTAGTTTTAATCACTGGCGGTGCAGGCTATATAGGTTCACATACTATTATACCCCTATTAGAAAATAATTATGATGTAATTGTACTTGATAATTTGTGTAATTCATCAATTGAATCTATAAAACGAGTCGAATATCTTACTAAGAAACAAATAACTTTATATATAGGTGATGTTCGTGATCGGGATTTATTGAATAAAATATTTATGTCTCATCAAATTGATGCAGTTATGCACTTTGCTGCTTTAAAGTCAGTTGGAGAGTCAAATAGTATTCCGCTAACTTATTATGCTAATAATATTACAGGCACACTTAACTTACTTGAAAGCATGCAGCAATATAACGTAAAAAAATTAATATTTAGTTCTTCAGCAACTGTCTATACTGCTGGGAATAAGATACCAAATACAGAAAGTGATAAAACTGGAATAGCTAAAAATCCTTATGGCACATCGAAGTTTATTATGGAAACTATACTGAAAGATATTAGTAAAAGTGATCCGAGTTTCTCCATTATTTCTTTAAGGTATTTTAATCCTACAGGAGCTCATCCTTCAGGTATGATTGGAGAGAACCCTAACGGCATACCTAATAATCTTATCCCTTACGTTGCAAAAGTTGCACAGAATACACTCCCCGTTTTACATATTTATGGCAACGATTACCCAACGAAGGATGGCACCGGTGTAAGAGACTATATACATGTAATGGATTTAGCTTTGGGACATGTAAAAGCTTTGGATTATATCTTTCTAAATAAGATTAATTATGAGGTTTTTAATTTAGGAACTGGACGAGGATATTCAGTGCTCGATGTTGTTTATCTGTTCGAAAAAGTTTCACAAAAAAAAATATCATATGTCTTCTGTGATAAAAGAGAAGGGGACGTTGCAGTTTCATGGGCATGCCCTCAACTAGCTAATGAAAAATTAAAATGGCAGGCAACCAAAGATTTAGAGGAAATGTTGAAAGATGTTTGGCATTGGCAAACAAAAAATCCGAATGGTTATTAAATATTATTGGGCTAGTTCCTTATGACAAATGTTGCATTCATTATCACAAAATCTGAAATCGGCGGTGCTCAAACTTGGGTAAATGAGATAGCTAAACTTATAGAAAAGGATTGCAAAGTATTTCTCATAACGTCTGAGTATGGATGGTTAACTCAATGTAGTGTTTTTTCTGAGGTTTATATAATTCCAGGGATAAAAAAATATTTTGATGTTATTGCATATATAAAATTAATTAAATTTATAAAAAAAAATAACATTAAATCTATAGTGGCTAGTTCTGCAAATGCGGGAGTTTATTCTAGGCTTGCCAGATTGACGTGCTCTTTTAAATGTATTTATGTTTCACATGGGTGGTCATGCTTATATAATGGTGGTCGGCTAAAAACTATATTTTGTAAAATAGAAAAATACCTTTCAAAATTAACAGATGTCATCTGGTGTATTTCTGAAAGTGATAGAGAAAAAGCTATAAAAAAAATAGGAATTGATGAGGCTAAAATTATTACAGCTACGAATGCTGTTCCACCTATGCCTGCTCGTTTAAAAGAATATTTGGAATATAAAATTTTGTTTGTTGGTAGATTGACACATCCTAAGCGCCCATGTTTATTGGCCCAAGTGATATCAAAAAAACCGCAATATAAGCTGGATATTGTTGGAGGGGGAGAACAGTTAGAATCTCTCAAAGCCCAGTTCAAGGATTTTAAAAATATTCGTTTTTTAGGTGAAATAAAAGGTTTTTCTGCTTATAAAGATTATGATATTTTCGCTCTTATATCCGATAGTGAGGGTTTGCCCATGTCGGGAATTGAGGCTCATACTGCAGGTGTTCCCCTCCTTCTCAGTGACGTTGGAGGATGCCATGAGTTAATCGAGAAGAATGGGGTGTTGGTAGAAAATATTGAAGAAGACATTGAGCTTAGTATAGATAGAATTTTTGAAAGATATGATTTTTTCCATACGCAAGCTGTCCTTTCTGCTGATAGGTTTGTTATTGATAATTATATTCAATTATATAAAGAAATTATTTTGAATTAAAACATAACGGAAAAAGTTTTATGAATAAAGTCGCTCTCATTACTGGCGTAACCGGACAGGATGGGTCTTACCTGGCAGAATTTCTGCTGGAAAAGGGGTATGAGGTACATGGTATCAAGCGTCGCGCGTCATCGTTTAATACCGAGCGCGTGGACCATATTTATCAGGATCCGCACAGCTGCAACCCGAAATTTCATCTGCATTATGGCGACCTGACCGACGCCTCCAACCTGACCCGCATTTTACAGGAAGTACAGCCGGATGAGGTCTACAACCTGGGCGCGATGAGCCACGTGGCGGTGTCGTTTGAGTCGCCGGAATATACCGCCGATGTGGATGCGATGGGCACGCTGCGCCTGCTGGAGGCGATCCGCTTCCTCGGGCTGGAAAAGAAAACCCGCTTCTACCAGGCCTCAACTTCTGAACTGTACGGTCTGGTGCAGGAGATCCCGCAGAAAGAGACCACGCCGTTCTACCCGCGTTCCCCCTATGCGGTGGCGAAACTGTACGCCTACTGGATCACCGTTAACTACCGCGAATCCTACGGTATCTACGCCTGTAACGGCATTCTGTTTAACCACGAGTCCCCGCGTCGCGGCGAAACCTTCGTCACCCGTAAGATCACCCGCGCCATCGCCAATATCGCCCAGGGGCTGGAGTCCTGCCTGTATCTCGGCAACATGGACTCGCTGCGTGACTGGGGCCATGCGAAAGATTACGTGCGGATGCAGTGGATGATGTTACAGCAGGAGCAGCCGGAAGATTTCGTGATTGCCACCGGCGTGCAGTACTCCGTGCGCCAGTTTGTCAAGATGGCGGCGGCGCAACTGGGGATAAAACTGCGCTTTGAAGGCGAAGGCATTGATGAGAAAGGGATCGTGGTATCCGTGACCGGACACGATGCGCCGGGCGTGAAACCGGGCGATGTGATTGTGGCCGTGGATCCGCGCTATTTCCGTCCGGCGGAAGTGGAAACCCTGCTGGGCGACCCGTCCAAAGCGCATGAGAAACTGGGCTGGAAACCGGAAATCACCCTGTCGGAGATGGTCTCCGAGATGGTGGCGAACGATCTGGAGGCGGCGAAAAAACACTCACTGCTGAAATCTCATGGATTCGATGTAAATTTATCTTTGGAATAACCATGAACAAGCAACGAATTTTTGTGGCAGGCCATCGCGGGATGGTGGGCTCCGCCATTGTACGACAGCTTGCGCAGCGCGGCGACGTGGAGCTGGTGCTGCGCACCCGCGATGAGCTGGATCTGCTCGAGGGGCGCGCGGTACAGGCGTTCTTTGCCGGGGCGGGTATCGACCAGGTTTATCTGGCGGCGGCGAAAGTGGGCGGCATTGTCGCCAATAACACCTATCCGGCGGATTTTATTTATCAAAACATGATGATAGAGAGCAACATTATTCACGCCGCGCACCTGCACAACGTGAACAAACTGCTGTTTCTCGGCTCGTCCTGTATCTATCCGAAACTGGCAGGGCAGCCGATGGCGGAAAGCGAGCTGCTGCGGGGGACGCTGGAGCCGACCAACGAGCCGTATGCCATCGCCAAGATTGCCGGGATTAAACTGTGCGAGTCCTACAACCGCCAGTACGGTCGTGACTACCGTTCGGTGATGCCGACCAACCTGTACGGTCCGCATGACAATTTCCATCCGGACAATTCACATGTGATCCCGGCGCTGCTGCGCCGCTTTCATGAGGCCGCGCAGAGCCACGCGCCGGAGGTGGTGGTGTGGGGCAGCGGAACGCCGATGCGCGAATTTCTGCACGTTGATGATATGGCGGCGGCCAGCATTCACGTGATGGAGCTGGCGCGTGAAGTGTGGCAGGAGCACACCGACCCGATGCTGTCGCACATTAACGTCGGCACCGGCGTGGACTGCACCATCCGCGCGCTGGCGCAGACCATCGCGAAGGTGGTGGGGTACAAAGGCCGGGTGGTGTTCGACGCTACGAAGCCGGACGGCACGCCGCGTAAATTGCTCGACGTCACGCGCCTGCACCAGCTTGGCTGGTATCACGAAATTTCACTGGAGGCAGGGCTTGCCGGTACTTACCAGTGGTTCCTTGAGAATCAGCAGCGGTTCCGGGGGTGACAATGTTTTTACGTCAGGAAGATTTTGCCGCCGTGGTACGAACCACCCCCCTCATCTCCCTCGATTTCATCGTGGAAAACGGCCAGGGGGAAATCCTGCTGGGCCGGCGTCTCAACCGTCCGGCGCAGGGCTACTGGTTTGTGCCGGGGGGACGGGTGTGCAAAGACGAAACGCTGGAGGCTGCCTTTGAACGCCTGACGCAGGCGGAACTGGGCGTGCGTCTGCCGCTGGCGGCAGGGACGTTTTATGGCGTGTGGCAGCACTTCTATGACGACAACTTTTCCGGAGAGGATTTTTCAACTCACTACATCGTGCTCGGCTTTCGTCTGCGCGTGGCGGAGAGCGATTTACACCTGCCTGACGCCCAGCATGGCGGTTACCGCTGGCTGACGCCGGAACTGCTTCTGGCAAGCGACAGCGACAATGTTCATGATAACAGTCGGGCTTATTTTCAAAATGAACCCTATTCTGTCATTGGATTAGACAAAAAGGACGTCAAGTATGTCTGATGTACCCTTAATAGCTGTTGTAATGGCAGGTGGTACGGGGAGTCGCCTTTGGCCTCTATCCCGGGAACTCTACCCAAAACAATTTTTACAGCTTTCTGGAGAGCATTCCTTATTACAGACAACCTTGCTTCGGCTGTCGGCACTTGCCTGTAAAGATCCATTAGTTATCACAAATGAGCAGCACCGTTTTATTGTTGCGGAACAGTTACGGCAAATTGATCAACTACACGATAACATTATCCTTGAGCCGTGTGGGAGAAATACGGCTCCAGCGATTGCGCTTGCTGCATTTTCAGCACTTAAACGTAATGAGCAGGAGGATCCTTTACTTTTAGTTCTTGCAGCCGATCATGTTATCGCTAAAGAAAATGTTTTCTGCAACGCTATTAAGAAAGCAGTGCCAATTGCCGAAAATGGTAATATTGTTACATTTGGTATCATACCTGAGTATGCCGAAACTGGTTATGGTTATATAGAGCGTGGTGCACCGTTCTCGGTAAATGGAAATTCAACAGAAATAGATTTTTATCATGTAAAAAATTTTGTTGAAAAGCCGGAACGATTGACAGCAGAAAAATATATCTCTACCGGAAACTATTTCTGGAATAGTGGTATGTTTATGTTTAAGGCTACTGTTTATCTGAATGAGTTAAAAAAATTCAGACCAGATATTTATAACGTCTGTGAACAGGTAGTTTCTTCCTCATATCGTGACCTTGATTTTATTCGTATTCCTGAAACTTTGTTTAAAGATTGTCCTGCAGAATCTATTGATTTTGCTGTTATGGAAAAAACGGAACATTGCATTGTTTGTCCGATTAATATTGGTTGGAGTGATGTTGGTTCCTGGCAGTCTCTATGGGATATCAGCGAAAAAACCGATGAGGGAGATGTTTGTAAAGGTGATATCCTGACATATAACACTAAGAATAATTATATATATTCAGAGTCAGCTTTGATTGCTGCTGTGGGCGTTGAGGATATTGTTATTGTACAAACAAAAGATGCCATACTCGTTTCTAAAAAGTCTGACGTCCAGGATGTAAAAAAAATTGTTGAAATGCTAAAGGCTCAAGATCGTACAGAATATATTGCCCATCGTGAAGTTTTTCGCCCATGGGGGAAATTTGACTCAATAGACCAAGGCGAACGATACAGAGTTAAGAAGATCATTGTAAAGCCAGGAGAAGGGCTTTCTTTACGTATGCATCATCATCGTTCAGAACACTGGATTGTACTTTCTGGTACGGCTAAAGTCACCCTGGATGATAAAACGATGCTAGTGACTGCCAATGAGTCGATTTATATTCCATTGGGTGCAACGTACAGTCTGGAGAACCCAGGTGTTATTCCTCTTAATCTTATAGAAGTCAGTTCAGGAGATTATTTGGGAGAAGATGATATTGTTCGGCAGAAAGAACGTTACAAAAAAGATAATTGAATCATGAATAAATTAACCTGTTTCAAGGCCTATGACATTCGCGGCAGGCTGGGCGAGGAGCTCAATGAAGATATCGCGTGGCGGATTGGCCGCGCCTGCGGCGAATATTTAAAACCGAAAACCATCGTGCTGGGCGGCGACGTGCGTCTGACCAGCGAGTCCCTGAAGCGGGCGCTGGCGAAAGGGTTACAGGATGCGGGCGTCGACGTGCTGGATATCGGTATGTCGGGCACCGAAGAGATTTACTTCGCCACCTTCCACCTCGGCGTGGACGGCGGTATCGAAGTGACCGCCAGCCATAACCCGATGGACTACAACGGCATGAAGCTGGTGCGCGGGGGCGCGCGCCCGATAAGCGGCGACACCGGCCTGCGCGACATTCAGCGCCTGGCGGAAGCGAACAACTTCCCGCCGGTCAATGAAGCCGCGCGCGGCAGCTACAGACAAATCACCCTGCGCGATGCCTACATCGACCATCTGCTGGGGTATATCGACATTAAAAATCTTACGCCGCTGAAGCTGGTGCTTAATTCCGGCAACGGCGCGGCGGGGCCGGTCATCGACGCCATCGAAGCGCGGCTGAAGGCGCTGGGCGCGCCGGTGGCGTTCATCAAAATCCACAACACCCCGGACGGCGCCTTCCCGAACGGCATTCCCAACCCGTTGCTGCCGGAGTGTCGCGACGACACCCGCAAGGCCGTTATCGAACACGGGGCGGACATGGGCATCGCCTTTGACGGCGACTTCGACCGCTGCTTCCTGTTTGATGAGAAAGGGCAGTTCATTGAGGGGTACTACATCGTCGGGCTGCTGGCGGAAGCGTTTCTGGAGAAACACCCGGGGGCGAAGATTATCCACGACCCGCGCCTGACCTGGAACACCGAGGCGGTGGTGACGGCGGCGGGCGGGACGCCGGTGATGTCGAAAACCGGGCACGCCTTTATCAAGGAGCGGATGCGTCTTGAGGATGCGGTGTACGGCGGCGAGATGAGCGCGCATCACTATTTCCGCGATTTTGCTTACTGCGACAGCGGGATGATCCCGTGGCTGCTGGTGGCGGAGCTGGTGTGCCTGAAGGGGCAGTCGCTGGGCGGGCTGGTGGCGGACCGGATGGCGGCGTTCCCGGCGAGCGGGGAAATCAACAGCAGGCTGGCGGAGCCGGCGGCGGCGATTGCCCGGGTGGAGCGGTATTTTGCGGATGAGGCGCTGGCGGTGGACCGTACAGACGGCATCAGCATGTCGTTTGCCGACTGGCGTTTCAACCTGCGCTCGTCAAACACCGAACCGGTGGTGCGCCTGAATGTGGAATCACGCGGCGATAGATTTTTACTAAATACAAAAAAAGAGCTTATCTTTGAAATGCTTAATAATAAAAATTAAATTATATTATTACTAAGGTAATAAAATCTAAATGATAAAGTTACTTTTCAATTCGTCTTTATTAAAGACGATAGTCATTTTATTTAACTTACTGATACCTGCAGTAGTTATTAGATCTTACTCAGCATATGATTTTGGTATTTACTCATATTTATTAGTATATGCTGTTGTTGTTTCTATTCTCCAAAATGGAGTTACGGCAAGCTTTCGAAATATAATATCCAATCTTGATAATAAAGAGACTCTTAGCTGTTTATTGTTTACGGTAAAAAGAGTGACCTTCCCAATACTTACTGTACTGTTTATATCAGGAGTTTTTGTTTCTCTTTTGCTGGGGTTGGATACTATATATGGCAAGATAGCTATATTTGTTTCTGTTTCTTTAATAAATATATTTTATCCACTGATTGCATCATATTTTGATGCCAGAGGAAAGACAGTAAAATTTGTTTTATATGAAATTATATTTTCTGTATTATCGCTTGCCTTAATTTATATTTTAGGGCTTTTAAAAGTAAACATTCTCTTTGTTTGCATAATTACAGCTAATTACAGAGGGGTATATGCGGTATTTTTACTAATATATAAATATATCAGCGCCAGCAGCCGTTACCCAGATAAGTATAATAAAAACAAAAAATATGTTATTTTTTGTTTTGAGGATATATTATTTGTAGGTATACAATTAATTAATGTAATTAATTCATTGCTTTTCATGAATATGCTTGCTGGCTATTATGGTGTAATTTCATTTGGCATTTTTGCATTGTATTATAGATTTATATCTTTCCCTCAACAAATCGTGGGTTTTTCCGCATCTCTGATTTGGATAAGATTTAGGCAGATCTATTTTGATAATAAGAATATGTCGAGAAAGTTTTTAAGAAACTTACTATTTGTATTTGCTCTTCTATTAATCTCTTGGTTCTTTATCGTTCATTTCTTAATGGAGACAATAATACGAATATATTCCTCTAAAAATCTTATCTATCCAGGGGAATTGATTCTTCTAAATATAATGATTTGCCTTGTTTTAGTGAAGGATTTTACTAGCATAATATTAAATGCAATTAATATATATAAAGCACAAATAATTTTAAATATTTTTCTACTCTTTATAAATTTATTGTTTTGGAAATTTAACTACTTGCCTCTATTCGATACAGCATACTTAGTTGCTTTATCAGTGTTGACTCTAATTTGCATAGTTGTAAATTTATTTTTTATAAAAAGTAAGGTGTTTCGGTAATGACAATAAATATTTTATATATATGCACAGGTGAATATAGAAATTTTTTTGATAAATTTTATACTTCTTGCGAAGGGTACTTTATTCCTGAATGTAAAAAAAAATACTATGTATTTACAGATTCTCATAGTGATAAATTTAGTAAATACAATAACGTAACTGTAGTTCCGGTTGAAAATAATTGCTGGCCTCTTAATACCTTGCTACGGTTTTCATATTTTTCTAAGATAGTTCCTGACTTACAACCAAATACATACACCTTTTTTTTTAATGCAAATGCATTAATAGTTAAAACTATCCCATTTGATACATTTAAAAATGCTAATTTAGTCGGGGTTGTTCATCCTGGTTATAAAAATAAAATGTCTATCTTTTATCCTTGGGAACGAAAAAAGTCGGCTGCATGCTACTTAAGTTACTTTAAAAATGGTATATATTTCCAAGGATGCTTCAATGGAGGCAGGACGGAATATTTTTGTGATTTAATTAAGACTTGTAATGATATGACAATTAAAGATCTTAAAAGAAATATTATAGCGAAAGTACATGATGAATCTTATTTAAATTATTATTTTTACTTTAAAGAGCCTTTATGCCTCTCAGAGTTATATTCTTGGCCTGAAAAATATGGTGAAAATACTGAGGCTAGAATTATCATGCGCGACAAGGAAAGAGAATACTGGTATGCAAATATTAAAAACTAAAGAAAGTAATAAACAATCTACTCTATTTATTTGCATGCTTCTTTTTTTTTACTTACTTACTTTTGTTTTATTTCTTTTAGATGAAAGTTTATTTAGTTTTCTTTTTTTTATTGAAGCTTTGATGGTGTTATTATGTTGCCTGTTTGTTGTGTTTTCAGAAAAGGAAAATGGTTTTTTAAATCCTTTATCTTTTTTTATTATATCAACATTCTTTTTTATAATAGTTAGACCTATTTTCTATTCACTGAGTATAGATGAAAATGTGAATGAGGTTATCACTGCTGGTTATTCGGTCGATAAGAATTATTTATTTTATTCTTTATTTGTAGTGAATATTTGTTTAGCTTTGACGATATTTAGCTGTTTATTGCTAAGGCCATTATGCAAATCTCTTGCTGTCAACATATATGACTTATATTTTTATAATGAAAATGTATCTCGTCTTTTTATGTTATTAGGAGTAATATTTACTGGTGTTTTTTTAATAAAATCATATTCTAAATTTATCCTATTAGGTGATGTTTCAGTTTTTGAGGTAGATAAATATGGTTTACATGACGACCTTTACTGGTTCACATTTGCGAAATATTCATATATTGTGTCTTTGCTTTTTGCTAAACGTAAGAGTTTTATTTTTTACTCCCTCTTAATCTTTCTTGCGTCTATAGGTTATATTATGGTAGGTTTAAGAGGGTATACTATATCTTATGCTTTTCTATTATTATTCTTTTTAGATCTTAGATATAAATTAAAGTTTAGATATTTGCTGGTTTTTGCTATTCTGGTAGCTATAGTTTCATCTCTTATTCTTAATTATAGGATAGGTATCGAAGTAAATCATGGTTTTTGGGAAATGATATTTAATCCTTTATTACAGCAAGGGGCCTCTTTTGAAACCGTATATGGAGTTCTAAAATATCATAGTAGCGTACTTAATTGTATTTCTTATTATGACTATTTTTTTTCTATTAAGGATATTGGCAGTTGTATTGATAGTGCGCGTGGTATATATTTCGCTGAAGGTGGAAGTTTTGCAACAAGCTTTTATAGTGAGTTGATATATTTTGGCTGGTTTATTGGAGGCATAGCCTTGCTTCTGTTTTCTTTCTCATTATCCTTTATTCAGTCCTGTTATGATTGTATTGTAAAAAACAAAAGAATATCAGCAAGTTATACATATAGATTAATTTTATTCCTGACATTACCAAACCTTATATACTTTGCTCGCTCTTCTCTATTTGATTTTAGTATTAAGTTGGTTTTTGTATTATTTTTTATTATTCTTTTGTGGTTTATGAAAAAAACATTAGTGAATGCCAATTAATAATGAGTTAGGAAGTGCTATAATGATATCGGTGATAATGGCAGTAAATAGACTTGATAAATATGTCCACATATCAATAGAAAGTATTCTTCAACAGACCTATCAAGATTTTGAATTAATAATTGTTGCTAACGGAATTGATTGTGCAAGAATCGTAAGAGAGTTAAGTAAGTTTTCAGAATCAGACTATAGGGTGAAGATATATAGTTCACCTATCGGACAGTTAGCATTTGCATTGAATTTTGCTATATCAAAGTGTAATTACTCAATTGTGGCAAGAATGGATTCTGACGACATTTCATTTCCAGAACGCCTTGAAAAACAGTACAAATATCTGCAATATAATAATCTTGACTTAGTTGGAACAGCAATTTGCTTAATAGATGAAAATAATTCTTTTATTAAACAAATCACGTATCCTGGCGGACCTGCAATAAAAAAATTTTTACCATTTAAAAACTGTTTTGCTCATCCATCGGTAATGTTTAGAAAGGATTTTTTTCTAAAATATAGAGGCTATTGTGGCGGGTTTAATTCTGAAGATTATGATCTGTGGTTCAGAATGTTGAGTGATTCGCCGCGCTGGGACAATATGCTTGAACCCCTGCTAAGCTATCGTGTACATGCCAATTCTACGCAGAAGTCAAAACTTGCCTATTATGAGTGTGCTAGCTATTCATTGCGCGAGTTTTTAAAAAACAGGACAGTTATTAACTTTTTTTCATTGATTTATCATTGTTCTAAGGCTCTAATAAAATAGATTACTAAAAGGCGGTGACTATGTTTAGTTGTTTATCTGGTGGGCTAGGGAATCAAATGTTCCAATATTCTGCTGCATATATTCTAAAGAAAAATATATGTAATGCTCAATTGATAATAGATGATAGTTATTTTTATTGTCAGCCACAAAAAGATACTCCAAGAAATTTTGAAATTAATCAATTTAATATTGTTTTTGATCGGGTTACCACTGATGAGGAAAAAAGAGCAATATCTAAACTAAGAAAATTTAAAAAAATACCTCTTCCTTTATTTAAATCTAACGTTATAACCGAGTTTTTATTTGACAAAACTTTATTGACAGATGAGGATTTTTATAACGTCTTAAACAAAAATAAATTTAAAGTTAAAATGAATGCCTGTTTATTTTCATTTTATCAAGATTCTTCCCTCATAAATAAATATCGGAATTTGATATTACCACTGTTTACTATTAATGATGAATTGTTGCAGATATGTCAGCAGTTAGATAGTTATGGTTGTATTTGTGAACATACCAATACAACGTCTCTTCATATCCGACGTGGTGATTATGTAACAAATCCTCATGCTGCTAAATTTCATGGTACATTATCTATGGATTATTATAGTCAAGCTATGAGTTATATAGAACATAAATTTGGGAAACAATTATTTGTTATATTTTCTGATGATGTGCAATGGGCTACAGAAAAATTTGGAGGTCGTTCTGATTGTTATATAGTTAATAATGTGAACTGTCAGTTTAGTGCTGTAGATATGTATTTAATGTCTTTGTGTAAGAATAATATTATTGCAAATAGTACATATAGTTGGTGGGGGGGATGGCTAAATAAGTCAGAAGAAAAATTAGTTATTGCCCCCCAAAAATGGTTTGCAGAAGATAAAGAATCATTGTTGGCTGTAAATGATTGGATTAGCATTTAGAAACTTATGATGGTATACATCACTCTAATTCTATCTAAGGCAATATATTGCTAACTTTCTATAGTCTATTCGTTAGATTAAGTTTCAGTTAACATCTAAGTCACATTTCAAGTCGCGCCTTCGTCGCGCGGTGACCACACCTGACAGGAGTATGTAATGTCCAAGCAACAGATCGGCGTCGTCGGTATGGCAGTGATGGGGCGCAACCTCGCGCTCAACATCGAAAGCCGTGGTTATACCGTCTCCGTTTTCAACCGCTCACGTGAAAAGACCGAAGAAGTAATTGCCGAGAATCCCGGCAAAAAGTTGGTGCCTTATTACACGGTGAAAGAGTTTGTTGAATCCCTTGAAACGCCTCGTCGTATCCTGTTAATGGTGAAAGCGGGCGCAGGTACTGATGCCGCTATCGACTCGCTGAAACCGTATCTGGAAAAAGGCGATATCATTATTGACGGCGGCAACACCTTCTTCCAGGACACGATCCGTCGCAATCGCGAGCTGTCTGCGGAAGGTTTTAACTTTATCGGTACCGGTGTTTCCGGTGGCGAAGAGGGCGCGCTGAAAGGGCCATCTATCATGCCTGGCGGTCAGAAAGAGGCCTATGAACTGGTGGCGCCGATTCTGACGAAGATTGCTGCCGTGGCGGAAGATGGCGAACCGTGCGTGACCTATATCGGTGCCGATGGTGCGGGTCACTACGTCAAGATGGTCCACAATGGTATTGAATATGGCGATATGCAGCTTATCGCTGAAGCCTACTCCCTGCTGAAAGGAGGTCTGAATCTCAGCAATGAAGAGTTGGCAAGCACCTTTACTGAGTGGAATAACGGCGAGTTGAGCAGTTATCTGATCGACATCACCAAAGACATCTTCACTAAAAAAGATGAAGACGGAAACTACCTGGTAGATGTCATTCTGGATGAGGCTGCCAACAAAGGGACCGGTAAATGGACCAGCCAGAGCGCGCTGGATCTTGGCGAACCGCTGTCGCTGATTACCGAATCCGTCTTTGCGCGTTACATCTCTTCGCTGAAAGTTCAGCGCGTCGCCGCCTCTAAAGTGCTCTCCGGGCCGAAAGCGCAGCCGGCGGGCGACAAAGCGGAATTTATCGAGAAAGTGCGTCGTGCGCTGTATCTCGGCAAAATTGTCTCCTATGCGCAGGGCTTCTCACAGCTACGCGCCGCGTCTGATGAATATCACTGGGAGCTGAACTACGGCGAGATCGCTAAAATTTTCCGCGCGGGCTGTATCATTCGCGCTCAGTTCCTGCAGAAGATCACCGATGCTTACGTAGAAAACGCCGGTATTGCCAATCTGCTGTTAGCGCCTTACTTCAAGAAAATTGCTGACGAATACCAGCAGGCGCTGCGCGATGTCGTGGCTTACGCGGTGCAGAACGGTATTCCGGTGCCGACCTTCTCTGCGGCGGTGGCCTACTATGACAGCTATCGCGCCGCGGTACTGCCAGCTAACCTGATTCAGGCGCAGCGTGACTACTTTGGTGCGCACACCTATAAACGTACTGATAAAGAAGGCATTTTCCATACCGAATGGTTGGAATAATTTTTGCCAGCTCGTTTAAGCCCGGTTTAATACCGGGCTTTTTTTATCTCTATTCTTATTGATTTATCGCGTTTGCTTAATATTAACTTAATAATCTGTGTTTATCGTAATAAAGATAATCTGAATTGTTTTCGTCTGCGTTGCACTTTATTTACTCAGGCGTTAAAACTTTACTATCTTATCAGGATGCGAAATACATCATGATTCATAATTAAGTTAATTCTGAGAGCAAATAATGAAAATCACGATATCCGGGACGGGTTATGTTGGCTTGTCTAATGGCTTGCTTATTGCACAACACCATGATGTGGTGGCATTAGACATCGTTCCTTCCCGTGTTGAACTGTTAAATGATCAGATATCTCCGATAGTTGATAAAGAAATACAACAATTTTTAAAGGAAGATAACATCAGATTCAGGGCAACGCTGGATAAGTTTGATGCCTACCAGAATGCAGATTACATCATCATTGCTACGCCTACGGATTACGATCCAAAAACCAACTATTTTAATACGTCCAGTGTTGAATCGGTCATTCAGGATGTGATAAGTATCAACCCCGCAGCCGTTATGGTGATTAAGTCTACGGTGCCGGTAGGCTTCACTGCGGCAATGCGTCAGAAGTTTGCGACAGAAAATATCATTTTCTCCCCGGAATTTTTACGTGAAGGCAAAGCGCTTTACGATAACCTTTATCCTTCGCGTATCGTTATTGGTGAACAGTCTGATCGCGCCAGAGAATTTGCCGCGTTACTCCAGGAAGGCGCTATTAAGCAGGAGATTCCGACGCTGTTTACGGACTCCACCGAAGCGGAAGCCATTAAACTTTTTGCTAATACGTATCTGGCAATGCGAGTCGCTTATTTTAATGAATTAGACAGTTATGCTGAAACGTTAGGATTAAATACCCGACAAATTATTGAAGGGGTGTGTCTCGACCCGCGTATTGGCAATCATTACAATAATCCCTCTTTCGGTTATGGCGGCTATTGTTTGCCAAAAGATACCAAACAGTTACTGGCTAATTATCAGTCGGTACCTAATAATATTATCTCCGCTATCGTTGAAGCAAACCGTACGCGTAAAGATTTTATTGCCGATGCTATCCTCGCCAGAAAACCTAAAGTGGTGGGCATTTATCGCCTGATTATGAAGAGTGGATCTGATAACTTCCGCGCTTCATCAATACAGGGAATAATGAAGCGCATTAAAGCGAAAGGCGTAGAGGTCATTGTCTATGAGCCGGTAATGGAAGAAGACACTTTCTTTAACTCTCGCCTTGAGCGTGATTTGCGCTGCTTTAAACAGCAGGCGGATGTTATTATTTCCAACAGGATGGCGGCAGAGCTTTCGGATGTCGCTGAAAAAGTCTATACTCGCGATCTTTTCGGTAGTGATTAATAAAGAAATCGGGGCTGATGAGTCCCGATGATTTATTGACCGAATAAATGGAAAAAAATGTCTGTTTTTATCATTAATCCTATAGCATATATTTGGTTTATGACTACACTGATTCCAGCTTTTTCCTTTTTTAGTTAGGGTATGTATGACAGTGGATAGTAATACGTCTTCCGGGCGTGGGAACGATCCGGAACAGATTGATTTGATTGATTTATTATTACAGTTATGGCGTGGAAAGATGACCATTCTTGTAGCAGTTATTATCGCCATTTTACTGGCTGTAGGCTATCTGATGATAGCCAAAGAAAAATGGACATCTACGGCGATTATTACTCAACCCGATGCCGCGCAGGTTGCTACCTATACTAACGCGCTCAACATCTTATATGGTGGGAATGCGCCCAAAATCTCTGAAGTCCAGTCGAATTTTATAAGCCGCTTTAGCGCTGCGTTTTCAGCATTGGCGGAAATACTGGATAATCAGAAAGAACCGGAAAAGCTCACCATTGAACAATCGGTAAAAGGGCAGTCGCTGCCGCTCACGGTTTCTTACGTGAGTACTACCGCGGAAGGGGCGCAGCGTCGGCTGGCGGAATATATCCAACAGGTGGATGAAGAGGTCGCTAAGGAACTGGAAGTTGACCTGGAAGATAACATTACGCTACAAACCAAAACGTTGCAGGAGTCCCTTGAGACACAGGAAGTTGTGGCGCAAGATCAAAAAGATCTGCGCATAAAGCAAATCGAAGAGGCGTTGCGCTATGCGGATGAGGCCAAAATCACGCAGCCGCAGATTCAACAAACCCAGGATGTCACCCAGGACACCATGTTCCTGCTGGGGAGCGATGCGCTAAAATCGATGATACAGAACGAAGCGACGCGTCCACTGGTCTTTTCTCCGGCCTATTACCAGACGAAGCAGACACTGCTGGATATTAAAAATCTGAAAGTGACTGCCGATACGGTGCACGTCTATCGTTATGTGATGAAGCCGACATTGCCGGTTCGTCGCGATAGCCCGAAAAAAGCTATTACCCTCGTGTTGGCTGTGCTGCTGGGCGGGATGATTGGCGCCGGAATTGTGTTAGGTCGCAATGCGCTACGTAGCTATAAGCCAAAAGCCTTGTAAGCTTCTTTGCCGGATGACGCCACAAGGACTTTATCCGGCTTACGGAACGCAACATTCTTCAGCAAAAAACCGGGCAACGCCCGGTTTTTTTTACGTTTATTGATGGCGCTTACGGAGATTATCAATCACGACGGTGAGGTTGAGATCTTGATCCTGTAGCAGCACCAGCAGGTGGTACATCAAATCAGACGCTTCATTGGTCAGCTCAATACGATCGTTAACGGTTGCCGCCAGCGCAGTTTCTACGCCTTCTTCGCCAACCTTTTGCGCAATACGTTTGGTTCCACTGGCGTACAGTTTCGCCGTGTAAGAACTGGCCGGATCGGCGGTTTTGCGCTCTGCCAGCAGTTGTTCCAGTTGATACAGGAATAACCACTGATGGCTGGCGTCGCCAAAGCAGCTACTGGTGCCTTTGTGGCAGGTCGGCCCGACAGGGTTTGCCAACACCAGCAGTGTGTCGTTGTCGCAATCCGGCGCAATGCTGACCACATTCAGCATATGGCCCGAGGTTTCGCCTTTGGTCCATAAACGCTGTTTCGTACGTGAGAAAAAAGTGACGTTGCCGGATTCAATGGTCTTGTCCAGCGCTTGTGGGTTCATATAACCCAGCATTAATACTTCGCCGGATACCGCATGTTGCACGATGGCTGGCATCAGGCCGTCGGTTTTTTCCCAGTCCAGCTCGCGGCGTTGTTGCTCTGTTAACATAACCTGATCTCCACGCCCTGGCCTGCCAGGTACGCTTTTAATTCGCCAATATTGATGATGTGCTTGTGAAAAACGGAGGCGGCAAGCGCGCCGTCGACATCGGCATCACGGAATGCCTCAAGAAAGTGTTCCATCGTGCCCGCGCCGCCGGAGGCGATCAGCGGCACGCGGCAAACGTCGCGGACTTTTTTCAACTGCGTCAGATCGTAACCGTTACGCACGCCGTCCTGGTTCATCATATTCAGGACGATTTCCCCCGCGCCGCGCTGTTGTACCTCTTGCACCCACTCCAGCGTCTCCCACTGCGTCACGCGGGTACGATTTTCATCGCCGGTATACTGGTTAACATGGTATTTCCCCGTGGCAGCGTCAAACCAGGTATCAATCCCGACGACAATGCACTGTACGCCAAAACGGTCAGCCAGACGGGTAATCAGCGTTGGGTCAGCCAGCGCCGGGGAGTTGATAGAGATCTTATCCGCCCCGAAAGAGAGAATTTTCGCGGCGTCGTCAATTGACCGAATACCGCCTGCTACGCAAAACGGAATGTCGATCACCTCGGCAACGCGCGACACCCAGCTTTTATCTACTACGCGGCCATCGCTGGAGGCGGTAATGTCATAGAACACCAGTTCGTCCGCGCCTTCGTCGGCATAGCGTTTGGCCAGCGGAACGATATCGCCAATGATCTCATGGTTGCGAAACTGTACGCCTTTCACCACCTGACCATCACGAACGTCCAGACACGGAATTATGCGTTTTGCCAGCATTGGATGGCCTCCTTAACGGTAAATTTCCCTTCCAGCAACGCGCGGCCGACAATTACGCCGCGCACACCCGTGCCGCGCAGAGCGACAATATCATCGATATCGCCAATACCGCCGGAGGACTGAAAGGCGATCTGCGGATATCCGGCGCATACCTCTTCGTACAGCGAGACGTTAGAGCCTGCCAGCGTGCCGTCGCGAGAAATATCGGTACACAACACATGTTTCAGGCCGACGGGCAGATAGGTTTCCACCAGGTGTTCCAGCGAGACGCCGGAGTTTTCCTGCCAGCCGCTAACCGCGACCTGTTTATTGTCGTGTTCGTCTATGCGTACATCCAGCGCCAGCACCAGCGCCTGCGCGCCGAAACGTGTAAACCAGCGTTTAACCACGTCAGGGGATTTCACCGCCGTTGAACCCACGACCACACGGGCAACGCCAGCCTTCAGTAATGCCGCAACATCCTCTTCGGTACGCACGCCGCCGCCGACCTGAACAGGCACGTTCACGCCCGCGACCAGGGTTTTAATCAGCGCTATCTGTCGCTTAGCTGGATCTTTAGCGCCGGTCAGATCTACCAGATGCAGCACCTCGGCACCCTGGGCGGCGTAATCCTGCAAACGAGCCAGAGGATCGTTACCGTAATCCCGCTGCCGGGCGTAGTCGCCCTGATGAAGACGCACTACGGCGCCGTCGATTAAATCTAATGCCGGAATAATCATTACATCTCCAGGAAGTTTTTCAGCAACTGCGCGCCCGCCGCGCCTGAACGCTCCGGGTGGAACTGCACGCCGAAGAAATTGTCCTTTTGTACCGCGGCGGTGAATGGCTCGCCGTAATTACACTGGGCGATAGTCCACGGATTGATCGGCATCGCATAGCTGTGCACAAAGTAAAAATAGGCGCCATCTTCAATGCCCTGAAACAGCCGGTTGCCCGCCTGCGGATAAACGCGATTCCAGCCCATGTGCGGCAGAGGCAGACCAAAGTCGGTCATTTTCGGCACATCTTGTTCGATAATATTCAGCAGATCCACGCCGCGTGTCTCTTCGCTGCGACGACCCAGCAGTTGCATACCCAGGCAGATACCCAGTACCGGCTGAGTACACGCTTTAATTAAGTCGATCAGTTCACGCTCGCGCAGTTGATCCATAGCGGCCTGCGCCGTGCCGACACCGGGCAGAAAGAGTTTGTCAGCGCGTAATACGATTTCCGCTTCGCGGCTGACCACTGGAGTGTAACCGTGGCGCGCCACGGCGGATTTTACCGAGCGTAAATTGGCGCAGCCGGTGTCAAGGATGACGACGTTCATCACAGCACTCCTTTTGAGGACGGTAATGTATCGCCCTCCACGCGAATAGCCTGGCGTAGCGTACGACCAAAGGCTTTAAACAAACTTTCAACGCGGTGGTGATCGTTCTTACCCTTAGTCTTGAGATGCAGAGTGACGCCCATCGTGTAAGAGAGCGAACGGAAAAAGTGTTCAATCATCTCTGTGCTCAAATCGCCCACACGCTGGTAGGTAAATTCAGCTTTATATTCCAGATGCGGACGACCGGAAATATCCAGCGCGCAGCGCGCCAGGCATTCATCCATCGGCAGTACAAAGCCAAAGCGGCAGATACCGCGTTTGTCGCCGAGTGCCAGTTTTAACGCTTCACCGAGCGCCAGTCCGGTATCTTCTACCGTGTGATGATCATCGATATAGAGATCGCCCTTAACGGTAACGTCCATGCGAAAGCCGCCGTGGGTGGCGATTTGATCGAGCATATGGTCAAAGAAGCCGACGCCGGTATTAATCTTGCTGTTGCCTTCGCGATCCAGCCAGACGTTGACATCAATCTGTGTCTCTTTGGTGTTGCGGACCACATGCGCATAACGATCGCGTTTCGTGAGCTGTTCGCCAATCATCGTCCAGTTCAGTGTTTCACGGTGATAGCGTAAACCCGTAATGCCCATATTATCAGCGAGCTGGATATCGGTCGCGCGATCGCCGATGACGTAGCTGTTGGCTCTGTCTATTGCCTGCTCCGCAAGATAGCGCTCCACCAGCTTCACTTTGGGCTTGCGGCAGTCGCAATCGTCTGCGGGTAGGTGAGGGCAGATCAGCACGTCATCAAAGCGTACGCCCTGAGAGGTGAAAATCTGCATCATCAGGTTGTGCGGTCCGTCGAAGTCCGCCAGCGGAAAGCTTTGCGTGCCAAGTCCATCCTGGTTAGTGATCATCACCAGCTTAAAACCGGCTTTTTGCAGCTTCAGCAATACGGGAATCACCTCTGGCTCAAAGGCCAGTTTATCAAAGCGGTCTACCTGAAAATCGCTCGGCGGTTCGGAAATCAAGGTTCCGTCCCGGTCGATGAAAAGATACTTCTGACTCATACTGGCTCCGCACGTAAGGCGTCAATGACGCGCTGGTTTTCCTGGCGGGTGCCGACCGTAATCCGCAGGCAGCCGCTTAAAGATGGTTGTTTATTCTGATCGCGTAAGATAATGCCCTGATCCCATAATGATTTAAACACGCTGCTGGAGGCGGTAAACCGCGCCAGAATATAGTTGGTTTCAGAGTCAAAGACGTGTTCTACGCAGGCGGTCTGTTGCAGGGCGTTCACCAGATACTGACGTTCCTGCACTGTCTGCGCCACGCGCTCGCGCATCGCGTTTATTCCCTGCGGACTCAGCGCCTGGGCGGCGATATCCGCTACTGGCGTAGAAAGCGGATAAGGGGCGATCACTTTTAACAGCAGGTTGATCACCTCTTCATTAGCCAGCGTAAAGCCGCAGCGCAGACCCGCCAGCGCAAAAGCTTTCGACAATGTGCGCAGGATAACCAGATGAGGATATTCAACCAGCCAGCCTGCCAGCGTGGCCTGCGGGCAAAACTCAATATAGGCTTCGTCGGCGACGACTATCGCTTTACCGCGTGTCAACTCCAGCAGCGTGCGCAGATCCTGCGGGTTGATAAGTTGCCCGGTGGGGTTATTGGGGCTACAAACGAACACCACTTTTGCGCCGTCAAGGTTGTCGGAAATCCCCTGTAGATCCAACTGCCAGTTTTCAAGCGCGGGAACCGTCCGGCGCTCTACGCCAATGGTTTCGGCGCTGACGCTGTACATACCGTAAGTGGGCGGGCAGTAGAGAATGGCGTCTTTCCCCGGTTCGCAGAAGGCGCGGATCACCAGTTCGATCCCTTCATCCGCGCCGCGGCTGACCAGCACCTGCTCCGGCTTTACGCCAGCATATTGCGCGTAGTTTTCAATCACGGCCTTTGGCTGGCATTCCGGGTAGCGATTAAGCGTTTGTTGGGTGAGCTGAAACTTCACCGCTGTCGGGAACTCATTCGCATTCAGCCAGACATCGCCGTTACCGCCCAGACGGCGGGCGGACTGATACGGTACCAGGTTGCGGACATTTTCACGGGCTAAGTCAGCGACGCTGAGAATGTTTTCAGTGCTCATTCTTGCTCCTTGAGGGCGTTTACGCGCAGGGTAACGGCATTTTTATGGGCGGTCAGGCGTTCTGCCGCCGCCAACGTTTCAATGGTTGACGCCAGAGCGGAAAAGCCCGCTTTCGACAGTTCCTGAACGGTCATTCGTTTCTGGAAGTCCGCTAACCCAAGACTGGAACAGGTAGCCGTATAGCCATAGGTGGGTAAAACATGGTTGGTTCCGGAAGCGTAATCACCGGCGGATTCTGGCGACCAGTCGCCGAGAAATACCGAGCCTGCGCTGGTAATCGCCTCTACCAAATCGCGCGCATTTCGCGTCTGGATGATTAAGTGTTCTGGCCCATACTGATTA
The DNA here is from genome assembly GCA_900478215.1 of Salmonella enterica subsp. houtenae serovar Houten. Classification (NCBI taxonomy): domain Bacteria; kingdom Pseudomonadati; phylum Pseudomonadota; class Gammaproteobacteria; order Enterobacterales; family Enterobacteriaceae; genus Salmonella; species Salmonella enterica. Next base: position 1,728,051 of record LS483478.1, read on the forward strand.
GAGATGGCGACGCACTGTGCTAAATCTTTGGTCACAATCAGACGGCTGGCGCTCAGGGCCTGACGGGCAGTGTCCGCGCGCGGCAGTTCAGCCAGTTGACGTTCTACCGCCTCCGCCACCTTGCGGGCGATGTCAGTATCCGGCGTCAGCAGGATCACCTGGGAATCCGGGCCGTGTTCTGCCTGGGAGAGCAGGTCAGAAGCGATGAAGTCCGGCGTTGCGCCGCTGTCGGCGATCACCAGCACTTCAGACGGCCCGGCGGGCATATCGATAGCCGCGCCGTCGAGACGCTGGCTGACCTGGCGCTTGGCTTCGGTCACAAAGGCGTTGCCGGGACCAAAAATTTTATCGACTTTCGGTACCGATTCGCTGCCGAAGGCCAGAGCGGCAATCGCCTGCGCGCCGCCGACGTTAAAGATCTCCTGCACACCACACAGTTGCGCCGCATAAAGGATTTCATCAGCGATGGGCGGCGGCGAGCACAGAACCACTTTCTGACATCCCGCAATGCGCGCCGGCGTTGCCAGCATAAGTACCGTTGAGAAGAGCGGAGCCGAGCCGCCGGGAATATACAGACCGACAGACGCGACGGGACGCGTAACCTGCTGACAACGTACGCCAGGCTGGGTTTCCACATCGACTGGCGGCAGCGTCTGCGCGGAATGGAACGTTTCAATATTTTTGACGGCGGCGGCCATCGCCTGTTTTAATTCGTCGCTCAGCCGCGTGCCGGCGGCGGTTAGCTCTTCGGCGGTGACGCGTAGCGCTGTCACTTCGGTTTTATCAAATTTAGCGCTGTATTCACGCAGGGCATCGTCACCGCGCGCTTTTACATTATCCAGAATATCGCTGACCGTCCGGGTAATGCTATCAGAGGCGGAGATCGCCGGTCGTGTCAGCAGCTTGCACTGCTGTTCAGGGCTACAGTTGTTCCAGTCAATCAGAGTATTAAAGCTCATGGTCTTTACTCCATCATCTTCTCGATCGGCAGCACCAGAATCGAGCTGGCGCCAAGCGCTTTTAGTTTCTCCATGGTTTCCCAGAACAGAGTTTCACTGCTGACCATGTGCATCGCCACACGCTGTTGCTCTCCCGCCAGCGGCAGAATCGTCGGCCGCTCGGCACCTGGCAACAGGGCGATAACCTCTTCCAGGCGTTCGCTCGGCGCATGCATCATGATGTATTTCGATTCGCGCGCCTGAATCACGCCCTGAATACGGGTTAACAATTTATCGATCAGCTGTTGCTTGCTCTGCGTCATTTCACCGTCGCGCTGGATAAGACAAGCTTTAGAGCGATAGATAACTTCGACTTCACGCAGGCCGTTAGCTTCAAGCGTCGCGCCGGTAGAGACTAAATCGCAGATAGCATCGGCCAGTCCCGCGCGCGGCGCGACTTCGACAGAGCCATTTAACAGACAGGATTTAAAAGAGACGCCTTTTTGGTCGAGGTAACGTTTGAGGAGGTGCGGATAAGAGGTGGCGATACGTTTACCCTCCAGCGCCGCCGGGCCGTCCCAGGCTTCGTCAACCGGCGTCGCCAGCGACAGGCGGCAACCGCCGAAGTCAAGACGGCGCAGGGTAAAGTAGCGCGGATCTTCGCCCTGCGCGCGGCGGTTGAGCAGTTCCTCTTCCAGCACGTTCTCGCCGATAATGCCGAGATCGACCACGCCATCCATTACCAGACCCGGAATGTCATCATCACGCACGCGCAGGATATCAATCGGCATATTCTCCGCCATCGCAATCAGGCGCTGAGTGTGTAAATTAATTTTTATGCCGCAGCGAGCCAGCAATTCTCGTGAATCATCGCTTAAACGGCCTGATTTCTGCATGGCTATGCGTAAGCGGGTATTGTCTAACATTTTTGTGTCCCTCTTTATCCTGTCTGAACCGGTCTGTATCACGCGCCCAAAAAAAAGCCCCCCGGAAGATGATCTTCCGGGGGGCTTTCTCATGCGTTCATGCACCACTGGAAGATCTGAATGTCTTCCAGCACACATCGCCTGAAAGACTAGTCAGGGTGATGGTGATGATGGTGTTTAAATTGAACGCGTGTCATAAAAATTCCGATGAATGCTTATTCATTTGATGCCTTTTAACCTAAACCACTTTTACGCTTTAAAGCAAGCGCTTTTTTTATTTCGCATTTATAGTATGAATTGTCAGTCACGGCGGGCTGGCGTAGCCTTATGTATAAGGCGTTAAAGTCAGGAGAAAATGGATGAAGAAGGTCGCAATTGTCGGTTTAGGTTGGTTAGGCATGCCGCTGGCAATGTCGCTGGCAGCGAGAGGCTGGCAGGTTACCGGCAGCAAAACCACCCTTGACGGGGTGGAAGCGGCCCGCATGAGTGGTATTGAAAGCTATCCGCTGCGTCTGGAGCCGGAGCTGGTCTGTGAAGCGGACGATCTTGACGCTCTGCTGGATGTCGATGCGCTGGTGATAACACTGCCTGCGCGTCGTAGCGGGCCGGGAGAGGATTTTTATCTGCAGGCGATGCAGGAGCTGGTCGACAGCGCGCTGGCTTATCGTATCCCGCGTATTATTTTTACCAGTTCGACGTCTGTTTACGGCGATGCGCAAGGCGTAGTGAAAGAGAATACGCCGCGTCATCCTGTAACGGCCAGCGGGCGTACGCTGAAGGAACTGGAAGACTGGCTGCACAATCTGCCGGGCACGTCAGTGGACATTCTGCGGCTGGCGGGATTAGTCGGCCCGGGACGCCATCCCGGACGTTTCTTTGCCGGAAAAAACGCGCCGGATGGTCAACATGGGGTCAATCTGGTGCATCTTGAAGATGTGGTCGCTGCAATTACCCTCTTGTTACAGGCGCCGAAAGGGGGGCACATCTATAATATATGTGCGCCGACGCATCCGGCACGCAATGTGTTCTATCCGCAAATGGCACGCTTGCTGGGAATGGCGCCGCCGCATTTTCTTGACGCGCCGGACAGCGGCAAAGGGAAGATTATCGATGGTAGTCGAATTTGTAATGAGCTTGGATTTGAATACCAATATCCCGATCCGCTGGTGATGCCGATGGAATGAATCGCTGTCCAGCTGGTGGTCGCCATATCGCGTAAGGGGACGAGTATGAAACCACTGCTGGACGTTCTGATTATTCTTGATGCCTTAGAAAAAGAGGGCAGCTTCGCAGCGGCGTCGGTAAAATTATTTAAAACGCCGTCCGCCCTCAGTTATACCGTTCATAAGCTGGAAAACGCTCTTCATATCCAACTGCTCGACCGTAGCGGCCATCGCGCGCGATTTACGCGAACCGGTAAGATGCTACTGGAGAAAGGTCGTGAAGTGCTGCACACCGTTCGTGAGCTGGAAAAGCAGGCGATTAAACTGCATGAAGGCTGGGAGAATGAACTGGTCATCGGTGTGGATGATACCTTTCCCTTTTCTCTTCTGGCCCCGCTTATCGACGCTTTTTATCAACGCCACAGCGTGACGCGCCTCAAATTTGTCAATGGCGTTCTCGGTGGCTCATGGGAGACCCTGACGCAGGGAAGGGCGGACATCATCGTTGGCGCGATGCGCGCGCCGCCGCCTGACACCGGCTTTAGCTTTGCAAGACTGGGCGATCTTGAACTGGTGTTTGCTGTCGCTCCGCATCATCCGCTGGTTCATGAAGAGGAACCGCTTAGCCGCCAGACGATCAAACGTTTTCGCGCGATTGTGGTTGGCGATAGCGTCTATTCCTCCCGATCAATAGGGTCTGAACTGCTCGACGCTCAGGAAGCGATTACGGTTTTTGATTTTAAAACCAAGCTGGAGCTGCAAATTAGCGGCCTGGGATGCGGCTATTTACCGCGTTATCTGGCGCAACGATTTTTGGAAAGCGGCGCGCTTATAGAGAAGAAAGTGGTGGCGCAAATCGTTTATGAACCGGTATGGATTGGCTGGAATGAACAGACCGCCGGGCTGGCCAGCGGCTGGTGGCGGGATGAAATTTTAGCAAATAATGCTATTGCTGGGGTGTATGCAAAATCGCCGGTTTAAAAATCAATCGGTTATAAAAAATAATTTTTTGAACGCGCTCTCATTCTCTTGTCATTTCACTTCAATTTAGGGCAGAATACGCCGCTCGCAAAAAATGACACTAACCGACGTTTTAATACGCGTCGGTTATTTTTTTGCTTCAAACACATCATTCAATACCAAGAGGCCGGGCTTCGTACCGGATAGATACTTACTTAAAAATCGACAGTTGTTGTCGCTGAGGAATCCAGAAAATGGGGCAATTTTTTGCTTACGCGACGGTATTCGCCGTAAAGGAGAATGACCATGTCGCATAACGTTACTCCAAACACCTCTCGCGTGGAATTACGTAAAACGCTTACGTTAGTTCCGGTTGTAATGATGGGTCTTGCCTATATGCAGCCGATGACGCTGTTCGATACATTTGGTATCGTTTCGGGCCTCACTGCCGGTCACGTACCGACGGCATATGCATTCGCGTTAATCGCGATTCTGTTTACGGCGTTGAGCTACGGGAAACTGGTACGTCGTTACCCTTCCGCAGGTTCGGCGTACACTTATGCCCAGAAATCCATCAGCCCGACCGTTGGTTTTATGGTAGGTTGGTCTTCTCTGCTCGATTATCTGTTCGCGCCGATGATCAACATTCTGTTGGCGAAAATTTATTTTGAAGCGCTGGTGCCCTCCATTCCGTCATGGGTTTTTGTCGTAGCTCTGGTGGCCTTTATGACGGCTTTTAACCTGCGCAGCCTCAAATCAGTTGCTAACTTCAACACTGTGATTGTGGTGTTACAGGTGGTGTTGATTGCGGTCATTTTGGGGATGGTGGTTTATGGCGTATTTGAAGGCGAAGGCGCCGGTACGCTGGCGAGCACCCGTCCGTTCTGGTCTGGCGACGCGCATGTTATCCCGATGATTACGGGGGCGACAATTCTGTGCTTCTCCTTTACCGGTTTTGACGGCATCAGTAACCTGTCGGAAGAGACCAAAGATGCTGAACGCGTGATCCCGCGTGCGATTTTCCTGACCGCGCTGATTGGCGGCCTGATCTTCATCTTTGCGACCTATTTCCTGCAACTGTACTTCCCGGATATCTCTCGTTTTAAAGATCCGGATGCGTCTCAGCCGGAAATCATGCTGTACGTGGCAGGTAAAACTTTCCAGGTGGGCGCGCTGATCTTCTCTACAATCACCGTACTGGCTTCCGGTATGGCGGCGCACGCAGGCGTAGCGCGCCTGATGTACGTAATGGGGCGCGACGGCGTATTCCCGAAAAGCTTCTTCGGTTACGTTCATCCGAAATGGCGTACGCCAGCGATGAACATCATTCTGGTCGGGGCGATCGCGCTGCTGGCGATTAATTTTGACCTGGTGATGGCGACGGCGCTGATTAACTTTGGCGCGCTGGTTGCGTTCACCTTCGTTAACCTGTCCGTGATTTCGCAGTTTTGGATCCGTGAGAAGCGTAATAAAACGTTGAAAGATCACTTCCAGTATCTGTTCCTGCCGATGTGCGGCGCGCTGACGGTTGGCGCGTTGTGGGTTAACTTGGAAGAAAGCTCAATGGTGCTGGGCCTGATCTGGGCGGGTATTGGCCTGATTTATCTGGCGTGCGTAACCAAAAGCTTCCGTAACCCGGTTCCGCAGTACGAAGACGTCGCGTAATCGCGCGTATTATCGACAATAAAAAAACCGGAGGCAGTGCCTCCGGTTTTTTCTTATCATCTGGCCTGAATTAATAATGCGTATCAGGCAGGGAGTCGGTTAAACAATCTCAGTCGCGTACTGCCACAGTGATTTCAGCAACCCCAGCTTCGTTTTATCTTCCGCATACTGCTGAGAAAGCATCTGCAATTCGTTGGCATACTGTTGTAAAAACTCCGGCGTCAGCACCTGCCGGCGATGCGCCAGCCAGCGCTGTTGCTCTGCATCATCCAGCGTACCGGGAAAATTGCGCGCGCGGTAATTAAACAGTAGCTTCTCAATGCGCTTATCGACAAAGGTAATATCCAGCGCGGGCAGGTTACGTGGTTCGGTTTCGAGTACGATTTTCATGGCTGCGCGATCGGCATCGCTGAAAAAACCATCATAGAGCTGGGCATCAACATTATCCGAGGCGGCAAAAGGTTCGGCTTCGGCGAAAATCGCCACCACTTTGTCGCGGACTTGCGGGTTTTCACGCAGCACTTTCAGGTTATCCAGGCAGTGCTGGCGATGAATTCCCAGCCGGTCGGCATCCTCCGGGCGCAAGGCATTCGCCTGTGCCAGTACCGGACATTTATTGATATGCACCAGCTTTATCGGCACTGCGGCGTGATCGCCAAGATCGGCTTTGGCCGTATAAAGCCGCTCGCGAAGGGTATCGCTGTCCAGCTCAAGAAGAGGAGAGATATCGCCTGCTAAATCGACCATGATCACCGCGTTACGGTTTTCAGGATGCCACGCCAGCGGCGCGATCCAGCTTGTATTACCGCGCCACGCGCCAAACATGCCGGAGACATGTACCAGCGGCTTCATCTGTGGAACATCAATCAGCGCCGCCAGTTTATGTTTACTGCGGTGGCTATAAAGATAATCAAACAGCCGCGGCTGGCGTGTTTTCACCAGTTGCGCCATCGCAATAGTGGCGTAGACATCCGCCATCGCATCGTGAGCGTTGCTGTGTTCAATACCGTTCGCCTGGGTTAAATGTTCCAGACGAAAGCTGGGCAGGCCGTCGTCATTTTCCGGCCAGTTAATTCCCTCCGGGCGCAGCGCATAACAAGCGCGCATGACATCCAATAGATCCCAACGTGAATTATCATGCTGCCAGCTCCAGGCGTAGGGATCGTAAAAGTTGCGATAAAAAATATTGCGCGTGACTTCATCATCAAAACGCACATTGTTGTAGCCCACAACGCAGGTTTTAGGAACGGTAAACAGCGCATGAATACGTCTGGCGAAAGTGGCTTCATTTTCTCCTTTCTCACGCGCTTCCTGCGGCGTGATGCCGGTAATCAGCACCGCGCCGGGCTGCGGCAGATAATCATCGGCGGGTTTGCAGTAAAACACCTCCGGCTCGCCAATAACATTGAAGTCGTTATCCGTACGGAGCGCGGCGAATTGCGCAGGTCTGTCGAGGGCCGGATGCGTACCGAAGGTTTCGTAATCGTGAAAGAGGAATGTGCTCTGTATGCTGTCGTTTTTAACTGTCACTTGATGTACATGCCTGATGTGATATGTATATGAAATAATTTATTTTATGCTTTTATTTTGTCGTTGATTGATTGTGTTTGTACACTAATTGATATTGTTGTTAAGGCTCGTACATGCGTTATTGAGTACATGGTGAGTACATAAACATTAAAATCATTGAGTACAAAATACTAAAATGGCGATCAGCGACACTAAGCTACGTTCTATCTATGGTAAACCATATTCCGGCCCATCTGAAATTACTGATTCTGATGGCTTGGGCATTCGCATCACACCAAGGGGCGTGATTAGCTTCCAGTTTCGTTTTCGATGGGATGGAAAACAACACCGTCTTGGTTTGGGTCGGTACCCGGCAATTACTTTGCGTGATGCACGTAACATAGTCGCAGATTTAAGAGAGTCAGTCGACAAGGGTATCGATCCGCGACTGATGGCCGGTATCAACAAGTCAAAGAAAAAACCAACGGTAAAAGACTGTCTTGATTACTGGGAGGAAAACTACGTTGATAAGGCATTGAGGGAAAAAACAAAAGCTCTCTATAGGTCTACTGCTATAAAGCATATGAGTAATGCTTTTGCCGGTATGCCTGTTGAAGAAATACCCGTTCGTTTATGGGGTGAGCGCTTCACTGAAGAGGAAAGAATAAACCCGCGCCGCGCTCGTCAGTTGCTGGTACAACTTAGGTCAGCGATTGGCTGGTGTACGCGACGACAATTTATAAGCACAACCGAATTGATGTTGTTACAACCCAAAGATGTTGGCGTCAAATCTTCGGTTGGTGAAGTGACTCTCAGCTATAACCAGTTGGCTAAGATATGGCTGGCTATTGAACGCAGCAGAGCTTCAACATCAAACAGATTATTTCACCAGTTGCTTATGTTGTATGGTGCCAGAAATAGCGAGCTTCGTCTGGCCATTAAAGATGAGTTTGACCGGGAAGAAGGGATATGGACCGTCCCGGCAGAAAAGAGCAAAAATAACAGAATTATCAGGCGGCCAATATTCGATGCGGCGGATGAATTGCTTAAGAAAGCTGAAATGACCTACGGCAATGCCCTTTTTCTTGGGCCAGATCTGAAAAAGTCTATGACCATTGCTGGTGCAAACAGATTCCTCGGAAGGGTTGAAGCGTCGCTTGGAATCGGAGAATTTTCAGCGCACGATTTCAGGCGAACTCTTGCGACAAGGCTATCAGAGGAAGGCGTTGCCCCGCATGTTATTGAGAAAATGCTGGGGCATGAGCTGGGCGGCGTACTTTCTGTCTATAACAAGCATGAATGGATTGCCGAACAGAAAATCGCCTATGAGCTTTACGCCGAAAAGATATTCTGGCACATCAAGAAGATTTCTGGTTAATTCCCCCATTCAGTATCCAAGCCTCCACCTCAGATTTTAGGTATTGCTTGGGGTGGGTGCGGATCGGCTTTGGAAAATTGTATTGCCTGGTGTACTTCCAGATAGTCATCCGCGACGATATTCTGGCCATTCTCATAACCTCTTTCTCGTCAACCATATCAATATTGCTCATATCCACCTCACAGACTGGCTGCATAGACAGCACCAGCGATCATCGCAGCAGAATAAAGAGTGCTGACAGTTCGGCGTAGAATGTTCCCCCACTGCATACCGCCAGGCACGACAGGGTTCTCAATTTTGTTGCTCATCGTTTTCTCCAGTGGCCTCGCAACAGGCCATCGCTAATATTCATTTTGCCTGCGCTGGCAGGCTCCGCAGTTTCCGAACGCCGATCATTGCGGTAGCTACGTAGCTGGTGGCCCGGTTAACAACTTCAACAGGAACCTTTACGCCATCCACTACAACGGTGTAATTGGTAACGTGCTTTTGTCTGCCGTAATCGCCGAATTTCTCATGGTGTGCAGCCAGTGCAACATCACATGCGCGACGACCAAGCGGCGATTGTTTACTGCGATTAATAAGGCGCATATAACCTCCTTAGACGGGAGGGCGTAACCCCTCCCGATGCAATTAGCCGATGTATTCCGGTTTCATATCGTCCAGGGTGATGCGGTACTTATCGTGCAGTTCGTCGCCAAGATGACGTTTAGCAGCGCTAAGCGTATTTTCAGCTTTAGCAAACATCTCTGCGGCTTCCGGTTCGCCAGAGTTTGGAATTGAGTTGATCACTGCCTCGACTTTGTTCTGTGCATCGACCTGGTAGTAGCGCTTCACTGCTTTATTTTTCAATTCGGTGAACAGCGCAGTGCCCAGCAACGCTTTCTGTGATTCGATATCCGCACGGATTGCTTTGGCCTGATCAACGGAGCTTGCTGTATCAATGCGTTCGCGAAGATCGTCGGCAACAGCATCAACGTTAGTTGCCGACTCCTGCGCGCTGGTCGTGGTGCTAGAAGCTTCGGGCGTCAGCCGTATTCTGGCAATTACTACCAGTGATCCCGCTACACTAAACGGTGACGTAACCATTAACGGCAACCTGTCGCAGGGGATGGGGGAGGGCGGCGGTAGCACAACGATGCTCGGCCCTGTCGCGGTGACTAATGATGTGACGGCGGGAGGTAAGAGCCTGCAACAGCATACCCATCGTGAACACGACGGGCCGGAAACAGGACCAGCACAATGAGGTACAGACGTGAAGATGCTGATGGTGATTACACCTTTGGCAGCGGTGATGATACCTGACTGATTAACTCGCCAGAAGCCGTCGCGCAGGTGGTGAAAACACGGTTCGCATTGTGGTACGGGCAGTGGTTCCTCGATAAAACAGAGGGAACACCGTGGATTCAGTCTGTACTCGGTAAGCAAAAGCCGGAAACCTATAATCTGGCGATCCGCAAGCGTATCCTCGAAACGCGGGGCGTTAAATCCATTCTCTCTTTCAATACGACAGTGAACACCTCGACGCGCCGCGTCCAGTTCTTCGCTGAAATCGACACTATCTACGGAACAACGATAGTAACCAGCGAGGCATAAATGGCCCTCAATTTGGACACACTCGATTTATCGGCAACGGTAACCGCTGGGGGGATCAGTGCGCCTGATTACCAGACGATACTCGATACCCTGAAGAGCTATTTCCAGCAGATTTATGGCAGTGACGCTTATCTGGAACCGGACAGTAAAGATGGGCAGATGGTGGCGCTGGCTGTTCACGATGCCAATAACGCAGCCATTTCCGTCTATAACTGCTTCTCACCTGCTACGGGTTACGGCGCAGCGCTGACCAGTAACGTAAAAATTAACGGTATCGCGCGCAAAGGCGCAACGAACTCTACCGTGGATTTACTGCTTACTGGTACCGCAGGAACAACCATTACGAACGGCACCGTGAAAGACACCAATAATGTGATCTGGCGCCTTCCGGCTTCAGTAGCGATTGGTGTTGATGGCATAGCGATGGTAACGGCTATCTGTTCAAGCATTGGAGCGGTTGCGGCGCTGGCCAGGACGATCACCACCATCAATACACCGGCCCGTGGATGGACGTCAGTAACCAACCCGGTAGCGGCTACCGTAGGCGCACCTGCAGAAACGGACGCAGAACTGCGCATCAGGCAGGGGCAGTGTGTCGCGATACCATCCATCACACCATTTGAAGGTGTTGACGGGGCGATCGCTAATATTGCTGGTGTGACGCGCCACAAGCTCTATGAAAATGATACAGGAAAGACCGACGGTAACGGGCTTCCTCCGTATTCCATCTCGGCCATTGTTGATGGTGGCGATGTGACAGAAATAGCCAGGACTATCCGGGGAAATAAAGGGCAGGGGGTCCGGACCTGGGGAAAAACATCCGTAACCGTACCGGATAAATATGGTAATCCCCACATAATCAGCTTTTCGCGACCAACTGATGTCCCTGTTTACGGAAAAATCACCTTAAAAGTTTTTGCCGGGTACACCTCACAAATCGGTGTGCAGATTCAGCAGGCCGTTGCGGATTACATTAACAGACTGATGATTGGTGACCCGGTACTGCTGAGCCGGATTTATTCCCCGGCTAACCTCGGGGTCGTCAGTGGTGGTAATGCGCGCTATTACGATATTCAGGAGTTGCTGATCGGTAAATCTCCTGAAACCGTTGCCGCGGCGAATATTAATATTGCTTACGACGAATCAGCCTCCTGTAAGCCGGAAAATATCATTATTACGGTGGCGGCATGAGCAAATATACGGACTTAATCACCAACTATCATGCGACAAAACCTAAATTCGTTGAACACATCGATTTAGTGACCAGGCCGTTAGCTGAAACCTCAGCCGCAATGAAGGGGTTCATAAACGCTTTTGATATTGATAATGCGGCAGGAGTACAACTCGATATTCTCGGCCAGTGGATAGGGTTAAGCCGGGTTGTAAGCCAGCCAATAAGCGGTGTCTATTTCAGCTGGGACACTGACGGACTCGGATATGGCCAGGGCGTCTGGCAGGGGGCCATATGATCCGGATTCGGGTTATACCTCGTTGAGCGATGAAACCTATCGCATCGTTCTAAAAACGAAGACTGCAATTAACAACTGGGACGGAAGAAACGACTCTCTGCCTCCCATTCTTGACGCCGCTCTGGACGGTTCCGGTCTGAAGGTGCAGATCGTCGATAACCAGGATATGACCATCGGTATCTGGGTTTTCCCTGAAACAGATATTTCAGCGGTCTCTCTCGAACTTATTGCTGCAATACGACAAGGGTATCTGACGGTAAAGGCCGCTGGTGTGTGGGGCGGAAGTATTGAAATTCCTTCGGTGGAAACACCTTCTGAAGGAAACAGGTTTTTTGGGTTTGATATGGATAACGAATATATCAGCGGGTTCGATGCCGGTTTATGGGGGACATTACTCTGATGGCTAAAAATGATTTTAAACCGTTTGCGACGGGTAAGGGTGCTAATGTTACATCACAGTCTGACTGGGAAGCGCTGCCGGCGCTCCTGTCTGGTTTTACCGCGGGTAAGGCATCAAGCGCACAGGTAAATAAAGCGCTGCGTCAGGCGAGCTTCATCGCTGCAGCACTGGCACAGTATACAGCCAGCAAGAGCGGGCAGGATGTACTCGATGATGGTGATCTGAGCGGCTTTATCGCCAAAATGTCAGCTGCGTTTGGTAAGGATTTTCAGACTCTTGATGCCACGCTGACGGCGCTCGCTGGTCTGGCTACCGGTGCAGATAAGCTCCCGTATTTTACGGGGAATGATAAAGCCGGACAGATAGATCTTACTTCTGTTGGGCGCGACATCATCGGAAAAGCCAGCATTGCGGATATTCTCACATACCTCAGTTTAGGAGAAACGGTAAATCTGGCAAAAAATGCCGTCCCGGCGACACGCCGGGTTAACAGTAAACCACTGACCGGTGATATCACTTTGCGGGCGTCAGATGTTGGTGCCATGCCCGCGAATGCAGATTTGCCGCTGCTGGGTGTAGGTCAGCGATATATTGACCTTTCATCTGCTGGAATGTTGACTAATGTGTATTATACAAATACGGGTACGAAGCCTATTTTGGTAATTATTACGCCAAATAACCAAAACGGGGTTGAACGGTCAGTTGTTGTAGATGATGTTGAGATTTTTAAAATTATAGCAACCAGTAATGGTGATCAGCCATATCCCATATCGTTTGTAGTTTCTGTTGGTTCTAAATACAAATTCATAACGTCTGGTACATTTAGAAAATGGGTGGTTTTACAATGATTGGAGTGTAATCTTTTAAAGATAAACTTGTTCAGGTTTATGCCTATCTATCTGATGGGAGCCAAGACAATTACCTTGAAAAAGGATTAATCCCGATATCTGAGGCTACAGAAATTAGCAATCCACCACCAACGCATGATGAATTAGTTTCCCAGGCTAATGCTAAAAAAACGTGTTATTGGATGAGGCTAATGCTATCACGGCAGATTGGCGTACTGAGTTGGCGCTAGGCATCATTAGCGATGTCGATAAGGCAAAGCTCATCGCCTGGATTGAGTATATAAAGGCTGTGAAAGCGGTGGATACAACCACCGCCCCCGATATTATCTGGCCTGCCCCTCATGAAACATAGAATGAATTATTTTGGAATGAACTCAATCTTTTCTTAGGAGGGAAATATGTGATCTGGATAGCACCATCTCTAATATCTTTGCAACATTATTATTGTGAGATGGTGCCATAGATTGTTTGCTCTTGTTAATTTATTATGAAATTTTCCACTGGTGCATTTTCAGGGTAGTGTCCTACATATATATATAATAATGATAATATTATAGACAGAAATGTGCTTGCCATATAGCAAATAATAACATCTTTTTTTGAAATACACTTATAAAATGTCGGTATTAAAATGAGTGGGGCCATATATCTTGCCTGAATAAGTGGTGAAATAGAAAATGCTATGGTGATTAAAAAATAGCAAAAGGACATTCTGGTATCACTTTTATAATTTGAACGTATCGCCTTAATTGAAAGAAGAAATGTGCTCAATATAGTAATGCCTGTGATTGTGTAGCACATAAAGGTAATATTTAATGTGGACTTTTCCGTAATTAATGGATTGCGTGCTGAGAAATTTGTTATATTCCCAAATATACGAGAGAAATAACTTGAGCTGTTATATTTACTGGCTATGTCAATTACTCTTTGGAACAGGAAAAAGTCATTTGCATAGTTAGGCAAAATATCCGATATCAAAGATGCAATAAGTGTTGCAGATATAATTAGCAATATTGGTATTTTATATATTATCTTTTGTTTTAAGATGATTGAGGTAGCAACTAAAATCATACCAAAACCATCTCTGACTAATAGGATGATTAAAGATAACAGGATTGTTTTTGTCAGGCTTGCCTCAGAGTAAACTGCATATATCCATATGCAGAAGAGAAATGTTACCATTATGTCTTTAGATGGTAATGGTATGTTAATGAAAAATAAAGGGGATAAAATTAAAAAAGTAAAGCAAAATCTACGGTCTTTGTGATGTTTGAAAAAAGCATAGATAATCATTCCTGTGTTCGCGATACAGAAAGAATATAACCCAATGCTATAGAGTACTTTGTTTATGAAGAGAAATAAAATGGATGTTTTATGCTGATAATAAATATCGGTGAGTGAAAATGTGGTGTCATATTTTGCTGTATTAAATAGATGATATGTATCTGGAATAATCCAGTTGTCCCCCAGGAATGTTATACCGGATACGGCTATTATAGTGACAATAATAGAAATGAAAATTGAGATGTATATCTTGAATATAGTATTGTATGTCATGGTAATCCCTCAAAATGCATAGAAAAAATATGTATTGAGAGATGGAGAATGTTTTAATTGGTAACGTTTATTATTTGTTAATGAAATAAATACCAATAAAAAGCAATATGTGTTAAAATGCTGCGATGCTGCGATGCTGCGATGCTGCGATGCTGCGATGCTGCGATGCTGCGATGCTGCGATGCTGCGATGCTGCGATGCTGCGATGCTGCGATGCTGCGATGCTGCGATGCTGCGATGCTGCGATGCTGCGATGCTGCGATGCTGCGATGCTGCGATGCTGCGATGCTGCGATGCTGCGATGCTGCGATGCTGCGATGCTGCGATGCTGCGATGCTGCGATGCTGCGATGCTGCGATGCTGCGATGCTGCGATGCTGCGATGCTGAATGCATATAAACCTCAATATGTGGTGTTAAAGGCAGTTTATTATTATGTCTTAAATTTTTTTGTAAGGAAAGATATAGATACTATACTACTTAGTGAAGTATATTGAACACTTTCCATTCAAAGACTGCTACTCTTATATTACTGAGAACGTAGTTATAAGATATGTCCACTCATTAATTTAATTACCGAATTGCGTCATCGAGTTCAGCGCTGGATAGTATTGCGTCAATAAATGGTGTTTGAGATTGATGATTTCACTCGTTCCAGTATTGTTTGGCTGTCTTATATAGGAGTACGTGCCACGGTTTGTTGATGGAGTTTCGATAGTACGAATATTGAATGGTTGCCAGTCGCGGTGGATTCTATTTGCTCAGGATGACGAATCAATGTATTTAGTCTGAAACCAGCCACATATCGGACTCTCCAAATATTTCCTCCTGCATGCGGTTTAGCCGCTCTTTCTCCATTTTAGTGCAATCGTTGTTTAAGGCGTTAGCCTGCATCGGGAAAGATTCGGTGTACCCGCTTAGTCAGCTCGTTAAGAATGATGTTTTTCGCACCTGTTAACCCTTCAACATTGCGTTTGTCATAAACAAGTTCAACAAACATAATAGCCTCCTTTTGACTGGTTTTTTGTACAGTATTATTCATATTTAGGCTATCAGTCAAATGGCAAATTTAGGGACGTGAGTACATAATTAAGTACATTTTTATATGTTGCTTTTTTTTAATATTAGTTAATTCATAGGGTTGCGATTCCGTTTTCGTAATCGTGAAAAAGGTCGGTTGCTGCTTATCGTCAGTCATGGGTGATGATATCCGGTATCAATTTTAGCGCGATAGTAAGAGTACCAAAAATCGCCATGCTAATCAGCACGGCATGTGAAGATTGCGACAGTGTATGAAGAATGTCGTCAGTAAAAGCGCCACGGGAGAATTACTGGAATTAATCGTCTTTTTTAAAATCTTATTACGTGTTATTGGAATTATGTCATTCTTATAATTAACAGTGGGTTGTTTGATAATTCTTGTGATTATTTAATCACAGTCAATGTGCGTGTTCAGAAAATATAAAACGTTTATAAAACAAAAGGTTTTATTGCATCGGTGTGTTCATTTTAACAAGTATTTCAAATTGTGAGTAAAGCCGAAATTTCATAATACAAATTAAATATAATCTTCAGCTATATCTAATAACAGGAGGTTATATGAGCATTAGTCGTCGTTCTTTTTTGCAGGGGGTAGGCATCGGCTGCTCTGCCTGCGCGCTGGGCGCTTTTCCGCCCGGGGCGCTGGCGCGCAACCCGGTTGACGGCATTAACGGTAAAACCGCGCTAACGCCAAGTTTGTGCGAAATGTGTTCCTTTCGTTGTCCTATTCAGGCGCAGGTAGTCAATAACAAGACCGTTTTTATTCAGGGCAATCCTTCTGCACCGCAGCAGGGGACGCGCGTATGCGCCAGGGGCGGGAGCGGCGTCAGTCTGGTCAATGACCCGCAACGGATTGTAAAACCCATGAAACGCACCGGGCCGCGCGGCGGCGGTGAATGGCAAGTGATTAGTTGGCAACAGGCTTACCAGGAAATCGCGGCGAAAATGAATGTCATCAAAGCGCAGCATGGCCCGGAGACCGTGGTTTTTTCTTCCAAATCGGGTTCGCTATCCAGCCATCTTTTCCATCTGGCTACTGCTTTTGGTTCGCCTAATACTTTTACTCATACTTCAACATGCCCTGCCGGGAAAGCCATCGCGGCAAAAGTGATGATGGGCGGCGATCTGGCAATGGATATCGCCAATACGCGTTATCTGGTTTCGTTTGGTCACAATTTGTATGAAGGCATTGAAGTTGCGGATACCCATGAATTAATGACCGCGCAGGAGAAGGGAGCCAAAATGGTCAGCTTCGATCCGCGTCTGTCGATATTTTCCAGCAAGGCGGATGAGTGGCACGCTATTCGTCCCGGCGGTGATTTAGCGGTTCTGCTGGCGATGTGCCACGTCATGATTGATGAACAGCGCTACGATGCGTCTTTTGTTGAGCGTTATACCAGCGGATTTGAACAGTTAGCACAGGCGGTAAAAGAGACGACGCCGGAATGGGCTGCCGCGCAGGCCGATGTCCCTGCCGACGTCATTGTCCGGGTGACGCGTGAACTGGCCGCCTGCGCGCCTCATGCTATTGTCAGCCCTGGTCATCGCGCGACGTTCTCGCAGGAAGAGATCGATATGCGGCGTATGATTTTTACGCTTAACGTACTGCTCGGTAATATTGAGCGCGAAGGCGGGCTATATCAGAAAAAAGGCGCGTCGGTTTACAACAAACTGGCCGGGGAAAAGGTCGCGCCGACGCTGGCGAAACTCAACATTAAAAATATGCCGAAACCGACGGCGCAACGTATCGATCTGGTCGCACCGCAGTTTAACTATATCGCGGCCAGTGGCGGCGTGGTACAAAGTATTATTGACGCGGCGTTGACCAAGAAGCCTTACCCAATAAAAGCGTGGATTATGTCGCGGCATAATCCCTTCCAGACCGTCACCTGCCGTCCGGACCTGGTAAAAACGGTTGAGCAATTGGATCTGGTGGTCAGTTGCGATGTCTATTTGAGCGAGAGTGCGGCGTATGCTGACTATCTGCTGCCGGAATGTACTTATCTTGAACGGGACGAAGAGGTATCGGATATGTCGGGACTGCACCCGGCTTACGCTCTACGCCAACAGGTCGTAGATCCGATTGGCGAGGCGCGTCCGAGTTGGCAAATCTGGAAAGAACTTGGCGAGCAGTTAGGATTAGGGCAGTACTATCCCTGGCAGGATATGCAGACGCGTCAACTCTATCAGTTGAACGGCGACCATACCTTAGCGAAGGAACTGCGACAGACAGGGTATCTCGAATGGGGCGTCCCGCTGTTATTACGCGAACCGGAATCCGTTCGCCAGTTTACGGCGCGTTACCCCGGCGCTATCGCGACGGACAGCGATAACACCTATGGCGAACAGCTTCGCTTCAAATCGCCTTCCGGCAAAATCGAACTTTATTCCGCAACCCTGGAGGGATTGCTCCCAGGCTACGGTGTGCCGCGCGTTCGTGACTTTACGCTTAAAAAAGAGAATGAGCTTTACTTCATTCAGGGCAAGGTGGCCGTTCATACCAATGGCGCGACGCAGTACGTACCTTTACTCAGCGAGCTAATGTGGGATAACGCGGTCTGGGTCCATCCGCAAACGGCGCAAGAAAAAGGCATTAAGACCGGCGATGAGATCTGGCTGGAAAATGCCACGGGTAAAGAGAAAGGTAAAGCGCTGGTGACGCCCGGTATCCGCCCGGACACGCTATTTGTCTATATGGGATTTGGTGCGAAAGCCGGGGCCAAAACGGCGGCGACGACACACGGTATCCACTGCGGCAATTTACTGCCGCACGTGACGAGTCCGGTATCTGGTACGGTAGTGCATACCGCAGGCGTGACGCTGAGCCGGGCATGAGGAAGGAGGGAACCATGAATCATTTAACGAATCAGTACGTCATGCTGCATGATGAAAAACGTTGTATCGGCTGCCAGGCGTGTACCGTTGCCTGTAAAGTGCTTAATGACGTGCCGGAGGGATTTAGCCGCGTACAGGTACAAATTCGCGCCCCTGAACAGGCATCCGACGCACTAACCCATTTTCAATTTGTCCGCGTCTCCTGCCAGCACTGTGAAAATGCGCCGTGTGTCAGCGTTTGTCCTACCGGAGCGTCATATCGTGATGAAAATGGGATTGTGCAGGTTGATAAATCGCGCTGTATTGGCTGCGATTATTGTGTTGCCGCGTGTCCTTTCCATGTGCGCTATCTGAATCCGCAAACCGGCGTCGCCGACAAGTGTAACTTCTGTGCCGATACGCGGCTGGCGGCTGGCCAGTCTCCGGCGTGCGTATCCGTTTGCCCAACGGACGCGCTGAAATTCGGCAGACTGGATGAGAGCGAGATCCTGCGCTGGGTCGGTCAGAAAGAGGTCTATCGCCAGCAGGAGGCGCGTAGCGGCGCAGTCAGTCTGTACCGTCGTAAAGAAGTCCATCAGGAGGGTAAAGCATGAATACTATCTGGGGAGCGGAACTACACTATGCGCCGGATTATTGGCCGTTGTGGTTAATTTATGCAGGCGTCGTGGTGCTGCTTATGCTTGTTGGGCTGGTTATCCATGCGTTATTGCGCCGGATGCTGGCGCCAAAAACGGTGGGCGGCGAAGAGCATCGTGACTATCTCTACTCGCTGGCGATTCGCCGTTGGCATTGGGGAAATGCGTTACTGTTTGTTTTGTTACTGTT
Organism: Salmonella enterica subsp. houtenae serovar Houten; assembly: GCA_900478215.1. Taxonomy (NCBI): domain Bacteria; kingdom Pseudomonadati; phylum Pseudomonadota; class Gammaproteobacteria; order Enterobacterales; family Enterobacteriaceae; genus Salmonella; species Salmonella enterica. The sequence continues at coordinate 1,747,156 of LS483478.1, forward strand.
AAGCGGTTTATTTGGTCATTTTTCTCTCGGCCCTGTAGCGCTAATGGTGCAGGTGCATACCTGGTGTGGTTTTGCCTTACTGGCCTTCTGGGCTGGGTTTGTGCTGATCAACCTCACCACAGGTAACGGACGTCACTATCGGGTAAATTTTTCCGGACTGGTGACGCGTTGCATACGCCAGACGCGTTTTTACCTTTTTGGCATTATGAAAGGGGAGGCGCATCCGTTTGCGGCAACAGAGCAGAATAAGTTCAATCCACTGCAACAACTGGCCTATCTGGCGATTATGTACGCGCTGGTACCGCTGTTAATCATCACCGGTTTGCTGTGTCTCTATCCGCAGGTTGCGGGTCTGGGCCCCGTGATGCTGGTGCTGCATATGGCGCTTGCTATCATCGGCTCACTGTTTATTTGCGCGCATCTCTATCTGTGTACTCTGGGCGACACGCCGGGACAAATTTTCCGTAGCATGGTTGACGGCTATCACCGCCATCGTACCGCGCCGCGCGGAGATAAGTCCGCCGTCTGACCGTATTCATAAAATAAAGTAAGCAAGAAAATGTGCCTTGTGTCACATTTTCTTGCAATTTATCCATGTTTGTTTAACTGAACTTCCGTAAAAAGAACGGCAAATAGAGACCATCCTGAGGACATGCTGTTGAAACGCCGTTTGTTTATTGCCGCTTCTTTATTCGCGATGCACCTTTCTCCTGCGCTTGCGGACGATGCCGTAAGTTTTGCTCCCCAACCGCCAGCCATTGATGCAGGCGCCTGGGTGTTGATGGATTACACTACGGGACAGGTTCTTACCGCCGGTAATGAACACCAGCAACGCAATCCCGCCAGTCTCACCAAGCTAATGACGGGCTACGTCGTCGATCGCGCCATCGATAGTCATCGTATCAGCCCTGACGATATCGTCACCGTTGGGCGCGACGCCTGGGCGAAGGATAATCCGGTTTTTGTCGGCTCCTCCTTGATGTTTTTAAAAGAAGGGGATCGCGTGTCGGTACGTGATTTAAGCCGTGGCTTAATTGTGGATTCCGGTAACGATGCCTGTGTGGCGCTGGCGGATTATATCGCGGGCGGACAGCCGCAGTTTGTGGCGATGATGAACAGCTATGTGAAAAAACTCAATCTGCAGGATACCCATTTTGAAACCGTCCACGGTCTGGATGCGCCGGGACAACATAGCTCCGCGTATGACCTGGCCGTACTCTCCCGGGCGATTATTCACGGCGAACCTGAATTTTATCACATGTACAGCGAGAAGAGCCTGACCTGGAACGGTATCACGCAGCAGAACCGCAACGGCTTGTTATGGGATAAGACAATGCATATCGACGGGCTTAAAACCGGACACACGTCGGGGGCGGGATATAATCTTATCGCATCGGCGGTGGATGGGCAGCGTCGACTTATCGCCGTCGTGATGGGAGCGAAAAGTTCGAAAGGCCGTGAAGAACAGGCGCGAAAACTGTTGCAGTGGGGCCAGCAAAACTTTACGACAGTGCAGATTTTGCGCAGCGGCCAAAAAGTGGGCAGCGAACGGATCTGGTACGGGGACAAAGAAAAGATTGCGTTGGGTACGGAACAAGACTTCTGGATGGCACTGCCTAAAGCGGAAATTCCGCATATCAAAGCAAAATATGTGCTGGATAGAAAAGAGCTGGAGGCGCCGATCGCCGCTCATCAACAGGTAGGTGAAATAGAGCTCTACGATCGAGATAAACTGGTTGCCCAGTGGCCGCTGGTCACTCTGGAATCGGTGGGTAAAGGCGGTATGTTCTCTCGTCTGAGCGACTATTTTCAGCATAAAGCGTAAGCCGTTGTCACACGCCATGCACCTCAAACTCCGGCGCCGCAAAGGGAAGAGTGCGAGTCTGCTCACATAATAATCACGCTATCCTTGTGGCGTTGAAAGTTAAAAATTACACTGTATATAAATACAGTGTAATGGTGGAGGCAGCATGGATTACGAAATCAGGAAGGAACAAAAACGTAAGATAGCCGGTTTCCATATGGTCGGCCCATGGGAAAAAACCATAAAGCAGGGTTTTGAACAACTGATGATGTGGGTAGACGGAAAACAAATCGTCCCGATCGAATGGATAGCCGTTTACTACGATAATCCGGATGAAGTGCCTGCGGAAAAACTTCGCTGCGATACCGTTGTTTCCGTAGCGGAAAATTTTGTCCTGCCGGACAATAGCGAAGGCGTGATCGTGACTGAAATCGAAGGCGGCGAATACGCGACGGCTGTCGCGCGTGTCGAAAATGACGATTTTGTGACGCCGTGGTATCAGTTTTTTGACGCGTTGCTACAGGATAATGCTTATCAGATAGCCTCTGCGCCCTGCTTTGAAACCTATCTGAATAACGGCGACGAGGACGGATACTGGGATATTGAAATGCATATTCCGGTACGGCGGAAGTGATCGGTTCGTTTTCAACCTGAAAATAGCGGACGGATAATTTGTTCCGTTCGCCAGGGCGCTATTTTTGCTCTAAAGCAGGTATAATGCATTTTTTGCCATTCCCGTAAGGAGTGCAAAAGTGCGTGCTGATAAGTCATTAAGCCCCTTTGAAATACGGTTGTACCGTCATTATCGCATCGTGCATGGCATCCGTATCGCCCTGGCGTTCATTCTTACCTTTCTGTTGGTTCGTCTGTTTTCTATTCCCGAAGGCACATGGCCGCTTATCACTTTAGTGGTGATTATGGGACCCATCTCATTCTGGGGAAATGTAGTGCCTCGTGCTTTTGAGCGCATAGGCGGTACGATTCTGGGCGCGGCGTTAGGGCTGGTGGCGCTACGCCTGGAGCTCTTTTCCTTACCGCTGATGCTGGTGTGGTGTGCGGTAGCGATGTTTTTGTGCGGATGGCTGGCCTTAGGGAAAAAACCGTATCAGGCACTACTAATAGGCATAACGCTCGCCGTTGTTGTCGGCGCTCCCGCTGGTGATATGGATACGGCATTATGGCGTGGCGGGGATGTGATTTTGGGGTCGCTACTGGCGATGTTGTTTACCGGCATCTGGCCGCAGCGCGCCTTTTTGCACTGGCGCATCCAACTGGCGCATTGCGTCACGGCGTATAATCGGGTGTATCAGGCGGCGCTATCGCCGAATTTGCTGGAGCGCCCCCGGTTGGATAAACATTTGCAACAGTTGCTGAGCGATGTGGTCAAAATGCGCGGGCTGATAACGCCCGCCAGTAAAGAAACCCGGATACAAAAATCTATTTTCGAGGCCATTCAGACCATCAACCGCAATCTGGTTTGTATGCTTGAATTACAAATCAATGCCCACTGGGCGACGCGCGCCAGCCATTTTGTGATGCTTAACGCACATACGCTGCGTGAAACCCAGCAGATGACGCAGCAAACTTTGTTAACGATCGCCCACGCGTTGTATGAAGGGAATGCGCAGCCAGTAATGGCAAATACCGGTAAACTGAATGATATCGCTGCTGAGTTGCGGCAGCTAATGAACGAACAGCAGAGCGACACGGTGGCTGAAACACCCATCCACGGCTATGTTTGGCTAAGTATGGAAACGGCCCGACAGTTGGAACTGCTTTCACATTTGATCTGTCGGGCTTTGTGCAAATAAAAAGCAGACAGGGTGAATGAATTCGTTGCTGCTTCGATTCAGCAAAGATTAAGAGTATGATACTAATATAAGGATAAAATGAGTATTACTGGCAACGGTTTTATTCCCGAATGTTCAGGTTCTCACTGGCGGCGACGTAACAGCGTCTCCTTTGGCGGCTTGAAGTATGACGGGGATAAACGTAATGTTTATCCACTAGCAGTTGCTGAACGAATCCGAATCTCACATTATCAGGGGTGTAAAAATGGAAACAACCAAGCCTTCTTTCCAGGACGTGCTGGAGTTTGTTCGTCTGTTCCGTCGTAAAAATAAACTGCAGCGTGAAATTCAGGACATTGAGAAGAAGATCCGTGACAACCAGAAGCGTGTACTGCTGCTGGACAACCTGAGCGACTACATCAAGCCAGGTATGAGCGTTGAGGCGATTCAGGGCATCATCGCCAGTATGAAAAGCGACTATGAAGATCGCGTTGATGATTACATCATCAAAAATGCCGAAATTTCCAAAGAGCGTCGCGATATCTCCAAAAAGCTGAAGGCGATGGGCGAAATGAAACACGCCGATGTTAAAGCCGAATAATGCGCTACGGCAGTGGGAGCTTATACCAGGCTCTCACTGCAGTTTGCCCCCCGTCAGCTACCATTTGCGTCAATATTATTTTGACCAGTATACGGTAAGTTTCTTCTCTGCCAGCTTTCCTTTCAGGCGTGCTATGTCATGACGTTTTCGATCCAGCATCAGATCCACCACGCTACCGCTATGCGCCACGTTCAATCCGTATAATTCGCACTCTTCGACCAGTGACAGCAGGGTGTCAAACCCCGGCTTAGGTAAAAGCATCTGGCTGGCGATAGCGCTAAGCGTGGCCGCTTCACCTGGTCGAAACGGATTTTGCGTTATACAGGCTTCTTGCACCAGTCTCCAGGCTTGCTGCAAGGTTGCTCTCGCCACTCATTTCTGCTGGTGAGGGAAGCGGTGATTTTCTATATTCTGGGCTACAGCATGGGTAAACCGCGACGTGATGACCGGGCTTGACCGGCTCAACTGTCGACGAGGCGCTAGTGCTGGTTGACGCCCAACATTTTCGCCATCAGCCCATTCAGTGTTTGAGTCATGGGCAAAATATCGCCGGGGTGGTGGTGCGACAAACGTGTTATATATTGCTGGATGAACCCAGTGCCGGTCTCGATCCCGCAGGGTGCGCCCAGATGATCGCCATAAAACAGAAACGGAGTTTTTTCATCGAATGCAAAAGTGCGTATTCAGAGAGGCGTCATGACGCAGGCAGTTATGTTGCAGGGGACGGCATCCGATGCCGGCAAAAGTATGTTGGCGGCGGGTTTATGCCGTATTTTTTATCAGGATGGACTGCGTACCGCGCCATTTAAATCGCAAAATATGGCGCTTAATTCTGGCATAACGCCGGATGGCAAAGAGATGGAGCGGGCGCAGATTTTTCAGGCGGAAGCCGCGGGAATCACACCAGATGTGCGTATGAATCCGGTACTGCTCAAACCGACGAGCGATCACAAAGCGCAGGTCGTGCTGATGGGCAAAGTGACGACTAATATGGATGCGGTCAGTTACCATGACTATAAGCCACGTTTGCGTGAGTAAGTTCTTGCGGTCTATAACAGCTTGGCGCGGGAATATGACGTTATTGTGCTGGAAGGAGCCGGAGGCCCGGCAGAAATCAATCTGCGCGATCGTGATATCGTCAATATGGGTATGGCGGAAATAGCGCAGTGTCCGGTTATTCTGGTAGCAGATATCGATCAAGGTGGCGTATTCGCCGCTATCTATGGCACGTTGGCGCTGCTGCATTCCGGTATCGAACAAATCGAATCGCTGACCGGCGTCCCGGTCCTGGGGGGGATGCCGTGGCTGGATGTGGATCTGGAAGATGAAGATGGCGTCGCGTTGCAAAACGGTAAATATCGGGGTAATGACCAGCGTGATATCACTATTGCCATCGTGTACTTGCCGCACATATCTAACTTTACGGATTTTAACCCTCTTGCAGCTCAGCCGGAGGTTTGCATACGTTATGTCCGCCGCCCGGAAAAGTTGACTGACGTTAATATGGTGATCCTGCCAGGCAGTAAGAACACGCTGGGCGATCTCGCCTGGCTGCGCGAAAGCGGGGTGGCATGCGCGGTATTGCAGGCACATCGGCAGGGCGCGCTGGTAATGGGGATTTGCGGCGGTTACCAGATGCTGGGCGACACCATTATGGATGAGGTTGAGTCGGAGCTGGGTACACAGCCGGGTCTGGGGCTGCTCAATACGATCCCCCGCTTTGCGCAGGATAAAACCACGACGCAGGTTGACGCGATCCTGTCAGGCGAGTTGCCCGGTTGGCTGGCGGCCGCGGCGGGACTACCGGTACGCGGTAATGAAATTCATATGGGGGAAACAGTGCTGCAGGAGGGGGGCCGTACGGCCATGACGCTACAGAAAAATGGATGCCATGTGGCGGATGGTACTTATCTTCACGGCCTGTTTGACAGCGATGTGTTTACCCACGCTGTGGTCAATGGCTTACGGGCGCGAAAAGGGCTTGCGTCGCGGGATACTGCTTTTTGTTATGCGGAGCATAAAGCGCGACAATTTGTCTTCTGGCGAAAACGATGCGACAACGCATTGATATTGATAAGATTTACACCATGATGCAACAGCATCAGGAGCCTGTATGATGATTCTGGTGACGGGCGGGGCGTGTAGCGGAAAAAGCCGCTATGCTGAAACCTTAATTGGCGATGCGCCGCAGGTATTGTATATCGCCACCTCGCATAATCGCGGAGCACAAAATCAGTAATGTGAGAAAAAAGCTATACTTAATGCACATCTGCCGCGACAGAGGAAGGGATATAATGCGTCGTGTAACACCTTTTTTTCCGCTTTTTGTCTTTTTAGTCAGCCATTTCGCACTGGCTATCAGCTATCCGTTACCGCCCGAAGGCAGTCGTCTGGTAGGACGTCCCGTCACGATTGTCATACCGCAGAACAATACGCAACCTTTAGAGGCATTTGCCGCCCATTACGGCCAGGGGCTGAGCAATATGCTTGAAGCCAATCCCGGCGTTGATGTGTTTTTACCTGAGTCTGGCTCCCCGCTGGTAGTGCCTCAGCAATTGATTCTGCCTGATACCGTTCGTGAAGGTATTGTGGTAAACGTCGCCGAAATGCGCTTGTATTATTATCCCGAAGGCACGAATACGGTCGACGTGTTGCCCATTGGTATTGGTCAGGCTGGCCGTGAAACGCCGCGCAACTGGGTAACTGCGGTTGAACGTAAACAAGATGGCCCGGTTTGGGTGCCAACGGCTAATACGCGTCGGGAATATGCTAAAGAGGGAAAAACGCTGCCCGCGATGGTGCCAGCAGGGCCGGATAATCCTATGGGCCTGTTCGCGATATATATTGGTAGGTTATACGCCATTCATGGCACAAACGCTAACTTTGGTATTGGCCTTCGTATTAGTCAGGGCTGTATACGTTTGCGCAATGACGATATTAAATATTTATTCGGCAATGTTCCTGTTGGAACCCGCGTTCAGATTATCGACAGGCCCGTTAAGTTTTCGATCGAGCCGGATGGCAGTCGTTGGCTGGAAGTACATGAACCGCTTTCGCGCAACCGTGCTGAATTTGAGTCAGACAAAAAAGTGCCGCTACCGCTCACACCGACGTTACGTACTTTTGTTACAGGCGCAGGAACTGACATCACGCGCGCAAATGAAGCGCTGGAGCGCCGTTCCGGAATGCCCGTTAACATCAGCGCGGACATGCCAGGTCTTTAAATATCCGGCCACATTGCTGGCTATTATGGCTGGATTATCTGTATTGTTTCTTGCAGACCGGATAAGGCGCTTATTCCGCCATCCGGCAAAATGACTTCAGGTTTATCAGCAAGTTGACGTCTGTTTAAACACCGGTTTTTTGAGCCACACTCCTTTGGGGAGCCGGAAACCTCTTCGATTATCGTATAAGGCGATAATATCGTTATAAAAATGACAGGACCTCATTAAAAAGTCATCCTTTAAAAGGATATGGGCATCCATTGCAATTTTTTTAGAACAAAAATGTGCAGCTAAAAATAAAATTCGCGGATGCTATGGCGTAGATTAATTAAGTGTCAGCAGGCCTTTTTTCTCATGATACAAACAATGGGGCAATAGATGATTATGTGATAATTAAGGCGGGGGAATTAAGGCGGAGAGTATGAAAATACCCCCGGTAGAGACTGTGTCACATCTGTTTTTAAATTAAGTGAGTGAGATCTGGATATGAATTGACTGGCGTTATAGCAGGAGGGTTTTTGTTTTGCTTAATCAATGGGTTATTTCAGTAAAGATATCATGGTTGCGGAGGATGCCGTAGCCCATTCTCACTCTTTAATTTCCATAATAAAACCAAAGGGATCTGCCCAAAGATAAACGTGCTGGCAGATTTTTATTATTTTCACGCGAATAAAACGTATTAATTACGTTATAAAGGACATTATTATGAGTACACCTGATTATAGTAAAACGCCGGCGATAGCGGTATATGATAACCGCCATTTGGCCGTACGTACCCTCGAGTGGTGTCGCCATCCGGACACGCCACAGACGACGGAGATCCGGCCCACCCGCTGTCAGTATGATGCGCGTGGCTTTTTATCACACAGCGCAGACCCCCGACTGGCGGCTACCGGACTGAATAATTTTGCCTGTGATTACGACCTGGGGGGGAAAGCGCTGCGCACCTGCAGCGCTGATGCCGGGACGTCCCTGATGCTGAGTGATGCTGCCGGCCGCGCTGTACTGGGGATGAGTGGTCTGGTGGAGACGGCGTCAGGCAGTATGGATATGAGCAGAGCGGTGACCACCCGACGGCAGTACGAGGGCAGCAGTCTGCCAGGACGTCTGCTCAGCATAGCTGAGCAGGTCAGCGGCAGGCCGGAACGAGTGACGGAACGGCTGCTCTGGTCGGAAAGCGGCGCGGAGGCAGGCGCGAACAATCTGGCAGGGGCGTGTATCAGGCACTACGATCCGTCAGGATGCGTCGAAACTGGCAGTATAGCGCTTAGCGGGCTGGCGCTCTCGGTGACGCGGTGGCTGATGAAAGATGATGAGGCGGAGGCTGACTGGCAGGGGGATGACCGCAGGGAGTGGGATGCACAGCTGGACGGCGTAACCTATGCCACCCTGAGCCAGGGCGATGCGGCTGGAAGAGTGGTGGGTATCACCGACGCAGTGGGCAACAGGCAGCGGACGGCGCTGGACATAGCGGGAATGCCAGCAGGCCGCTGGCTGACGGTGAACGGGGAGGAGCAGGTTATTGTCAGGTCGACCACCCGAAGCGCCGCTGGACAAGTATTGCTGGAGGAGCACGGCAATGGGGTGGTGGTAAGCCGGGAGTATGAACCACAGACGCAGCGACTGGACAGGATAAAAACAGAACGCCCGGCAGGGCATCCGCAGGGAGCAGGAGTACTTCAGGATCTGCGTTATGAATATGACCCGGTGGGCAACGTAAAATGTGTTCGCAATGACGCAGAAGAAACCCGGTTCTGGCGCAACCAGCAAGTGGAGCCGGAGAACCAGTACGGCTATGACAGTCTCTACCAGCTGGTTAGCGCGAGCGGGCGGGAAAAAGTTAATTTAGGCCAGCAAAACCGTTCCTTCTTCCCCGCTGACAGTATCTCCTGTACCTGTTATCTACGCACCTATACCTACGACAGTGGCAACAACCTGAGCCGGATACGACACAGCGCGCCGGGAAGTGGCAACTGTCACACGACAGATATCACCATCAGCGACCGCAGTAACCGGGCCGTATTGCGTTCCCTGGCGGCGACGCCGGCAGAGGTGGAAATGCATTTTGGCCCGGGAGGGGAACAGCTTCAGCTTCAGCCTGGCCAGGCGCTGGCATGGACGGCGCGCAGGGAGTTGTTGCAGGTGACGCCGGTGGAGCGTGAGGGAGCGCAGGACGATTGGGAATATTATCGTTACGACGCGAGAAGCCAGCGCGTGGTGAAGGTAAGCCGGCGGCAGACCGGGAGCGGAACACAGACACAACGGGTGGTATACCTGCCGGGGCTGGAGCTACGAACGAAAAGCAGCGGAGAAAGCCTGCAGACAGTGGTAGCGGGTAACGTGCGGTTGTTGCACTGGGAGAGTGGAAAACCGGAGGGGCTTAATAATGACGGGCTGCGTTACAGCTACGATAACCTGACAGGAAACTGTGGGCTTGAGGTGGATGAGGATGGCTGCATCATTAGCGCGGAGGAATACTACCCCTACGGGGGAACGTCGCTCTGGACCGGACGTGGCGAAACGGAAGCAGACTATAAAACGGTGCGCTATTCAGGCAAAGAGCAGGACGCGACAGGACTGTATTACTATGGTTATCGGTATTATCAGCCGTGGGCGGGAAGGTGGACGAGCGCAGATCCTGCAGGGGCGGTGGACGGCCTGAACCTGTACCGCATGTGCCGGAATAATCCGGTGACGTTCAGGGACAGCAACGGTTTGCTGACGGAGGCTGAAATCCAGACTCTGATGCTCCAGACCAGGCAACATATGAGTCAGACCGGCAAGGATCTGGAGTCGGTAATGCACAATATCCTGGGGTTAAACGGTGATGACGCGGCAGTGATCCGTAGCCGACTGGGAAATACGCTCCCAGAGCCTACGGCAAGTACATCCGGCATGAGTGAAATCACAGCCCTTCAGGAACAAATAGCGGCGATGAGTATGACGACGGAGTATGTTCACCCTCACATGCAGCTTGCCAGCCCCATGGCAGAGAGCTTGCAATGCCCGCCGTTTACTTCTTCGGATATATCCGATGAGGTTATATACGGAATAAGAGGCACAAAGGTGCCGCTTCCAGCGATTACTCCGGAATTGCTGACGTCTCAATTTCCTGATATGTCCGAAGCTGACAGGCAAGCCTTAGAATATATAGCGGACCCTGAAAACTTTTCCCATACCTTAATTTTAGACGGCACGGTTTTCTCTATAAGCAAGAAAAGTCCTAAGAGTTTATTTAGAAATAATTATACAGAAGATAGATGGACATTTTCAGCTAACTTTAAATACCAACCGGATGAGGGAACGTTACCTTATTTTGCCAGTCACATAGCGCAATATCAATATTTGCTGGCAGCAGTCTCAGGGGGATGGGTAGGAGAGATGCCATTCGTTTTGATCAGAGAAAATGTCATTAATCAGACTACATTAAATAACACTGAATGGTTGAATGGCGAGGAGTTAAAGACGGCTTTTCTTAATAACACGCCAAATGGAAAATCTACCGCTAAGATTTTGCAGGCTTTTAAACTTAGTGCTATATCAGTTGAAAAGGAGTATGATGATAGAGAAGTCAATTTTTCTGTAGTGGTAATGCCTGAATACTAAGTCTATTTATCCGGCTGTTAATTATAAATATAGACTGCGATAATATGATTTTTTCTGACGGCCATGTTCATTTTTAATGGACTCTTCGCGTCAGCATCCTGATTTACTCAGAGTGCTGGATGCCATCGTCAGAAAAGCATTTAGCCTGCTTTAAAGTCGTAATAGCCTGAGCGGATAGCAGTGTCAGTGAGTGCCATAGCGAAAGGCTATTTGTTTAACGAATCGTGAGGCCCCGGGCCAAAAAACTATACATATCAAAAACCCGGTCATCCATACCAGGGCGACCGGGTCAGTATAACAGCTTGTTTTATTTATAACGTCTTAAGACTAAAATCTGGCATCCTCTGACTGGATGCGAAAATTATTGTATCTAATTGAATTATATTGTTTTTATTTTTGAAATTAAGAATAAGGCCCCCAACTATTACTTTGTTTAGAAGTGTGATTTTTGTCATGTTTTTGCAGTATGCGTTTGCCGATCCCCTGCGCCAGAACGATACCTTCACGCCGGAGTGGCAGTTTGTTGAGGTATAGGGAGTTTCAGCCAGTACGCAGTACGGGCTGCCTGCGTGAGCAGGAGTTCTCCGGGGCATCATACCCTCCTCGGTATCGATCTTTTTCTCCTTTTCTTGCTGACAGCGGCCCTGAAAAGGCGTGTCAGATTCGGGAATGAGCGCCGGAACCCCGAAAACAGTGGCATAGCGTGGTGTGGTGGTTGTGCGTGAAAGATCGCAGATTATGGTGCAGGTTTACGGTCACGCGGCAGCAGATGCCTTACGGTAAATGCAGGCCGCAGCCCGTAAAGTAAAAGGCGCTGGTGTGGCAGCAGGTTCAGGGGTTACCGGAGCGTTTCCGGCGTGGTGCAGCATTGACCAGCGATCTGGCGCAGATAAAAAGTGCTGAAATTCAGCAGGTGTAAGCAGGTCGGGAAATCGGGTGATTTCCCGTAGAATAAAATTGCAGCCGGCGAACTGGCGCAGTTAAAAAATGTATCGTGTGTAATGCCGGGCCTCCGCCGCGATGTTCTGCGACCCGGTGTTTGCAGAGGTCTGCACCGGTAAAGGGATCAACCGTCCTGACGGAACAGGTGCTTCTTTCAGGTTGTGAAGCAAAGGGCGCTGTCGACGACAGCATAGAGCAGAAGGGAGATTACACCCGGTTTTCGCGAATGAAAAGGGGAAACCTTTTTTCTGGAAATTGAGTTGTCTGTGGATTTTTTCGCCATTTTATGAATGACACTCTGCCGCGCTTCGCTTGTCTTCTCCCGCGCTTCCGCCAGCATAGCAGACAGAAGCGCGGGAGAGCCGGTTTAACTTCAACGGTATCTCGGCTTACGATAACGGGACGGCCAGATCTGTTCAGGCGTGACGCCTGATACTTCGGCGATCAACCTCTCACCTTTGGGCCAGTGGCGGTTAAGGGTGTTTGCCAGAGTGGAAGAGGGCCAGCCCGGCTTTACGGGAAACCGCGGCGAGCGACGTTCCTTTCTTTTTTAATCCGGCGACAATATGTGCCGGGTGCCAGTCCGGTTGTATCATACGACCACTTCCTCAATAAACTTCACGCCGTCAGCGGTGCGTATCCATCGTGGGGCTTTCATTTCCGCCGCAAAGTACTCCACCAACTCTGACAACAGCCAGAACAGTTGCTCCTCCATTTGTGGCGGAAACATACGGCAAAGTAAAAGCTGCGTCAGGGTGAGGCAGTAATCGCAAAGCGTGTCCGCATCGGGGGCAAAACGGGGGAGGTTTTGGGCAACGTATCAACGGTCAGGCTCTTTCAGATGTGGCGGAATGGGATCGCGCAGGCCCGGTTTCAGCAACGCAAGTGCGGCGGCGAGCCGCCCGCAGAGCGCTATTTTCAGCGTCGGATCGTAGCTTTCTGCCTGAGTCCCGGCGAGTTTTTCACCACAGTCGGCCAGTACGGTGAAATCAGTGTCGGCGTTAAAGGGAACGGAAAGTAACGGGTGATATTCCCACCACCGGAAATGCCAATTTCACTGGTGGTGGAACCGGACGGGGTTGGCATTACCGGCGTTACAGGAAACCGGCGCGTCTTGCGACGCCCCCGTCCGGCCTACCATTGAGGTGTAGCCGGACGCACGACATAAAAAAAGACGCGGGCGAGTCATGTGTCGCCTGTAACAGTTTTCAGGATGCCAATCCCGGCACTTGATTTTGCAGGTGCGGGTAAAAGATACCGTGATTAGCGATTAACTACAAGCGGGGGACTGGAAGACAGATCGCAGAAAATAAAAAACCCCACTGGTGAGATGGGGTTCTTTATTTTTCTCTCTCAAGCTGCGGATGGCGGCCTGAGCGGCGTTGCGTGACAATACAAACTCAGCGGTATGATTTTAACCCGCTTTATCTCCCATTGCAAATAAACGCCCCGGATCTTTATAATGCCAGACGCTGGGTTTATTGCGTTTCAGGCCAGACCGATTTCAAGCCTTGGCTGCCGGACGGGTGGTGCCGCAGGCAGCGCCCCGGTCTGGAGCGTGATAATACAAACTCAGCAATTGTAATCCTGCATCGACAGGCAGTTCTTCCAGATATTCAGCCTTATGAATATAAGCCGCCCGCACGCTGTTTCTTTCCTGATGGCTCATCTGCTTTTCAATGGCTTCTTTGCTCCACAATCCCGACTCACTCAGGGCGCTGCACGCCATTGCCCGGAAGCCGTGGCCGCAGACCTCTTTTTTGGTGTCGTAACCCATCACGCGCAGCGCCTTATTAACGGTGTTATCGCTCATGCATTTATCCTGATCGTATTCACCGGGGAAGATAAACGTCAGATGACCGGAAAGCGCTTCGATCTGCTTTAAAATCGCAATAGCCTGATCGGACAGCGGAACGATATGCTGCGTTCTCATTTTTGTACCGCGGTGAGAAAATTTGACGTTCTCAATCTGTTCCCGTTCTTCCGGGATAACCCATAATTTCTGCTGCCAGTCGATTTCACTCCAGCGGGCAAAACGTAACTCACTGGAGCGCACGAAGAACAGCAGCGACAGCTTAAGGGCGTATCTGGTCAGTAACCTGCTGCAGTAACTGTCTGTGCGGGATAATAGTTCAGGCAACTTATCCAGCGGCAGGGCCGGGTAATGGCTGTTAACTGTTTCTTCACCGCATAGCGCATGATTTCGGTGACATAGTTTTTCAGCCGTGCAGTGATTTCCAGAAAGCCTTTGTTTTCCACGTTGCGCAGAGTGAATAACAGCGTTTCCGTGGTGATTTGATCGATAAGGCTGTCCCCGATATCCGGGAAAACATACATTTCCAGCCTGCGCTGGATGGTTGTCGCATAATGTGCAGACCAGCGCTTATGCTCACCATGCCAGTTCATGGCTATCTGGCGAAAGATATGTCCGTTTTTCTTTTTTTGTTGTGCGATTTTCTTGTCAGCGGAGGGATCGACCCCTTCACGTATTTTCGCACGCGCGGCATCACGTAACTGTCGCGCTTTGAATAGAGACACATCAGGGTAAGGACCAAAGGCCAGCTTTTTCTCTTTTCTGTCAATGCGGTACTTCATGTACCAGAGTTTCGAGCCGTTGGGTTTGATCAGCAGGTACAGTCCTGAACTGTCTGCCAGTTTGAAGGGTTTTTCAGTGGGTTTAGTCTTGCGGATAGCGGTATCTGTTAATGCCATAGCGGGGGGCTCCATTTTCTCACCGAACCGTGAGGCCCCCGATTAATCTCCCCAAAACTATGGATGTCAAGAAACCCGGCAATCCTTCTCAGGACAACCGGGTAAAGATAATTTCTTGTTTTTTAAATGTCTCCGGACTCGCTGGGATGACCTGAAACTAAAATCTGGCTCCTCTGACTGGACTCGAACCAGTGACATACGGATTAACAGTCCGCCGTTCTACCGACTGAACTACAGAGGAATCGTGTGAACGGGGCGCATAGTAACGATGCGATTGCGGATTGTCAAAGCCTGAATGTATAAAAGATTCTGTTTGCTGAAATATTCTTCATATTCGCTGAATATTCAGGCGTAACCGCGCTTTTCACCTTGTTTTTCGTTCAGGGCGCGGGTATTTCCATAGCCATCGCCCGCTAACCATTCTCCAGTAAAAGAGAACGGCGCGTACGGCCCAGTCGAAAAACATACCCAGCCAGACACCGACTACGCCCCAGCCAAGCAATATTCCCAGCACATAGCCTGCCACAACACGGCAACCCCACATTCCAAGCATTGAAACCCACATAGCAAAACGCGCATCGCGTGCGCCTTTAAAACCGGCAGGCAGTACCCATGAGGCGGCCCAGATAGGCATAAATGCCGCATTCAGCCAGATAAGGATCACCACGACATCTTTGACGTCCGGATCGTGGGTATAAAATGACGCCATAATACCGGCAAAGGGAGCGCTAAGCCATGCGATGGCCGTCAGGCCTATGGTAGAAAGCCAGAACACGTGGCGAAGCTGAATTTCTGCCTGGGTTATCTGCCCATTCCCCAGCCGACGCCCTGTAATGATGGTGGATGCCGAACCTAAAGCATTCCCCGGAAGGTTAATTAACGCCGCAATGGAGAATGCAATAAAATTACCGGCGATGACGCTGGTGCCCATACCAGCAACAAACATCTGTGTAAGTAATTTCCCGCTATTAAATAAAACCGACTCAACGCTGGCAGGCACCCCGATGCCCATCACTTCCCAAATAATGGCAAAGTTTAAGGGTTTAAAATAACTTTTAAGAGGAATACGTAGCGCGGGGTTAAATCCAATCATTAAAACCCAGATAATTGCGATGGCGCCAATGTAGCGAGAGATAGTCAATCCCAGCCCTGCGCCAATAAAACCGAGTCCTTGCCAGGAAAAAAAACCGTAGATAAGAATACTGCTGATGACAATGTTCAGAATATTCATGCCACCATTAATCAACAGTGGTATTTTCGTATTTCCGGCGCCACGCAAGGCACCACTACCAATCAGAGCAATAGCGGCAGCCGGATAACTGAGCACCGTTAATTCCAGATAGATTAACGCCAAAGCTTTTACATCTGCAGTAGCTTCTCCGGCGACAACATCAATAATCTGCTTACCAAAATAGTGTATAACAGCCGCCAGCAATACGGCAAACAGCGTCATAATCACCAGCGACTGCCTGGCGGCCGCCCTGGCTCGTCGACGGTCGCGCTTACCCAGACTAAAGGCGACAACAACCGTCGTCCCCAGATCGATCGCGGCAAAAAAAGCCATAATCACCATATTAAAACTGTCGGCAAGTCCCACCCCAGCCATTGCTTCCTTGCCCAGCCAACTGACAAGAAAAGTGCTGAGCACGCCCATCAGCAGAACACAGGTATTTTCCAGAAAAATGGGGATAGCGAGTGGGGTGATTTCGCGCCAGAACAATACTTTATAGCTATTGCGTTTGGCATACCAGGGCGTACGGACGACAACCTGACGTAAGGCAGCGGAGACGTTCAAAATAGACCTTAAAGGTGAAAGTTGAAACCACATTTCAATAATGAGCGATAAATCGTAAGGCTGCAAAGCTTTTTGCAGAAAAAATGTCTGCAAATGCAACAAACTGATGAGAGAATCCGCAGTCGAGCCTGTAAGGGGTTAAATGGGGTTTGACAAAAATTTTTTCGCCGCTAACATACAACTCCACACGATTCCTCTGTAGTTCAGTCGGTAGAACGGCGGACTGTTAATCCGTATGTCACTGGTTCGAATCCAGTCAGAGGAGCCAAATTTTAGTATTAAGACGTCTCAGTGGGTCTTAATGCGTTATAAAAACAAGCAGTTAGATTGACCCGGTTGTCCTGGTAAGGATTGCCGGGTTTCTTGATATCTGTAGTTTTTGGGGGCTTAATCGGGGGCCTCACAGTTCGTTGAACGAATGGAGCCCCCGCTATGGCACTCACTGATACCGCTATCCGCAAGCTCAGACCCACAGACAAACCCTTCAAACTCGGCGACAGTGCCGGACTGTACCTGCTGATCAAACCTAACGGCTCAAAACTCTGGTACATGAAGTACCGCATTGACGGGAAAGAGAAGAAGCTGGCCTTTGGCCCCTACCCGGATGTTTCCCTGCTTACGGCGCGCCAGCTCCGTGATGCGGCACGCAGTAAAATGCGTGAAGGTGTCGATCCCGCCGTTGACAAAAAGATCGCGCAGCAGAAAAAGAAAAACGGGCAAACATTCCGTCAGATCGCCATGAACTGGCATGGTGAGCACAGGCGCTGGTCTGAACATTACGCAAACACCATCCAGCGCAGGCTGGAAATGTATATTTTCCTGGATATCGGGGACAGCCTTATTGACCAGATCACCACGGAAACGTTGTTATTCACCCTGCGTAAAGTGGAGAACAAAGGCTTTCTGGAAATCACTGCACGACTGGAAAACTATGTCACCGAAATCATGCGCTATGCGGTTAAGAAACAGTTAATCAAACCCGGCGCTGGATCTGGATGGCGAATTTACCCCGCCGGAAACCAGCCATTACCCGGCCCTGCCGCTGGATAAGTTGCCTGAACTATTATCCCGCACAGACAGTTACTGCAGCAGGTTACTGACCAGATACGCCCTTAAGCTGTCGCTGCTGTTCTTCGTGCGCTCCAGTGAGTTACGTTTTGCCCGCTGGAGTGAAATCGACTGGCAGCAGAAATTATGGGTTATCCCGGAAGAACGGGAACAGATTGAGAACGTCAAATTTTCTCACCGCGGTACAAAAATGAGAACGCAGCATATCGTTCCGCTGTCCGATCAGGCTATTGCGATTTTAAAGCAGATCGAAGCGCTTTCCGGTCATCTGACGTTTATCTTCCCCGGTGAATACGATCAGGATAAATGCATGAGCGATAACACCGTTAATAAGGCGCTGCGCGTGATGGGTTACGACACCAAAAAAGAGGTCTGCGGCCACGGCTTCCGGGCAATGGCGTGCAGCGCCCTGAGTGAGTCGGGGCTGTGGAGCAAAGAAGCCATTGAAAAACAGATGAGCCATCAGGAAAGAAACAGCGTGCGTGCTGCCTATATCCATAAGGCTGAATATCTGGAAGAACGGATCGCGATGATGCAGTGGTGGGCGGATTATCTGGATGCAAATACTGGCGTGTATATTTCACCCTATCAGTTTGCCAGTCGGCTGAAAAAGGTATCGTAATACAACAGGTTATTAAAGGGGAAACGGGTGTTTCCCCTTAAGTGCGTTTCAATCCGTGAATTATTTCAGCAGATCAATCAACCGCAGCAGAGCCAGTAACAGCTCCAGTACGGCGATGAGCACAACCAGCTTATGCGTCAGTGTGTCCATCCGCTCTCCTTTTGAAAGGAGCGCAACGCCCGCACTTTGCCCTTACATTGCCTGTCGGCGCGGGTTTACAATTATCAGGTTGTATTATCACGCTCCAGACCGGGGCACCACCTGCGGCACCACCCGTCCGGCGGTCAGGGCTTGAAATCGGTCTGGTCTGAAGCGTGGCAACCTGACGTCTGGCATTATAATTTCTGTGGTTACATTTGCAATGGTCATTGAAGCGAGTTAACATTCCAGTGTCAGGTTGTATTATCACGCAACGCCGCTCAGGCCGCCATCCGCAGCCTGAGAGCGAAAAATAAAGAACCCCGCCTCACCAGTGGGGTTTTTTATTTTCTGCGATCTGTCTTCCAGTCCCCCGCTTGTAGTTAACCGCTAATCACGGTATCTTTTACCCGCACCTGCAAAATCGGGTGCCGGGATTGACCTCCTGAAAATACTTCACTGACGACACAAAGGCGCGTCTGCGCTTTTTTTGTGTCGTGCGTTCTGCTACACCTCAATGGTGGGCCGGGCGGGGGCGCTGCAAAGCGCGCCGGTGTCAGTGAGGCCGGTAAGGTCAACCCCGTCCGGTTCCACCACCCATGAGATTGACCTCTCTGGTGGTGGGAATAATTTTCTTCTCACTGGAGGCTGCCCTATGGCTACGATCCTCACCCAAACTCACCCGTTACTTTCCGTTCCCTTTAACGCCGACACTGATTTCACCGTACTGGCCGACTGTTGTGAAAAACTCGCCGGGACTCAGGCAGAAAGCTACGATCCGGCGCTGAAAATAGCGCTCTGCGGGCGGCTCGCCGCCGCACTTGCGTTGCTGAAACCGGGCCTGCGCGATCCCATTCCGCCTCATCTAAAAGACAGCCTGACCGTTGATACGTTGCCCAAAACCTCCCCCCGTTTTGCCCCCGATGCGGACACGCTTTGCGATTACTGCCTCACCCTGACGCAGCTTTTACTTTGCCGTATGTTTCCGCCACAAATGGAGGAGCAACTGTTCTGGCTGTTGTCAGAGTTGGTGGAGTACTTTGCGGCGGAAATGAAAGCCCCGCGCTGGCTGCGCACCGCCGACGGCGTAAAGTTTATTGAAGAGGTGGCAGCATGATGCAACCGGACTGGCACCCGGCAGATATTGTCGCCGGATTAAAAAAGAAAGGAACGTCGCTCGCCGCGGTTTCCCGTAAAGCCGGACTGGCCCTCTTCCACGCTGGCAAACACCCTTAACCGCCACTGGCCCAAAGGCGAGAGCTTGATCGCCGAAGTATCAGGCGTCACGCCTGAACAAATCTGGCCGTCCCGTTACCGTAAGCCGGAACACCGTTGAAGTTAAACCGACTCTCCCGATCTTCTGTCAGCTCTGCTGGCGGAAGCGCGGGAGAAGACAAGCGAAGCGCGGCAGAGTGTCATTCATAAAATGGCGAAAAAATCTACAAACAACTCAATTTTCAGAAAAAAGGTTTCCCCTTTTCATCCGTGCCAACCGGGTGTAATCTCCCTTCTGCTCTATGCTGTCGTTGACAGCGCCCTTTGCTTCACAACCTGAAAGAAGCACCTGTTCCGTCAGGACGGTTGATCCCTTTACCGGTGCAGACCTCTGCAAACACCGGGCCGCAGAACATCGCGGCGGAGGCCCGAAGTTCACACTCAATAGATTTTTTAACCGTGCCAGTTCACCGGCTGCAATCCCAACCAACCGGAAATCACCCGATTTTCCAGCCTACTTACACCTGCTGAATTTCAGCGCTTTTTATCTGCGCCAGATCGCTGGTCAATGCTGCACTGCACCGGAAACGATCCGGCATCCCCTACCTGCTGCCACATCAGCGCCTTTTACTTTACGGGCTGCGGCCTGCATTGCCGCAAGGCTTTGCTGCCGCGTGGCCGTAAACCTGCACCAGAATCTGCGATCTTTCACGCACTGCACCCGACCAGTGCGTCACTTTCGTCACGCAAAGCGACAAAGTGACGCACAACCACCACACCGCGCCATGCCCCTGTTTTCGGGGTTCCGGCGCTCATTCCCGCATCTGACACGCCTTTTTGGGGCCGCTGTCAGCTAGAAAGAGGAGAAAAAGATCGATACCGAGGGGGGCATGACGCCCCGGAGAATCCCCTGCTCCCGCAGGCAGCCTGTACCGCGTACAGTCTGAAACTCCCTATACCTCAACAAACTGCCACTCCGGCGTGAAGGTATCGTTCTGGCGCAGCCAAAAAGCATACGCCGGAGACTGTTTGTGTTCGCAAAATCATGGGGAAATGGTATGGGCAAGTTAGGCAGTGAAATGAAGGCGCTGGCAAAACACTGTGGCGGCAGCCATAAAACGGTGAACGATCGCATCCATATCGTACAGCGTTTCGACCAGCATTTACGGGCGCTGAACGTCCAGATCCAGCGCGTGGCGCAGATCAAGGTTCGCCACATTGAAAACTACATTCATGAAAGGCTGGCGCAGGGGATCGGCAAACGCACGCTGCAAAATGAAATGGCCTCGCTGCGCGCCGTGCTGCAACAGGCCGGGCGTAAGCAGGTGGCAGAACATGAGCGACTAACCAATAAATCGCTGGGTTTGTCTGGTGCATCGCGCAACGGTACGCGGCAGGCAATTACGCCGGAACATTATCGTCATGTGCTGGAAGTAGCCCGCGTAAAAGATCCGGGGCTGGCGGCAGCACTGGAACTGGCGCGGCTGATGGGCTTACGTTCACAGGAAGCAGTACAGAGCGTGCAGTCGCTGAAAACGTGGAAGCAGGCCGTTGAACGCGGCGATACGCGCTTAACCGTGGTTTTCGGCACCAAAGGCGGACGACCCCGCGAAACGGTGATTCTGGATTCTGGCGCGGTCAAAAAAACGCTGGATAATGCGTTAGCTGTTGCAGAAAGCCGTAATGATCGACTGATCGACAAACCAGATCTGAAAAGTGCGATGGACTACTGGCACAATCAGGCGGTGCGCATTGGTCTTACTGGCGCATATTCCCCGCATTCGCTGCGATATGCGTGGGCGCAGGATGCCATTCGCCATTACTTGGCGCAGGGGTTCAGCAGGAAAGAGGTGCTGGCGATGGTGGCGATGAATCTGGGACATGGTGACGGGCGGGGGCGGTATGTGGCGCAGGTGTATGGGCAAATTTGACTGTCTGCTAAAAGCGAAACGCAGACCACTCTATCCCAATAAACAGCAAAATAGTACAAGCTACTATCAAGTTATAAGTACAACATCTTATTGGTAACGATGAATAAGTAAGATGCTACACCTACTGTTTTTTAAAAAGAACTGTCGCATAGTCTTCCTGCGTTTGGTTCAATAGTCTCAACCCAAACTATCCATAGAAATGTGTAATTGAGGAATCATGACAGAATACACCAAACTTGGCAGTGCATTAGTCAGCGCCTTAAAATCTGATGAAATAATCGAGCTGGGCAAAGAATACGCCGAGCTTGGCATCGACTCTTTGATTGAATCAAATATCCTTGAATCTATCCCCTTTGTTAGTACGGTGGTCGGGCTATACAAAACCGTCAGTTCTGTCAAGGATCAGCTTTTTACTGAAAAGGTTATTCGTTTCCTCACTCACTTCTCAGACCTGTCCGACGCTGAACGGATTAATATGACCGAACGGTTGAATGAAGACGATAAATTTTCTGGCAAGGCTGGCGCAAGGCTGATTGAAATCATCGACCGGATGGAAAGCGAAGACAAGCCTGAAATTGCGGCAGAATTCCTTAAGGCATTCGCGCGAGAAGAGATCGATTTTAATATTCTTCGGCGTTTGCTGGTTGCTCTTGAACGTATTCCCTCATTTGATATCAGAGGATTGGCGGTATTTGCTGCCATCGACTCTAGCCAAGCAGTGGAAATGGACGAGGCCTTTTTGGATGGTCTCGTTAACGCTGGATTGGGAAAGAGCAATGGGGCATGGAAACGCATTATTGTCCCTACAGATTTATGTATGACCTTCGTGCACGCTGGGAAGTTATAAGTAACCTAATTTTTTTCTTATGTCAGCAGAGGATTCGCATACTGGTCTGCCTGTTAGTCGTCGCAATGTACTATCAGAAAAGCCCACTTATAGTGCAAAGCGAGCAAGCGTAAAGTGTATGATGTCTACTAAGCGGACCTAATCTCAGTAGAGACATCAGGCCACACATACGGTAAGCAATAGAGCAGATAGTAGGGAATTTCAGACAAAAACGCCGCCCAAGGGCGGCTTCTGTTAGCGTGGATACTGACTTTTAAGCGTTGGGAATTTTTCAATAATCCAATTTGTGACGTTCTGTCTTCCTTGAATATGTGAGGGTAAGTGATCATGAATCATCCACTCAATAATTTGCTGTGAGCGTAGCGGAAGAGTTTTTCCGTTACTATCAGTAAATGAATTGATGAGGGTGAGAACTTCATACTCTTCGTGGCGGCTGAACCTTGTTGCATCCTCTTTTGTTTTGCGAGGATCATCACCAGGTACGGCTTTCGACGAATATGTGTAATACAGATCTTTGTGCTCCATAAGGACTCCTTAATTCTTTTAACGATTCGGCCAGCCAAATAGCCTCTGGCATGCGATACGGCGCCATCATGAAAATTACCTGCTCCACTCATGAACACAACATAATGTGCCTGCTAAAAGATTAATGCCTATATGTGGGATATTTCATCAAAGTTCTTTACAATTAAGTTGATGTAGGACAAAGCAAAAATGAGGTACTGTGGCACCCAAGGCTTGGCAGGTTTGTAAATTTCTGTCAATGTCAGTAAGAGGCAAAATACACGTCACTATTTTATCCTTTGTGACTGAGTCGGTTGAGTGTCATCTGTAGTGGTTCAGCAAATGTCCGCTTCTGACTGTCATAGCTGTCTACGACCAAAACAACAACCTAAAACATGACAAATATCACATTTTAAAGCATCAATAACATTTGGGGCCTTATTGAGGGCCTCACTCAAACTTTAAAGATTAAATTACTTAAAATTCAATATGATAAATGCGAATCCGCATCCAGTCAGAGGAGCCAAATTCCGGTTATTACGCTTCCTTATGAGTCCTTGTTCGATTATGATTCAATAAGTTAGCGTAAAAATATTTCCCGATGCGTATCTGGTTTTCCCTTCGCATTCGGTTAGTTTGGTGGTCAGATTTGGGGCAGATTGGTTCGATTCTGGAATGCCCCTCAAATGTCTTTAAACGATTCTAAAATCCGCAACTTAAAACCCTCTTCCTGTCCTGTAAAACTCTCCGATTCACACGGTCCGTATCTGCTGGTCAATCCGGGCGGCTCGCGTATCTGGTATCTCAAATATCGTTTCAGTGGTAAAGAATCCCGTGCCAGCCTCGGCGCTTATCCGCTCGTTTCGCTCTCTGAGGCAAGACTGAAACGTGACGATATTCGCAAAATGTTGGCACAGAATATCAACCTCGCCCAACAGCGCATGACTGAAAAAGCCGCCGCGTTACCGGAAAAATGCTTTGAAGCCGTTGCGGTGGCATGGCACAAAACCAACAAAAAGTGGTCGGCTGACTATGCCACGCGTATCCTTGCCAGTATGGAAAATCATATCTTTCCTGCCATTGGTCATCTGCCCGTCACCACGCTGAAAACGCAGCATTTCACCGCATTACTGCGGGTTATCGAGGATAAAGGCTTTCTCGAAGTCGCGTCCCGTACCCGGCAGCAGCTTTGCAACATCATGCGTTACGCCGTTCAGCAGGGACTCACCGAAAACAATCCGGCAATTAATTTCTCTCCCTATAGGCCAGCGGCGGGTAAGTGCGTTTGCCTATGTAGAAGATGCCAGCCCTGCCAGACGGGAGAACGCACCCAGCGTGGAGCTTTTATTTCTGCCGCGAAGTAGTTAATCAGATCATACAGCAATAAGGTACTTCTCCGTTTCAGCGGCAAATCCTGGCACCGACAGGGTTTACGTGATAGCAAGGCAATAATGACAAAACTCAGTAAACCACTATAGTGCGGATACAGGCTGAAACTTTGGCCAGGATATCATAAAACGCATGAAACTAAAGCGGGTCTATTTACACTCATACTGGGCTATAATGCTAAAAATATTTTTTTATATTTACTTGATAATTATTTAAATAATTATTGCATTATCATTTTTCGGTAAAAATTTTAGCCTAAAGCTTACAATTGGTAATGGAATATATGTTTGACAGATAAGTTTTAAATGCTTTGATAGAAAAGAATTACAACTGCAATTAAACATATGCAACTGAGGTGAGTAACGATGAAATTATTAGACGACAAAGAGCTGAATATTGTTTCTGGTGGTCATGCCTGGAATCCATGGCATTCATCTACCGCGATTAAATCCGCTTTTGATGATGGTACCGGACATATTTCAGGTGCAATATCTCCAGCAGGCGCAGCCGCTGTTTGTAGTGCTGTCGCTGGTGCCGCTTCAGCTATTGGTGGGCCAGTAGGAGCTGCTGTGGGAACCGCTGTTTGCGGTGGAATTGCAGCCGCTAACTCAGGGGCTGGCACCCATCATTAAAGAGAAGATGAGGGTGGGAAACTTTTTACCGAAAGGGTGAAGATTCCCACTTTCAAGCCACCCCAGATAAGATAACTATTAAACAAAGTTAAATGGCCCGAGTCCGGTACCGAACTTAGGCCATGTCCACCACGAGGTAAAGCATTCAATAAATAAAACTCACTTAACCTGGTTAGAAAGTTATAGAATATCGCTATTTTTTGTTATTATTGGCAGTGTCAACGATTGAACCTATCAACCCGCCGATCGAGCCCAAAATATCTTTAAATCCAAACTTGAATCCAAAAATACCAGTTATTCCATCGATGACACCACCAATCATCCCCGCAATTTTCTGTCCATCTTCTGCGGCTCCTGTACCTGAAACAAACTGCATTTCCTGTTCGCTTAACTCTTTCATCTTATTAAATCCTGTATTAAAATTAAATAATTGTCATGAATGTCAATGACAATCTCTTAATACAAAAATACATTAACATTGTCACTGGGAATTATCTTATTTAAAAAAATTAAATCAAAGCCTACAAACCAATATTAATTGCTCCCTTCTGGATGGTATTTAAAGATACTCTCCAGGAGCAATATGCCATTGTTAATAACAAAAAACTGGCGCAATTTATACGCAGGCAAATTCCTGCACTGTGACTTATTGTTTTACATACAACGCAGCCCACCGTATCAACGACAGCGGGAACCCGCAGGGGCGGGGCAACCTGATCTTTTAGCTTCCCTGCACTCCCCGCTCTGACGAGTTTAGTGTAATCATCTAATTATTTGAGTAATTTGTGCTTACAAAATCTACGTAACAGACCATTTATTGGTGTTTGTAACTTTTTTTCTATAGGGTTATGGTTGTTTTATTTTATGAAATAAAATTTTAATGGAGCTTTCTATGAAAATCACAGTACTTGCCTCAGCTATAGCGTTGTTAAGTATGGGGCCGGCAATGGCGTGTACCACTATTCTGGTAGGCGATAAAGCCTCGGACGATGGATCGTTTATTATTGCCCGTAATGAAGACTATTCGGCAACCAACGCTAAGCACATGGTTATCCACCCGGCGGTAGATAATCAGCAGGGTGAATTTAAATCCCATAGCAACGATTTCACCTGGCCGCTGCCGAAATCCGCCATGCGCTACACTGCCATTCATGATTTTGATACGCAGGATAAATCAATGGGGGAAGTGGGCTTTAACTCGGCGGGAGTCGGAATAAGCGCCACGGAAACCATCTATAACAGCAAACCGGCGCTGACCGCCGATCCTTACGTAGAGAAAACCGGGATCACCGAAGATTCTATTCAGACCGTGATCCTGCCTGTGGTGAAAACGGCCCGTGAAGGGGCGGAAATGCTTGGTAAAATCATTGAGCAGAAAGGTGCCGGTGAAGGCTTTGGCGTGGCGTTTGTCGACAGTAAAGAGATCTGGTATCTCGAAACCGGCAGCGGTCACCAGTGGCTGGCGGTGCGTTTACCGGCCGATAAGTATTTTGTCTCTGCCAATCAGGGGCGTCTGCGCCAGTACGATCCGGCCGATACGACCAACTATATGGCCTCGCCAACGCTTATTAGCTTTGCAGAAAAACACGGGCTGTATCACCCGAAAGACGGCGCTTTTGATTTCCATAAAGCCTATTCCCAGGATGTTGAAAACGATACTGTTTATAATTATCCGCGTGTCTGGACGTTACAGCACATGTTTAATCCGGCGCTGAAAACCACCGTTGAAGACGGTAAAAACTTCCCGGTATTCCTCAAACCTGAGAAAAAAATCAGCGTTGCGGATGTGAAGCAGGCGCTGCGCAATCACTATCAGAACACCTCCCACGATCCGTATGCCAACAATAACCCTAAAGAACCATGGCGGCCCATCTCCGTTTTCCGCACCCAGGAGTCGCATATTCTGCAGGTAAGGCCGAACCTGCCGAAGGCGATTGGAGAAGTGCAGTACGTGGCCTATGGTATGTCGACGCTCGGCGTTTACGTTCCTTATTACCAGGGAATGAGCCATTATCTGCCGGGCTACGATAAGGGTTCCGATCAGGCGAGTGACGACTCGGTGAACTGGAGATTTCGCAAACTGCAAACTCTGGTAATGCAGGATTATAATGCCTATGCGCCGGACGTCCAGCGTGCTTACCTGGTGTTTGAGAAGCAGACCGCCGAGAAGCAAAAAACGATGGAGCAGGAATATCTGAAACTGTATAAATCAGAACCGAAAAAAGCGCAGGAATTGCTGCAGACCTTTGAAGATAAAACCATGCAGGACGCGCTCAACCTCACTGATAGTCTTACGAACCAGGTATTCAGCAAAATGACTCACGCCACGGATATGAAGTACCACTTCGAAGGGGCGTAAGTCAATTAAAGGCCTGTCTCGCTGCTGCGTGGATACAGGTTGTGCACCAGGATAAATAGCCCCGCAGCTAACGACGCTCCCCGGTGAGTATTAAGCGTAAGTGAGTTGAAATACACGGTGACAGTCACGGAAGCGGAACCAGCAACTGTAAAAAAACGGGAAAACTGTGCCTCTGTCCATTATTTATTTCTGAGCAGGCGAGTGGTTGGACAAACTGCGGGCGTGATTTTGTCACATTAAGATAACGCCTAACTGGACACTCATCGCTTACCATAGGTGAAAATATCAGTGTCACCTGTGGTAAGCCGACAAAAGTTGATTGCGAGACGTAGGTATTTCGATTACAGGCTGTTATGGTTAACCATGTGTTACTGTACCAGGGGATGATATGAAAAGTCTCAGGGCTTGATTTACGGGACAAAAAATTTTTAACGTGTGAAACCGTTCTGTTGAGCGTCAAAACCTTTCTGCGCCGGAATCCTGAACTTTTCCACCATGTTACTTTTGGGTGTTGTGATACGTCTAATGAGCCGTATTTTAGGCTCGGGATTTGACACGAAGTATGCGAGCTATTCCAGCATCACGAATGGGATTTCACTGAGCCCGGGTACGTAGATTTCCCGTTACGCGGAATATTCCACGTACAGGCTGACAGCGGCCCAAAAAGGACGTATCAGATTAGGGAATATGCGCAGAAGCCCTGAATACTGTGGCATGGCGCGGTGCGGTGGTTGTGCGTCACTTTGTCGCCTTGCGCGACGCAAAGTGATGCACCGGTTGAGTGCCGGGCGCGAAAGATCGCGGATTCTGGCGCAGCGAAGTACGTATTGTCGGTAAAGTATGACCTCTGTCGCAGTGACCTGCGAGCCGGTGTTTGCGGATGTATTCACCGGTAGGGGCTGCCATCCTGAGTTCCTCAGGCGCTTCTTTCAGGCCATGAAGCATGGGCGCTGTCAACGACAGCATTGTGCAATCCGGAGCTTACATCCGGTCGATGGGCGTGAACAGGGGAAACTCTTTTTTGATAAAAAAGAGTTTCCCCTTGACTGTGATTATTTTTTGTGAATGCAGGTGACATCTTAAAAATCAGGCGCCCACAGTGAAATTACAGAGGGAGCTTGTCTTCCCGCATGCGTCGTACTTCAGCCGCTTCGAAGATATCGTGCAGACGATGGAGTTGTTCGGCCAGAATGAGCAACAGAACATAGTTTGGCCCGGCCTCATCAGGGTTCTCCAGCATGACTTCGGTCAGTACACGGGCGCGGTCCACCAGTTCACGGGCATCAGGCTCAACAGGTTTTAGATTCATGATTCTCTCCTTTCACTGTACCCATTCACCGCCCCGGATTCGGGCGATATCCAGTAGCAATGACTTCATCGCCCGACTCACCGCACACAGCATATTGATCAGCGGCTCATCAGCATTCAGGGCATCGGGCCTGCGCAGCCATTCATCAAACCTGACGTGTATCCGGGCGAATATTGTCGCCAGCCTGTCCATCTCCACACGCTCCATGGGCCGCTTTTGGTTATGATCGCTAAAGATGTCATCCGCAAGCTGACGCAGATCGTCGATAACCGGAAACAATCCGCCGGGAAGCTGTGGGGTGGCGCTGTCAAAGCGGAACTCCGTCAGGCGCAGGGCAAAACCATAGAGTACCGATGCCAGCAACTGGCGCAGATGATGAAGTTTTCCGAGGGTGTAATGGTTGCAGTCGGCCAGGGCCGTGACAGTGCGGGACTCTGCAAGGGCCAGGGTGCTGTGGATTTCCAGGGCAAGACGGAGTGGATATTGATCGGTACGGGACAGCGGGCTGGAGGGAAAACATTCGTTCCAGAGATCGGATTCGCTGAGCCAGTGAAGAATGCTGGCGTGGTGCAGGACACCTGCCGGAGTGAGGCCCCGGATATCCAGAAGCTGGAGCAGTTCGTCGTTATCTTCACAGGGTTGGGGGACATAGCAGTGGCGATCGAGCTTTTTTCTGAGTTCAGAAAGCGGAATAACCATCATGATGGTGT
Organism: Salmonella enterica subsp. houtenae serovar Houten; assembly: GCA_900478215.1. Lineage (NCBI taxonomy): Bacteria > Pseudomonadati > Pseudomonadota > Gammaproteobacteria > Enterobacterales > Enterobacteriaceae > Salmonella > Salmonella enterica. The sequence goes on from LS483478.1 coordinate 1,776,354, forward strand.
TCTCCTGTCAGGGTTAACAGGCCACCACCGGAGTTCCTACGCTCAAACTGGTGGTGGCCCAGGACAGGGGTAGGAATACCGGCCTAACAGGACACCGGCCAGCCCGAAGGCTGCCCTGCCTGAGCCACCATTGAACGTCGTGCACAGACATATACTGCGCACATCAACGGCAGTTCAGGGCGATAACGGTAACCCATTATCGCCTGTTAGTTTCGACGGGTTCTTACACCCGGCAGCCCCTTCGGGACTACGCGGGTATTGTAGTCCATTACGGTTTGGCAGAAAAGCGGCGCCAGACACAGGACATAAAATTTGTTGTGTGGTCGTTTATCCTGACCGTTTTGCCTTTTGGTTCTCCGGCCTTTTCGGGTAGGTCAGTTACCCTTATGACCCCTTACCTTTGGCCTTTTTAGGTCCCTTTGTTTCATACTACATTATGATGGCCAGGTTCCTGGGTCGGGTCATTAAAGCTGTTGCTATCAACATGAATGTACCTTTACGATGAATATTACAAATGGAAGTGTTGACCATGATGGTTTACGCCAAGGCGATACCATCCAGACTATGTTTATTAATCTATTCTGCCTGCCCATAAAAAGGACATTTTACGTCACCTTAGCTATCAGAACTCCTCCTGTAAAACGTTTAACCAGCCTGATAATCTTCTAATTGAAAACTTGCCCTAAACAATGGAACTGCATGACAAAGTTACGGGGCAATTTCTGACTAAACATAATTACCAATGAGTTGGAGCTATTATCATAAACATTTAGATATTAACTTAGTAAAGATACAACTTAAGATTGTTTGTTTACTTATATGCAACAGTCTGTTTGATTATTTTTCATATTCATTTCGATAGTTTTCCGCTAGTTTTAGGTTACTCAAGAATTATTGTTGAAATGAAGATGAATAAAAAAATTCCGATACCTCTCATGGTGTTAGCTACATGCCTCTCTGTTGGCGGGTTGATTTCCACCGACATATTTTTACCCGCGCTTGGTGAAATGCGATTGTTTTATAAAGTGACTGAAGCGCAAATACAGGACGCAATTGCGTTATTTTTATTTGGTGTGGCATTTTCGCAACTTATCTATGGCCCATTGAGTGATAGCCTTGGGAGGAAAAAAACATTAATCGGAGGGTTACTGATATGGCTGATTTCCACTGTCAGTGTGATTTATACGACGCACATTAATGAATTGCTGGGTTTAAGATTATTGCAGGGGATCGGCTCATGCGCTGGTATTACCATCAGTCGGGCGATCATTAACGATATGATGGATAAAAAATCATCTGCGCAGCTCTACCTGGTCATATTTCCGTTTGTGGGGATGTCACCTGCGATTGCGCCGATGATCGGCGGGATTTTGACTCAGCATTTCGGCTGGCGGGCATGTTTTATCTTTTTAACCCTCTTTATCCTGGCCACGCTGGTTCTCTGCTTTATGGCACTCCGTGAGACATTGCCGGTAGAAAAAAGACAAAAACTAAGTGTACTGACAGCAACAAAAAATACCGTTGATGTCGTGCGAAACCCAACCTTTCTCTTTTATGCTGCCATTCCCTGTTTTGCCTATGCGGCTTATTTTGCCTATATCGTCGAGTCGCCGTTTATGCTTGCGAAACTGGGGCTTTCCCCAGCCTATGTGGGTTATACATATATTCTGCTCTCCGCCAGTTATGTCGCCGGAAATTTGACGGCCAAAAGGCGTTCAAGGCGCGAGGGTATTGAAGATACGATCCGTCAGGGATACCGCATTTTTGTGCTGGGGGGGATTATTTTTGCCTTGCAGATGTATGTGAGTCCATTTCCCCTGCCGACGACGATTATCGCTATTTCCATTCTGACCTTTGGCAACGGCTTTTTGCTGCCGTTGGGGACGGCATCAGCCATTGCCGCCCATCCGCGGGCCTCTGGGACGGCATCTGGTGTGATGGGAGCACTGCAACTCGGGAGTGCTGCCATCGCCACTTTTTTAATTGGCAAACTGTCCGCCCATGCACCAAGAATGACCGCCCTGATCATCGCATGTGTGTGTGTATTCGGTTTTCTCATTTATGTGTTGGGTCAATCTTCATTTATGCAATTTGTCTCTAACAAGGAGAGTAAGATCAATGATTAATAATATCGATGTCACATTACGGGATGGTGGTTATCAGAATGGTTTCCACTTTCCGACAGACTACGCGATTAAACATGTTCAGGCGCTAGTGGAAAGCGGCGTTGAATGGATTGAAATAGGTTATCGGAACGGGTCTTTTAAGCCGATTCCTGATATTGGTATTACGGGGGTGTCACCCGATGAATATATTCAGCAGATCCACAATGCTGTGCCGGATGCTAAATTAGCGGTGATTGCCCATCCGCATAATATTAATCACGATGATGTGGCTCGTATGAAAATGCATGGTGTGAGTCTGCTCAGGATCTGTATTAAAACAGATAATCCACAACCGGCATTGGCATTATGCGAATTTGCCAAAATGAGTGGGTTACGTGTGAGTATGAATTTTACCCGTGCCAGCCAAATTAATATCAATACGCTTATTGATGTGGCTGCACAATGCGAAAAAGCCGGGGCCGATATTATCTGTATCGCCGATTCAAATGGTAGCTTACGCCCGGAACAGACATCGCGGCTGGTCAACGTCCTTAAATGCATCACGCGTGTGGACGTGGGTTTTCACGCGCATGACAACCTGGGGCTGGCGATGGCAAATGCAATTGAGGCTGTCAAAGCTGGGGCAACGTTTATCGACAGCTCATTAACCGGAATGGGAAAAGGCGCGGGCAATCTCGCCATGGAGACTTGGCTTGCCCTGTGCAATTTCAATAGCGACGCTGACATTTATCAGACGGAAGTAATCTTCAGGCAGGTTCAACAGCTTCAGTCTCAGGCCTGTTTTAATGCTTCGCACCGCAGCGTGGTGGACATGATCCTCGGGGTGAAAAACCTGAGCGTGGACTACCGCAAAATGATTGAGGAGAAACTTTCCGAAGATCTCAGCAACACCTTTACGGCCATTGATCACGTTATTATCGGGACGGCAGCATGAAAAAGAGGGAGGCCGTTATCCTCGCCCCGGTGATGCCCGTCTGGGATGAAGGTCAGTTTTGCGCGCCACTGGTTACGTTGCTGGTGGCAAAGGGGTATCACGTTACTGTTATTGATACGTTGACCCTGATTCAGGATGCCTCGCCAGAGAGGGCGGTTGAGGCACTCTGCCAGGCACTGAATGCCCGGTTCCAGTCTCCCTATCTGCTGGTGGGGTTCGCCATGGCGGGCACGTTAGTCCAGCTGTTGTCTCCGCACCTGCACGGCCTCAGTGGTGTGATGTCTGTCAGTGCGCCGGGTTTTGCGGATGAACAACTCAACAGGCGTCTGGGCGAGCTTGTCTCGCTGCTGGAGAAGGGCGAGGTTGAGCATGCGGTGGACGTTCTGCATCAATTCGTTGTCCCTGAAGGGCAAGCCGCCCAGGAGGGGCGTTTCACGTTGCCTGACGCGGCGAAAGCATCTGCCATTCAGCGGATGTTGACCGGATTTGCCTTGCTACTGAACATGGACGCTCGCGCCGCCATTGCTCGCTATAACGGGAAATACCTTGCCATCGTGGGGGATAAATCACAGCTGGCGTCCTGGGAAAACCAAACCCATAGCACTCAACCGACACACCTCTATAGGCGCATCCCGAAAGCGGGTATGCGCCCATGGAATGACAATCCCGCAGCGATGAATGCCTTACTTAATGAATGGGTCGACACACTATGAAAAAAAATGTGCTGGTTTTACCGGGTGATGGAATTGGTCAGGAGGTTTGCGAGGCTGCGCTACCTGTTATCAGTGCTATGGATCTTCCCATTACGCTTACCTTTGGCGAGATTGGCTGGGCATGCTGGACGCGGGAGGGAAACCCCGTACCAGATCAAACCTGGGAAAAAATCGCCGGGGCAGACGCGGTGCTGCTTGGCGCAATAACCAGTAAAGGTAAAGCGCAGGCGCAGCAGGCTTTACCTCTGCCTCTCCAGCAGAAAGGTATCGAGTATGTTTCGCCGGTGATCCAGCTCCGCCAGAAACTGGGGTTGTTCGCCAATATCCGCCCGGTGAAATATGTCGCAGGCGATCGACGTCCTTTTCGCTGCTGCGTGATTCGGGAAAATACCGAAGGTTTGTACGCTGGGATGGATTTTAAAGGGGTTAGACCGGCGGTTTCCGACTGGCTGAAGCACCCTAATCTGAGCAAGTATGGCCCGGAAGAGGCTGCCTGGACGGTTCGTCTGCAAACCCGGTATGGGCTGGAGCGACTGTTTCAGACGGCCTTTGAGTATGCCCGCAAGCACCACTTTACCCGCGTCACATTTGCTGATAAACCCAATGTGATGCGCGAAAGTGGTCACTTTGCGGGAAGCATATTCCATGAGGTGGCTGCACGTTTTCCTGAGATCACGGCGGATATCCATAATGTCGATGCCATTGCCCTCTGGCTGGTGCGTAAGCCCCATGAGTTCGGCGTGATTGTCGCAGAAAATATGTTTGGGGATATTTTGTCCGACTTAGCCGCAGGGGTGATGGGCGGTTTAGGCCTTGCACCAAGTGCCAATATTGGCAGCCATGTTGCCTACTTTGAGCCGGTACATGGCAGCGCGCCAGGGATGGCAGGACAGGGGAAAGCCAACCCGTGTGCCATGTTTTACACCATTGCACTGATGCTGGAGTATCTGGGCTTTGATTCACAAGCCGAAAAACTTCAGCGCGCGGTTGACCGGGTGGTTCGGGACGGGAAAGTGGCTACCTATGATTTGGGAGGGACTGCATCCACACGGGAAATGGCGCAGGCCATCATCCGGGAACTGCTTCACCCAGCGCTCGGGAAAACGGCCAGCGTGATCACCATCGGTGATGAACTGTTGTCCGGGCAATACCCGAACAGCAATCAGCAGCACATCAGCCAGCGGCTTGAGGCGGCGCAGCATCAGGTGAGATTTCAGGCGTCTTGCGCGGACAATATTGCCCAGATCAGCGCCCTGATCACCTCGCGTATCGGGCAGGACGATCTCATTGTCATTTGCGGCGGGCTTGGCCCTACCTCCGACGATAAAACCCGCGAGGCGATGGCACAGTCTCTCGGCAGACCCTTGATTTATGATGAGGATGTCTGGGCCACTATTCAGGCGCAGCTCAGGGCGTTTGGGGTGAAAAACGATCCGTCTAACCGCCAACAGGCCAGATTTCCCGACGGCGTTAGCGTTCTGGATAACCCGTCCGGTACGGCCCCTGGGTTTTACACCAGCATAGCCGGCAGCCAGGTGGTGGTTCTGCCTGGCCCTCCTCCTCAGGCGTTGCCAATGCTTGATGACTTGTTATCAGGCCGCGAGCATAGCGTACCGGCAAAGACTACATCCTCCTGGACGCTTATTGGTATAAGCGAAAGCGAAGTAGGTTCAATTGTGAGCGCCTTAGTCTCTTCGACGGCGTGGGATGTGCATTTTTTATGGAAAAGTCCCTATGTCATTGTGCAAATAGAAACGCCGGAGCACAGCCCGTTACCGCTTCCGGTGTGGCAAAGTCTGGAGCGGGCATTACGTCCGTATCTGGTGAGTAAACGTAACAAAAAGGCGAGTGAGATATTGCAGGACGCCTGCAACATTCGCTGGCAGACGGCCGATGCGGAGCTGTCGTCTTATTTGCCAGTGGCCAGAAAAAAGGCGGGAAGTGAGCCTGTGCTTTGCATCGACGTTGCGGTTAACCCCCCTCTGGTCGACGTGCTGGAGAGTGATACACGACTGGGGCAAATGACGATGTCGGTTCACCATCAGGATGGTAAGAAACACCAGATGACCTTTCCCCTGAATAAAGCGCTTCTGGCGCAAACCCTGCCTGAGTACGCGGCCTGGTGCGTACTGAAAACCCTGACAATGCATAATGGATGAGACAATCATGACAACCCAAAAAACGATTAAAGAGCGCTTGTTGGCCCTGGACACGGCTGCTGTCTCTGATTCGCTGGACAGTTTGTACATTGCGGGTGGGCTGTTGGGTATTAAGCCGCAGATCAGCGGAAGGAAAATCGCGGGGCCGGCTTTTACCGTTCAATATGAAGCCTGTACGCCGGAAAAAAATCGCTTCATGAATGCCGGTAACTATATTGATCAGGTACCGGCCGGAGCCGTTATTGTGGTGGACAACGGTGGGCGTCTGGACTGCACGAGCTGGGGGAATATTCTGACCACTAAAGCGGTGCAAAAGCAGATCGCCGGGTCTGTCATCTATGGTTCAGCCCGTGATATTGCCGATATTCGCCAGATGGATTACCCCCTGTTCGCCTGCAATATCTATATGGTTTCCGGAAAAAACCGGGCGCGGGTAAAAGCGGTGCAGTGCGCGCTTGATATCCACGGTGTGACAGTTTGCCCTAGCGACTGGGTATTTGGCGACGACAATGGCGTGCTGGTGATCCCCGGCGAACATCTGGAAGAGGTGATCCGGCGTGCGGAAAATGTCGAAAATACCGAACGGCAGATCCTGAGTACCATCAATGCCGGCACACCGCTGGACGCTGCCCGTCAGCAATTGGGTTATGACGTTCCATGGGAAAATAACGTATGACCCGTCAATTTTTCGCGTACTGGGCATCCCGGCTGCAGTTTCTGGACGTGCATTATCACGCGCGTCCGGATAGCTACCATCGGCGCTACTCGGCATTTGAAGCCGGGCAGCAGTATGCTCGGTATCAGGGGGGGGTAGTATTGAAGAACCACCTGGGGAGCGTGAGTGCGCTGGCGGCGGCCATGCAGGAGATGTCGCTACCTGTGTTTGGCTCCGTGGTGCTCAATGCGGCTGCGGGAGGAGTGAGCCTGAATACGGTACGCCAGGCGCTGAGCCAGTATCAGTTTGAGGGCGCTCCCCGGTTGCTGGTGCATTTACCTACGGTGGTTTCCACTGCGCACAAGAGCACACTTTCAAGATCATTCAGTAATGAATATGCCCGCTATTTTGCCGGACAACCGCTCTCTGTAACCGATGAAGACGGTAAATTACGCTCTGACGTTGAGGCGCTGATCCATTTCGCACGACATCATGACATTGTGCTTTCTTCCGGACATACCTCGAAAGATCAAACGTTGCGTCTGATTGAAGCCGTGGAACGTGTTGGCGGCGTCCGGTTGATGTTGAACCAACCGGCAAACCCGATCACGGGGTTTTCGGCGGCAGATCTCCGCGCGCTGGGAGAATACGACTGGCTCTATGTCGAGCAGTGCGCGCTGACGCTGTACCTGGTCTACCAGACCCCGCAGGACATGTATGATGTTCTGACGCAGGTGAACAATGTGGTTTACAGCTCTGATCTGGGCCAACCCGCTCAGCCGGATATCGGTGAATGGCTGGAAGACAGCCGACGCTGGTTCCAGGCCGCCGGACTCAGTGCAGAGCGGATTGATGCAGTGACCCGGTTAAACCCGCTCAGGATGCTGGATCCGGAGCGGTCGCCAGATTGAGGGTGCGAATAAAATCAATGAATGTCTGCTCTTTGGGGGACGGACGCGGATTAATATGCACCACATACATCGGTAACGGCGGAGGCATAAACTCATCCAGTACGGTAATAATTTCGCCTGACTCAATACCGGCTTTGATGGTGAAATCAGGGAGGTAACAAATCCCAAGCCCTTGATGGACCATGTTACAGAGGTCAAGGCTGTTGCTGACTCTGGAGATGTAATGAGGCCGAATTTCTGTACATTCATTATCAATCATAAATTTCCAAGAGCGCCTGTGATTATCAAAGTGCAGCAGACAGGCATGCTTGTGCAGCTCGTCAGGATGTGACGGCATGCCGTGCTGCTGCGCATAGCTGCGCGAGAGGCAGGTATGTTTTCGCCAGTAACCAATAAGCGAGTAGTATAGATTGCTGTCGGGCAATGGGCCACACTGTAATGCCAGATCAAAACCGTGGCTGAACAGTTCCATACAGTGGTTTCCGGTGACAATATCCAGCTTAAGGTCAGGGTAGCGTTCAAGGAATGCTTTCAGACTCGGGATTATATGCAGATGACTGATGGAATGGGGGATCCCAACCTTGAGGTTGCCGCTAACCACATTACTGAGACTTTTCACGTCCCTGAGGCAGGATTCATACTCATCAATAATCAGCAGACAGCGCTGATAAAACTGTTCACCGGCGGCCGTAAGGGATATGCGACGCGAATTACGCTTGATAAGCTGCGTATTGACTTCAGACTCCAGCTTCTCAATTCTGCGGCTTACCATTGCCGGTGAGAGTTTCATGGCAATCGCGGCGGCCCGGAATCCCTGACATTCCACCACCATCCTGAATGCTTTCATATTTTCCAGCATCGTGTCCTCCTGACATACTCAACATATCTATTCTTGCACTATTCCTTTCATCGGGGGAGTTTAGATATTGTAAGCAAGTCTAAACCTCTCGCTCATCGCTATGTTATAAAATTTAGTTTTAGTAGCCATCAGGGATAGGTAATGCGAGTGGGAATTTTCCCGCTACGATATTTTCTTCAGATCCCCGGCTATCTGATAAGGCGACACATACAGATCCATATTTGCATCCAGATAGTCAGCCCACCATTGCATCATACGGATCCGCTCTTCCAGATATTCAGCCTTATGAATATAGGCGGCACGCACGCTGTTTCTTTCCTGATGGCTCATTTGTTTTTCAATGGCCTCTTTGCTCCACAATCCCGACTCACTCAGGGCGCTGCACGCCATTGCCCGGAAGCCGTGGCCGCAGACCTCTTTTTTGGCGTCGTAACCCATCACGCGCAGCGCCTTATTAACGGTGTTATCGCTCATGCATTTATCCTGCGTATTCGCCGGGGAAAATGAAGGACAGATGACCGGAAAGCGCCTCAATCTGTTTTAAGACAGTAATAGCCTGATCGGACAGCGGAACGATGTGCTGTGTTTTCATTTTTGTACCGCGATGAGAAAATTTGACGTGCTCAATCTGCTCCCGTTCTTCCGGGATCACCCATAATTTCTGCTGCCAGTCGATCTCACTCCAGCGGGCAAAACGTAACTCACTGGAACGCACGAAGAACAACAGTGAAAGCTTAAGGGCGTATCTGGTCAGCAGCCTGCCGCAGTAACTGTCTGTGCGGGATAATAGTTCAGGCAACTTATCCAGCGGGGTAAATTCGCCATCCAGATCCAGCGCCGGGTTTGATTAACTGTTTCTTAACCGCATAGCGCATGATCTCCGTGACGTAGTTTTTCAGCCGTGCAGTGATTTCCAGAAAGCCTTTGTTTTCCACTTTGCGCAGAGTGAATAACAGCGTTTCCGTGGTGATTTGATCGATAAGGCTGTCCCCGATATCCGGGAAAACATACATTTCCAGCCTGCGCTGGATGGTTGTCGCATAATGTGCAGACCAGCGCTTATGCTCACCATGCCAGTTCATGGCTATCTGGCGAAAGATATGTCCGTTTTTCTTTTTTTGTTGTGCGATTTTCTTGTCAGCGGAGGGATCGACCCCTTCACGTATTTTCGCACGCGCGGCATCACGTAACTGTCGCGCTTTGAATAGAGACACATCAGGGTAAGGACCAAAGGCCAGCTTTTTCTCTTTTCTTTCAATGCGGTACTTCATGTACCAGAGTTTCGAGCCGTTGGGTTTGATCAGCAGGTACAGTCCTGAGCTGTCTGCCAGTTTGAAGGGTTTTTCAGTGGGTTTAGTCTTGCGGATAGCGGTATCTGTTAATGCCATAGCGGGGGGCTCCATTTTCTCACCGAACCGTGAGGCCCCCGATTAAGCCCCCCAAAACTATGGATGTCAAGAAACCCGGCAATCCTTCTCAGGACAACCGGGTAAAGATAAGCTCTTGTTTTTCAAACGTCTCCGGACTCGCTGGGATGTCCCGAAACTAAAATCTGGCTCCTCTGACTGGACTCGAACCAGTGACATACGGATTAACAGTCCGCCGTTCTACCGACTGAACTACAGAGGAATCGTGTGAACGGGGCGCATAGTAACGATGTGCGATCGGCTTGTCAAAGGGGGAAATAAGATTCCGCGTCTGTTTGCTGACAAAAACAACAAAGCGTTGAAGTTTTGATCTAATCCATGCTTTGCCCCAGTGTGGTGCAACTTTGGTTGTAATTACACAGGTCAAACACTGTGACCTCACTGTGATGGCTGTGTACCTGCGTCCAATGAATCGTGAAAAACTGGCAGGTATTTTGCCAGTAATTCTAAGACGTGACGTCGTAAAGATTAAAGACAGTGTAAATAGACCCGTTTTAGTTCCAGGCATTTTTTGAGTTACCGGCCAAATTGACCCTGGCCCAAAATCAATGCAGTGCTAAATCAGAGATCTTCGTCTTTTTGCAGGCTCCGGATAAATTCAGCCGGAGTCATGTCATTTAATGATGAATGCGTTCTCTCATGATTATATTCCCTGCGCCACTTCTTGAGTTTATCCTGCGCATCTTCCAGCGACAGGAACCAGTGAATACTCAGGCATTCATCCCGCAGGCTTCCGTTAAACGATTCAGTAAACGGGTTATCTGTCGGTTTTCCGGGGCGGGAGAAGTCCATCGTCACACCGTGTTCATACGCCCATTACGCCCATTACGCCCATTTATCCAGGCTTTTCGGGATAACTCGCTGCCGTTATCTGTCTGAATACGTACCGGCAGACGCTTATCCAGCACCCGCAGCGGTTCCATTACGCGGGCCACATCCTCACCCTTCAATGATTTTCCGGCATGGATCGCCAGGCATTCCCGACTAAAATTATCCACTACAGTCAGCGCCCGGAAGCGCCGCCCATTAAACAGACTATCCGACACGAAATCCTGATCGATGTACGTCGGGGCCGGACGCTGCTGACGGTGTGCCGCACTGACATGTCTGCGGGGGCGTTTTCTGCGCAGGTTCAGGCCTTCCAGACAATAAATCCGGTGGTTAACAGGCCATCCCTCCCGGCGCAACTGAATATGAATACGCGGGCAACCGTAGCGTATCCGGGTTTCCGCTATTTCCCGGATACGCAGGGTTATCGCCCGATCGTCACGCCGACTCTGCCAGTGGCAGACAGTTCTGATCTGCATCAGCAACCCACATCCCCGAATGACACTGAATATCAGGCGGCCGGAAGTTAATCCCATACAAGAAAAGTTGCAGTGTACTGAAAAATGGCGACAGGTTGCACCTGCACAATCGGAGCCTGATTTTTATACTGGCCTCAGAGGCCGTCCAGTTGTTGAGGCGATTGTGTGCGGATTACCCATTTGGGCACAGGTTTTCCTGATGCCGGACAGATGTAAGCAACAACCTAAAACTTCCCCGACGCGGGTGCCGGTTTCGGCCTGTTTCAGTGCAAACGCAATCTGTTCTTCGGTATAACGGGTCTTTTTCATGGCAATGCGCCTCTCTGTGAGAGGAAAGAAAGACCGGAAACTTCAGTTTAGACTGGCACTGTTTACAGGGGGAAGATCATTCGTAGTTCATCCTGCATTCAGTCTAATCGGGAAACGGGGAAATACTTATATACCAGGCCATTGCTGCTAATCCACACCAGGGTGAATAATTGTGAAAACTCTGTGTCGCCAGTGTTATCAACCTGGCCGGGAAAATTCCCAGCCAGATGATGACACGTAAATAATGCGATGTGTTAGTCCTTTTTCGCCGCATTAGCAAAGAATATATCGGATTGGATATCCTTGGTGCGTAGGGTGAAAAGTTGATTTGTTAACGTTTCAGTGAGCTTTTCTGCATCAGCCATGACCCGTAAATTAAAATCGTTCAACATTTTATCCGCCGCATCTTTATTGGTTTTAGCCATATTCAGATATTCCGTTTCGACCTCTTGCTGCTCTTTCGCTGTTTTGGCTTCCCATTCGGCGTAGGCTTTTTTCACAACGGGAGCGAGCTTAGGGTAGTCCGTCATTGTTAATGTCTGCAATTTCCGGTATTTCCAGTAAATAGACTGACTGTCAGCTTTATCCGCACCCATAGTATAATTTACCGGATACGCCTTTAAACCGCTGTAATAGGGGACGAAGGCGGTTAAATCGGCCATTCCTAAACCAATGTAGGTGACTTCACCAATTTCTTTCGGCAGCCACGGGCGGACCTGCATCACATGTGCTTCATAGGTACGAAAAACGCTGACGGGGCGCCAGGGTTCTTTGCCATTCAGGCCGTTAGAGTAAGGATCGTGTTTTGTCCCCTCGTAATGGCTGCGTAAAACGGCTTTGACGTCATCAAGCGTCATTTTCTTCTCAGGCGTCATAAAAACAGGGAACTGCCTTCCGGTGGCCATATCTTGTTTTACTGAAGGATTAAATTTTTGCTGAATGGTCCATACGCGCGGATCATTATAGGTGCGATCTCGCTCATCGTCGCGTGTGTAGGCTTTGGAGAAATTGAACTTACCGTCTTTTTGTGGATTATAAAGTCCTTTTTCAGTGGCAAATGCCACCAAAGATTTTGACCCCATCACATTCGCATCATTTGGATCGTAATTCTGTAGACGCCCCTGATTACCGGTGGCGAAATACTGATTAGCCGCGAGGCGCTGCGCCATCCATTGATGACCCGTGGCGGTTTCCAGATACCAGATTTCATTATCATCTACTACTGCGACGCCAAAACCTTCCCCGGCGCCAACGGTTTCAATAATGTGCCCCAGCAGCGCAATCGCCTCACGCGCTGTTTTGGTCTGTGAAAGCAAGATATCCGGGATATCGTCTTCAGTAATGCCTTTATCTTCAACGTAGGGATCGAAGGCGAGAGCTTTGGGCGAAGCAAAAATAGACTCCGTACCGCTTACGCCCACTCCCGCTTCGTTAAAACCGGTAGCGCCGTGTAGCTGTGTTTTCCAGTTCGGCACTGTCGTATAACGTAACGACTCTTTTGGTAATGGCCAGGTAAAATCATTCGCGCCATTATGCGCTTTGGTGCTATACATCCCGGTCTGATTATGCATGGCGGGATGGATGACAAAATGCTGTGCTTTCATTGCATCACTGTCTGCGCTACGGGCGACGATCATTGAGCCGTCTGATGATGCTTCGTTGCCTACCAGTAACGTTGTACAGGAGAAGCCTGATGAGATGAACGCTAAATTTATTGACAATGCAAGCATACACTTTTTAAAAGAAAACATATTTTTCCCTCTTAAATGCCATAAATACACCGGAATCACTCCGTGCCATTAAGTATGAAATCGATACTGAATATCGGTTTTCATCAGGGAAGACGCCCCTGCCCACGCTTTCCCGAATATCTGTAGTGTGTTCTGACCATTCTTTAATGAAATAAAAATGACCATATTGTTTATTTATTCATCTACAGATGCCCTGGTATTCAGGATATACCCTAAACCAGGCGGAAGAATAACAATCAGAGAAAGGATTTCAGTGACATGCTTCTCAATATATTAGTACTTAAGAAAAATTCATTTTAGCGTTCTGGAATTTTTATCTGTGTTATTAGAACGATAAGAAGGTTTATTAGCGTCGTGTTACAAAAGTAAATAATCATATTTTGGCTATTTTGATTCGGATAATTCAACTGTGGCAGTAAATATATTGCAGGATAAAATCAGAGGCGAAGCGCAGCGGTAACTGAGGCACAAAGCAAAAAGCCCGCTTGAAAGCAGGCTTTTCTGAATTTGGCTCCTCTGACTGGACTCGAACCAGTGACATACGGATTAACAGTCCGCCGTTCTACCGACTGAACTACAGAGGAATCGTTTCAACGAGGCGCATAATACTGGGCTAACTATAACGTGTCAACAGTAAAATTAACACGTCAATTCAATTGGTTAATTAACCTACAAAATGAGGAATTAATGTTCTGATTCTCTCCCGTAGCTGCCTTCGGTTGCGTCTACCTGCAAGCGCTGAGAAGGGTCCTGGCGATAGAACTGACAAAAACGCTGCCATAACGCCGGGAAACGTGGGGCAAACAGTTCTGGTGCGCTAAAAAAATACTCTGATAACACGGCAAAACATTCTGCAGGGTCGGTGGCAGCATAGGCATCTATGCTGGCAGCGCTTTCGCCAACAAGATCGATTTCATCCTGAATATTATTCATTGCGGCGTGGAGATCGTGTTCCCAGCCAGCGACATCGCGCAACGGGATGAAAGGAATGCCGCTGGCGCGATCGCCATTACGCATATCCAGTTTATGTGCGACTTCATGAATAATGAGGTTGAACCCCGAAACATCGAACGAGTCCTGGATATCCAGCCAGTTCAGAATGATTGGTCCTTGTTGCCAGCTTTGCCCCGACTGTACAACGCGCTGACTATGCACCAGACCGATGTCATCTTCCCATTCATCATCTACAACAAAGGGAGCGGGGTAAATGAGTACTTCATGAAAACCATCAAGCCACTCAATACCGAGCTCCAGGATCGGTAAGCAAAAAATTAACGCAATACGTGCGCTTTTTAACGAGTCGAGCTCAAATCCCTGTAGCGCTACCAGTCTTTTTTGCTGCAAAAAACGTTCGGCCAGCGCAATGAGCCGGGCCTGTTCTTGCGCGGTGAGGTTTACCAGAAGAGGTATAGCCAGCGCATCATCCCACGGCCAGTCTGCGTTCTGGGTTATTTCTTGTGCTTTCCAGGGCCACTTAATCATCGTTTTGCTCGTAAACTCGTCACTTGAACAAAATTACCCGAACAGGGTCTGTTAAAATGCCAAATTACCTGGCATCATTGCAATATACGGAGAGATGCCGGAGCGGCTGAACGGACCGGTCTCGAAAACCGGAGTAGGGGCAACTCTACCGGGGGTTCAAATCCCCCTCTCTCCGCCACTATTCAAACACTTAGCTTAACTGCTTTCAATGACCCTCGTCACACTTGATATGTCACTGCCTGGTATAGTGTTAGTATACGTACAGGAGCCCTTACCTATCTCTGTTTTTCTCAAAACAGGAAGTGTCAGTGTTGAAGACATTTACCTTTCGCGATGGTGCGAATCTATCCGGTTTACGACATCAGGAGAGTGGCGTATCTATTGTCAGGATATGTAGGCGTTGTGAGACGTAACTGACTATCAATAGATATTACATGAAGATGATTTACACCTGGTTTCATCTACAATGGCGGGGCATAGATAAAAATTGTATGGCAATCAGCGCGATAATGCTAAAAAAGTAATTAATATTTTTTTAACAACACTAAAGCTTGCTATGTTCAGTTAACCGTGCGTTAATGGGTGTGCGGTTTGATACAAACTTATCTGAAGTAGTGATTGTAATATTTCTCATCATTTGTCCCTCTTGAGATCTCCTTTAGGTTTTTTTCTCTCTGATAATTTTTTTCAGGCCATTCCATCCAAACGGCTAATTCAAAAGGTAACAATATTATGACGACGAAAATCACTGGTTTAGTAAAATGGTTTAACCCTGAAAAGGGATTCGGTTTCATTACGCCTAAAGATGGCAGCAAAGATGTATTTGTACATTTCTCTGCAATCCAAAGTAATGATTTCCGCACCCTTAATGAAAATCAGGAAGTTGAATTTTCAGTAGAGCAGGGACCAAAAGGTCCATCAGCGGTCAACGTTGTGGTGCTTTAAGGCAACTGATATCACTAATAAAATTCACTTCAGGTGTCCATGTTGCCATGGTTCACAATACAGGACATCGACATTCGATGTTACTGAGAAAAATCCGTTTGGTGCGAAATGTATTTTTTGTAAGTCAACCATGATTACTTTTGATAATGTTGCTCTGTATATTCGATCAGGACAAATTCCGCCAGATTTTAGAAAATAATTCACATTAGCTCCTTACCGGAGCTTTTTTATGATCGGATGATTATGACAATAAAAAACTATGGAAGCCGACATCCATAATGACATTCTCCTTTTCCTTCCATTAAAAAGAGTTTCCTCTCTTGCAGATAGCCTCTAAAAAGAGTGAGTTTATCCTCTCTATCAGATGAAAATGTGTCAGCCTGTCCTTACGTCGTTATCCGTTATTTCATTCTCGCCATTACAATAACAAGCCCGCACAGCGCGCGGGCTTGAATAACATAAAGTGTCTTAGAACTGGTAGACCAGACCAACACCTACGATATCATCGGTTGCAATACCGTTGCTTGCGTAGAAGTCGTCATCTTTATCCAGCAGGTTGATTTTATAATCAACGTAGGTGGACATATTTTTGTTGAAGTAGTAGGTCATACCGACGTCAACATATTTAACCAGATCTTTGTCGGTGTAACGCCAGTTGCCACGATGGACTTCCTGGCCTCCTAAATCTTCGCCCTTAGACAGCAGATAGGAAACGGACGGACGCAGACCGAAATCGAACTGATACTGCGCGACCGCTTCAAAGTTCTGTGTTTTATTAGCGATACCACCGTTACCTTCGCCATCGCCACCGCCATAGTAAGTCATGTTGCGGGTTTCAGAGTACATGGCTGCCAGATAAACGTTATAGGCATCATATTTTGCACCGACGGTCCAGGCTTCAGCGGTTTCACCTCCCGCATAGTTGTTGCGTTCATTCATGCCGTCGCCGTAACCACGAGCAACCTGATTGTCCGTACGGTCAGAAGAGGAGTAGGCCGCACCCAGGCTTAACCCGAAGTCAAAGTCGTAGGAGGCAGACATACCGAAACCGTCGCCATTTTCACGGGCCAGTTTGCGGTTACCGCCATTACCCGTGCCTTCGCCAGCACCGCCGTTTTCATTATTACCCTGGTACTGCAATGCGAAGTTCAAACCGTCCACCAGGCCGAAGAAGTCGGTGTTACGGTAGGTAGCGACGCCGTTCGTTCTGCCCAGCATATAGACATCGGTCTGGGTATAAGAGTCGCCGCCGAATTCCGGCAGCACATCGGTCCAGGCTTCAACGTCGTAGATGATGCCATAGTTCCGACCGTAATCGAAAGAGCCGTACTCGCCGAATTTCAAACCGGCAAAGCCCAGACGAGTCCAGGAATTTGCGCCTTCACCTTCTGTAGTGTTCGCCTGAACGTTGTATTCCCACTGTCCATAGCCGGTCAGCATATCGTTGATCTGCGTTTCGCCTTTAAAGCCAAAACGGACATAGGACTGGTCACCATCGCTGCTTGCATCGTCAGAGAAGTAATGCAGACCATCCACTTTGCCGTACAGGTCGAGTTTGTTGCCATCTTTATTATAAATTTCAGCCGCATTTGCTGCGCCTGCCACTAATAAAACCGGGACAAGCAGTGCCAGAACTTTTCTGTTCATTATGTATTCCCTTGTGATAATAATTTATATGAATATGTAGCCACTTCAACAAAACTACAAATTGATACTATTCTATTAAGTTCATAGAATTTTAAAAATAACATGTAAAAAAGATATTTAAAACATTTCTATTTGTTTCTGTTTGGGTTTTCATAATACAGAGAATATAGATTATCAAGAATGTATATCTCATAATTATCATTTATTATCAATAAGTTATTGGTTTTTACTTTGAGGGTTTTGTTATGAATATAATTTATTTTTCATATGAGTCATATGATTCTATTCTGAAAAGGAATAAAAAAACCGGCGTAATTGCCGGCAATATGAGTAATAGTAAAATAAATGATAAAAGGCTAATAACGGGGTTATTCTGACATGCAGCATCAATAAAATAAAACACTATTACGGTGTATAAAAATAATGTGTTCTGGTTATGTTTTATTATGTATCAGGACGTGCTTCATTTATCATTACCTTATTTAACAGCATGTTCACCGCAAGGCTCAACATTACCTGAGATCAAATTATTTGTGGAATGAATAATCAGTGTCTACGCAGAAGATGTTTCAGTGTCGAAATGTGATTGATATCACATTATAATGTAACTAATGTCATATGACTTACATCACAAAAACGGAGTAAGGTTTGAGTATCTGGGAGGAGAAGGGCACCCGTAGCATGGGCGGTAAACTAGCTCTATGGGTTTTTTACACCTTTTGCGGCTACTTCATCTGGGCGATGGCGCATTGCGTCTGGCTGATGTCCGCCATACAAACTGAGCCTGTTCTCGGCCCAAACGGTGAGCCTGGTAGTGCAACCGAAAAGTGGCTTAACGCGCTCTCACTGGGCGTCGTTTGGCTTATTCTTGGGAGTATTGCCTGGTACACCCGGCCTCGCAAAGGCCTGTCTTCTCCCGCTGACACTACGCCCGAAACGCGCAGCCAGGCAAGGATGTAAAATAGCGACGGATATGTCAGCATGGCGGACCCTTTGCTCAGGGATGTAATAATGGTCTGCTATAAAGAGAGGGCGTATGGACTCAGGATACTGGCAATCACAGTTTGAAGACTGGCTACGTCACCACCACCTGGAGCAGGATGCCGCCCATGACATCTTCCATTTTCGTCGTGTTTGGGCAACCGCGCAAAAGCTCGGGGAAAACGGTCCTGTCGACTGGCTGGTGGTTCTATCGGCATGTTATTTCCATGACATTGTCAGCCTGGCGAAAAATCATCCGCAGCGGCATCGTTCTTCTATTCTGGCGGCGGCTGAAACCCGACGTATTTTTCTGCGGGATTTTCCTGACGTTCCGGCAGAAAAACTGGCGGGCATTTGTCATGCTATCGAAGCGCATAGCTTCAGCGCAAAAATTGCGCCCACCACGCCAGAGGCAAAAATCGTGCAGGATGCAGACAGACTGGAGGCATTGGGCGCCATTGGTCTGGCGCGGGTCTTTGCGGTCTCCGGCGCGCTGGGCGTCGCGCTGTTTGATGCCGACGATCCCTTTGCCGACAAACGTCCTCTTAACGATAAGCAATTCGCGCTCGACCATTTTCAAACCAAACTGCTGAAACTGCCACTGACGATGCAGACCGAACGGGGAAAGTACCTGGCGCAGCGTAATGCGGATTTTCTGGTGTTGTACATGGCGAAACTGAGCGCTGAACTGAGAGGCGACTATGAAACGCGGGACCAGACGGTCATTGAGACGTATGCTACGCATCAGTAACCCCTGTCGCTGAAACGTAAACCGCGTCATTTTATGTTAGTCTGTCGACAATTATTTTTGGCCGGTTAAATGTATGCAGGAAAATATTTCAGTAACACACGCCCGGCACCTCATCGCCGACGACGCCGGAAGCGAGATCCAGGCGATGCTGAGTCAATTGCTGGAAATCTACGATGTGAAAACGCTGGTGGCGCACCTTAACGGCCTGGGCGAACAGCACTGGAGCCCGGCCATCTTAAAGCGCGTAATGATGAATGCGGCATGGCATCGTTTGAGCGACAATGAACTCACCTGTCTTGAAACAGGGTTGCCGACGCCGCCAGCGCATCATCCGCATTACGCTTTTCGTTTTATCGATCTATTCGCGGGCATCGGCGG
The DNA here is from genome assembly GCA_900478215.1 of Salmonella enterica subsp. houtenae serovar Houten. NCBI lineage: Bacteria > Pseudomonadati > Pseudomonadota > Gammaproteobacteria > Enterobacterales > Enterobacteriaceae > Salmonella > Salmonella enterica. The sequence continues at coordinate 1,795,689 of LS483478.1, forward strand.
TATTCGTCGCGGATTTGAAGCGATAGGCGGGCAGTGCGTGTTTACCAGCGAGTGGAATAAGCACGCGGTACGGACGTATAAAGCCAACTATTTTTGCGATCCGCTGCAACATAGCTTTAATGAGGATATCCGCGATATCACGTTGAGTCACCGGGAGGGGGTCAGCGATGATGAGGCGGCGGAACATATACGCCGGCATATTCCGCAACATGATGTCCTGCTGGCGGGCTTTCCCTGTCAGCCATTTTCTCTGGCGGGCGTTTCCAAGAAAAATGCGCTGGGCCGCGCCCATGGCTTTGCTTGCGAGACCCAGGGGACGTTATTTTTCGATGTAGTAAGAATTATCGACGCCTGCCGCCCTGCGCTGTTTGTGCTGGAAAACGTGAAAAATCTTAAAAGTCATGACCAGGGCAACACCTTTCGCATTATTATGCAAACGCTTGATGAACTGGGATATGACGTGGCGGATGCCGCTGACAATGGCCCGGACGATCCGAAAATTATCGACGGGCAGCACTTTCTTCCTCAGCATCGGGAACGTATTGTGTTGGTGGGATTCCGCCGCGATTTAAACCTGAAAACCGATTTTACGTTACGCAATATCGCCCGCTGTTATCCACCGCGTCGTCCGACGTTGGCGGAGCTGCTGGAGCCCGTCGTCGAAGCCAAATATATCCTGACGCCGGTGCTGTGGAAATATTTATATCGCTACGCGAAAAAGCACCAGGCGCGGGGAAACGGTTTTGGTTATGGCATGGTTTATCCTGACAATCCAGATAGTGTGGCGCGCACGTTATCTGCTCGCTACTACAAAGATGGCGCCGAAATTCTGATCGATCGTGGTTGGAATATGGCGAAAGGCGAAGCGAATTTCGACGATGCCGGCAACCAACAACATCGTCCCCGCCGACTCACGCCGAGAGAGTGCGCGCGTTTAATGGGATTTGAGGCGCCGCAAACGTACCAGTTCAGGATACCTGTCTCGGATACGCAGGCCTATCGCCAGTTTGGCAATTCCGTGGTGGTGCCGGTATTTGCCGCGGTAGCAAAGCTGCTGGAACCCAAAATTCACCAGGCGGTGACGCTGCGTCAGAGAGAGACGGTAGATGGCGGACGTTCACGATAAAGCCACGCGCAGTAAAAATATGCGCGCGATAGCGACCCGCGATACGGCCATTGAAAAACGTCTCGCTGGCCTGTTAACCGCACAGGGGATTATATTTCATACTCAGGACGCGACATTACCTGGAAAGCCGGATTTTGTGGTGAATGACCATGATTGTGTGATTTTTACTCACGGCTGCTTTTGGCATCATCACCACTGTTATCTGTTCAAAGTACCGGCCACGCGAACGGCTTTCTGGCTGGCAAAAATCGGTAAGAACGTTGAGCGCGACGAGCGCGATATTCAGCGTTTACAGGCGCTTGGCTGGCGGGTACTGATCGTCTGGGAGTGCGCCTTGCGCGGGCGAGCGAAATTGAGCGACGCGGCGTTGGCGGAGCGCCTGGAAGAGTGGATCTGCGGTGGCGGCGCCAGCGCGCAGATCGACACCCAAGGGATTCATCTACTGGCGTGAATCTTCCGTTTTACACGGCGTGACCGCCGCCGCCCCAGCGGGAAACAGGTACTTACCCAGCGTCACCAGCACTACGGCAAACACAATCACGCCCAGCGCTGCCCATTCAACGGGCGATAACCTCTCGCCGCCCAACCCGGTACCCAGCAACACGGCGACAACCGGATTCACATAGGCATAGCTGGTCGCCAGCGCTGGGTTGACATTGCGAATCAGGTACATATAGGCATTAATGGCGATGATAGAACCGAATAACGCCAGGTAGCTGACGGCCATAAAACCCGATAAGCCAGGCAGCGTAGTAAGTTTTTCGCCGGAAAGAAACGCCGCGCAGAGCAATACTACGCCCGCCGCCAGCATTTCAACCGCGCCTGCCATCATGCCGATGGGGAGAACGATGCGCGAGCCGTAAACGGAACCAAACGCCCAGCTCATCGAACCTATCAGGATCAAAACCGCGCCCCACGGATTGCCGCTTAAATTGCCGCCGCTGTTCAGCAGAATAATCCCGGCAAGTCCAATGGCAATACCTACCCATTCTAATTTGCGCGTTTTAATACCAAAAAAGTAGCTAAAGCACAGCGTAAACAGCGGGACGGTGGCGACAACGACTGCAGCAATGCCCGATGGCACGTTTTGATGCTCCGCCACCGTGACCAGACCATTACCTACCGCCAACAGCAATAAACCAATCAGCGCGGCGTTGAAGGTCTGGCGCAGCGGCGGAAGTTTTTCGCCGCGCAGCAGTAAAAACGCCATGAGCAAAATACCCGCTGAGAGAAAACGTACGCCTGCCATCATCAGCGGCGGCCAGCTTTCCACACCTATTCGGATAACAAAATAGGTGGACCCCCAAATGATGTACAAGGCAAAAAGCGCGCCAAAAAGAGGTAACAACTGCCGGAAACGCATAATATCTCACGATGAAATAAAAATGGTGGTTATAGTAAACGTCAAAATTATTACGTTGGCGAGCATTATAATTGTCCTTTTTACATAAAAAGGCGTTGACCCGCATCGCTGGTTTCGACATTACGCGTTTTACTACATACTTAACGTTTTAGAAGAAAAAACAGAGGGAATCATTTTGGCAGGAAGTAGCTTACTGACATTACTCGACGATATTGCCACCCTGCTGGACGATATTTCGGTAATGGGCAAACTGGCCGCGAAAAAAACGGCGGGCGTACTGGGGGACGATCTGTCACTCAATGCGCAACAGGTGACTGGCGTTCGCGCCAACCGCGAGTTACCAGTCGTATGGAGCGTGGCGAAAGGGTCATTAATTAACAAGGTTATTCTGGTGCCGCTGGCGCTGTTGATAAGCGCATTTATCCCGTGGGCTATTACGCCTTTGTTAATGTTAGGCGGCGCATTTCTCTGCTTTGAAGGCGTAGAAAAAGTCCTTCATACTTTTGAAGCGCGAAAACATAAAGAAGCTCCGCTGGAGCGGCAAAAACGTCTTGAGGCGCTGGCGGCGCAAGATCCTTTGGCCTTTGAAAAAGATAAAGTAAAAGGGGCGGTACGTACCGATTTTATTCTTTCTGCTGAAATTGTGGCAATCACTCTGGGGATTGTCGCGCAGGCGCCACTGCTTAATCAGGTGCTGGTGCTGGCAGGGATTGCGTTGGTGGTGACCATTGGCGTGTATGGTCTGGTGGGTATTATCGTAAAACTGGATGATATGGGATACTGGCTGGCGGAAAAGCGTAGCGTGCTGGCGCAGGGCATCGGTAAAGGGTTACTGATTATCGCGCCCTGGTTAATGAAAGCGTTATCCATTATCGGTACGCTGGCAATGTTTTTAGTCGGCGGTGGGATTGTCGTACACGGCATTGCGCCGCTACACTATGCCATCGAACATTTTGCGCAGCAGCAGAGTACGTTCATAGCACATACGCTTCCTGCTTTGCTGAATTTGGTGCTCGGTTTTATTATCGGCGTTATTGTCGTGGCGCTGGTGAAAAGCGTGGCGAAAATTCGCGGTGTTTCGCACTGATTTTCTGCAATAATTATGCAAAATTGTTCATCCTCGTCTAAGGTGAAAACGTTTCATCTGATACAGGAGGCAGGTATGGTCTTTTCTGTCAGTGAGGAAGTTACTGTGAAAGAGGGTGGCCCCCGGATGATCGTCACCGGTTATTCCAGCGGAATGGTAGAGTGTCGCTGGTATGACGGTTTTGGCGTAAAGCGGGAGGCATTCCATGAGAATGAGCTCGTGCCAGGCAAGGAAAGACGCATACGGGACGACGCCCGATGACAAAACGCCCGGTTAATGCCGGGCGTTTTGCTGTGAAGAAAGAGAGTCGCCGCACTGCGACATGCTGCTATCAGGTTATGCCAGAATTTAGCGGTATCCCTTAATGATGTCTGATTACCGTAAGCCATCAGGGGGCGTTGTATCAATAACCAGGAGTTACCAGGGTGCCGCACGAAACACTGTTAGAAAATCAAGGCTGGTTTAAAAAACTGGCGCGGCGTTTTGGTCCTGGTCATGTCGTTAATACCTGCTTTCTGATCGTTATGCTTTTCTCAACGCTACTGACCTGGCGGGAAGTGATAATACTGAAAGACGCGTATGTCGCCAGTCAGCGCAATCATCTGGGGAGCATCGCTAATGCTCTTGACCGCCAACTGCAATTTAATATGGATAGGTTACTCTTTTTACGTAACGGCATGCATGAAGCGCTGGTGGCGCCGCTGACTTTTTCCGCTTTGCAAAGTGCGGTAACGCAGTTTGAGCAACGACGCGCCAGACGTTTCTGGCAACTGGAGCTGGATAAGCGGCGGACATTGCCGTTATATGGCGTTTCCGATCACTTTGTCGCCAGGACGACGCTCCTTTCGCGGGATAATCGTGACCTGGCAAATGAACTAACCGCCACGCTAGAGCTCGGGTATCTGGCACGGCTCGCGCGACTGGCGCGTTCATCCGCTATGCTGACGCTGGAGATTATGTATGTTTCTCGCTCAGGGTTTTATCTCTCAACTCTCCCTACGGCATATGGCAGCGATATCGTATTCCGTTACTCTCAATATGTGACCCAGCCCTGGTTTATTGAGCAAAGTCAACGGCGTAACCCACCGCGTGGCGTGCGGTGGTTTACCTCCGCACAGCCCTATTTTGCTGATGGGCAACAAAAAATGACGGCCAGTTTGCCGCTGGATCATGATAATTACTGGTATGGCGTACTGGCTATGGATATTCCCATCGCGTCATTACAGCGGTTCCTGCGAGATGCGGCCGAAAAGGATATTGAAGGGGAGTATCAGCTATACGATAACCATCTCCGTTTGCTGGCAGACTCCACGCCGGAACAACAAACCGCTAATACGTTGAATGACCGTGAGCGCGCCTTACTGGCGCATGAAATGGAAAAAGATACTCTGGGCGGGCTGCGTTTAGGAACGCGTTATGTGAGCTGGGAGCGGCTGGATCATTTTGATGGCATCCTGCTGCGCGTACATACGTTTCGCGAAGGCATACAAGGGAATTTCGGCAGTATTAGTATCGCGCTGACGCTGTTATGGGGGCTTTTTACTGCGATGCTGTTGATCTCTTGGGGCGTTATTCGACATATGGTCAAAAACATGTTCGTTCTGCAAAATTCGCTGCAATGGCAAGCATGGCACGATCCGCTGACCCGGCTCTATAACCGTGGCGCGCTGTTTGAAAAAGCCTCCAGGCTGGCAAAGCGCTACCGGGAATCCAGAAAGCCTTTTTCTGTGATACAGCTGGATTTAGATTATTTTAAAAGCGTTAACGATCGCTTTGGCCATCAGGCAGGCGATCGCGTGTTGTCCCATGCCGCTGGGCTCATTGGCAGCACCATTCGATCGCACGACATCGCCGGACGGGTAGGGGGCGAAGAGTTTTGTATCGTGCTGCCCGGCGCGACGAAAGCGCAGGCGCTGCAGATTGCCGAACGCATACGCCAGCGCATTAATGACAAAGAGATTCTGGTGACGAAAAGCACGACGCTTCGTATCAGCGCGTCAATGGGGATCAGCAGCGCGGAGGAGTACGGTGACTATGACTTTGAACAGTTGCAGTCGCTGGCCGACAAACGGCTTTATTATGCCAAACAGTCCGGACGTAACCGTATTTGCGTCAGCGACGCGACTCAGGAGCGGGAAAAGAAATAGTCCATTCCTTCGCGCCAGCCATCCGGCCCTTCGTTCTGGCAGCGGTAGACGCGCTGAGGATCGTCATTACGCAAATGTACGCCCTCCCGGTTTAGCCCTTTAACGACAACGGCATAATCCATCACATCCAGTAAGGGCGCATCATTGGGACCGTCTCCCAGTCCCAACGTCAGAGGACGCGCGCGCCACTGCCGACGATAGGCTTCAATCAGCCAGTTGGCTGCCTGATCTTTACCCGCGGAGGCGTCCAGCACATGCCAGAAACGGGCGCCATGGACAAATTGCAAGCCCAGTTCATTTAAACGGGCGACAAATTGCGCCATGCGTTCGTCGCTATCGCGCCAGATCAGCGATACCGAAGCTTCATGCAGGCGGGTTAGCGCAGACTGGGCGCGGTTTAGGCCCGTCCATTCGCTTATCACCTGATCGTCAACATCATCAAAAGTGGTGAATTTAAACTGTTCCTTTTCACGCAACTTATGCAGGACGAGGCGGATTTCGTTGTGAGAAATACCGGTTATCAGGCGGGGATAGTTGGGATGGTCTTCCCAATGAACGTCCAGTTGGATCACCGCGCCGTTTTCCGCAATTAGCGGCAGTCCCTGTAGATTTAACGTCGTCTGGAGCTGGAGCATTTCAGCCGCGGTTTTACTGCTACAGAGGATCACGGGCACGCCGTTTTCATGCAGGCGCGTAAGCCAGGGAGCAGCGGGCTGCCACTCAAAGGTGTGGCTGTTCAGCAATGTGCCGTCCAGATCGGTAAAAATCAGCAAGGGGTCATGGATTGAGAGCATTTTTTCCTCATTTTCCGTTGCAACGGCGGGCTTATTTCCAGGAAAAATCCTAAAGCACACCCGAAAGAAGTAGAACGCTAACTGGAACCGATCCCGTCGCTTCCAGGCAGCACATGCGTTGTCACACTTTTGCTACCGAACTATTAGCGCGCTTAATCATTCATGTAAAAAATATTTACTTGTCATGCAAAAAAATTGCAGATAAGGTGAATCCCACATCAGATTTCCTGGTGTAACGAATTTTCAAGTGCTTCTTGCATAAGCAAGTTTGATCCCGACCCGTAGGGCCGGGATTTTTTTCGGCCATTGTTAACGGTTTACTTCCGTTACACTAAAATCATGAATATCCAGCTCGAATGCTTCAGCTAATTCATGCCATGTATGATATTCCCGTCCGTCTACGCTCACCCGCTCAGGATCTTCCTGGCTACGGTGAACCTCGCTTTCGCTGATTTCATTGATGGCCGCCAGTAGCGCATCTACGTCGACGCTCACTTCGCGCTTGGCCGTATCACTGTACTCTTTTGCCGTTTTCATCTTCACTACCTCGCTGGTTCCTGACAGCCTAAGTATAGCCCGTTGAGAAAACCAGCAAACACGCCAGCAAGGCGCTGCCAGACGCAGAAAATTGTTCTACACTGGCACAAAGCGACAGGAGGAAAATGATGAAGGTGAATGATCGGGTAACCGTTAAAACGGACGGCGGTCCTCGCCGACCGGGCGTGGTACTGGCAGTGGAAGAATTTAGTGAAGGCACAATGTACCTGGTTTCGCTGGAGGATTACCCGCTCGGCATCTGGTTCTTCAATGAGTCAGGTCACCAGGATGGTATTTTTGTCGAGAAGGCGGAGCAGGACTAATTGAGCCGGACTGGAGGGGCATTGCCAGTCCGGATGTCTCAGCGCATGTTAACAAAAATGCCGTTAGTGACGTTATCTGTCAGCCGCACTACGTGATAGATCACTTGCTTATTATGCGTTTTTATCTTTCGTTTAATATTCCCCTTATGGGAGGACACCGTTTTTGCTTTAATATTCATTCTGTCAGAAATCTGAATGGTTCCCTGACCTTCCATCCACATTCGCAACATGCTGGATTCAGTTCGACTTAACGATAACGTTGGTAAATTTATGGTGCCTGAAATACCCGACTCTTTTTTCAGAATATCGCCAAGAATGGTATCCAGCGAGTCAGGTTTAATCGATTTTGAGCTAATCAATAAGTTTTTTCTTACTAATAAATATTCATCAAAATGCACATTAGCAATTGCCATAAAAACAATAAATAACGTGTCAGGATGTTGATTAATGATTTGCTTTATTTGTTGACTGTCTGAAGGCGTATGAATAAAACAGTCCTCATTAATAAACACCACCGAAGGCTGATGCGCGCCACAAGCGATAGCGAGTTCGTCAACGGTTTCGATGTCGTTGATTTCCCTTTTTTTCACCCCTCTGCTGACCAGGTACCCGCTTAACCCTAGCCGGGTGTAACTGCATAAATCCATAATAATCGTTGACATGGCATACCCTCACTCAATGCGTAACGATAATTCCCCTTACCTGAATAACTCACCATAATCAGACGGAACACGAATAGTCACCTTAGACAACGCTTACGCCGTTTTTCAGGCGAACTTACTATCCCGTAAAGTTACATATAATTTGCCAGGAATCATCTTAAAGTAAAGTGAATGTTGCGTTATGTGAGTGAAGTAAAAACAAATAAGGGGCAGCGGATATATCCTGGTGAATGTTTTTTAAAATTTATTTTCAGATAAACCTTAGTAAAACAGGATAAAGATTATGGGTTATTATTTATCGGCATCTCGCTAACAATATCAGAAAGCAAATTGAAAATTTCGCTGAATAAATGTTCGCAAAACGGCGCAATTAATGGCATTAGCGCGGCCATCAGCATAATGCCGACGGTGAGGGTAAGTGGGAAACCGATAACAAATATCGAGAGCTGCGGCGCCATGCGGTTTAATAGCCCCAGCGCCAGGTTGAGCGTAAGCAGGAGGGTAATGACCGGCAATGCCAGCATCAGTCCGTTTAAGAAAATGAGTCCTCCGGCCCTGGTGAGCGCCATAAATGCATTACTGTTCAATGGGTTACTACCGATGGGCAGGGTGTGAAAGGTATCGACCAGCAGCGAAATAAGCCACAAATGGCCATTAAAGCTGAGAAACAGTAGCATGGCGAGCATATCCATAATACGCGCCAGAACCGGCATATTAAGGTGGCTGCCCGGGTCGACGAAGGTGGCAAAGGAAAGTCCCATTTGCAGACCGATAAATTCACCCGCGGTACGCACCGCCGCAAAGGCGAACTGCATGGTAAATCCCAGCGCAATACCGATCAGAATTTGTTGCATCGCCAGCCATAAGGCGGCAATAGAAAAAAGCGGCGTGTCGTTTGCCGGTAGCGACGGCGCGATAACAAGGGTAATCATGATTCCCAGCCCCAGCTTTACCCGCTTGGGAATAGCGCGCTCGCTGAGAATCGGCGCGGTTGAAATCAGCGCCAGTACGCGCAGCAAGGGCCAGAAATAGAGATGCAGCCAGTATAGCCATTGCTCGCTTGTGACCTGTATCATCGTTCTGTTTATCCGATGATATAAGGTAAATTGCTGAACAGAGTGCGTACGTAATCCAGCAGCAGGTTGAGCATCCACGGGCCGGCAACGATAATGGCGATAAATACAGCGACGATTTTAGGGATAAACGACAGCGTCATTTCATTAATCTGAGTCGCGGCCTGCAAGATACTGATAATGAGGCCGGTAATCAGCGCGACGAGTAACAGCGGCGCAGCCAGGGCGAGAGCGACTTTCATCGCCTCGGTGCCCATCATCATGACGGATTCAGGAGTCATTTTGCGTCTCTAACTGTAAAAGCTTTGGGCCAGCGACCCCACAAGCAATTGCCAACCATCGACCAGCACAAACAGCATCAGCTTAAACGGCAGGGCGATTGTCGCTGGCGGCACCATCATCATCCCTAACGCCATCAGTACGCTGGCGATCACCAGGTCGATAATCAAAAAAGGGATAAAAATCGTAAAACCGATCTGAAACGCCGTCTTTAATTCGCTGGTGACATAGGCCGGCAGGAGAATACGCATCGGTACGGCTTCCGGTCCCTGTAACGGGCCGCTATTAGCCAGACGGGCAAACAGCGCCAGATCGGCTTCGCGGGTTTGGCGCAGCATGAACGCGCGTAACGGTTGCGCGCCTTTATCCAGCGCTTCCTGCATAGAAATTTTCTGCTCGCTAAACGGCTGGTAAGCCTCTACGTAAATCTTGTCAATGACGGGCGACATAATGAAAAAGGTTAAAAACAGCGCCAGTCCAAGTAATACCTGATTTGGCGGTGCCGAAGGCGTGCCCAGCGCGTTACGCAACAGTCCGAAGACAATGATGATGCGGGTGAAACTGGTCATCATCAGTAAAATCGCCGGCAGGAACGTCAGTGAGGTGATGAAGACCAGAGTCTGGACGGATAATGACCAACTTTGGCCTCCGCCCGCTAATGGTTGGCTGATAAGTCCCGGCAGTTGCGCGACGGCGACGGGGCTAAAAAGCCACAGTCCCGCCAGAGAAAGGAATAACACACGGCGCATCAGGATCTCCCGGGACGTTTGAGTAAACTCTTCATCATATTCTGGAAATCTGCCGGTGGGGGCACAGGCGCCTCCGTGTCACTCTCCGCTGGCGGGAGGGTATGCAGCAGGTTGATCTGCGAGGCGGTTACGCCCAGCACCAGACGCGCATTTTCGACCTCAACAATCACCACGCGCTCGCGTGGTCCGAGCGAGGCGCAGGCTGACACCTTGAGTCCACGCGCGCTATTTCCTTTTGGCGCGAATCCCATACGCTTAATCACCCAGGCCGCCGCCAGAATGAGCGCAATAATGCCAATTAATGCGCCGCTCACCTGAATTAGCGGCGATCCGGTTGGCGCGGCGGGTTGAGAAACCGTAGCCTGTGTCTTCATCATTAACGACTCAAACGACGCATACGCTCGGATGGCGTAATAATATCGGTAATACGTACGCCGTACTTATCCGCCACGACGACCACTTCCCCCTGAGCAATCAGGTAGCCGTTAATCAGGATATCCAGCGGCTCGCCCGCCAGCCCGTCCAGCGCGACGACTGATCCCTGCGTCAAGCGCAGCAACTCTTTAATGGTCATTCGCGTGCGGCCCAGCTCTACGGTCAGTTTGACCGGGATATCCATAATCAGATCGATATCCTGTATGGCGCCGCTGACATCGCCACCGCCAAGCTGTTGAAAAACTGCGTCGGCGGCGCTTTTATTGGCGGTCGCTTTTTGCTCGTTTAACGCGTCAGCCCACAGATCATCCAATGCGCCAGTATTCTCATCGGACGGATTATTCATGTCACTCATTTGGGCTGTTCCTCATTCAGCGAATTCAAAATTGGGTTGATCAAATGTTCTACGCGTAGCGCATACTGTCCGTTTACGGTGCCATATTGGCTGGTGAGTACCGGCACGCCGTCCACATGAGCAATAATGCGGTCGGGTTTTTCAATCGGCAGTACATCGCCGGGTTTCAGCTTCAAAATCTGGGATAGACGCAACGGAATGTCGGCAAAATTCGCCACCAGCTCCAGTTCCGAATGCTGAACCTGGCGTACCAGGTTATCGCGCCAGTTCTGATCTTCGTGGCGCGAGTTTTCCAAAGGCGGGTTCACCAGCAGCTCACGCAGCGGCTCGATCATGCTAAATGGCAGACAGATGTTAAATTCACCGGTCAGATTGCCGATCTCCACATGAAATGGCGTATTGACGACGATATCGTTCGGCGAGGTGGTGATATTGGTAAATTTCACCTGCATTTCGGAACGAACATACTCCACTTCCAGCGGATTAATAGCTTTCCATGCGTCGCTATAGCCTTCCAGCGCCAGTTTCAGCATACGGTTGATGACACGCTGTTCCGTATGGGTAAACTCGCGGCCCTCGACTTTGGTCGGGAAACGACCGTCGCCGCCGAACAGGTTATCGACGGCAATAAACACCAGACTCGGCGAGAACACCACCAACCCGGTGCCGCGTAGCGGCTTCAGATGGATCAGGTTCAGGTTGGTTGGGACCGGCAGGTTACGCGCAAATTCGTGATACGGCTGAATGCGTATAGCACCCACGGTAATATCCGGGCTACGGCGCAGCAGGTTAAATAATCCCATCCGGAAATGGCGTGCGAAACGCTCGTTAATAATCTCCAGCGCCTGCAAGCGTTCACGCACGACGCGACGCTGGGTATTGGGATCGTAAGGGCGAATATCGCTATCGCTTGCGATACCGGGAGTGGGTTCGTCTTTGGTGTCGCTGTCGCCGTTCAACAGCGCATCGATTTCAGCCTGAGAAAGAATACTATCGCCCATATCGTTACCGCAGAATAAAAGCTGTATAAAGCACGTCAGTGACGACCTGTCCGGATTGTCCGGCAACGAGCGGCGCGGCCAGCGTCTCTTTAATGGCGGCAATCAGTTTTTGTTTGCCTGCTTCTGTTGAGAGCTCGGCGGCATTCTGACGGGAAAACAGCAGCAGCAGACGGCTGCGCACTTCCGGCAGATATTCATTTAATCGCGCGCGGGTCGCTTCGTCTTTCAGACGCAGGGTCACGCCGATATACAACACGCGATCCGCATCGCCCAGATTGACGGTAAACGTATCCAGCGCAAAAAATACCGGCGCAGGCGGCGGAGCCGGTTCCGCTTTAGCGTTCGTGGTCGGTTGCTGCTGCATACGCCAGTAGCTATAACCTGCGGTCGCGCAGGCGGCGAGGGTAATCAACACCAGCAAAGGTATCCAAATCGAGCGTTTGCTCTTTTTGTTAATCGCGGAGTCAGTCATCTGATACGGGCTTCCTGTTTCGGTACTGCTTATTGGCTGATTATCCCGTGTCCCGTCCACGACAAAGCGTGGAAAAGACGCGGATAATCATGCTACCTCTGGCGTTAGGCGAAGATATCCACTGCGCCATTGCCGCGCGCGGCGGCCTGAAGGGAGACTGGCACCGCTAATGCTATGTCATCTTCAGCGCCAAACGCGTCTGCGTGTTGGGCGTGGGCAGACTGTTGTTGCTGCGATGAAGAGTGCTGCTGTCCGGCAAAGCTTTCGCTACTGATACTGCTTTGTCCCAACTGAATGCCGCTTTCCGCCAACTGGGTGCGCAACATGGGCAAGGCGGCTTCCAGCGCGGCGCGGACATGGCTGTGCGGCGACACCATCTGGAGCTGCGCCTGATTGTCATCCAGCTTGAGCGAAATATGCACCTGGCCTAACTCTTCCGGATGCAATCGAAGCTGCGCGCTTTGCTGTCCCTGACGCGTAAATAACATGACCTGCTGACTGAAAGCTTGCTGCCATTCATGGCTGCCTAACGGCGCGCTGAGTACCGGGGCTGAGGCGACAGGTAGCGGTTGCGCCGTGGCGCTGCTGAGAGTCGGTATTGCTGCACCATGCGTTACTGGCGCGGGCGGGCTATCAACATCCACTTTCGCGCTGGTCGCGGCGGCAGCGACCACCTGCGGCGTCAGTGATTGACCCGTGGCGCGATCGTCGCTGACGCGCGCAAGCGACGCCTCTGTTTTCCCTTTTTCATGCTCGCTAAAAGAGAGCGTATGTGTCTCTTCCTGCGGTGCCGATCGTATCTCGCCGCGTAACAGTGACGGCAAGGCGATGTGTTTTTCAGCCGGCGTCTCTCCGGCGACAGGCGTCGCGACAGGTTGTCCGGGTAGCATGGCGAATAAGGCGCTCAGACTGGCGAGATCCTTATCGCTCAGCGCTGGCGTTTTCTCATCATGCTGCGCCGTTTTATTCAACGCGGCCAGAGCGCTGGTTTTCAACGACGGCGTTAGCGTCGACAGGAGATGCTGCGCTTGTGTCAGATCCGTAAGCGTTTCATCCGTCGTATTCGCTTTTTGCGCCAGCAGGTCGGCAAGCTTCGCCGCCTGACCCAATTCGCCATGTTGGGCCAGTAACCCTTTCGATAATTTGCCGCCTGCCGCCTGTAAATCGGCCAGCGTGATGCGGGCGTCTTTGCCCTGTGCGCCGTCTGCGCCTAACGCGCCCGCCAGTAGCGCCAGAAAGTCCTCGGCTGAACCGGTGTTTTTTCCTGACGTCAGACCCGCGGTCATGTCGGTATCGGTGGTGATCAGTTGGGGCAGGGTGATCATTCGGGTTTCCTCATTGCTGCACGCTGAGCAAATTCATCCATCTTTTTCTGATCCATGCGGTTTTCAGCTAACAGCGCTGCCGCGGTTTGTCGGTCCTGTAAGGTTTGCCAGGCCTGAAGACGCTGTTTTTTCTCACGCCAGCTCTTCAGCGCCAGGTCGACTTTTTGCGTCCACTGCGTAAGCTGGAGGCGATGCTGCTCTATCGCCTTTTCCAGTGTCTGAATAAACTGCTGATAGTTGATCCAGCGATTACTGGCGATGCCGTTGCCCATATCGGTGTTCAAATTACTGCGATACTCATTCTGATAATCGATCAGCATTTTGAGCTGTTCTTCCGCCTGTTGGCAGCCGCGACGCATTTCTCCCAGTAAACGCGCCGCGTCATCTACCTCTTTTTCCGCCAGATCTTTGAGTGTTTCCAGAGCGCCATGTTGTGCCATGATCGTCGCCCTCCTGCTTTATCACACCGCCGGGAAAATTAAATCGAGCGCCTGGAGAGAGTCCTCCCAGTCGGCCCGTTCAAAAATGCCTTGCTGTAAAAACGCTTCTAATTGCGGCCATAAGGTAATAGCTTTATCGAGCATCGGATCGCTGCCTTTGGCATAGGCGCCGACGCTGACCAGATCGCGGTTACGCTGGAAACTGGAAAGCAACTGTTTAAATAGCCGCACTCGTGCATAGTGCTGCTCGGTAATGAGCGCGGTCATCGCCCGGCTGATCGACGCCTCGATATCAATGGCCGGATAGTGCCCGGCCTCCGCCAGACGGCGGGACAAGACAATGTGCCCGTCGAGGATTGCGCGTGCCGAGTCGGCAATGGGATCTTGTTGGTCGTCCCCCTCGGTCAACACGGTATAAAACGCGGTGACAGATCCGCCGCCGTGGATGCCATTACCGGCACGCTCGACCAGCGCCGGCAGCTTTGCGAACACTGAGGGCGGATAACCTTTGGTGGCTGGCGGCTCGCCGATCGCCAGCGCAATTTCACGCTGCGCCATTGCATAGCGCGTCAGCGAATCCATAATCAGCAACACATGCTGTCCGCGATCGCGAAAGTCTTCGGCGATGCGGGTGGCATAGGCGGCGCCCTGCATCCGCAGCAGCGGCGAGACATCAGCCGGGGCGGCAATCACCACCGAGCGCGCGCGACCGTCGGGGCCGAGAATATTTTCGATAAAATCTTTTACTTCGCGACCACGCTCGCCAATAAGTCCTACGACTATCACGTCCGCTCGCGTGTAGCGCGCCATCATGCCAAGCAGAACCGACTTACCGACGCCGGAACCGGCAAATAGCCCCATACGCTGACCGCGCCCTACGGTTAACAACGCGTTGATAGCGCGCACGCCGGTATCCAACACATGTTCGATTGGCGTTCTCTGTAGCGGGTTAAACGGCGGCGTGATTAACGCGCCAGTTTCCAGCGTATCCGGCGCAGGCAGCCCGTCGAGCGGTTTACCGCCGCCATCCAGCACCCGACCAAGCAGGGCCGGGCCGAGCGGTAACTGTTTGCCGCTTTGCAGACCGTCGCCATGCCCGTTACGGGCGTAAACGCGGGCGCCGGGCAGAATGCCTTCGACCTCTTCCAGCGGCATTAAAAACAGACGTTGGCCGTTAAAACCGACCACTTCCGATTCCACCTCTTTGGTTTCAGGGCCGTCCTGACGCTCAATAATGCAGGTTGCGCCCAGCGGAAGCTGGAGACCGGTGGCCTCCAGTACCAGACCCGTGGCGCGGGTTAAACGTCCATAACGACGCACCGCCGGCAATAACGCCATTTTTGCTTCAAAGTTGTCGAGCGCGGTAAGCCAGCGGGTCAGACGCGTGGTCATCAGAGCACTCCCGGCGCCGCCAGGCGACACAGCTCTTGCCAGCGAGTGGCGACGCTGGCGTCCAGATCGCCCTCATCGGCAGAGACTTTACACCCGCCGTGATGCAGCGTTGGATCGCCGCGCAACCGCCAGCCGTGAAGGCTGAGCGTGGCGCCCAGCATCTCTTCCACCCGCTGTAAGTCGTCTGGATGCACGCGCAACTGCGGCTTGCCGCTAAAGAGCGGCTCTTGCTGCAACAGTTGTTGGATCTGTTTAATCAGCGCCGAGTTGTCCACCGCCGGCGTTTGGCCGATGACCTGACGCGCGGCCTCCAGGGCCATTTGCATCAGCCGTGAGGCGATAACGCTATCGAGCGCGTCAAGCGTGTTCTGAAACTCGCTTACTAACTGCTGCATACGGGCATGAATCGGCGCCTGCTGCGCCTGTGCCTGAGCTTGTCCTTGCTCCAGCCCCTGCGCTAACCCTTCCTGATATCCCTGCGTGTGTCCTTTTTGCCGTCCCTCCGCCAGCCCGGCGTTATAACCTTGTTCATGGGCCTGTATTTTTAGCTGCGCCAGTTCCTGCTCCAGCTGTTGTTCGGCAGTGAGTTCGGGCTCCGGCGCATTGTCTGTCAAGGTGACGTTATCAGCCTCAACCGGCACAAACGTCTCTGGCGGCGGGGCGAGATCGTCTGGGGTCCAGACTTGCCACGGCAATTCATTAGACATAGGTATCCTCGCCGCTGCCAATCACCATTTCGCCGGTTTCCGCCAGACGACGCACAATAAGCAGAATCGCTTTTTGCTCGTTTTCCACCTGAGACAGACGAACCGGGCCACGGTTGGCAAGGTCGTCGCGCAGGATATCGGCGGCGCGCTGGGACATATTGCGCAGGAACTTCTCGCGTAATGGCGGTTCGGCGCCTTTCAGGGCGATCAACAGCGACTCGGAATCCACTTCCTGTAGCAGACGCTGGATACTGCGATCGTCCACATCCACCAGATTTTCGAACAGGAACATCTCGTCGATGATTTTCTGCGCCAGTTCGCCGTCGAATTCGCGCACAGCGGTAATAACCGCTTCTTCCTGCTGCGTTTTCATCAGGTTGATAATTTCCGCCGCGGTTCTTACGCCGCCCATTTTGCTGCGCTTCAGATTCTGACCGTCGAGCAGGCCATTCAGCACTTCGGTCAACTCCGCCAGCGCCGCTGGCTGTACGCCGCCAAACGTCGCGATACGCAGCATCACATCATGACGCAGACGTTCGTCAAACAGCGCCAGAATATCGGCGGCCTGACTGCGTTTGAGGTGGACCAGAATGGTGGCAATAATCTGCGGGTGTTCGTCGCGAATCAGGTCAGCGGCGCTCTGCGGTTCCATAAAGTTGAGCGTTTCGATACCGCTGGTGGTATCGCGCGTTTCCAGAATATCTTCCAGCAGGCTGGAGGCGCGCTCCTCGCCCAGCGCTTTTACCAGTACGGAGCGCAGGTATTCGTTGGCGTTGATATTCAGCGCGGCGAACTGCTCCGCCTCTTGCTCAAACTCTGACAACACGTCCGTCAGTTGTTTGTTAGAGATTTGACGCACATTAGCCATCGCCGTACTCAGCGCCTGCACTTCGCGAGTGGAGAGATGCTTAAACACCTCTGCCGCCCGGTCTTCGCCAATGGTCATCAACAAAATGACGCTTTTATCGGTACCGCTAAGATTACTCATGATCGTTACTCATCCACTGGCGAATGACCAGCGCCACCACGCGCGGATCGTTGTCTGACATTTCGCGAATACGCTGGCTCATCACCTCAGCGCCCAGACGCTGGTTAGCCCGGCGTTGCTGGAGCTGCTCGTCTTTGCTGAGGCGTACTTCCACGGCGTCTTCGGTTTCCTGACGAACCTGCGCCTGTTCCTGCGCCGCTTTCGTTTCTTCAACGCGGCGCGTCAACTGCGGACGTACCGCTTTGCGCCACAGAATCCAGGCCACTAACAGCACCAGTAACCAGCGACCCGCCGCGAGCAACTGATCGATAAAGGACTGCTGTTGCCAGAAGGGCAGTTCGCCGCCAGTTTCATCCACTGCGCTAAACGGTGAATTCACGACGTTCAGCGTATCGCCGCGTTTATCGGAAAAGCCCATAGCTTCCCGGGTTAAATCCTCGATCTGTTTCATCTGATCGGCGGTCAGCGGCAACGGTTTGCCATCCACCTGCGTTTTGTAATTCACCACGACGGCCACTGAAAGACGCTCAATATCGCCCACATTCATTTTGGTGTGGCGAATGGTGCGGTCCACTTCGTAGTTGCTGGTTTCATTACGCTGCGTATTGCGCGGGCCAGCGCTGTTACTGTTCGTACTGGTGCTGGTTTGTTGCGTATTCTGCGCGTTTTGTTGATTGCCCGGCGGCGTGGCGATCGGCGCCTCGTTAGGCGGTGCTGGTTGGTTCGACAGCGCGCCAGGCACGCCACCGGGATAACCCGCGCCTATCTGTTCGCTAATATTCAACTGACGTGAACGCAGCGTGGCCTTCGACGCATCGCCGTTCGGACTGTAGTGCTCTTCCGTCTGTTCTTTATTGGCAAAATCCAGTTGGGCGGTCACCTGAGCGTGAACATTACCGTTACCGACGATAGGCGACAGAATGGCTTCGATACGGCGTTGGATACGGCTTTCCACATCATTAGCGAATTTTAATTGCGCGTCATTAAGGTCGCGACCGCTGGTATTGGATTGCGTGAGCAGATGGCCGGATTGATCGACCAGCGTGACATTTCCTGGCGGCAAGCCAGCGACAGCGCTGGAAACCAGATGTACCACGGCGCTAATTTGTCCTTCATCCAGCGCCCGGCCCGGTTCCAGAGTGACGGTGACGGAGGCGGAAGGGGATTTTTGTTCCCGCACAAATAGCGACGGTTTTGGCATCGCCAGGTGAACGCGGGCGCTTTTTACCGGGCCCAGCGTCTCGATCGTCCGGGCCAGTTCACCTTCCAGCGCGCGCTGATAATTCACCTGCTCGCTGAACTGACTGATACCAAATTTTTCCTGATCAAGCAGTTCAAAGCCTACCGCGCCGCCTTTAGGCAGCCCCTGCTGCGCCAGACGCAGGCGTAGTTCATGCACTTTGTCGGCTGGCACTTCAATCGCGCCGCTGCCATTGGCAAAGCGATAGGGGATATTCATCTGGGTCAACTGCGCGACGATCGCGCCGCCGTCCTGATCGGAAAGATTACTAAATAGCGTGCGGTAATCGGGCGTTTTGGCCCACAGTACCATCGCAACGACGATCGCCACGGCGGCAGAACCCGCCACAATTAACGGAATTCGGGGATTCGCGCGTAGGCGATTAAGCCACTCGAGAGGTTTAGGTTGGGTTGCAGTCGATGCAGTCGCACTCATCTCGCACCTCGTGACTGATCGTGGACGGCGTTTTTTGCAAAGTGGAACAAGACTCACTCCCGGGTCAGCAAACTCGAAAAATTGACGGTCTCATTATTTGTGGTTTCGAATTTTTCTATGCGCTAAAAACCGAGGTTTTTTATCGCTATTTAACGCCTTTATCTTATTGACAAACTGGTAATCTCTGTTGCGTAAAAAATCATCCAGGGGAATAGCATGGCGGCAATACAGGGGATAGAAGGGGTTATTAGCCAGTTACAGGCGACGGCAGTGGCCGCGCGTGGGCAAGAAACGCACTCGCAGCCGACGGTGAGTTTTGCAGGCCAGCTACATGCTGCGCTGGATCGTATTAGTGACAGACAGACGGAGGCGCGCGTTCAGGCTGAAAAATTCACTCTGGGTGAGCCGGGCATTGCGCTTAATGATGTGATGGCCGATATGCAAAAAGCGTCCGTCTCTATGCAAATGGGGATTCAGGTACGCAACAAGCTGGTGGCTGCGTATCAGGAAGTGATGAGTATGCAAGTTTAGGCCACCACACATCAGCCGCGTCCCCCAGGCGCTTACATAAGTAAGTGACTGTGGGGCGCGATGAAAGGCAACGTCCATACAACTTGAATTATTTAGAGTATAACGTAGACATTGCGTTATTAATTAGGCTTGTTTTTTGACGCGTGCTCATTTCACCGATAAGCGGGTTGCGCAGTGTTGCAGGGACTTATTAAAAATAGGGTATGCTTGTTTACTAACGCCATACATCCCTACTGTTCGTTCTGGCGCTGTTGTTATTGAGTTGGCAATCCAGAATGTTCCTGCAATATGTGCGCCGTTGCGACAATACACGGTAAACTCCTTATTAACGCCTGGAATATCTGTTTCCTGAAGATCCAGTATATATCCATACGGGTACAGATTATCAGCGAGGCAGCGGGCAATAACTTTCGGATGCGCATTGACTACTGTGACGGGGGAGTAACGGGCGGCAGCAAGGCTTAAGACGCCAATAATGGAGATGAGAATAACTTTTATCATTTTTTGACTTCTGCTGTGCATAAATAATTCTCACCCGATGGCATCAGTGAGTGAAAGTATTAATATTCGATGGTTTTTTATGATGTAGACGGAAAATAATGACTTTATTTTTCGGCCAAATAGTTAAGATTTTTCATTGTCTCAGGCAAAATTAAAAAGATATAAACTATATAATAGATTTATGCAGCGGCGCACAAGACGACCTTGTCTGATTTATTTTGTAAGTTTTAGATTTTTGCCTGTCACACCGTAAAAAGGTCTCCCGCCGTAACGTACAGCGGGAGTATACGCTTACTTTTGAATCAGGTAACGAATTGTCGGGCCATCCTGCTGGATATCCAGCACCGTATAGCCATGATTGCGCGCATCCAACGGAATATTATTAATGGATTGCGGACAGTCGCTCACCACTTCCAGAATCTCCCCTTTTTTTAGCTGCGGCATCGCTTCCAGCGTCGCCACCGCCGGGTATGGACAGGGTTCGCCAACCATATCAAGACGGTAATCAGGGACGATATTTTTCATGCGGATTCCTTAGCGAGAGTTAGCCCGGCGCGGCGGAAGAAACGTTTTTCCCAACCGATGATTAACATCAGCGCGGCAAATAACAACAGATACGTGACCAGCAGCCCCCCCAGCGGACCGAAGGTGCTCAACAGGTTAACTTTATCCCAACTGGTCGCCAGAGCGGGCGCGAAATCATCCCAGTAGTAAGCCAGGATGGTCGAACCGATGACATTGCCGAGGCCCACCCACCAGTAATGCACCTGACCCTCTACGGCGCGGTACATCCAGCCGGTTTCGCAGCCGCCCGCCAACACGATGCCAAAACCGAACAGCAGTCCGCCAATGACCGCATTCGGGCCAGCCCACATAATTTTAGGTGCAACGCCCAACTGCACGTAGCTGAAAATACCAATGGCGCTGACCGCCATGCCGAAAATAATCGCTTTCGCCATATGGGCGCGTCCGGAGATCCACAGATCGCGAAAGGCCGAGGTAAAGCAGATTTGCGCGCGCTCGATCAGCAGCCCAAATCCGACGCCGAACAGCATCGCCAGCCCCAGTTTCGGCTGATGCATTGCCGTTAATAACGCCCAGCCAATCATGCCGATAAAGACCAGCATACCGAGCCTGAAACGCCGTCTTGCCTGATCCGGTTTCTGCGTCAGTGGAGAAGCCGCGGAGACCTTCTGCATTTTCACCGGTATGCGAAATATCGGCAGCAGCGTAAAGCGGGCGCCGAACCAGGAGCCGATAGCGGTCGCCAGCGCAAAGAACCACGCGTGTAGGGAGAACTGCGGGATTCCGGTAAAAAAAGCGGCCAGGTTACACCCCATCGCCAGACGCGCGCCGAAGCCAGCGATAATGCCTCCGACCACCGCCTGCACGATACGGATTCGGCTGCGCGGCATACGCAGTTTTACGTTGTTGGCCCACAGCGCCGCGGCAAAACAGCCGCCGAACATGCCGAGGATCATCATTCCGTCGATACGCGTCAGCGGCGTACCTTCGAGATGAATCAGCTTGTAGTAGCCCCACTGTTCGGCATGAACGCCAAAAAGCTGCAAAATTTGCCCGCCCCAGCGGGTAAATTCGCCCGTCACGGCCCAGAACGTGCCGGTGATGCCAAAATAGTAGGTAGAGAGAATACCGGCTGCGATCACCGCAGGGGCCGGCGCCCAGAATTTAATTAACCAGGTTTGCTTGAAGTGTTGCCATGACATGTGGTTAGCCTCTGAACTCAGAAGGTGTGAAACAAGAAGTGCGCATACTACACCGATCACAGAATTTGCCCACACCTAATAAGCGGTAATACCGACTGGATCAAATTGCGTCCAGCGCCTGGTAAGGCTGGCGGCATCAGGGCTTTAATGCCACAATTCCTCTTTCTTCTGATGCAGGATGAATGATGAAAAAAGTAGCGATCGTTGGCGCATTGCTGGTTCTGGCCGGATGCGCCGAGGTGGAAAACTATCATGATGTGGTGAAAACGCCCGCGCCGGCCGGTCTGGAAGGGTACTGGCAGTCAAAAGGCCCGCAACGTAAGCTGGTGAGCCCTGAAGCTATCGCCAGCCTGGTAGTGACTAAAGAGGGCGATACGCTGGACTGCCGCCAGTGGCAGCGCGTTATTGCCCTGCCGGGCAAGCTGACCATGCTCTCCGATGATTTAACCAATGTTACGGTTAAGCGTGAGCTTTATGAGATTGAGCGCGACGGAAATACCCTGGAATATGATGGCATGACGCTGCAACGGGTCGCTCGTCCGACGCCGGAGTGCGCCGCCGCGTTAGAAAAAACGCCGCTGCCGACGCCACTGCCGTAATTTCGCTTCCCGACGGCAGCGTTCTGCCGCCGGGAAAGTTCATCACATGTCCTCAATGATCCACACGCTGACGCTGCCCCCGTTGCAGAAGAAAGTCGCTTCGCCTTGATCATTAGTTACAACATGCTCATCCCGGTTTCCCAGAAAATCACGCCAGGTTTTGTTAGCGTAATTGTCGCCGAGCAGGAGGGTTTTTTCACCGTCGTCGCCATTAGAAAGTACAACCACACAGCCTGGATTCTCTTCAGTACCGCTGCGACTAAAGGCAATACAGTTAGGATGATCGAAAAAGAGTGTTTGTATGCCGTGCGCAAAACGCTGACGGGCGAGAATCAGCCGATCCAGTTGGGGAATTATCGGCATGTCGACCCGACAGGTCTCGCCATTTTCGCCGCTATCCTCATAGCTGGCGCCGTATAAATCGGGATAAAACACCGACGGTACGCCATTTTCACGAAGCAGGATCAGCGCATAGGCCACCGGTTTGAACCAGGGTTCTACCGGCGCTTCCAGCGCCTGTAACGGTTGTGTATCGTGGTTAGCGACCAGCGTCACCGCATGAAAAGGGTCGGCTTCTACCAGCGTGTCGGTGAAAATGTGGCGCATGTCATAATCCGCGCCCTGGCGGGAGGCCTCGTGAAATTTCATCTGCAACGGCGCGTCGAACAGCATGGTTTTCCCGTCAACCTGATCGATGTACGTTTGCAGTTTATCCACTTCATGCGACCAGTATTCTGCGACAATAAACAGCGGTGTTGGCGCGACCGCCTGGACATGCTCAATCCATTCCTTATAAAACCAGGCGGGTATATGTTTTACCGCGTCCAGGCGAAAGCCGTCACAGTGGGTCTGTTCCATGACCCAACGAGCCCAATATTTAATCTCTTCCGTAACCGCGTGATTGCGAAAATCGATATTTTCACCCATCAGATAGTCGAAATTACCCATCTCATCATCAACCTGATCGTTCCAGCCATCGCCGGTATAGTCATTGACGATCTTAAAAATGCCGTCTTCGTCGGGATTCTCAATGTGATCAATGCCGCTGAAACAGTGATAATCCCAAATAAAGTTGGAATACTGGCCCGCGCGGGCAGGGAAGGTGTAGCGTGTCCAGCCTTCGCATTCGATGATGTTGTCATCGATTTGCGTGCGGTCATTCTGATTCACGCGCTGAACGCGAATACGTTCTTTTTCGTCAGCGCCCATTTTGTGGTTCACGACTACGTCGAGCAGCACCGCAATATTATTTTTTTTGAGCGCGTCTATCGCCGTCAGTAACTGGCGTTTATCACCGTACTTTGTCGCGACGGTTCCTTTTTGGTCAAATTCGCCGAGGTCAAACAGGTCGTAGGTATCATAGCCTACGGAATAGCCGCCGGAGGCGCCTTTACAGGCGGGCGGTAGCCAGACCATATTGATACCGATATCATTCAGCCCATCAGCTCGTTCCGCCAGCTCAGGCCAGAGTTTACCGCCGTCGGGATAATACCAGTGGAAGTACTGCAATAACGTGGGGTTTTTCATCTTCCGTGCTCCAGAAGTCGTTTAGCCGACCTCTGGAGTATGGAGGAATTTTCATACGAGACGGGAAAATATTATGGGGCGCCAGGCGCGTCTGGTACGAGTAACATACCGGAAAGACGACCATAAGCGTTGTTGAGCGATTTTTGGCGGGTGGATTGTCCGATCAAACTACTGAGTTCATCCAGTCGCTGTTGCAGCAGCCCTTTGAGGAGCTGCTCATTATCCAGCGTTTGTTTGATGTACCCGGCGACCATATCCTGAATACTTCGTGTAATGCCCGGTGGAGTTTGCTTTTCCATCACCGTTTCGATACTTTGCAGATAAGAGACCTCTTGTTGCAATAAGAGATCCCATTCACCTCGCTGCGCAAGTTCAAGCAGCGATTGACTGAGCAGCGCAATACGCTGCCAACGGTTGATAAACTCCACGGTTGAGGTCATTAACGAGACTCCTGGAAAGATGCTTTCGGTGAAATCTGCTTCCAGGCTTCTGCAATATTGCTGAGTAACCCTTCCACTTCTTCGATGGCCTGAGCGTCGTTACGCAAGTTAGCCTGCAGTAAACGGCGAATCATATAGTCGTATAGATCGGAAAGATTCGTCGCAATCTCACCGCCTTTTTCCTGATCGAGACCGGCTTTCAGACCGTTATCGATAATATTGATGGCTTTGCTTAACGCTTCACCTTTCGCGACAACATCGCCTTGTTCTAAAAACAGGCGAGCGCGCACCAGGGCGCTATTCGCGCCATCAAACAACATTTCAATCAGCTGGTGCGGGCTGGCGCTCATCACGGCGCTTTCCACGCTGACTTGCGCATAAGCTTTGATACCGCTCGCGGTGTACATGGTGACCTCTGTTATCAGGACTTGTTCATAGCAGTAAACTGCTGGCTTAGATAAGTACTGGTGTTATTCAGTTTATTCATCATGGTATCCAGCTGCGAAAACTGTGTTTTGTAACGGGCAACGGTGTCATCAATACTGGCGCTAACAGCCAGGTATTGTTTGGTCAGCTTTTTCAGCGTGGCGTTAATGCTATCCTGAGCATTGTCGATAATACCGTCATCCGCCAGATAACTTTTCACTTCGGTGGCAATTTTGGTGGTGATGCCCGTTTCTTTACCATCGCCCACTAATAGCTCGCGCACAGAGGCGGTATTTTCATCCAGCGCTTTTTTAAGCTTAGTATCATCAATTTTTAGTTTGCCAGTCGTACCGTCAGATGAAATACCAATTTCATTAAGCGTTTTAAATGCGCCAGTACTACCGCCATTAGCAAACTGAGCGCGAATTCCTGTTTGAATTGTACGTACTACGCTATCGCCTATCAGCGCGCCATTGTCCTTATCCTGAGTTTCCGCGCCGGGGTCTACTTCTTTATATTTGGTGAGCGTATTGAATGTATCAATAAGAGAATTATAGGCATCGACCCAGCCTTTAATCGCTTCAGTCGCTTTTTCATTACTCTTGGTAACGGTGACCCGCGCGTCGGTGACTTTTTTAGTCAGCTCAAGTGTAACCCCCTGAGGTGCATCGGTAATTTTGTTGCTCGGACGTTCTATATCAATACCGTTCATCGTTAGTTTTGCATTCTGTGCGCTGACTAACTCTTCCATCTCTCCAGTACCAGTATGGCTATCATAGGCCAGCAAATCGTTTAGTTTGCTATCTCCTTCCACGGAGACGGTCATTTTATTTTCCAGTCCCTCTGCAGCCGTCAAAACTAAGCGATATTCCCCCTCTTTAACCTTAACAATACTGGCTGAAATGCCGCTATCTGTATCGTTAATCGCTTTGCTGATGTCATCCAGCGAGGTCTGATCTTTATTAAGCGTAATCTCCAGCGGCTCTTTACGGCCAGGCTGTTCAATTTTAATGGTACGTGTGGCAGCGGCGTCACCCAACGCTTCTTTCGTTGAGGCTATTTTCGTCGTCGTGCTTAACGACTGAGCCTGAGCCAATTGCGACACGCTAATCGTGTAAATCCCGGGCGCGGCGCCTGCTTCAGTGGACACTTTCAGGTCTTCAGTACTGCTGGTGACGTTACTGCTTCTGAACAGTTCAGCCTTGTTTAACGCGCTATTCGCGGTCTGGAATTTTTCCAGGGCGCTTTTCAACGTACCGTATGCGGTTAAGCGAGCGGTATTATCGGTTTGTTGCTGAGTGATCGGGTTTAAGCGTTTTTTTTCAGCAATAGTCAGGTTTGTCAGCAATGTGTCTAGTGGTAAGCCTGAGCCAACGCCCAATGATGAAAATGAAGCCATGCCTGATTCCTTTTGATTGCAAACAGTAGTTAAGCGCGTTATCGGCAATCTGGAGGCAAAGTTTAATGATAATTTTGCAAAAATAATGCGCGGAATAATGATGCATAAAGCGGCTATTTCGCAGGCTAAGAAAAAGATCGGGGGAAGTGAAAAATTTTCTAAAGTTCGAAATTCAGGTGCCGATACAAGGGTTACGGTGAGAAACCGTGGGCAACAGCCCAATAACATCAAGTTGTAATTGATAAGGAAAAGATCATGGCACAAGTCATTAATACAAACAGCCTGTCGCTGTTGACCCAGAATAACCTGAACAAATCCCAGTCCGCTCTGGGCACCGCTATCGAGCGTCTCTCTTCCGGTCTGCGTATCAACAGCGCGAAAGACGATGCGGCAGGTCAGGCGATTGCTAACCGTTTCACGTCTAACATTAAAGGTCTGTCTCAGGCTTCCCGTAATGCGAACGACGGTATTTCCATTGCGCAGACGACTGAAGGCGCGTTGAACGAAATCAACAACAACCTGCAGCGTGTGCGCGAACTGTCTGTCCAGGCAGCAAACGGCTCGAACTCTGGTTCCGATCTTAAATCCATCCAGGATGAAATCGATCAGCGCCTGAACGAAATTAACCGTGTCGCGGAACAAACTGATTTTAACGGGAAAAAAGTATTAAGCCAGGATGGACAGCTGACCATTCAGGTTGGGGCGAATGACGGCGAAACTATCACAATCGATCTTCAGAAAATCGATAAAACCGAGCTGGGCTTAGATAAATTAGATGTGACTAAAGGAATCGCAACCACTGTAAGCTCTGGAGCCTCGGTAGTTGGTGATGTAAAAATTGCGGCCGCTGATTTCGATAACGCAAAAGCAACGGGTGGTCCGGCTGCAGATAAATTATCTCTGACAAAAGATGATAAAGGTAATTACTTTGTCAAAGATGATACTGGGGCGGCTAAATACTATGCAGCTACCGTAGATACGACAACGGGTAAAATTAGTTTTGATTCAGATAAAGATGCAACTGCAACTGCGGGGACTCCGCCAGCAGTAACTACCTTATCACGTGAAGTGAAATTTGATGGAGCAGATCTAAAAGCCGATCAGTCTTTAGTGAAATATAAAGATGATAAGGGTAAAGATCTCTATGCTATCCAAACCTTAGATAAAGACGGAAATGCAACTTTCAAATCTGTCACGTTTGCCGCGGACGGTAAAACAACAGAGGGTACTGCCGTAGCCTTGGCTGCAAACGTTGATCCGCTGGCAAAAATCGATGATGCGCTTAAAACCGTTGACGCTTTCCGTAGCCAGTTGGGTGCGGTGCAGAACCGTTTTGAATCTGCCATCACTAACCTGGGCAACACCGTCAACAACCTGTCTTCTGCACGTAGCCGTATCGAAGATTCCGACTATGCGACCGAAGTCTCCAACATGTCTCGCGCGCAGATTCTGCAGCAGGCAGGGACTTCTGTTCTGGCACAGGCTAACCAGGTTCCGCAAAACGTCCTCTCTTTACTGCGTTAATCCGGCGATTGATTTACCGACACGTGGTACACAATCAAGGCAGCGAAAGCTGCCTTTTTTAATTCCGGAGCCTGTGCAATGAAAGAAATTACCGTCACTGAACCTGCTTTTGTCACCCGCTTTTCCTGTTCTGGCTCGGCCTGTCGCGACCACTGTTGTAAGGGCTGGAGAATTGCGTTGGATAAAGCGACGGTTAAAAAGTATCTTTCCAGTAAAGATATCGCTATTCGTACTATCGCCAAAGACAATATAATTTTAGTGAAAAAAGACGTATCTGACTGGGGGGTGATTAAATTACCTTCTGCATTGGGGAGCTGTCCGTATCTGGATGAAGATCGCTTATGTTTGGTACAAAAGAAAATGGGGGCAAAAGCATTAAGCCGGACATGTACTATCTTCCCGCGGATATATCACACTTATAAAAACGAGGTGCGACATTCTCTAAGCCTTGCCTGCCCGGAAGTGACAGCCCATCTTTTAAACGACCCCGATGCGGTGGCGTTGAGTGAAAAAACGGTCATTCAGCAGAAGTACAATACTGCGCCGCTATTCTCTCCACAGCAAAAACTACTTAACTTGTTTTGCCTGAGTTTGATTAACCATACTGCCAGCAATACGGATGCGGCATTGTATGCGTTGATCAAGTTTGTGATGTACGTGCAGAAGTTTCCCAGGATTGATGACGCTGCATTGGGGGAGCTTGAGCAGGTGTATGGCACGTTAGTTTCCCAGTTGCAGTCCGGTTCGTTAACGCAGGAACTCGCTAATATTACGCCGGATAAGAAATTTAAAACATCCTTGGTACTGTTGATGCAGGATTACTTCAGCGCGCTCCCTCCGAGCAGAGGAAGCCATGTCCTCGATCACTACATCCAGTGTCTTCTGCGGGTGCTGACGGCGGAAGAGGGCGTTTCAATGGAGCAGAAGGTGAGCGATATTGAGGCCTCGTTCACGCGCAGTTTACAGGCGGATGAGCAGCAGGGGAGCTGGGCCTTCAGGAATATCATTCTCTATAAAATTTGGGAAAATAATTTCCCCAATCAGCCGAATGTCGACCCGTTACGCGCGCTGTATATTATCGTGGCGGAATATGCGTTTATTAAGTTATTAACGGCGGCCAGCGTGCATGAGCGCGGGCGGCTTGAGTGGGATGACGTGACCAACATTGTGTATAGTTTTCACTCCCGCAGTCAGCATAACAGCGAGGTGGCGAAGAATTTTCATCGCCATATAGAAACGGTGCGTACTGGCGACGACCTGTCGATGATTCATCTTCTGACATAATTTTGTTCGGGGTGGGCTCCTGCGCATCCCGTTTATTCTATCTGGCTGATTTTATTCTGCACTTTTATCCGCTAAAAAGGCGCTACAGGTTACATAAGTAAAATAACCCTTCTTTTATAGCCTTATTCCCCCGATAGAACCCTCTGCAGAAACGGATAATCATGCCGATAACTCATTTAACGCAGGGCTGTTTATCGTGAATTCACTGTATACCGCTGAAGGTGTAATGGATAAACACTCGCTGTGGCAGCGTTATGTACCGCTGGTGCGTCACGAAGCATTGCGCCTGCAGGTGCGATTGCCGGCGAGCGTGGAACTGGACGATCTGCTACAAGCGGGCGGCATCGGGTTATTAAATGCGGTCGACCGATATGACGCTTTGCAAGGAACGGCATTTACCACTTACGCAGTGCAGCGTATTCGTGGGGCGATGCTGGATGAATTACGCAGCCGCGATTGGGTGCCGCGTAGCGTCCGGCGTAATGCCCGCGAAGTGGCGCAGGCGATGGGACAACTGGAGCAGGAACTGGGGCGTAATGCGACGGAAACCGAAGTGGCGGAACGTCTTGGCATTCCTGTTGCAGAGTATCGTCAGATGTTGCTCGACACCAATAACAGCCAACTTTTCTCCTACGATGAGTGGCGGGAAGAGCATGGCGATAGCATCGAACTGGTGACTGAAGAGCATCAACAGGAAAACCCGTTACACCATCTGCTGGAAAGCGACCTGCGACAGCGGGTAATGGACGCGATTGAATCGCTGCCGGAGCGCGAGCAACTGGTGTTAACGCTGTATTACCAGGAAGAACTCAATCTGAAAGAGATTGGCGCGGTACTGGAAGTCGGCGAATCGCGGGTCAGTCAGTTGCATAGTCAGGCCATCAAACGATTACGCACCAAACTGGGTAAGTTATAGGTAGCGCATGGTCGCACCCGAAAAGTGCCGCACAACGTATAGACTACCAGGAGTTCTCATGACGGTGCAGCAACCTAAAAGGCGGCCTCTGAGCCGCTATCTTAAAGACTTTAAACACAGCCAGACGCATTGCGCGCATTGTCACAAACTACTCGACCGCATTACGCTGGTTCACCGTGGCAAGATCGTTAATAAAATCGCTATTTCACAGCTGGATATGTTACTTGACGACGCTGCCTGGCAGCGGGAGCAAAAAGAGTGGGTGGCGCTGTGTCGCTTTTGCGGTGATTTGCACTGTAAAAAACAGAGCGATTTTTTCGATATTATTGGTTTCAAACAATATTTGTTTGAACAAACCGAGATGAGCCACGGCACGGTGCGGGAATATGTGGTACGTCTGAGGCGTCTTGGCAACTATCTCAGCGAGCAAAACATCTCCCCCGATCTGCTGCAGGACGGTTTTCTTGACGAGAGCCTGGCGCCATGGTTGCCGGAAACCAGCACCAATAATTACCGTATCGCACTGCGTAAATACCAGCAATATAAAGCGCATAAACAGATTGCGCCCAGACAGAAATCCCCCTTAACCGTCAGTTCTGATATATATTAAAAAAGAATAAGATGTAACAGAGTCGTGTTGGTGAAATGCGGCAAACCTTCTACATTAGGCTGAGTCCCCCCACAGGTTCGCGAGACGTGACGATGAGCCATGGCGGGACACAGTCTATGGTCATTAACGGCAATATTTGGGGTTACTATGAAATTAGCACTGCTGGGACGTCAGGCTCTAATGGGAGTAATGGCTGTAGCGCTGGTTGCGGGAATGAGCGCGAAGAGCTTTGCCGATGAGGGTTTGCTGAACAAAGTTAAAGAACGCGGCACGCTGCTGGTAGGGCTGGAAGGAACCTACCCGCCGTTTAGCTTTCAGGGCGACGACGGCAAATTAACCGGTTTTGAAGTGGACTTCGCCGAGGCGTTGGCAAAACATCTGGGCGTTAAAGCGTCGCTGAAGCCGACCAAATGGGACGGAATGTTGGCGTCGCTGGATTCTAAACGTATCGATGTGGTGATAAACCAGGTCACGATTTCCGACGTACGCAAGAAAAAATATGATTTCTCTACGCCTTATACTGTCTCCGGCGTTCAGGCGCTGGTGAAAAAAGGGAATGAAGGCACGATCAAAACGGCTGCCGATCTGCAGGGCAAAAAAGTCGGCGTTGGGCTGGGTACTAACTATGAGGAGTGGCTACGTCAACATGTTCAGGGCGTGGATA
The DNA here is from genome assembly GCA_900478215.1 of Salmonella enterica subsp. houtenae serovar Houten. Lineage (NCBI taxonomy): Bacteria > Pseudomonadati > Pseudomonadota > Gammaproteobacteria > Enterobacterales > Enterobacteriaceae > Salmonella > Salmonella enterica. Next base: position 1,826,767 of record LS483478.1, read on the forward strand.
TCCGTACCTATGACGATGATCCTACAAAATACCAGGATCTGCGCGTAGGCCGTATTGACGCGATTTTAGTCGATCGTCTGGCGGCGCTGGATCTGGTGAAAAAAACCAAAGGTACGCTGGCCGTCACCGGGGATGCGTTTTCGCGTCAGGAGTCCGGCGTTGCGTTACGTAAAGGCAACGAAGATTTGCTCAAGGCGGTAAATAACGCCATTGCGGAAATGCAAAAAGATGGCACCTTAAAAACGCTCTCTGAAAAATGGTTTGGCGCTGACGTGACTCACTAATTCTCTATGTTGCCCGGCAGGCAGAACGCCGCCGGGCAATACCAACCTCATACTATGTCAGCAAACGGAGGCGCGTTCATCGGCGCCTTTTTTATTTCCGTTGGATCAACGTGCATAATAAAAAGAACACACCACAACGTTACCGGAGGCTTAATGCCACTACATCACTTAACGCGCTTCCCTCGTCTGGAGTTTATCGGCGCGCCGACCCCGCTCGAATACCTGCCGCGATTGTCTGATTATCTTGGTCGTGAGATTTACATTAAGCGCGATGACGTTACGCCCATTGCGATGGGCGGCAATAAACTGCGTAAGCTGGAGTTTCTGGTGGCCGATGCGCTGCGAGAAGGGGCGGATACGCTGATAACCGCAGGGGCGATTCAGTCGAACCATGTCCGTCAGACGGCGGCGGTCGCGGCTAAACTGGGACTGCATTGCGTCGCTTTGCTGGAAAATCCAATGGGTACCACCGCGGAAAATTACCTGACGAATGGTAATCGCCTGTTACTGGATTTATTTAATACGCAAATTGAGATGTGCGATGCGCTGACCGATCCGGATGCGCAGCTGCAAACGCTGGCGACGCGCATTGAAGCGCAAGGGTTCAGGCCCTATGTGATTCCTGTCGGCGGCTCCAGCGCGCTGGGCGCAATGGGATATGTAGAGAGCGCCCTGGAAATCGCGCAGCAGTGTGAAGACGTCGTCGGGCTATCTTCGGTGGTGGTGGCCTCCGGTAGCGCCGGAACGCACGCCGGGTTAGCTGTCGGGCTGGAACATCTGATGCCTGAGGTCAAACTGATTGGCGTGACCGTTTCACGTTCTGTCGCCGAGCAGAAACCAAAAGTGGTTGCCTTGCAGCAGGCTATTGCCGGTCAGCTGGCGCTGACCGCGACGGCGGATATTCATTTATGGGATGACTATTTTGCCCCTGGTTACGGCGTGCCAAATGAGGCGGGGATGGAGGCGGTGAAACTGCTGGCGAGCCTGGAGGGTGTATTGCTGGACCCGGTCTATACTGGCAAAGCGATGGCGGGTCTGATAGACGGCATCAGCCAGAAACGCTTTAACGATGACGGGCCGATCCTCTTTATGCACACCGGTGGGGCGCCTGCGCTGTTTGCCTACCATCCTCATGTATAACCTCCAGGTAATCAACGCGAATGCAAGAAAGTATCCAACTGGTTATTGAATCACTGCCGTATTTGCTTAAAGGCGCCGTATTTACCCTGCAACTGAGTATTGGCGGTATGTTTTTCGGCTTGCTACTGGGATTTGTACTGGCGCTGATGCGGATGTCGCCGTTATGGCCGGTTCGCTGGCTGGCGCGCTTTTATATCTCGATTTTTCGCGGTACGCCGCTTATCGCCCAGTTATTTATGATCTATTACGGCTTGCCGCAATTTGGTATTGAGCTGGATCCTATCCCGGCGGCGATGATTGGTTTATCGCTCAATACTGCGGCTTACACGTCTGAGACGCTGCGTGCGGCGATCTCCGCTATCGACAAGGGGCAATGGGAAGCGGCGGCGAGCATCGGCATGACGCCGTGGCAGACGCTACGCCGCGCTATTTTGCCGCAGGCTGCTCGCGTTGCGCTTCCGCCGTTGAGCAACAGCTTTATCAGCCTGGTGAAAGATACGTCGCTCGCCGCGACGATTCAGGTGCCAGAGTTGTTCCGCCAGGCGCAGTTAATTACCTCGCGAACGCTGGAGGTGTTTACCATGTATCTGGCCGCGTCGTTAATCTACTGGGTAATGGCGACCGTCTTATCGGCACTGCAAAACTATTTTGAAAACCAGCTTAACCGCCAGGAGAGAGAGCCAAAATGAGTGCGATCGAAGTCACCAACCTGGTCAAAAAATTTCATGGTCAAACGGTGTTGCACGGTATCGACCTTGAGGTGAAGCCCGGAGAAGTCATCGCCATTATTGGCCCGAGCGGCTCAGGGAAGACAACGTTATTACGCAGTATTAACCTGCTGGAACAACCAGAGGCGGGCACCATTAAAGTGGGCGACATTGTCATCGATACCGCCCGCCCATTAAGCCAGCAAAAAGGGCTGATTCGCCAGTTGCGCCAGCATGTCGGCTTTGTCTTTCAGAGTTTTAATCTGTTCCCGCATCGTACTGTGCTGGAAAATATCATTGAAGGTCCAGTGATTGTAAAGGGGGAGCCGAAAGCCGATGCGACGGCGCTGGCGCGAGAACTGTTAGCCAAAGTCGGATTAGCCGGAAAAGAAACCAGCTATCCGCGGCGCTTGTCGGGTGGGCAACAGCAGCGCGTGGCGATTGCGCGCGCGCTGGCGATGCGCCCGGAAGTGATTCTGTTTGATGAACCCACTTCCGCGCTTGATCCTGAATTAGTCGGCGAGGTGCTTAATACGATTCGTCAGCTGGCGCAGGAAAAGCGCACAATGGTGATTGTCACTCACGAAATGGGCTTTGCGCGCGATGTGGCTGACCGGGCAATATTTATGGATCAAGGACGAATTGTCGAGCAGGGACCTGCGAAAACTTTATTCGCCAATCCTCAGCATCCGCGTACCCGCCAGTTCCTTGAGAAATTTTTAATGCAGTAGTTCACGTTAACGCTCGCCCGAATTAACTGCGATTCGGGCGAGTGCAGTGAATAATTATAGAGTAATGCTGCCAGAGTATTAACTCTTGCTCAGGCGTAAGCCGAAAAAGTGTAATGCCGCTCAAGTATTCTATGATCCGTCCGATATTTTTATATATAAATGCTAGTTATGTGTTAATTTGAATCATTCACAATAATGATTATCAATATCAAAGGCGTGACCATAAAATATGCAGGGAAATGATTTCTTCACCTGGCGACGCGCAATGCTGTTACGCTTTCAGGAGATAGCGACCGCAGAGGAGGTTTATACTGAATTACAGTATCAGACACAGCGGCTGGAATTTGATTATTATTCGCTGTGTGTCCGCCATCCCGTACCCTTTACCCGACCTAAAATATCGCTTCGCACCACTTATCCCCAGGCGTGGGTAACGCATTACCAGTCCGAAAACTATATTGCAATCGATCCGGTATTAAAGCCGGAAAATTTCAGGCAGGGCCATTTACATTGGGATGACGTGCTATTTCATGAAGCGCAGGCAATGTGGGATGCCGCCCAGCGTTTCGGATTACGCAGAGGCGTAACCCAGTGTGTGATGTTGCCGAACCGGGCGCTGGGCTTTTTGTCTGTCTCTCGTGGCAGTCTGCGTTGCTCCTCGTTTACCTACGATGAAGTGGAGCTGAGGTTGCAACTGCTGGCGCGGGAGAGCCTTTCGGCGCTGACAAGACTGGAAGACGACATGGTGATGGCGCCGGAGATGCGTTTCAGTAAACGTGAGAAAGAGATTCTGAAGTGGACGGCGGAGGGGAAGACCTCATCGGAGATCGCTATTATTCTGTCGATTTCTGAAAATACGGTTAACTTTCATCAGAAAAACATGCAAAAGAAATTCAATGCGCCGAATAAAACGCAGATTGCCTGCTACGCTGCGGCGACAGGTCTGATATGACGCGTTGGCGATTCTTCGCGCCAGACGCGAAACCGGCTGAAAGCGATGCTGACAGCCGGTTTTTTACTACTGGCGGTAAGCCTGTTTAATTTGCTTAACCGTGCTGGAAAATACCGCCGCTTGTGCTTCATCATCCATCTGCGCGATCTGTTTTTCCATTTTAAGAATCACGCGCCCTGCATCGGCCTGGCCCATCGCCTGCAGCATCAGCGTTAACATGGCTTTCAGGCAGTTGACTTCAGTAGCCAGTTCTTGATTATTCTCAGCGGTGGAAAAATCAGGCGTACTCATTTATTTTCCTCGTTATGTTTCAGTGAAAATGTGCGATAGCAGATGTTAAGGCGGCGGAGTATACCATAAGCTGCACTAAAAATAGCAGTGGTTGTTTTTTGATCAGAAAGTTTACTCATAAAATAAACGTTGCCGCGTAATGCATATATTTTCTTCATTCTTTGTTTATTCTGCGTATTTCACTCGTTAATTATTGTTACAAAGTTGGTTTCCTAATTAGTGTTTAGACAGCGGAACGTGAAGTTTTTGTCACTAATATGAAATATCTGAGCGGGGCAGCGCCGCCTGAAGGGCTACAGCACTAGCGGTTTGCGCGTGATGTACAACATAATTTCCAAAAACGAGAGCAAAATCGAACACCCGGCGTTTTTTTACGTTTTAAAGTTGAGATAAAACCAGCTAATATAAGGACGATTAACTATCAGTAGCGTTATCCCTATTCTGGAGATATTCCTTTGATCAACGTTCTTCTTGTTGATGACCATGAACTGGTGCGCGCAGGGATACGACGCATTCTTGAAGATATAAAGGGCATTAAAGTTGTCGGTGAAGCGTGCTGCGGAGAAGATGCGGTAAAATGGTGCCGTACTAACGCCGTTGACGTCGTGCTGATGGATATGAACATGCCTGGTATCGGTGGCCTTGAGGCGACGCGCAAAATTGCCCGATCGACAGCGGATATTAAAGTGATTATGCTGACTGTTCATACGGAAAACCCGTTGCCCGCCAAAGTGATGCAGGCTGGCGCTGCAGGCTATCTCAGCAAAGGCGCCGCGCCTCAGGAGGTGGTGAACGCTATTCGTTCGGTGTATACCGGACAACGCTATATCGCTTCCGATATTGCTCAGCAGATGGCGCTCAGTCAGATCGAGCCTGCAAAAACGGAAACGCCGTTCGCCAGTTTGTCTGAACGCGAGTTGCAGATTATGCTGATGATCACCAAAGGTCAGAAGGTCAATGAGATTTCAGAACAGCTGAATCTCAGTCCTAAAACGGTGAACAGCTATCGCTATCGTATGTTCAGTAAATTAAACATTCATGGTGATGTTGAGCTGACTCACCTGGCAATCCGCCATGGCCTGTGTAATGCGGAGACGTTAACCAGCCAGTGAGTGAAATATTTGACGCAAAGGCGTTCCTGAAAACCGTTACCAGCCAACCCGGCGTCTATCGTATGTATGACGCCGGTGGCACGGTTATTTATGTCGGTAAAGCAAAAGACCTGAAAAAGCGTCTTTCCAGCTACTTTCGCAGCAACCTGGCTTCGCGTAAAACCGAAGCGTTAGTCGCGCAAATACAACATATTGATGTCACAGTCACGCATACCGAAACGGAAGCATTGTTGCTTGAACATAATTACATCAAGTTGTATCAACCGCGTTACAACGTTTTATTGCGTGATGATAAATCCTACCCTTTTATTTTTCTGAGCGGCGATACTCATCCGCGTCTGGCGATGCACCGTGGCGCCAAACATGCGAAAGGTGAGTACTTCGGTCCGTTTCCTAATGGCTATGCCGTGCGGGAAACGCTGGCGCTGTTACAGAAAATTTTTCCTGTCCGCCAGTGCGAAAACAGCGTGTATCGCAACCGCTCGCGTCCTTGCCTGCAATACCAGATTGGCCGGTGCTTAGGCCCATGCGTTGCAGGACTGGTCAGCGAGGAGGAGTACGCGCGGCAGGTGGAGTATGTCCGGTTGTTTTTGTCCGGCAAGGACGACCAGGTCTTAACACAGCTGATTGCCCGGATGGAAAAGGCCAGCCAGGAGCTGGCATTTGAAGAGGCGGCGCGTATTCGCGATCAGATCCAGGCGGTACGCCGGGTCACCGAGAGACAGTTTGTCTCCAATACGGGCGACGATCTTGACGTTATCGGCGTGGCTTTTGATGCCGGTATGGCCTGTGTGCATGTGCTGTTTATTCGCCAGGGTAAGGTGCTGGGCAGCCGTAGCTATTTTCCAAAAGTGCCTGGCGGTACGGAACTGGGCGAAGTGGTGGAAACCTTTGTCGGGCAGTTTTACCTGCAGGGGAGTCAGATGCGCACGCTACCGGGCGAGATACTACTCGATTTTAATCTGAGCGATAAAACACTGCTGGCCGACTCGTTGTCGGAACTTGCCGGACGGCGTATTCATGTCCAGACAAAACCGCGCGGCGATCGCGCCCGTTATCTCAAGCTGGCGCGGACCAACGCGGCAACGGCCTTAACGACTAAACTTTCGCAGCAGTCCACCGTCACGCAGCGTTTGACTGCGCTGGCGGCGGTGTTAAAACTTCCTGCGGTCAAGCGGATGGAATGTTTTGACATCAGCCATACGATGGGGGAGCAAACGGTCGCATCCTGCGTGGTATTTGACGCTAACGGGCCGTTACGCGCCGAATATCGACGTTATAATATCGCGGGCATCACGCCGGGCGATGATTATGCGGCGATGAATCAGGTGTTACGTCGACGTTATGGCAAGGCCATAGAAGAAAGTAAGATTCCGGACGTTATTCTGATCGACGGCGGAAAAGGGCAGCTCGCCCAGGCGAAAGCCGTTTTCGCTGAACTGGATGTTCCCTGGGATAAGCATCGCCCGTTGCTGCTTGGCGTTGCCAAAGGCGCGGACAGAAAAGCCGGACTGGAAACGCTCTTTTTTGAACCGGAAGGCGAAGGGTTTAGCCTGCCGCCGGACTCGCCAGCGCTGCATGTCATTCAGCATATTCGCGATGAATCGCACGATCATGCGATCGGCGGGCACCGTAAAAAACGGGCGAAGGTAAAAAATACCAGTACGCTGGAAACTATTGAAGGTGTTGGACCAAAACGTCGCCAAATGCTGCTGAAATATATGGGCGGTTTGCAAGGGCTACGTAACGCCAGCGTAGAGGAAATTGCAAAAGTGCCAGGTATTTCGCAAGGTCTGGCAGAAAAGATCTTCTGGTCGTTGAAACATTGAGGCCACTGTAGCAACATAGGGGTAATTTCACTGACAACAGATAGTTACCCGTCACTATGCAATTTAATATCCCTACGTTGCTCACGCTGTTTCGCGTCATCCTGATTCCCTTCTTTGTCGTGGTGTTTTATTTGCCGTTCGCCTGGGCGCCGATGGTCAGCGCGCTGATTTTCTGTATTGCCGCTATTACCGACTGGTTTGACGGCTTTCTGGCGCGACGCTGGAACCAGAGTACGCGTTTCGGCGCTTTCCTTGACCCCGTCGCCGACAAGGTGCTGGTGGCGATCGCCATGGTGCTGGTTACCGAGCATTATCATAGCTGGTGGGTGACGTTACCTGCGGCGACGATGATAGCCCGCGAAATTATTATCTCTGCTCTGCGTGAATGGATGGCGGAGCTGGGCAAACGCAGTAGTGTAGCGGTCTCCTGGATCGGTAAAGTCAAAACTACCGCGCAGATGGTAGCGTTGGCGTGGCTCTTGTGGCGTCCGAATATCTGGGTGGAGTATGCGGGGATCGCGCTTTTCTTTGTCGCAGCGGTGCTAACGTTGTGGTCCATGTTGCAATATTTGAGCGCTGCACGCGGAGATTTGCTTGATCAGTGATCGTTTCGCCGCAAATTTCAGCAAACGATCGTGAGTGACGAAAAATATCGTTGACTCAGTGCGTCAGGTAAGTAGAATGCAACGCATCGAACGGCAGCACTGATTGTCAGACGATAATAAAATCAAGTGATTAACAAAGTTGCTTGATACTGCGGGAATAGCTCAGTTGGTAGAGCACGACCTTGCCAAGGTCGGGGTCGCGAGTTCGAGTCTCGTTTCCCGCTCCAGTTTAAAAGCATTGGCGTAAAGCGGATGTTGGCTGAGAGGCCAAAAAAATTTGGCGCGTTAACAAAGCGGTTATGTAGCGGATTGCAAATCCGTCTAGTCCGGTTCGACTCCGGAACGCGCCTCCAATTTTTCCCGAGCCCGGATGGTGGAATCGGTAGACACAAGGGATTTAAAATCCCTCGGCGTTCGCGCTGTGCGGGTTCAAGTCCCGCTCCGGGTACCATGGGAAAAACGAGAATAATCAAAGCAATAAGCAGTGTCGTGAAACCACCTACGGGTGGTTTTTTTGTGCCTGATACTCTATTTCCTAATATCATTCCTAACATGTTCGCCATTATTGACCGCCAACAACCGGAACAATTTTAACTTTTCTGTCATATCTGGCCGTCTGTTCCGCATTTTATGGCCTGAGATGGCTTGTTTCCCATAAATGTCCCCTGCAGATCAGAAATCCCCTTTGCTTTCAGATCATGAAAAGTGAAGTCGAAACTCAAATGGTGGATATTCCAGTCTTAACCCTCAATTCCTGATCGGTAACTTCATCCATGATATACAGACAGCGGTCCAGCTCCTTAGCCTGTTCTGCCAACTGACGTTTGAGACGGGCATTTTCAGCAGCAAGTTCATTTTCGCGGTCAGAAGATGAGAGTTGTTACTGCTGTTTATTGCGCCAGTTATAGAGCTGTGATTCCTACAGGCTAAGGTCACGGGCCAATACGTTCAGCCAGTTTCAGGTTTCCTGGCGGAATTCAGGTGAGTGCTGTTTGCGAATCTTTTTGGTGGTTGATGATGGTTTTGTCATGTGAGTCACCTCTGGTTGAGAGTTTACTCACTTAGTCGCGTGCCCACTTCCACTATTGCTGGGTAAGATCATATCATACGTTTACACTACAGGAAGATATCTCGATGAAAAAGCTGAGAGCACCAGCTTGTAATTAAACAATAATTTATTTTCTTAATATACGTTTTCGTTCCATTGCCCCTCAATCAGGTACAATGAAAACTACCCGCACAATACCTTGGAATACCTCTCACCGAGGGAATTCAGGTGCTAGTGGATGACGTTAACTTAGATAGAGACAAAAGCTAACTAAAGATGCTGGGTCAAGATCAATATCTCGTCACAATCAATAAGGGGTTAATGATGACAAAAAAAACACCATTAAGAAAAAAATATATTATGACTGTATTTTTCTTCATAATATGGTCTTTGTTATCTGCTTGTAGTCATAAAACTGAATACAATATTCCATTAGCTCAATGTGGTAGGATTATTGCCCATGAAATGGGGGCCACTGATAAAGGGGTGTTTGATGGACAAGTATTCAATTTTAGGGCATTTGAAGTTTGTAAACCCACGAATAGCGCTTTTAATACCTGTCCTGCACAGGTGGCTGCAATCAGTAATTACAATTCTATTGTTAAAAATGATAAAGAAAAGACGATAAGATTTTTAAAAATGTCAGTGCGAACCTTATCGGACCACACTTGGGTTGTGGCTCATAATGATAGACAAAGATCAAATGATACATTCTTCTTATTGAGTAAAATAAATTCTAAAAAACTTAATGAATATAGAAAAAAAGATCCAACTCTGGATGTTTTCAGAATAGAAGACTACGTTGCAATGGATAAAAACAAAGAGTTCTGCTTTATGCTTAACACCAAGACAACTCCAAATGAGAATTTAATCGACAATATTAATAAATTAAATATTGCTCAGCGTACATTGATAGAATCCGGGAGCCAAAACGATGCTAGCTGGTTAAATGCTAAGCAAAAATCAGTATATTTTACTACCAGGGTTAATTCTCAATCATCTCTTGATAATGCATTGAAGGACATAAAGAGTAAAGGATATAGAAAACTTTATTCAATTGAAGTTGATCCTAATCCCAAAAATATAGATGAAACAAAATCCCTGGTACAACAGATTCATAAACAGGGATTTACTGCTGAAGTTGACTCCATGCCCTACGATCCATTACGAGAATTTATTGTAACTGCTTGTCGTGTTCCATTAGAAACGATCGGAGCAGATATTACCATGACAAGTCGACCAGTTGAGTGTATAGAAAAATTTCCGAATAATTAAATAGATACTGCCACATTGATGGTGGTAGGACGTCGGTGAGTATTGATGCCGCCCCCCCTTCATATTAACATAAGTAATATTACATAGCTGGATAAGTAAATATCCACTCAACATATCTTAAATAATTATAGAAATTAGCGTGTATATTTTATGATTCATGTATAGTATCGGTAGTAAGGATAAAATGTATGACTTTGCGATCTGCTATGTAGGGTGGGTGGTATTATGAAACGATCTAATTTCTTGTTTTTGTCTGGATTCGTTGCATTGTCTTTTCAACTTCTATATTAACATTTTCTTAAATATAGCTCCGTGTACCATAGAAAAGACAAGAATAATCAAAGCAATAAGCAGTGTCATAAAACTATCTTATCTACAGGGGCTATTTTACACACCAGTCGTGAGCGTGAGCTCTCCATCACTATTCACAGTAAAAACACCTGTAGTGATAGTTCCGCCAGCAAAGCAGTTAACATTTTACCGACTCGCAGGACTCATGTCTGGTAAATATTAAACACCGGGTAAATCAGCCTATAAAATTTATTAATCTGTATAAAAATGCTGATATGTTTATTCCTGTTTTATGAAGAAGGTAAATATGCCAGTGAAATATACCAATAATGCAAAGTTATTTATTAAATTTATTAGTATTGGGATTGTAGGGTGCGCTTTGCTACTCTTTTTTATTCTATATGAGCCTGATATAGCAATCGTAACGCACTCTTTTCCGGAGGAGTCTTCCTCTCCTACTTGTGATGCACGTAATTTTATCGGTTACGTCAATATAGATAATTTTGCAGAATATATAAAAATGACAGAATCGACACGCTATAGTATGTATTGTCTGAAAAAAATGGGCTCTGGTCAGTGGGGGATTTATGCAAATTAAACGATTATATAGCTGTGCACGACATGCTTTTTAGCAATATAATTAAAAGGAAGGTAAATAGCAGGCTAATGCTCATCATAAGGTAATGTGAGCTGCATCATATTTTAATCACGTTTTGTAATCATGTCTTAATAACAGGTCAACTACAGATAACTTTAGGTTTCCGTAAATGGCGGTTTTGGTCAATCTCTCTCTTGTGCTTTCCTCATGTTATGGAGATGGTGATGCAAAACAAAGCCTGGGCCGTGTTATTGATGCCATTGTGTCTCACAGCCTGCCACCAGACGGCCTATCGACCAACGGGTAAAGGTGAAATTTCTGGGGGAGATTATATTGACCCGACAAAAATGCGCTTTCCGTTAGCGGACTATTCACAATCGGTCGATAAATGGCTACCTCCGGACTCGGCTAGTTTCGCTATTCCGATTATGGATAGTACTACTCAACAACGTTACTTTAGCGCACTTAAATCCCATTATTTCGGAATGGACAGTGAATCGCACTCGCCGTGGAATGCTTTTTATATCACAGCGTTGCTGAAAAAAAATTCGGGACAGGCCCGGGATGCCAGTATTAAACAGTTCCTTAGCGACGGCAGTACTTATTGGGGGGAAAATTTCAGGCTTTACTCCTCACGCTGGAAAGAGGAGGTAAGAGAGAATGCGAACACCCAGATTGACAATATATATCATGCTTCCCGACGAGGCATTATGGTCAGAGAAAGTTTAGTTAGAGCCCTGCCAACAGATGATCCGCTATTTAACGATCCCCGCCGGGCGGGAGAGGGGTATCCGTTTGATAATTTACAAATGTCTTCGCTGCGCCCCGGTACGCCTGTCTATACGCTGACTGAGAGCAAAGACCAACGCTGGCAATATGTCGTTTCACCGGCGGTAACAGGTTGGGTTCATAGTGAAGATATTGCCCATGTGGATCAGAAATTTGTGACACAGTGGGTTTCGCTTGCTGACAAGCAACTGGGGGCGTTTATCAACGCGCCGGTTTCTGTCCATACCGCAGACACCTATTATTTCACCGGGCGACCGGGCACTATTTTACCGTTCCGGCATCAACAGGCGGGTCTTTTCCTGATTGCGGCGCCTGTTCGCGACAGTAACGGTCGTGCGTCTATCCATTGGGTCTGGCTAAGCGACAACGTGTTTACGGCTATGCCGTGGAAAATGACGCCGGAAAATATCGCCGTATTAATGAAATCAATGGGCGGCGCGCCCTACGGCTGGGGAAATTTTAATTTTTATAATGATTGTTCAGCCGAAATCCGCAGTCTATTGATGCCGTTTGGTATATTCCTACCCAGACATTCAACGGCGCAGATAGCCTCCGCTAGACGAGTCGTCGATCTCAGCAATAAAAGTACCCAAATGCGGATCGATTATCTCACCAGATACGGAAAACCATTTACTACGCTGATCTATATTCCCGGGCATATTATGCTGTATATCGGTAACACAACCATGAATGGGCAGGTGGTGCCGGTCACTTATCAAAATATCTGGGGATTGCGCCCGAACCATGCCAATAGCCGCAGCATTATTGGCGAGGCGGTATTTTTCCCGCTGCTGCGTTTTTATCCTGAAAATCCTGAACTGGTATCGCTGGCCGGTAAGCCTCTGTTTAAGCTTGGTTATATAGAATAGGCTAACAGGCTGTGTTATCGCCGAAGGCGTGTTCAAGGCAACCATGCGTGGTGGATATAAAAAGAGTATCCCTGTAAACTGTGTCTGAAAAAAGTATGTGCTATAGTGCGGACTGTTTATTTGAAATACTATCTGGAGTTGATTCTGGGTGTGTCTATGTTCCTCACACATTGAAGTGAGAGTTATTGTCCGCGATATCTGGCTGGAGGCTGGGTGGTAAAAAGACGTAGTTTATTGCATTTTAATAACCGTACCCGGTCGGAGCGCGATCTTGGGGAGCTGGTCACTAAGGTTTTTGAGAAAGCGGCGAAAAAAGAACCGCAACCGCTATACACATTTAGCGTGCCGATGCTGAGTGTGCAGGAGGAGATCCGTGCTTACTGTAAGAAGAAGAATATCAAAATAGGGTATGATACTCTGTTTATGGAAATAACCTTTTCTGCTGATAGAGAAACGGTAGACGAACTCATCAAACACTTTTTTACTGAAAATAAGCTCTATTTAAGAGGGCGATTTTATCTATCTGCGGCGGTAGCATAAGTTAGTATGAGTATAATATAGCGAGAGACATTCAGAATGTCTGTCCCGTCTTGCGTGCCGCCAGCGTAGCGATGCGTAAAAAATGTCTGATTTCACTAAGGGAGGAAGACGTGTTATGCATATATGACCGTGGCGCGCACTCTGTTAAGGGGAATGGAAGGAGAGAAGTATCTTCTCGCCAGAGAGTGCGCGGGCAATGACCGTCGCGAACGGGCGCCAGCACTGGGCCCAGATGTCTGGCTTTGTGTGGGTTTGAGCATTTCTTACCGGAAAACCTGTATCCCGATCCGCCTTTTGTGCGTTAACTTCCGGAATCCTCCTCATTTCGTGTTAATCTGGCCCCTGATGGTTACCATCCCAACTGCCTGCAAAAATTATTTTTATCCGCTGCAATGTAAGAAACTCACAGGCGGAAGTCATCACTGAGGAAAAGCGTTATGAAAATGGAACCATTAAACGAGAGCGAGCTGGAATGGCTGGATGATGTGCTGACGAAATACAATACCGATCAGGCCATTCTGGATGTCGCGGAGCTGGATGGTTTGATTACTGCGGTATTGAGTTCTCCGCGTCCAATTGAGCCGGAACAGTGGCTGGTGGCGATATGGGGTGGACCCGCGTACGTACCGCGCTGGACATCTGAAAAAGAAATGACGCGATTTATGGACCTGGTGTTCCAGCACATGGCGGACACAGCCGCCCGGCTTGAAGACTATCCTGAGCAGTTTGAGCCGCTGTTTGGCCTGCGAGAAGTTGATGGCCATGAATTAACGATTGTTGAAGAATGGTGTTTTGGTTACATGCGCGGAGTTTCGCTGTCCGACTGGTCTGATTTGCCGGATACGCTAAAACCAGCGCTGGAAGCGATAGCACTACATGGCACTGAAGAAAACTTTGATCTGCTGGATAAAATGAGCCCCGAAGCGTTCGATAAAAGCGTTGACGCTATCCGTATCGCGGCACTTGAGTTGCATGCCTGGTGGATGGCACATCCGCAAACTACGCCGCTACAGATGCCGGCAAAAGCAGAGGTAAAAGTAGGGCGTAACGATCCTTGCCCGTGCGGGAGCGGCAAGAAATTTAAGCAGTGCTGCCTGCATTAATTCCTCGTACACGACCATAGCGTGATGATTATCGAGCCTGGAGGGAAGTCCGGGCCCGGTAATCTTTTCCTGGCATTAACCTGGATCGGGCAGCAAACCCATTGCGATCGAAAACTGGACGCCGATCACGACAATACCGCAGATAAATACCAGCGCCAGCGCCGGGGCGCCGCCTGCCACACGATATCCCACCTGAGGATTTTGTTTACGGCATTGCCAGACCAGCATGGCAGGGATTAGCAGCGCCAGCACTGCCAGCGCCACGCCGGCATAGCCTAAAGCCATCACAAATCCGCGTGGATAGAAAAGCGCAAACGCCAGCGGCGGCAGAAAGGTAATCAGCCCGGTTTGCATACGTCCAGACACCGTGCCGCGGCGCTGGAATAGATCGGCCAGGTAGTCAAATAATCCTAGCGCTACGCCCAAAAAAGAGGTCGCCAGCGCCAGATCCGCGAACAAGTGGACCGCCAGTTCGACATGTGGCGAAGCAACCACCTCTCTGAGCGCCTGCAGCAGGCCATTCAACCCGGCATGGTTGGCCAGCAGCTCGTTGAATGTCAGCGAATCGATGCTTCCCAGCGTGGCGAGCTGCCAAAAGATATAGGCTACTAACGGAATGGCGCTGCCCGTCATAAAGACCCAACGCAGCCTGCGAATGTTACCGTTCATATAACTCACAATACTCGGTATGCTGCCGTGAAAGCCAAAGGAAGTGAAAATGACCGGTATTGCGGATAATGCCAGCCCCTGCTGTAAAGGAAGCGTAAGAAGATTTACTTTATGAATATGTGGCGTTAGCAGCGCCAGCATGATGACCAGAAAAATGATCTTCGCACTAAAGAGAAAGCGGTTAAAAAGATCGACCAGCGAGGTACCCACACACACCACACCACCGGCAATAAAGGTGAACAGCAACACACCGGCGGCAGGGGAGAGCGCGGCGCCGATCCACCTGTTAATACTGGACGCCAGTAATTCTCCGGCCCCGGAGATGTAGGCAGCGGTGAGCGCATACATTAAGAACATCATGCTGAATCCTGTCAGCCACTGTCCGTAACGCCCAAGATAGCGCTTAGCCAACGAGCCCAGCCCGGTATCTGCCGGAACGTGTTGATACACCTCAAGTAACAGGAGCGCGGTGTAACACATCAGCGCCCACAGTCCAATCAATAATCCCAGCGTGACGCCGAAACCAACGCCAGCCGCGGCCAGCGGCATTGCCAGCATCCCGGCGCCGATAGTGGTGCCTGCTACGATAAAAATACTGCCCAGAGTTCTATTTTTCACGCTTTCTACTACCCCGGTAACAAAGATCGGTGATATCCGCGGCGCAGGGTAAGGCATTACGCTATTTTCGTCAAATGGTCGTTACAATACATGTACAATAAACTTTACAATTGTATAGGTGAAACCTGATGCAGGAGGAGGCGCGCACAACCACCGCAAACCTGCGCTAGCGCAAAGCCGCTCGCTCAAGTACACATTAGGCTACGAGTTTTATTCAGGAGGGGTTATGGATTCTATTCACGGTCATGAGGTGCTCAATATGATGATTGAGTCTGGCGAGCAGTATACGCATGCCTCGCTGGAGGCGGCAATTAAAGCGCGCTTTGGCGAGCGGGCGCGATTTCATACCTGTTCGGCGTCAGGTATGACGGCGGCGGAACTGGTCGCGTTTCTCGCGGCAAAAGGAAAATTTATTGCCGTGGATGGCGGTTTTTCAACGCATGAGAGTAAGATCTGCCGCCATTAATATGCCACGGTGAGATACACTCTCACCGTGCAAGAAAATGTTGGATTAATTTTGTGTATCCAGCGTTGAAAGTTCTTTATCAATGAAATAAAGCCCTTCACCGCTTTTTCCTGCCAGTGTTAATTTATCAATAATAGATTTAAATAATTTTTCTTCTTCATGCTGTTCCGCCACATACCACTGTAAGAAATTAAATGTCGGATAATCCTGGCTGGTCATTGCGGCATGAGCCAGCTCGTTAATTTTTTGCGTAATAATTTGCTCATGCTCATAGGTCGCGCGGAACAGCTCATCCAGTGAGGTATACTCAGCGAAGGGCGAAGAAACGGTGTTAATGCGCGGCAGACTTCCGGTATCGGTAAGGTAGTCGAACAGGCGTTGCATATGCGTCATCTCCTCTTGCGCATGGCGACGAAGAAATGCGGCAGCGCCTTCAAAACTGTGAAAACTGCACCATGCGCTCATTTGTTGATAGAGCAGTGAGGAGTACAACTCCAGGTTCATTTGCTCATTCAGTTTGTCGATCATTTCTGTTTTCAGCATGATTCTGCTCCACAAATAGCAAAAGATATACAGTGATGTGGCGCCACTATAAATTGTTATTTTATTATTTGCAAAAGGTAAAATATTAAATTTAATTATTAAAAATACGAATGGGAATAAAACGCATTAGCGCCATTATATAGCCTACATAAATCAGGGGGCAGGCAGGCGGCGACACAGCAAATCCCGAGAGCTTACATAATTCACTGAGGGAACGAAGAAAGCCAACGAACAGGTAGCTTGAAGTATGACGAATATATAAATAAAGCAGAGCCAGCACTCTCATGCTGGCAATAGCGATCTGGCGCTATCCTTTATTGTGCGTGGTGTCGACGCTAATCCAGGAATCTTAATAATAAAGCGGCATTATTTGCGGGACGGCTACGCCCCGACATTGCCAGGAGAGGATAAATCGGGTGTTCAGACACAAAGAACCAGCATAAATGCTACAGGTTCCTACTGGCTGGCCAAACGAGACGGCATCGGCATAGCCCATTTGTTGACATTCGCGTGTAGCAGTTCCGTGAGAAACATAGTCGTCTGTCCGTGAGGTAAAAAATAGCGGCTGGTTATACGTCAGGCGCACGATGCCGCTTATCGGGCTGGCGTCGCTGACTTGCGCTTGTCGAGTAATGGTGCATCCCGTCAGGGCTAGCACTGAAAGAGTAAAAATGAAAGGCTTCATACAATCGCTCCGACAGTTCGGTATTGGACCATGCTACCTCGTGTCTTTCACTATCAATGGCTGGAATAACTCACGGATTCGCCTTGATTAAAGGTAACGGCAGGAAAGTGACAGCAGGAACAGAAAATTTGTGAGCGTCTTTTTGTTTTTTAAAACTTAGTTTCATTAAATTTGAAAGTAAGTTCGCAAAAGTGTAGTGTGGGTAAAATACCATGATTTACGCAGGCGTGTCCGCCTGCATTCAGGAGGAACACCATGAAAATTGCACTGATGATGGAAAATAGTCAGGCCAGCAAAAACGCCATCATTTTTAACGAACTTAGCGCCGTCGCCAATGAGAAAGGATTTCCTGTCTTTAACGTCGGCATGTGCGATGAAAATGATCATCACCTGACGTACATCCATTTAGGCATTATGGCGAGTATTCTGCTTAATTCAAAAGCTGTTGATTTTGTGGTCACTGGCTGCGGCACCGGTCAGGGTGCGCTCATGTCGCTAAATATTCATCCGGGCGTCATTTGTGGTTATTGCATCGATCCGGCAGATGCTTTCCTGTTTGCGCAGATCAACAATGGCAACGCGTTGTCCCTGCCATTTGCGAAAGGCTTTGGCTGGGGCGCAGAGCTGAACGTGCGTTTCATCTTTGAAAAAGCGTTTACCGGGCGTAAAGGCGAGGGATATCCGCCTGAACGCAAAGCGCCGCAGGTACGCAATGCGGGCATTTTGAACCAGGTTAAAGCTGCGGTCGTCAAAGAGAATTATCTGGATACGCTGCGGTCAATTGATCCTGAGCTGGTTAAAACAGCGGTTTCCGGGCCGCGTTTCCAGCAGTGTTTTTTTGAAAACGGCCAGAATAAAGAAATAGAAGCCTTTATACGTGAGATTCTGGGGTAATGCCCGTCAGGCAAGACAGAGGTGTTTTGTTCCTGTCGCCAGGCATACTGTGCCGATAAAAAACCAGTGGCGACAGATTCTACCGCTGAGATACAGGCCAGAAACGGGGTAACTACCGTTTCTGGTTATGAATGGGTACTATGACGGCCTGACTATAAGGAGTTCATAATGCCCCATACACTTAATGCCGACCAGGAACTGGTTTCTGACGTTGTCGCTTGTCAGTTGGTTATTAAACAGATTCTGGACGTAATCGATGTGATTGCGCCAGTAGAAGTACGTGAAAAAATGTCCAGCCAATTGAAAAGTATCGATTTTTCACATCATCCTGCCGCGGCCGATCCGGTCACGATGCGCGCCATCCAAAAAGCGATAGCGTTGATCGAACTGAAGTTTACGCCACAGGGGGAGTCTCACTAATAACCGCTGACTGCAGGCCGGATAAGCCGCTTCTCGTTGCTATCCGGCATAATAACGTCTCAATTTTGCCGTTCGGATAGTCGTTGTCAGTGGTGTTGATAAGTAACGACGTTAAGGAGATGCTGATCGGTTTGCGCCAGACACAATCCTGCTCGTTTAGCGCTGCGAACTTCTTCGAGAATGGTGTGTAAAAGTACGCCATCCTGCTGCTGCTCTTTTTTCAGGGTACGGAGGAAATCAAGCGTTGAGGCATCATTCAGCGCTTTCGCTTCGTCCGCAAGGCGTGACAGCGTGCTGGCTCGTTGTTGATAAGCCTCCAGCGTTCTCTGGAACAGTTCCTCCAGAGAACAGAGTTCATCGCCCGGAATGTCAATGGCTTTGACGATAGGGGTGGCGCCAGCGCTTTTCATAAAATTAAACATGCGCATCATTTGCGTCACGTTGCCTTGTGCCTGAGTACGAAGGAAAGTGGCGGTGCCTGTTAAACTGTGTTCAGAACACCATTCGCTTAGATGGAGGTAAAGATTTGATGCATAAAACTCAAGGTTCATTTGCGTGTTGAGTTTTTGAACCATTCCTACAGTTGCCATAACAATATCCTTATTTCCAGAAAGTGTTGATGTGCATGACAGACGAGAATGCAGCGGGCCGTTGTCACATTCTTACATCCATGCACAATAAATACTCTTAGCAGAAGAACTCCGTTCCGCCAGTCCCTTATGCGATCTGATTTCCTGTTTATCGATCGGTAATGAGAATAGCTTGTCAATAAAAATAAGAAAATCCTTAAATGCAATTGTTTAACTTTTTTTACATTTTCAGTGGTGTGATTTTTTCAGCAGTACTAATTTTTGTTGTGATGTAATAATTGTAATCATTTGAAAAATAAAAGGTATATTATTATTCTTATAATTTATGAAACATTGTTTCAGATCACAGGATGGGACTTTCAAGCATGGTAATCTCAATAAAATAAACATTAGCCAATCTGGATATCACACGTATGAACGGTTGATGGCAAATTCACCTGTTTTTATAAAACAGCCGATTTTGCGGTAGATCATTTTTAATGTCATTAATCATGCGGGCACGTTATTCGGATGAGCGCGATTTTGATGAGTGACACGTTAACAAGGAGCAGTCAATGAAAAAGGTCGCGGTGCTGCTGGCGCCAGGATTTGAAGAGGCAGAGGCCATTGTTACTATTGATATCCTGCGGCGTTTGCATATCGACGTCGAAACGCTGGCGTGCGCTGAATCACGGGCGGTAGTGAGCTACCATGATATTCCCATGGTGGCGGACAGCACGCTGAGTGAACGTCAGCAGGCGATTTTCGATGCCGTGGTTCTGCCGGGCGGCCCGCAGGGTAGCGCCAGCCTGGCCGCTAATCCGGCGGTGATCGCTTTCGTTGCCCGTCATGATGCGGAAGGCAAATTAATTTGTCCTATTTGTTCCGCTGCGGCAAGGGTACTGGGCACCCACGGATTGCTGAAGGGGCGTCGTTATGTCTGTTCCGGCGATCTGTGGAAAGCGATTCAGGAAGGCGTTTATGTGGATGCGCCCGTAGTTGAAGACGGCAATCTAATCAGCGGTAAAGGTTTGGGCCATGTCTTTAATTTCGCGCTAACGCTTTCCGCCAGATTGTTGGGCGACGACGCGCCGGTTCGCGAACAAGCCGACCATATCTATCATCCCTGGTAATCGTTGTTCGCCCAGGGAAAAACAGTAAATGCGATCATTCTGGCTTCGCGTATGGCCAGCGGTCAGCCAATGACCTCCCGGGGGTATAAGTTAATCGTGATCTCAGCGTGCGTATTAGGGGAGAGGCCCCTGTAAGGCAGTATCGGAAAAGTCTCATATCTGGTCGTGGCGTACTGATATTAGGGACGCTGGAGAACGCGATGAATCTGCCCAATATGTCACCTTTTGGGCAGTATGCGGTTCGCGGCTTAATCCTTCTGGCAGTAGCCATCGGCGACAATGATAGGTAAAAAGCGAAGCGTATAATTCGATGAATTAACATTTAACTTAACAGTATAGCTCCATGCCATCGCCAGTTGCTACCCCGGCTGGCGATGGCCTTTCTAAATGGCGAGCAGCGTCACACTGTCTATACTTACATGACTAATGAGACCGTTTGTGAGTCTCAATATGATGATAAGGAGGAGACCAGGGTGGCAGAACCGTTAACCGTATCCCCCGAACTCACTGCGAACTATGCGTATTTTTTTGACCTTGATGGCACATTGGCAGAGATAAAGCCTCATCCCGATCAGGTAGCGGTACCGCATAAGATCCTTCAGTTGTTAGACCGTCTCGCGGCGCACAACGCAGGGGCACTGGCATTGATTTCAGGGCGTTCAATGACTGAGCTGGATGCTTTGGCGAAACCCTTTCGCTTTCCGCTTGCTGGCGTTCACGGGGCAGAGCGTCGTGACATCAATGGTAAAACCCATATCGTTCGGCTTCCTGAAGCGGTAGTCCGTGAGGTGGAGGCGTTATTACGTTCGACGCTTGTAGCGCTGCCCGGGGCGGAGCTGGAGGCGAAGGGCATGGCGTTTGCGCTGCACTACCGTCAGGCTCCGGAGCATGAAGCGGCGCTGTTGGCGCTTGCGCAACACGTTACGCAGCACTGGCCGCAACTGGCGTTGCAGCCCGGTAAATGCGTTGTGGAAATTAAACCTAAGGGAACCAATAAAGGCGAAGCGATTGCCGCCTTTATGCAGGAGGCGCCCTTTGCGGGACGGATTCCCGTTTTTGTGGGCGACGATTTGACCGATGAGGCTGGCTTTGGCGTGGTGAATCACGCCGGCGGAATTTCCATAAAAGTGGGCGTCGGGGCAACCCAGGCGGCATGGCGGCTGGAAAGCGTACCCGATGTCTGGCGCTGGCTGGAGGAAATCAATTATCCACAACAAGAACAACAAGTAATGAATAACAGGAGAGATGGCTATGAGTCGTTTAGTCGTAGTATCTAATCGAATTGCCCCCCCGGATAATAAAGGCGGCGCCGGCGGCCTCGCCGTTGGCGTGCTTGGCGCGCTAAAAGCGGCTGGCGGGTTGTGGTTCGGCTGGAGTGGCGAGACAGGTAACGAGGATGAGCCATTAAAAAAGGTGACAAAAGGTAATATAACCTGGGCATCGTTTAACCTGAGTGAACAAGATTACGAAGATTATTACTGTCAATTTTCCAATGCGGTTCTCTGGCCTGCGTTCCACTATCGTCTGGACCTGGTACAGTTTCAGCGGCCCGCATGGGAAGGCTATATGCGGGTTAATGCGTTATTAGCCGATAAGTTATTGCCTCTCATTAAAGAGGGCGACATCATTTGGGTGCATGACTACCATCTATTACCGTTTGCCAGCGAGCTGCGTAAACGCGGCGTGAACAACCGAATTGGTTTTTTCCTGCATATTCCATTCCCGACCCCGGAGATTTTTAACGCCTTACCGCCGCATGATGAACTGCTGGAGCAGTTGTGTGACTTTGATCTGCTAGGGTTCCAGACGGAAAATGATCGCCTGGCTTTTCTGGATAGCCTTTCGAGTCAAACTCGAGTCACGATGCGCAGCGGCAAGCAGCATATCGCGTGGGGTAAAGACTTCCAGACAGAAGTGTATCCTATCGGTATTGAGCCCGATGAGATTGCCCTACAGGCTGCCGGGCCGTTGCCGCCTAAACTGGCGCAGCTCAAAGCGGAACTGAAAAATGTGAAGAATATTTTTTCCGTTGAGCGGCTGGATTATTCGAAAGGGCTGCCGGAACGCTTTCTGGCGTATGAAGCGCTACTGGAAAACTATCCGCAGCACCGGGGAAAAATTCGTTATACCCAGATTGCGCCTACGTCACGCGGCGAAGTACAGGCATACCAGGATATTCGCCACCAGCTTGAGACGGAAGCAGGCCGTATTAATGGGAAATATGGACAACTGGGCTGGACGCCGCTCTATTATCTGAATCAGCATTTTGATCGTAAGCTGTTAATGAAGATATTCCGTTACTCAGATGTTGGGCTTGTCACCCCGTTGCGTGACGGGATGAATCTGGTGGCGAAAGAGTTTGTCGCTGCGCAGGATCCTGCTAACCCTGGCGTATTGGTACTGTCACAGTTTGCCGGTGCGGCGAATGAACTGACGTCGGCGTTAATCGTCAATCCTTACGATCGGGATGACGTGGCGGCGGCGCTCAATCGTGCCCTAACGATGCCGCTTGCCGAGCGTATTTCGCGTCATGCGGAAATGCTCGCCGTGCTCGTTAAAAATGACATTAACCGCTGGCAGGAGCGTTTTATTCATGACCTAAAGGAGGTCACGCCGCGCAGCGCTGAGCGTCAGCAGCAGAATAAAGTGGCGACATTCCCTAAGCTGGCCTGATATGTCGCGAGGGGCGACTAGTCGCCCGCTAACGGCACCAACAACACATCTACCTGGCTGGCGCTAACGACACTTTTTGCTGAGCAGGACGCACGCGAAAAGAAACTGTGGTTATGGTTGCCGCAAATGACCAGATCAACATGGTGTTTGCGGCACACATCTAAAATATGCGGGCTTAGCTCACCATAAGTGATGAAGGTTCGTTCAATCGGGTAGTTCGCTTTCTCTCCCAGCGCCTTAAGAAAATTCTCAGTCTCCTCATGCATAACCGCGCGTAAATCCTCCATCATGGGCGCGGCGAACTGGTTATACAGCTCAGGATCGGAAGCAAGGGTAATCAGACTTATTTTTGCCAGAACAGGGCGGGCGATAGAGACTGCTTTAGCCACTAGCTGGTGGCTTTCCGGGGTGACGGCAACGGCGACAAGAATATGGGTGTAGCTCATAACTCGCTCCTTTATTGCAAGAATATGAGGTTGTTCTTTAGCTTTACTCTGTTTATCGCATTTCTGCAATGTGGCAATACCACAATAATGTGAAGGACATCATAATTAACTATTAATTATTCTTATGAAAAGAATAGTGTCATAGGCCGTTTTTTACGCAACATCGATACACCTTGATTAAACGGATGAATAATGAAAGCTAAAAGTTAAATTAATTGAGCTTGTTTTTGGTGTGATCAGACTTATGCTGGAGTATGATTAATTAATAATATTTAATATTTAAGCTGCTGTTTACTAAAGGTAAAATTAAAATGTTTCTATAATAGAAATAATGGCGCGTTATCTATTACCTTACCGTTATTTTAACAGAGAGAAACAAAAAACAATTTGGTGTTGACGTCCCCCTATTCAGCAGAGTGGAATAGAAAAAGTGAACATTAGGTGATTAAATAAACAAAATAAAAGCCATGCTGATGGTTTTATCGTAAGTATTCCGTTAAATTATGTGATATGTGTCACATATTTTCTAAAATCGCCGTCCCGCTCCGTTGTATGTCACGAGGCTGACGAGTAGAGTTGCGTCGAATTAGGAAAAATCTTAGGCATTTGTAATAATTTATGTAAACGTGTAAGGCGAATCCCGACGGGAGGCTGTGTTATACGTCACAATGTCTGAGCGCTGATATGCATTTGACCTTTTTGCTTCTTTTACCGGGCCTTCCCGGCGACATCACGGGGTGCGGCTACGCCGCACAAAAATAAAGTTGGTTATTCTGGATGGGAACAATGCATACATCCGAGTTGCTAAAACACATTTATGACATCAATTTGTCATATTTACTCCTTGCACAGCGTTTGATCGTCCAGGACAAAGCATCTGCGATGTTCCGCCTCGGTATCAACGAAGAGATGGCAAACACACTGGGTGCGTTGACCCTGCCGCAGATGGTCAAACTGGCGGAGACGAATCAGTTGGTTTGTCATTTCCGGTTTGACGATCATCAGACGATCACCCGTTTGACTCAGGATTCGCGCGTCGACGATTTACAGCAGATTCACACAGGTATCATGCTTTCAACGCGCCTGCTCAATGAAGCGGACGATACGGCGCGTAAGAAAAGGGCATGATAATGAGTGAAAAAAGCATTGTTCAGGAAGCTCGCGATATCCAGTTGGCGATGGAGTTGATTAATCTTGGCGCTCGTCTGCAAATGCTGGAAAGCGAAACACAGCTCAGCCGTGGTCGTCTCATCAGGCTGTACAAAGAGTTACGCGGCAGCCCGCCGCCTAAAGGGATGCTGCCATTTTCGACAGACTGGTTTATGACCTGGGAGCAAAATATTCATGCCTCCATGTTCTGCAACGCCTGGCAATTTTTACTGAAGACCGGCTTATGCAGCGGTGTGGATGCGGTGATTAAAGCTTATCGGCTTTATCTTGAGCAGTGTCCGCAACCGCCAGAAGGGCCGTTGTTGGCGCTGACCCGCGCATGGACTCTGGTGCGTTTTGTCGAAAGCGGATTGCTCGAATTGTCGAGCTGTAACTGCTGCGGCGGAAACTTTATTACCCATGCGCATCAGCCCGTGGGCAGCTTTGCGTGTAGTTTATGCCAGCCGCCATCCCGCGCAGTAAAAAGACGTAAACTTTCCCGAGATGCTGCCGATATTATTCCACAACTGCTGGATGAACAGATCGAACAGGCTGTTTAACCGAAACGGTGTGGACAAACACTCCAGCAGCGGTAAGTCATTACCGCTGCTTTTTTTTGCCTTGCCTTCGCGTTAACCGCCCGACTGCGCATCCTGTCATAGTCAACAGCGGAAGGATGATGTCGTGCTTATCTTATTAGGTTACCTGGTGGTTATCGGTACAGTTTTCGGTGGTTATGTCATGACCGGCGGACACCTTGGGGCACTCTATCAACCTGCTGAACTGGTCATCATTGGCGGCGCGGGGATAGGGGCATTCATTGTCGGCAACAACGGGAAGGCCATCAAAGGCACGATGAAAGCGATTCCGTTGTTGTTTCGTCGCTCGAAATACACGAAAACCATGTACATGGATCTGTTGGCGCTACTCTATCGCCTGATGGCCAAATCACGTCAGCAGGGTATGTTTTCCCTTGAGCGCGACATTGAGAATCCGAAAGAGAGTGAAATCTTCGCCAGTTATCCGCGTATTCTGGCCGATGCGGTGATGCTTGATTTTATTGTCGATTATCTGCGCCTGATCATCAGCGGCAACATGAACACGTTCGAAATTGAAGCGTTGATGGATGAAGAGATTGAAACCCATGAAAGCGAGGCGGAAGTCCCTGCTAACAGTCTGGCGATGGTGGGGGATTCACTGCCTGCCTTTGGTATCGTCGCGGCGGTAATGGGGGTGGTTCACGCTCTGGCTTCAGCCGATCGTCCGGCCGCGGAATTGGGGGCGCTGATTGCCCATGCCATGGTAGGAACGTTTCTTGGGATTTTACTGGCTTATGGATTCATTTCTCCGTTGGCTACCGTTTTGCGCCAGAAGAGCGCCGAAACCACCAAGATGATGCAGTGCGTAAAAATTACATTGCTGTCTAATCTGAACGGCTATGCGCCGCCGATTGCCGTGGAATTTGGACGTAAAACGCTTTATTCCAGCGAACGCCCGTCGTTTATCGAGCTGGAAGAACATGTTCGCGCAGTGAGAAACCCAAATCAGCAGCAGACGACTGAGGAAGCATGAAAAATCAGGCCCATCCCATTGTCGTCGTAAAACGCCGCAAGCACAAACCGCATGGCGGTGGGGCGCACGGTTCCTGGAAGATCGCCTACGCCGATTTTATGACGGCGATGATGGCTTTTTTTCTGGTGATGTGGCTGATTTCTATCTCCAGCCCTAAAGAATTAATTCAGATTGCCGAATATTTTCGTACGCCGTTAGCCACCGCGGTAACGGGCGGTAACCGGATTGCCAATAGCGAGAGCCCGATACCAGGCGGCGGCGATGATTACACCCAACAGCAGGGTGAAGTGGAAAAGCAACCGAATATCGACGAGCTGAAAAAACGAATGGAGCAGAGTCGGTTAAACAAACTGCGCGGCGATCTGGATCAACTGATCGAATCCGATCCCAAACTGCGCGCGTTACGTCCGCATCTGAAGATCGATTTAGTGCAGGAGGGGTTGCGCATCCAGATTATCGACAGCCAGAACCGCCCGATGTTTAAAACCGGCAGCGCCGAAGTTGAGCCGTATATGCGCGATATCCTGCGCGCGATTGCGCCAGTGTTAAACGGTATACCTAATCGCATTAGCCTGGCCGGCCATACCGATGACTTTCCCTACGCGAACGGCGAAAAAGGCTATAGCAACTGGGAGTTATCTGCCGATCGCGCCAATGCCTCGCGTCGAGAACTGGTCGCTGGCGGGCTGGATAACGGAAAAGTATTACGGGTGGTTGGCATGGCCGCCACGATGCGGCTGAGCGATCGCGGTCCTGATGACGCCATCAACCGCCGTATAAGCCTGCTGGTGTTAAACAAACAGGCGGAACAGGCCATTTTGCATGAAAACGCTGAAAGCCAGAATGAGCCGGTAAGTGTATTACAACAGCCTGCGGCAGTCCCGCCGGCAAGCGTACCCACATCGCCACAAGCGGAACCGAGGTGATAGCGTGAGCATGGATATTAGCGATTTTTATCAGACATTTTTTGATGAAGCTGACGAGCTGTTGGCTGATATGGAGCAGCACCTGCTGGATTTGGCGCCGGAATCTCCGGACGCTGAACAACTGAACGCCATTTTTCGCGCGGCGCACTCCATTAAAGGCGGCGCGGGCACATTCGGCTTCACCATTCTGCAGGAAACCACGCATTTAATGGAAAATCTGCTGGATGAAGCCCGACGCGGTGAAATGCAGCTCAATACCGACATTATCAACCTGTTTTTGGAAACGAAAGATATTATGCAGGAACAGCTCGACGCCTATAAAAACTCCGAAGAGCCGGATGCCGCAAGCTTCGAATATATCTGCAAGGCGCTACGCCAGTTGGCTCTGGAGGCGAAAGGCGAAACCACGCCGGCGGTCGTAGAGGCCGCGGCACTAAGCGCGGCGATCCAGGAAGAGAGCGTAGCCGAAACCGAATCGCCTCGTGACGAGAGTAAACTGCGTATTGTACTTTCACGGTTGAAAGCCAGTGAGGTCGATCTACTTGAAGAAGAGTTGGGTAATCTGGCTACGCTGACGGATGTCGTTAAGGGGGCGGATTCGCTGTCGGCAACTCTGGATGGCAGCGTCGCGGAAGATGACATTGTCGCGGTGCTCTGTTTTGTCATCGAGGCCGATCAGATCGCTTTTGAAAAAGTGGTCGCCGCGCCAGTTGAAAAAACGCAAGAGAAAACTGAGGTAGCGCCGGTAGCGCCTCCGACAGCAGTTGCGCCAGCCGCCAAAAGCGCGGCGCATGAACATCATGCGGGGCGCGAAAAACCAGCGCGTGAACGCGAGTCCACCAGCATTCGTGTGGCGGTAGAGAAAGTGGATCAGCTCATAAACCTGGTCGGCGAGTTAGTGATTACCCAGTCAATGTTGGCCCAGCGCTCTAATGAGCTGGACCCGGTAAACCACGGCGATCTCATTACCAGTATGGGGCAGTTACAACGTAACGCCCGCGATTTACAAGAGTCGGTGATGTCGATTCGCATGATGCCCATGGAGTATGTCTTCAGCCGTTTTCCTCGCCTGGTGCGCGATTTGGCAGGCAAACTGGGTAAGCAGGTAGAGTTGACGCTGGTCGGCAGTTCTACGGAACTTGATAAGAGCTTGATCGAACGCATCATCGACCCGCTGACGCACCTGGTGCGCAACAGTCTCGACCACGGCATTGAAATGCCGGAAAAACGCCTTGAAGCCGGGAAAAATGTTGTTGGCAACCTGATCCTCTCGGCAGAGCACCAGGGCGGAAATATCTGTATTGAAGTGACCGATGACGGCGCGGGGCTTAACCGTGAGCGTATCCTGGCGAAGGCTATTTCGCAGGGGATGGCGGTAAATGAAAACATGACCGACGATGAAGTAGGCATGTTGATCTTCGCCCCGGGATTCTCAACGGCGGAACAGGTAACGGATGTCTCCGGTCGCGGCGTTGGCATGGATGTGGTGAAACGTAACATTCAGGAGATGGGCGGTCACGTTGAGATCCAGTCAAAACAGGGCTCCGGCACCACAATTCGTATTCTGCTGCCGCTGACGCTGGCCATCCTTGATGGCATGTCGGTCCGCGTGGCGGGGGAAGTTTTTATTCTACCGTTGAATGCGGTGATGGAGTCGTTGCAACCGCGTGAAGAAGATCTTCATCCGCTGGCCGGCGGCGAACGGGTCCTGGAAGTTCGCGGCGAGTATTTGCCGCTGGTTGAATTGTGGAAAGTGTTTGACGTGGAAGGAGCGAAAACCGAAGCCACGCAGGGCATTGTTGTGATCCTGCAAAGTGCGGGACGTCGTTATGCATTGCTGGTCGATCAGCTTATCGGCCAGCACCAGGTGGTGGTCAAAAACCTGGAAAGCAACTATCGCAAGGTGCCGGGTATTTCCGCCGCGACGATCCTCGGCGATGGCAGTGTCGCGCTGATTGTTGATGTTTCCGCATTGCAGGGGTTAAACCGCGAACAACGTATGGCGATCACAGCCGCCTGATTGAGTGAGAAGGGAATAATATGACCGGTATGAGTAATGTAAGCAAACTGGCCGGCGAGCCGTCAGGTCAGGAGTTCCTGGTGTTTACACTGGGAGATGAAGAGTACGGTATCGATATCCTGAAAGTACAGGAGATCCGTGGCTATGACCAGGTGACGCGCATCGCCAATACACCAGCCTTTATAAAAGGGGTGACTAACCTGCGCGGCGTAATTGTCCCCATTGTCGATCTGCGGGTGAAATTCTGCGAAGGCGACGTTGAGTATGATGACAATACGGTCGTGATCGTACTGAATTTGGGGCAACGCGTCGTCGGGATAGTGGTGGACGGCGTGTCTGACGTACTGTCGTTAACGGCGGAACAAATCCGTCCGGCGCCAGAGTTCGCCGTGACCTTGTCAACGGAATATTTGACGGGATTGGGCGCGCTCGGCGAGCGTATGCTGATTCTGGTGAATATCGAAAAACTGCTTAACAGCGAAGAGATGGCGTTGCTGGATATCGCAGCGTCACACGTCGCATAATGACATTGCCGGATGGTGTCGCGCCCTCCGGCAATATTAACCGTTATGCTTCCACCAGCGGTGATAGCGCTTCTTCATCGCCCGCGCCCAACCCTCCTGCATTTTGCGCCGGCATCGCCGCTGCGACACTGTTATTGTGAATATCGTCTTCCGGGACAACGTTTTTCCTTTTTGCAAAAGTAAAGTTATTACCGCAGGTGCCGATAACGTTGGTAACTCGTTATCAGGAAGGTGCCTTATGTTTAACCGTATCCGCGTTGTCACAATGCTGATGATGGTGCTGGGGGTTTTCGCACTGTTACAGCTTGTTTCCGGTGGTTTGCTATTTTCTTCATTGCAGCATAACCAGCAAGGGTTTGTTATTTCTAACGAATTACGCCAGCAACAAAGTGAACTCACGTCGACATGGGACTTAATGCTGCAAACGCGCATTAACCTGAGCCGCTCCGCCGCACGCATGATGATGGACGCCTCTAACCAGCAGAGTAGCGCCAAAACGGATTTACTCCAGAACGCAAAAAACACCCTCGCACAGGCGGCGGCGCACTACACCAATTTCAAAAACATATCCCCCTTACCCGCGATGGCGGAGGCCAGCGCGAATGTCGATGAAAAATATCAGCGCTATCAGGCTGCATTAACCGAACTTATCCAGTTCCTGGATAACGGCAATATGGATGCCTATTTCGCCCAGCCAACCCAGGGAATGCAAAACGCGTTGGGCGAGGCGTTGGGTAGCTACGCCCGGGTGAGCGAAAATCTGTACCGCCAGACATTTGATCAAAGCGCTCATGACTACCGTTTTGCGCAATGGCAACTGGGGATTCTTGCGGTCGTGCTGGTGCTGATTTTGATGGTGGTTTGGTACGGTATTCGACATGCCCTGCTTAACCCATTAGCGCGAGTGATTGCTCATATCCGTGAGATTGCCAGCGGCGATCTGACCAAAACGCTCACCGTTTCAGGACGTAATGAAATCGGCGAACTGGCTGAGACGGTCGATCACATGCAGCGTTCTCTGACTGACACCGTGACGCAGGTTCGCGAGGGTTCGGATGCGATTTATTCCGGCACCAGCGAAATTGCTGCTGGTAATACCGATCTCTCTTCCCGTACCGAACAGCAAGCTTCCGCTCTGGAAGAGACGGCAGCCAGCATGGAACAACTGACGGCGACCGTGAAGCAAAACGCCGATAACGCCCGTCAGGCTTCGCAACTGGCGCAAAGCGCCTCCGATACCGCGCGCCATGGCGGTAAAGTTGTCGACGGCGTGGTGAATACCATGCACGAAATTGCCGACAGTTCGAAAAAGATTGCTGACATTATCAGCGTTATCGATGGTATAGCCTTCCAGACTAACATTCTGGCGCTGAACGCGGCGGTAGAAGCGGCGCGCGCGGGCGAGCAGGGGCGTGGTTTTGCGGTAGTGGCAGGCGAGGTGCGTAATCTGGCCAGCCGCAGCGCCCAGGCGGCGAAAGAAATAAAAGCGTTGATTGAAGATTCCGTCTCGCGTGTCGATACCGGTTCTGTGCTGGTGGAAAGCGCCGGGGAAACCATGACTGACATCGTCAATGCCGTCACGCGCGTCACGGATATTATGGGCGAAATTGCCTCCGCCTCGGATGAGCAAAGCCGGGGGATTGATCAGGTCGCTTTGGCCGTTTCTGAGATGGATCGCGTAACGCAACAGAACGCCTCGCTGGTTCAGGAGTCCGCGGCTGCGGCCGCCGCGCTGGAGGAGCAGGCCAGTCGTTTAACCATGTCGGTATCCGCTTTTCGGCTGGCATCGCGGTCGTTGGCGGCAAATAAACAGGAGGCGCGTCCGTCAGTGAACATTCAGCCCGGCAATACGCCGCGGCCGTTAGCCGCCGGGGATGATGCGAACTGGGAAACCTTCTGATCGACGTGTGCTATGTGCTGTCGGTTACCAATTAATTTGCGAACCAGCCGATATCTTTCGTCTGGTTCGCGATAGGTAAAAGTTAAAAATGTGTAATACGGGAAGCATGGCGTTGCCGCAGGGCGCGCCCGTTGTATTGTGAATGTGATTAAGAAGGCGCTATGACATCATCTCTGCCCTCCGGGCAAACGTCATTATTGTTACAGATGACACAGCGCCTCGCGCTGTCCGACGCGCATTTTCGTCGGATATGTCAATTAATCTACCAGCGCGCCGGGATCGTGCTGGCCGACCATAAGCGGGATATGGTTTATAACCGCCTGGTTCGGCGGCTGCGTACCCTGGGGCTGGATGATTTTGGCCGTTATCTCAGTATGCTGGAGGCTAATCAAAACAGCGCTGAGTGGCAGGCTTTTATCAACGCTCTGACCACCAACCTGACCGCTTTTTTTCGGGAGGCGCACCATTTCCCGATCCTTGCGGAACATGCGCGTCGCCGTCACGGTGAGTACCGCGTCTGGAGTGCGGCGGCATCAACGGGTGAAGAACCCTACAGCATCGCCATTACGCTGGCGGATGCGTTGGGGATGGCTCCCGGTCGCTGGAAAGTGTTTGCCAGCGATATTGATACTGAAGTGCTGGAAAAAGCGAGAAGCGGTATTTATCGCCTCAGCGAATTGAAAACGTTATCGCCTCAGCAGTTACAGCGTTACTTCATGCGCGGAACGGGGCCGCATGACGGATTGGTGCGCGTGCGTCAGGAACTGGCCAATTATGTTGAATTTTCCTCCCTTAATTTGCTGGAAAAACAGTACAACATCCCCGGACCCTTTGACGCGATTTTTTGCCGTAACGTCATGATCTATTTTGATAAAACGACGCAGCAGGACATTCTACGCCGTTTTGTTCCACTCCTTAAACCTGACGGACTGTTGTTTGCCGGTCACTCAGAAAACTTTAGCAACCTCGTGCGCGAGTTTAGCCTGCGCGGACAGACGGTGTATGCGCTAAGTAAGGATAAAGCATGAGTAAAATCAGGGTATTGTCGGTTGATGATTCTGCGCTGATGCGCCAAATCATGACTGAAATTATTAATAGCCATAGCGATATGGAGATGGTGGCGACCGCGCCGGACCCATTGGTCGCCAGGGATCTTATCAAAAAATTTAATCCGGACGTATTGACCCTGGACGTTGAGATGCCGCGTATGGATGGCCTCGATTTCCTTGAAAAATTAATGCGTTTGCGTCCGATGCCGGTGGTGATGGTCTCCTCTCTGACCGGTAAAGGTTCCGAAGTGACGCTACGGGCGCTGGAGCTAGGGGCCATCGATTTTGTCACCAAACCGCAGCTTGGCATTCGTGAAGGTATGCTGGCGTATAGCGAGATGATCGCCGAAAAAGTGCGTACCGCCGCGCGGGCCCGTATCGCCGCGCATAAGCCGATGGCAGCACCGGCAACCTTAAAGGCCGGTCCACTGCTCAGTTCGGAAAAACTGATCGCTATCGGCGCTTCAACGGGCGGTACTGAAGCTATTCGCCATGTGCTGCAACCGCTGCCGCTTTCCAGCCCGGCAGTGATTATTACGCAGCATATGCCGCCTGGCTTTACCCGTTCGTTTGCCGAGCGTCTTAATAAACTCTGCCAAATCAGCGTTAAGGAGGCCGAAGACGGCGAACGCGTCTTGCCAGGTCATGCCTACATTGCGCCCGGCGACAAACACATGGAGCTGGCGCGTAGCGGGGCGAATTATCAAATCAAAATTCATGACGGCCCACCGGTTAACCGGCATCGGCCTTCCGTGGATGTGCTGTTTCATTCGGTGGCGAAACACGCGGGGCGTAACGCCGTAGGCGTCATTCTTACGGGGATGGGCAACGATGGGGCTGCCGGAATGTTAGCGATGTACCAGGCAGGCGCCTGGACCATCGCTCAAAACGAAGCAAGTTGTGTGGTGTTCGGCATGCCGCGCGAAGCCATCAATATGGGTGGCGTGAGCGAAGTGGTCGATCTTAGCCAGGTAAGCCAGCAAATGCTGGCGAAAATCAGTGCCGGACAGGCGATACGTATTTGAACCAGGAGTAGTATTTTATGGCTGATAAAGAGCTTAAATTTTTGGTTGTGGATGACTTTTCGACCATGCGTCGTATCGTGCGCAACCTCTTAAAAGAGCTTGGATTTAACAATGTGGAAGAGGCCGAAGACGGTGTCGATGCGCTGAATAAGCTCCAGGCGGGCGGCTTTGGTTTCATTATCTCCGACTGGAACATGCCGAACATGGATGGGCTGGAGCTGCTAAAAACCATTCGCGCCGATAGCGCCATGTCGGCGTTACCCGTATTGATGGTGACGGCGGAAGCCAAGAAAGAGAATATTATCGCCGCCGCGCAGGCAGGCGCCAGCGGTTATGTCGTAAAACCGTTCACGGCAGCGACTCTGGAAGAGAAGCTCAACAAAATCTTTGAGAAACTGGGCATGTGAGGATGCGATGATGATGCAACCATCTATCAAGCCTGCTGATGAAGGCTCAGCAGGAGACATCATTGCGCGCATCGGTAGTTTGACCCGAATGCTGCGCGACAGCCTGCGCGAACTGGGGCTGGACCAGGCGATTGCCGAAGCGGCGGAGGCGATCCCCGATGCGCGCGACCGTCTGGATTACGTCGTCCAGATGACGGCGCAGGCGGCGGAACGTGCGCTAAACAGCGTAGAAGCCTCGCAGCCGCATCAGGATGCGATGGAAAAAGAGGCGAAAGCGCTGACACAACGTTGGGACGAATGGTTTGAAAATCCGATCGAGCTTTCCGATGCCCGTGAACTGGTAACGGATACGCGCCAGTATCTCAAAGATGTTCCGGGCCATACCAGCTTTACTAATGCGCAACTGCTGGACATCATGATGGCGCAGGATTTCCAGGATCTGACCGGTCAGGTGATCAAGCGCATGATGGACGTAATTCAGGAAATTGAGCGCCAGTTGTTGATGGTGCTGCTGGAAAACATCCCGGAGCAGGGCGCGCGGCCAAAACGCGAGAACGAAAGTTTACTCAACGGCCCGCAGGTGGATACCTCGAAAGCTGGCGTAGTCGCCAGCCAGGATCAGGTGGACGATCTGCTGGATAGTCTTGGGTTTTAACTCTTTTTGACCTGATGGCGTTGCGCTTAGCAGGTCCGAACCCGTCAACCAGGCCGGAGACGATACTTTATTATCGTATCCGGCTATCCCTATTAACGCCATAAACCCCGCCTTTTTTACCGCTTACTCCGCCCATTGGCGTAAAGCGGTTCTGGCATCATTCTCGCTTATCAATCTATCCAGGGTTTGCTGCGTGGCAGAAGAGAGCGACGACGACAAAACAGAAGCCCCCACCCCCCACCGACTTGAAAAAGCGCGGGAAGAAGGGCAGATCCCCCGATCCAGAGAACTGACCTCACTGCTGATATTGCTGGTGGGCGTTTGCATTATCTGGTTCGGCGGCGAGTCGTTGGCGCGGCAACTGGCGGGAATGCTCTCAGCAGGCCTGCACTTCGATCATGGTATGGTGAACGATCCTAACCTGATTCTGGGGCAGATAATTTTACTGATTAAAGCGGCGATGATGGCGCTGCTGCCGCTTATTGCGGGCGTGGTGCTGGTGGCGCTTATCTCGCCGCTCATGCTTGGCGGCCTGATCTTCAGTGGTAAGTCACTACAGCCAAAATTTTCTAAATTAAACCCGTTGCCGGGAATTAAGCGTATGTTCTCGGCGCAGACCGGTGCGGAGCTGCTAAAAGCGGTGTTGAAATCCACGCTGGTAGGCTGCGTTACCGGATTTTACCTCTGGTATCACTGGCCGCAAATGATGCGCCTGATGGCGGAGTCGCCGATTACCGCGATGGGGAATGCGCTGGATCTGGTCGGGCTTTGCGCGTTACTGGTGGTACTGGGCGTCATTCCGATGGTGGGCTTTGACGTTTTTTTCCAGATCTTTAGCCACCTGAAAAAATTGCGTATGTCGCGACAGGATATTCGCGACGAATTTAAAGAGAGCGAAGGCGATCCGCACGTTAAGGGCAAAATTCGTCAGATGCAACGTGCCGCCGCGCAGCGTCGCATGATGGAAGATGTGCCGAAAGCGGACGTCATTGTCACCAACCCGACGCACTATTCCGTGGCGTTGCAGTATGACGAAAACAAAATGAGCGCGCCGAAAGTGGTCGCGAAGGGGGCCGGGTTGATAGCGCTGCGCATTCGCGAGACAGGCGCTGAACATCGGGTTCCCACTTTAGAAGCGCCGCCGCTGGCGCGGGCATTATATCGCCACGCAGAAATCGGTCAGCAAATTCCCGGACAGCTATATGCTGCCGTTGCAGAAGTGCTGGCCTGGGTCTGGCAGCTTAAACGCTGGCGGCTTGCGGGCGGACAACGTCCTCCACAACCTGAGAACCTTCCAGTGCCAGAAGCGCTGGATTTTATGAACGAGAAGACTACTGATGGCTAATCTGGTCGCGATGCTGCGCCTGCCCAGCAACCTGAAATCGACGCAATGGCAAATTCTGGCCGGGCCGATCCTCATTCTGCTGATTTTGTCGATGATGGTGCTGCCGCTGCCTGCTTTTATCCTCGACTTACTGTTTACCTTTAATATTGCGCTATCGATCATGGTGCTGCTGGTGGCGATGTTTACCCAGCGAACACTGGATTTTGCCGCATTTCCGACCATCCTGCTGTTTACCACGTTGCTGCGTCTGGCGCTTAACGTAGCCTCAACGCGCATTATTTTGATGGAAGGGCATACCGGCGCGGCGGCGGCGGGAAAGGTGGTGGAGGCGTTCGGCCATTTCCTGGTCGGCGGTAACTTCGCGATCGGGATTGTGGTCTTTATTATCCTCGTCATTATCAACTTCATGGTCATCACCAAAGGCGCCGGACGTATTGCCGAAGTCGGCGCGCGCTTTGTGCTGGACGGTATGCCCGGTAAGCAAATGGCGATTGACGCCGATCTTAATGCCGGTCTGATTGGCGAAGACGAGGCCAAAAAACGGCGTGCGGAAGTCACTCAGGAAGCCGATTTCTACGGCTCGATGGACGGGGCGAGTAAATTTGTGCGCGGCGACGCCATCGCCGGCATTCTCATTATGGTCATTAACGTGGTGGGCGGACTGTTGGTCGGCGTATTGCAGCACGGAATGAGCATAAGCAGCGCGGCGGAAAGCTACACCCTGCTGACCATTGGCGACGGTCTGGTCGCCCAGATCCCGGCGTTGGTTATCTCCACGGCGGCGGGCGTCATTGTGACCCGCGTCAGTACCGATCAGGATGTAGGCGAGCAGATGGTCGGTCAGTTGTTCAGTAACCCAAGAGTAATGTTGCTCGCGGCGGCGGTGTTGGGGCTGCTTGGCATGGTGCCTGGAATGCCTAACCTGGTATTTTTACTCTTTACCGCCGCCTTGCTCGGTCTGGCATGGTGGCTGCGCGGGCGCGAACAAAAAGCGCCGGAGGAGCCGCAGCCGGTAAAAATGCCGGAAAATAACTCGGTGGTCGAAGCCACCTGGAATGACGTGCAGCTTGAGGATTCACTGGGTATGGAAGTCGGTTATCGCCTGATTCCGATGGTGGATTTTCAACAGGATGGCGAGTTACTCGGACGTATTCGCAGCATTCGTAAAAAATTCGCGCAGGATATGGGTTTTTTGCCGCCGGTTGTCCATATTCGCGACAATATGGATTTACAGCCTGCGCGCTACCGTATTTTGATGAAAGGGGTAGAGATCGGCAGCGGGGACGCCTATCCAGGACGCTGGCTGGCCATTAATCCCGGCACGGCGGCGGGAACGCTACCGGGCGAGAAAACCGTCGATCCCGCTTTTGGCCTTGATGCCATCTGGATTGAGAGCGCCCTGAAAGAGCAGGCGCAAATTCAGGGCTTTACCGTGGTGGAAGCCAGTACCGTTGTGGCGACGCACCTTAACCACTTGATCGGGCAATTCGCCGCCGAACTGTTTGGCCGCCAGGAAGCGCAGCAACTGTTGGATCGTGTCTCTCAGGAGATGCCTAAACTCACGGAAGATTTGGTCCCCGGTGTGGTGACCCTCACGACCTTACACAAAGTTCTGCAAAACTTACTGGCGGAAAAAGTCCCGATTCGCGATATGCGCACCATTCTTGAAACGCTGGCGGAACATGCGCCGTTACAAAGCGATCCGCATGAATTAACCGCCGTGGTTCGCGTGGCATTAGGACGGGCTATTACGCAACAGTGGTTCCCGGGTAATGAAGAAGTCCAGGTGATTGGACTGGATACCGCACTGGAACGTTTGCTGCTTCAGGCATTGCAGGGCGGCGGCGGACTTGAACCGGGGCTGGCGGATCGCCTGCTGGCGCAGACGCAAGAGGCACTCTCTCGCCAGGAGATGCTTGGCGCGCCGCCGGTATTGCTGGTTAACCATGCGCTACGTCCACTATTGTCCCGCTTTTTGCGGCGCAGTTTACCGCAACTGGTGGTACTGTCGAACCTTGAACTTTCCGATAACCGTCATATCCGCATGACGGCGACCATTGGAGGAAAATAATGCGTAAATGGCTGGCATTGTTGCTCTTTCCCCTGACGGTTCAGGCCGCAGGCGAAGGCGCGTGGCAGGATAGCGGTATGGGCGTAACCTTAAATTACCGGGGCGTTTCCGCATCGTCTTCGCCACTGTCTGCGCGTCAGCCGGTTTCCGGTTTGATGACGCTGGTCGCCTGGCGTTATGAACTGAATGGCCCGACACCCGCGGGATTACGGGTACGTTTATGTTCCCAGTCCCGTTGCGTAGAACTTGATGGTCAGAGTGGCACGACCCACGGTTTTGCTCATGTTCCCGCTGTCGAACCGCTCCGCTTTGTCTGGGAAGTCCCCGGCGGCGGGCGCCTCATTCCCGCGCTAAAAGTGCGGAGCAATCAGGTGATTGTGAACTACCGTTAACCTCCCCTCTTTTCGCCAGGTAGCAGGGTTGACTCTCTTTTTGAATAAACAGAGACACCGCTTTATAAAATGGTGACGCAGGTTGCCGAACTCTTTGCGTTTTTGCCATTTACGCTCTGGCAATGGCAGAAACAAAAAGGTTTCCGCCCAGCTTAGCTTTTACTGTAGCGAATCGACTGCGTCGGCGATAAAACTGCACGCAGCGCTGAATTCGACATTACACAGAGGTTAAGTAAATGATGGTTTATCCAGTCAAACACAGTCCGCTATTGCGTCAGCCTGAGCATTTTATCGCCAGAGATGAACTAAAGGCCTTGATTCAAAAGGTGACGCATAACCTGGTCAATATTAAAGATGAGACGGGTGAATTTTTATTGCGACTGGACGACGGACGCGTGATCGATACTAAAGGCTGGGCCGGATGGGAGTGGACGCACGGTGTGGGCCTGTACGGAATGTATCATTATTACCAACAGACCGGCGACCAGACGATGCGTAAGATCATTGATGACTGGTTTGCCGATCGTTTTGCGGAAGGCGCGACGACGAAAAACGTTAATACGATGGCGCCGTTTTTAACGTTGGCGTATCGCTATGAAGAGACGCGTAATCCAGCGTATTTACCGTGGCTGGAAACGTGGGCCGAATGGGCGATGAATGAAATGCCCCGTACCGATCACGGCGGAATGCAGCACATCACGCTGGCGGAGGAAAATCATCAGCAGATGTGGGACGACACGCTAATGATGACGGTGCTGCCGCTGGCGAAAATCGGTAAGTTGTTGAACCGACCGGAATACGTGGAAGAAGCAACCTATCAGTTCCTGCTACACGTGCAAAATTTGATGGATAAAGAGACGGGGCTGTGGTTCCACGGCTGGAGCTATGACGGTCATCATAACTTCGCTAACGCTCGCTGGGCGCGTGGCAACAGTTGGCTGACCATTGTGATCCCGGATTTTCTTGAACTGCTGGACTTGCCGGAAAATAATGCCGTGCGCCGTTACCTGGTCCAGGTACTGAATGCGCAGATCGCCGCGCTGGCGAAATGTCAGGATGAAAGTGGTTTGTGGCATACGCTGCTTGACGATCCGCACGCTTATCTTGAGGCGTCGGCGACGGCGGGTTTTGCCTACGGTATTCTTAAAGCGGTACGCAAACGCTATGTCGAGCGGCACTATGCGCTGGTGGCGGAAAAAGCTATTCAGGGGATAGTGAAACATATCTCGCCGGAAGGCGAACTGCTGCAAACTTCATTTGGCACTGGCATGGGCCACGATCTCGATTTTTACCGTCATATTCCGTTGACCTCTATGCCTTACGGGCAGGCGATGGCAATGCTGTGTCTGACGGAATACCTGCGTAACTATTTCTGATGTATGCGGATATTCCTGTAGAAACCTGTGTAGGCCGGATAAGGCGTTTACGCCGCCATCCGGCATCAGGTGATTTCACTGTGCGGCGTTAGCTTGCGGATCAAACAGGTGGTCAAGGATTTTTCGCATTATGGGCGCGGCGGTAACGCCGTCGCTCCCGCCATTCTCCAGAATCAAGGCAATAGCGACCTTCGGATTTTTATACGGCGCAAAGGCAGTATAAAACACATGATCGCGCAGACGAACAGGGATCATTTTCGCGTTGTAGGTCTGATTTTCTTTCAGGCTAAACACCTGCGATGTGCCGCTTTTCGCCGCAATGCCGTAGGGCGCGGTGTGAAAGAACTTATAGCCCGTTCCGTTGGGCGCATTCGCCATGCCATACATCGCCTGACGTACCAGTCCCCAGTATGGCGAAGCCGGATCGGCTATCTGTAACGTTTTTCCAGAAGGACGATACGGAATTACTGTTTTACCGCTCTC
The DNA here is from genome assembly GCA_900478215.1 of Salmonella enterica subsp. houtenae serovar Houten. NCBI lineage: Bacteria > Pseudomonadati > Pseudomonadota > Gammaproteobacteria > Enterobacterales > Enterobacteriaceae > Salmonella > Salmonella enterica. Next base: position 1,866,941 of record LS483478.1, read on the forward strand.
TTCATTGAGTAACAGGTGAGGGGCAATCACCTTACCGTTGTTGATGAGCGCCACCATTGCTTTTACCATCTGGATGGGGGTGGCAATCCAGTAACCCTGGCCGATGCCGACAGAGATGGTATCACCCTGATACCAGGCTTTTTTATGGACCCGCTGTTTCCATGCGCGGCTGGGAAGCAGTCCGTTATACTCTTCATTAAGGTCGATGCCCGTTGGTTTACCATAGCCGAACTGAGACAACATCGTGTCGATACGGTCAATACCCATCATATAAGCGACCTGATAAAAAAAGGTATCTGCAGATTCCTCAATCGCTTTAGTGACATCCAGCATACCGTGTCCGGTTTTTTTCCAGTCCCGATAATGCCGCTGCGTGCCGGGAAGCGTCCAGGTTGGCGCGCCAAAAAAGGTGGTTTGCGGCGTTATGATCCCGCTTAACAGCGCGGACATCGCCATATAGGGTTTAACCGTTGACGCCGGAGGATAAAGCCCTTGCGTCACGCGGTTGATCAGCGGCAGATTTTTATCGTGCAGCAGTTTGCCGTAATCCTGATAGCTAATGCCTTTTACAAAGGGATTCGGATCGTAGCTGGGCATCGATACCATCGCCAGTACTGAACCATCGTGCGGGTCTTCAACCAGTACGGCAGCACGCTGCCCGGCCAGCAAACTTTCAATGTACTCTTGTAAATGGAGATCCAGCGTCAGGTGAATGTTCTTACCCGCGATGGGGGGAACGTCTTTCAGCAGGCGGACAATACGCCCGTGATTATCCACCTCGACCTCCTGATAGCCGGTTTTACCGTGAAGATCGTTTTCGTAGTAACGCTCAATTCCCTGTTTACCGATGTTATGGTCCGCCGCGTAATTCTCTGTCAGCCCTTTTTTGTCCAGCGCTTTAAGGTCGTTATCGTTTATCTTTGACACGTAACCGAGAACATGTGCCAGCTCCGCGCCGTAAGGATACTGCCGATCCTGATAGCTATTGATCGTGACGCCGTTGAAATGAAACTGATTGACCGCAAAGCGTGCGATTTCAACATCCGTTAGCGCGTTTTTGAGCACCACCGGACGATAGCGGCTACTTGATTTTAGCGCATGGCGAAAGTCGGCGATATCATCGGGGGAGAGATCAACGATAGGGGTGAGCTGTTTGAGCAGCGCATCCATATCAGCAATTTTATAGGGTGTAACCGCGATATCATACCAGGTCACGTTACGTACCAGTGGAATGCCGTTGCGATCGTAAATGATGCCGCGCGTTGGCGCGACGGGCAGCATCTTGATATCGTTCTCATTCGAACGGGTGGTGTAGTAGTGGTGCTGGCGAATTTGCAAGTTATAGAGATTAAAGATCAGGATACCAAAGCAGGCAACCACTACGCCAAACGCCACGATCACACGTCTCAGGAAGAGTTTCTCTTCCGCATCAAAGTCTTTAAAAGTCATTACCTGTACCTGAACAATCCGCCGCCTAATGATACGGGGCGGTCAGCGCCAGCACAGGTAAAAGATGTTCCATCTCTCTATAGAAATGTGTCATTCCTTGTGATTTGTTACAGATATAACGCAGTGGTAATAAAAAGGCCTGAGTCCGTTACCCGGAGTCAGGCCTGATGATGTTAACGACGGTGCGTTTACATGCGTTCTACGGTTTCGATACCCAACGTATCCAGACCCAGTTTCAGCGTTTTCGCCGTCAGTTGCGCCAGTTTCAGACGGCTATTGCGAACCGCGTCATTCTCTGCGCTGAGAATGGGGCAGTGCTCGTAGAAGCCGGAGAATAGCCCGGCGACGTCATACAGATACGCGCACATGACGTGCGGCGTGCCTTCACGCGCGACCACCGTCAGGGTTTCTTCAAACTGCAGCAGACGGGCAGCCAGTTGCGCTTCACGATCTTCGCTAATGATAACCGGCGCGCTCGCCAGCGCCTGCTCGTCGATGTCCGCTTTGCGGAAAACAGACAGCACACGCGTATAGGCATACTGCATATAAGGTGCGGTATTGCCTTCGAAAGCCAACATATTATCCCAGTCGAAGATATAGTCAGTGGTGCGGTTTTTTGACAGATCGGCGTATTTTACCGCGCCAATACCGACGGCGTTAGCCAGTTTTTCCAGCTCGTCAGCCGGCATATCCGGGTTCTTCTCCGCCACCAGACGACGCGCGCGCTCCAGCGCCTCATCCAGCAGGTCCGCCAGTTTCACCGTACCGCCCGCGCGAGTTTTAAACGGTTTACCGTCTTTACCCAGCATCATGCCGAACATGTGGTGTTCCAGCGGAACGGAATCCGGTACATAACCGGCTTTGCGCACAATGGTCCAGGCTTGCATCAGGTGTTGGTGCTGACGGGAGTCAATGTAGTAGAGCACGCGGTCGGCGTGCAGCGTTTCGTAACGATATTTGGCGCAGGCGATATCGGTAGTGGTATACAGATAACCGCCATCTTTCTTCTGAATGATGACGCCCATCGGGTCGCCTTCCTTGTTTTTAAACTCATCAAGGAAAACCACCGTTGCGCCTTCGCTTTCAACTGCCAGGCCTTTGGCTTTCAGATCGGCGACGATGCCCGGCAGCATCGGGTTATACAGGCTTTCGCCTATCACATCGTCACGCGTCAGAGTGACGTTCAGGCGGTCATAGGTGATCTGGTTTTGCGTCATCGTGATATCAACCAGCTTACGCCACATCTCGCGGAAATAGGCATCACCGCTCTGCAATTTTACGACGTAGTTACGCGCGCGCTCGGCAAACGCTTCATCTTCGTCATAATGCTTTTTCGCATCGCGGTAAAATCCTTCAAGATCCGCCAGCGCCATGTCGCCCGCGTTTTCCTGCTGCTGTTTTTCCAGCCAGGCGATAAGCATACCGAACTGGGTACCCCAGTCGCCGACGTGGTTAGCGCGAATAACATGATGGCCCAGAAACTCCAGCGTGCGTACTGCCGCATCGCCGATAATCGTGGAGCGTAGATGACCGACGTGCATCTCTTTCGCGACGTTGGGCGCGGAGTAGTCAACGACAATCGTCTGGCGAGTCGGCTGGGAAACGCCCAGACGATCGGAGGCCAGAGCCTGTTGCACCTGTTCAGCGAGAAAAGCCGGTTCGAGGAAAATATTGATAAAGCCAGGGCCGGCGATTTCAACCTTGCTGGCGATGCTGCTGAGATCCAGATGAGTCAGCACCTGCTCTGCAAGTTGTCGGGGGGCCATACCCAGTTTTTTCGCAACTGCCATCATGCCATTGGCCTGATAGTCGCCGAACTGAACTTTGGCTGACTGACGAACCTGGGGCTCGCAATCTGCAGGCGCGCCTGCAGCAATCATGGCCTGACTAACTTTTTCTGAGAGAAGAGCCTGAATATTCACCGGAATACCTTACGTTTATGAAGCGGACCGTATTACCCGCGCCAGTTTAAGAATTAGGGCGGGAGTATACTGCAAATGCCCGTTGGCGTCAGCATTGCGCGCGCGGCGCGTCGCCTGAAATATACGCAACAATAACCTGCATAAGCATTCAACAAACGTCCCATCAAATCAAAGGTTGGTTGACGGGACGCAACAGCGTAAATTAGCGGTTTTCACAGCAAGAAGAGCGTCCTGATATGGCGAACTGGCAACACATTGATGAACTGCATGATATTTCCGCAGATTTACCGCGCTTCACTCTGGCGTTCAGAGAACTTTCCACTCGCCTTGGTCTGGAGATTAGCGCCCTTGAGGCCGATCACATTTCATTGCGCTGTCACCAGAATACGACAGCCGAGCGTTGGCGTCGTGGTCTTCAACAATGCGGCGAGCTACTGTCGGAAAATATTATCAACGGCCGACCGATTTGTCTGTTTAAACTGCATGAGCCGGTATGTGTGGAACACTGGCGGTTTTCTGTTATTGAATTACCGTGGCCGGGAGAAAAGCGCTATCCGCACGAAGGATGGGAGCATATTGAAATCGTGCTGCCCGGCGAGCCGGATACGCTGAACGCGAGGGCCTTAGCGTTGTTGTCGGATGAGGGGCTTAGTCAGCCGGGGATCGTGGTTAAAACCAGTTCGCCGCAGGGCGAGCATGAACGTTTGCCAAACCCTACGCTGGCCGTGACCGATGGCCGCGTCACGGTAAAATTTCATCCATGGTCGATTGAAGCCATTGTCGCCAGTGAACAGGCTGGCCTATTAAACTGCCGACCGGAGTGAATATGGCGTTACTTGAGATCTGTTGTTACAGCATGGAATGCGCGCTCACCGCGCAGCGAAACGGCGCGGATCGTATCGAACTGTGCGCCGCGCCGAAAGAAGGGGGGCTTACGCCTTCGCTGGGCGTCTTACGCAGCGTACGCGAGCATATAACGATTCCCGTACATCCGATTATTCGTCCTCGCGGCGGGGATTTTTATTACACTGACGGCGAATTTGCCGCCATGCTGGAGGATATCCGCCTCGTCAGAGAACTGGGCTTTCCCGGGCTGGTTACTGGCGTGTTGACCCTTGACGGGGAGGTCGATATGCCGCGAATGGCCAAAATAATGGCGGCGGCCGGCCCGCTGGCGGTGACATTCCACCGCGCTTTTGATATGTGCGCTAATCCCTTCAATGCGCTAAAGAATCTGGCTGACGCAGGCGTAGCAAGAGTGCTGACCTCCGGGCAAAAATCCGATGCGGCGCAAGGTTTATCAATAATTATGGAACTTATTGCACAGGGGGATGCTCCAATCATTATGGCTGGTGCGGGGGTTCGTGCAACTAACCTGCAGAATTTCCTCGATGCCGGAGTACGGGAAGTACACAGTTCCGCCGGAGTCTTACTGCCTTCGCCGATGCGCTATCGCAATCAGGGGTTATCGATGTCTGCCGATATACAGGCGGACGAGTATTCCCGCTATAGGGTAGAGGGGGCGGCGGTCGCTGAAATGAAAGGAATCATTGTTCGCCATCAGGCCAAATGATTTTTACCGTTGCATCATGTCGCCCAATATGATGCTTGCTCGTACCAGGCCCCTGCCAATTCAACAGGGGCCTTTTTTTATCTTTCTCCTGCCTGTTTCGGTCTGCAACTGTGTTGGTTTTTCGCGTTTATCCCAGTCGCTTACTGATGTAAGCGACTGGGATTCACAGCGCCGCCTTGCTACAAACCGAACTATTGGGCGAAAAATGAGATGCAGCTCCTTTCATACTATCACGGCTTGCGCGCAATCAGCACCGCCCTGCGCGGGGCAGGATAGCCTTCCACCGTTTTATTGCTGTCGTTCGGGTCAAGAAAATCGGCCAGCGACTCGGTAACCATCCATTCGGTACGGCGCTGTTCTTCCGTAGTGGTGATGCAAACGTCAGCGATACGTACATCAACAAAACCGCATTTTTCCAGCCATTTCTTTAACGCCGGCGCGGAAGGAATAAAATAGACGTTACGCATCTGCGCATAGCGATCCCCGGGCACCAGAACGGTATTTTCATCGCCGTCGACCACCAGTGTTTCCAGCACCAGTTCACCCTCGTTGACCAGTTGGTCTTTTAATTGCCACAGATGCTCCAGCGGCGAGCGGCGGTGATAAAACACCCCCATCGAGAAGACGGTATCAAACGCTTTCAGCGCCGGGAGTTGTTCAATACCCAACGGCAGCAGATGTGCACGCTGATCGTTACCCAACAGTTTACGCACCGCCTCAAACTGGCAGAGGAAAAGCTGTGTAGGATCGATGCCGACCGCCAGATGCGCGCCTGCGCCAATCATCCGCCACAGGTGATAGCCGCTGCCGCAGCCGACATCAAGGATCGTCCGGCCGGTTAAGTCTGACAGATGCGGCAGTACGCGATCCCACTTCCAGTCGGAACGCCATTCCGTATCAATATTGACGCCATAAAGCGAGAACGGGCCTTTACGCCACGGCATCAGGTTACGCAGCAACGTATCAATACGCTTTAGTTGACCTTCGCTGAGCGGCGTTTCGCTTTCCGCCGTGACGCTGTGCAGTAAATCCAGCCGCCAGGGCGTGATTTCCGGTAAAAATTCTACCGCGTTAGACCACTGTTTAAACAAGCCATGCTGCTGTTCGCGTTGCCAGGCGGCAATCTGCGCAGGCAACGTTTCCAGCCAGTGGGAGAGAGAATTTTTAGCAATGAGCTGATAAAAGTTACCAAACTCGATCATGCGGCAACTCCGGCTTTTAACGCGACAAGCGACCCGAAATTGAAGCACTGGAACCACAGTTCGCTGTGTTCGAAACCAGCTTTATGCAGGCGCGCTTTATGCGTTTCCACCGAGTCGGTGAGCATCACATTTTCCAGCATACTGCGCTTCTGGCTGATCTCCAGTTCGCTGTACCCATTCGCGCGTTTAAAATCGTGGTGCATGCTGAATAACAGTTCGCCCACTTTAGCGTCTTCAAAGCTGAATTTTTCCGATAGCACTAGCGCGCCGCCGGGATTTAATCCCAGGTAAATTTTATCCAGCAATGCCTGACGTTCGGCAGGTTCAAGGAATTGCAGGGTAAAATTCAGCACTACCATTGAAGCGTTTTCAATCGCGATATCGCGGATATCGCCTTCAACTACCTCGACCGGCGTTGGCGCTTTATACGCATCAATATGGCGGCGGCAGCGTTCGATCATGGCTGGGGAGTTATCGACGGCGATAATCCGACAATGCTCATGGCGGATATTACGCCGAACAGACAGCGTCGCGGCGCCAAGCGAGCAGCCCAGATCGTAGATTTGCGTGTTCGGCTGCACAAAACGCTCAGCCAACATGCCGATCATAGAGATGATATTGGAGTAGCCTGGCACCGAACGTTGAATCATGTCGGGGAAAACTTCGGCTACTCGTTCATCAAAAGTCCAGTCGCCGAGACGGGCGATAGGCGCAGAAAAAAGCGTGTCGCGGTGAGACATAACATATACATCCGGAAAAATAAGGGCGCATATTGTGCGCTAATACAGGGAGAAAACCAACTCCCAGGGCATATACCACAGGTTTGCCAGCACCATCAGCAACAATGCGCACCAGGTGGCGTTCATTCCTGCCCGCCGCCAGCGGAACAGACGATGATGGAAACCGTAATAATGCATCAGCCGACCGGTGATTAAAATAATGCCGCAGATATGCACCATCCATGTTTCGGCGCCATTCATTTCCATAAACAGCAACAGCACCAGCGCGACAGGAATATATTCCACTGCATTACCATGAATACGGATGGCGCTTTGAAGTTCGCTAAAACCGCCGTCGCCATAGGCGACACGGTACTGCATTCGCAAGCGAACGACGTCAAAAGAGAACTTCATTAACAATAACGCACCCAGGACGGCATAAAGCGCGCTTACCATACAAACTCCCTTTACTCTTCATTCTTCAAGTTGCATGCGCGTTGGCTGTAGATACTCGACTCATCCCTGGTCCTCGCCCCATACAGGGACACTGCAAGCCGCGTTCAAATCTACCCCGGCAGATTTGTCGTTCACCCCAGTCACTGACTTAATGTAAGCTCTCGGGGGCTCTCCCTTGCCATCTTCCTGCAACTCGAATTTTAGAGTAAGTAATGGCTGATGGCATTGTCTATGATAGGGGGCATTTTCAGAAAAGAGAAGATTGCTGAGGAATAGACGGAGCAGTGCCGATTTCCGGTAAGACGCTGCGCAAATCATGCCAAAGCGTATTCACCAGTTCCGGCGCCTGCGCGATATCCGGAGTATGTAAAAATAGAAAAGGTGTGGTGGCCTGCCGCCATTGCGGGAGTTTCTGCAACCAGGCGGCGAAAAACTCACGATTTTGCGCCATATTATCGCTACCGATAAAACGCACCATCGGATGGCTGGCCGTCACGACCGCATGTACCGGGACTTTGGGCTTTTTTCGCTGCGCGTCGCGGACGGCCTCGCTGTGGGGATGGGCGGCATGTACCGGACGGCTATCCAGGATCACGCGGTTTACGCCGCGTTCGTGTAACCCTCGATTGAACCGCTGTTCATCCTCACCTTTGTCAAAAAAACACGGATGACGAACTTCTACTCCATAGGTAAACGTGGCGGGGAGCGCATCAAGAAATTGCCATAAGGCGGGGAGATCGCGCGGTCCAAAGACGGCAGGCAACTGTAGCCAGTATTGGCCAATGCGCGTTTCCAGCGGCGCCAGACGGTTAAAAAACTCCTGCACCAGATCGTCGCAATGACGCAGAGCGGCCTGGTGAGAAATGGTTGCGGGAAATTTGAAACAAAAACGAAAATCATCCGTAGTTTGCGCATACCAGCGATCGACAATTTCCGCTTTCGGCAGTGCGTAAAGCGTGGTGTTGCCCTCCACGCAGTTAAAGTGGCGGGCATACTCTTCCAGACTGGTGATGCCGAGCCGCGCCCATTTCGGGTGCGACCATTGCGGCAAGCCAATGTAGATCATAAGGCGTTTAAAATATCCTCTACGCTGCGTACCCGGCCAATGCGCGGAAAAATATGCGTCATACTGCTCTGATGCTGCTCACTGCTGGCGGCGCTACAGGCATCTTCGGCAATAACAAGGTTAAATCCCAACTCCCAGGCGTTACGCGCTGTGGATTCGACGCCAATATTGGTTGAGATCCCGCACAATATAATGGTGTTGATACCCCGGCGGCGAAGCTGTAATTCCAAATCGGTGCCGTAAAACGCGCCCCACTGGCGTTTAGTCACTTCCAGATCGCTGTCAGTTTTACCCAATGCCGCAGGCCAGGTCCACCAATTTTCCGGCAGCGCTTGCGCAGGCGTTGAAGCATCAACCGGTTGTTTTAACGCCTCGGCATAATCGTCAGACCATCCGACGCGAACCATGACCACTGGCGAACCATTGGCGCGACACTTTTCCGCCAGCCGCGCGGCGCGGGAGACCACCTCATTCGCCGTGTACGGGCCACCGGCGAAAGGAAGTATCCCTTCCTGTAAATCAATAACCACCAGGGCGGTTGTGGTCGCGTTGAGTTTCAGCATGATAATCACTCTCCTTAAAATAGCGGATTTCGTTACACCTTAATCGCGATTAAAGAGGAAAGGGGCGACAAATATTGTTAATTTTTGTGAGCATACGCAATACCCGCGTGAAAAACCCGGGTACAGTCAGTATGAACCAGGCGTCGATACCGCATGAAACGGGCAAGTTATCGCTCCCATGCTGGATTGACTCTTATCGTGCGGCAGAATTTCCAGTATAATAGCCGCCTTTTTTCATCCAGTTGTGACATACAGCTAAAGCTGCGACTTCGTCGCCTGCATGGCAGGCAACAATCCGCCTGCGGCTAAGTTAAGGGATATCTCATGCGTACAGAATATTGCGGACAGCTACGTCTGTCCCACGTGGGGCAGCAGGTGACTCTGTGTGGTTGGGTCAACCGTCGTCGTGATCTTGGCAGCCTGATCTTTATCGATATGCGCGACCGCGAAGGTATTGTGCAGGTGTTTTTCGATCCGGATCGTGCGGACGCGTTAAAGCTGGCCTCTGAACTGCGTAATGAGTTCTGCATTCAGGTCACGGGCACCGTGCGTGCGCGTGACGCGAAAAACGTCAATGCGGATATGGCGACCGGCGAAATTGAAGTACTGGCGTCTTCTCTCACTATCATCAACCGTGCGGACTCGCTGCCGCTTGACGCTAACCACGTTAATACCGAAGAGGCGCGTCTCAAGTACCGCTATCTGGATTTGCGTCGTCCGGAAATGGCGCAGCGCCTGAAAACTCGCGCCAAAATTACCAGCCTGGTGCGTCGTTTTATGGACGAGCACGGCTTTCTTGATATCGAAACGCCGATGCTGACCAAAGCGACGCCGGAAGGCGCGCGCGACTATCTGGTGCCTTCACGCGTTCACAAAGGTAAATTCTACGCATTGCCGCAGTCGCCGCAGTTGTTCAAACAGCTTCTGATGATGTCCGGTTTCGACCGTTACTATCAGATAGTCAAATGCTTCCGTGATGAAGATTTACGTGCTGACCGCCAGCCTGAATTTACGCAGATCGACGTCGAGACGTCTTTCATGACCGCGCCGCAGGTGCGTGAAGTGATGGAAGCGTTGGTGCGCCATCTGTGGCTGGAAGTGAAAGGCGTGGATCTGGGGGATTTCCCGGTCATGACGTTTGCCGAAGCGGAGCGTCGTTACGGTTCCGACAAACCAGACCTGCGTAACCCGATGGAGCTGGTGGATGTCGCTGACCTGCTGAAATCGGTAGAGTTCGCGGTCTTCGCGGGCCCGGCTAACGATCCGAAAGGCCGCGTAGCTGCGCTGCGTGTGCCGGGCGGCGCACAGCTTAGCCGTAAGCAGATCGACGATTACGGTAATTTTGTTAAGATCTACGGCGCGAAAGGCCTGGCGTATATCAAAGTTAACGAGCGCGCGAAAGGTCTGGACGGGATCAACAGTCCGGTGGCCAAGTTCCTGACCGCCGACATCGTAGACGCTATCCTTGAATGTACCGGCGCGCAGGACGGCGATATGATTTTCTTCGGCGCGGATAACAAAAAAGTGGTTGCCGATGCGCTGGGCGCGCTGCGTCTGAAACTGGGCAAAGATCTGAGCCTGACCGACGAAGACAAATGGGCGCCGCTGTGGGTGATTGACTTCCCGATGTTCGAAGACGACGGCGAAGGCGGTCTGACCGCGATGCACCATCCGTTCACCGCCCCGCGTGACATGACGGCGTCTGAGCTGAAAACTGCGCCGGAAGACGCCGTCGCTAACGCTTACGATATGGTGATTAACGGCTATGAAGTGGGCGGCGGTTCGGTGCGTATTCACAACGGTGAAATGCAGCAAACCGTATTTGGTATTCTCGGTATCAATGAGCAGGAGCAGCGCGAGAAGTTCGGCTTCTTGCTGGATGCGTTAAAATACGGTACGCCGCCGCACGCGGGCCTGGCGTTTGGTCTGGACCGTCTGACCATGCTGTTGACCGGCACCGACAATATTCGTGATGTTATCGCCTTCCCGAAAACGACCGCCGCCGCGTGTCTGATGACCGAAGCGCCGAGTTTCGCCAACCAGGCGGCGTTGACGGAGTTGGGGATTCAGGTTGTGAAGAAAGCCGAGAATAACTGATATGAACAATGTACACGACATCATTCGCGTGATATCGCGGCGGCCTGCAAGGGCGAGTCTCATAATGAGCGGTGTCATTCAACAGCCAACAACGAGGCCGCGTGAAGGATAAAGTGTACAAGCGCCCCGTTTCGGTCCTGGTGGTTATCTTCGCGCAGGATACGAAACGGGTGCTGATGTTGCAGCGACGCGACGACCCGGATTTCTGGCAGTCGGTGACGGGCAGTGTGGAAGAAGGGGAGACCGCGTTGCAGGCTGCCGTGCGTGAAGTCAAAGAGGAGGTCACGATTGATGTCGCGGCAGAGCGACTGACCTTAATCGATTGTCAGCGTACGGTGGAGTTTGAGATTTTTTCACATTTACGTCATCGCTATGCGCCGGGTGTCATGCACAATACGGAATCCTGGTTCTGCCTTGCGCTACCGCATGAGCGCCAGGTGATATTCACTGAACATCTGACGTACCAGTGGCTTGACGCGCCTGCTGCGGCAGCGCTCACCAAGTCCTGGAGTAACCGGCAAGCGATTGAAGAGTTTGTCATTAACGTCGCCTGAAAAGGCGCGCTTTTTTTGAGGAAATATTTATGGCAGGTCATAGTAAATGGGCCAACACCAGACATCGTAAAGCTGCGCAAGATGCTAAGCGCGGTAAAATTTTCACTAAAATTATTCGTGAGCTGGTAACGGCAGCTAAACTGGGCGGCGGCGATCCGGATGCCAACCCGCGTCTGCGCGCGGCCGTGGATAAAGCGCTGGCCAATAACATGACCCGCGATACTCTGAACCGCGCCATCGCTCGCGGCGTGGGCGGCGATGATGATGCGAACATGGAAACCATCATCTATGAAGGTTACGGTCCTGGCGGTACGGCCATTATGGTTGAGTGTCTGAGTGACAACCGCAACCGTACCGTAGCGGAAGTACGTCATGCTTTCAGCAAATGCGGCGGTAATCTGGGCACTGATGGTTCAGTGGCGTATCTGTTCAGTAAAAAAGGGGTCATCTCCTATGAGAAAGGCGATGAAGACACCATCATGGAAGCCGCTCTGGAAGCTGGCGCGGAAGATGTTGTGACCTATGATGATGGCGCGATTGATGTATACACGGCCTGGGAAGAGATGGGTAAAGTGCGTGACGCGCTGGAAGCGGCTGGTCTGAAAGCTGACAGCGCCGAAGTGTCCATGATCCCGTCAACCAAAGCGGATATGGATGCGGAAACCGCGCCGAAACTGCTGCGTCTGATCGATATGCTGGAAGACTGTGACGATGTTCAGGAAGTCTACCATAACGGTGAAATCTCTGATGAGGTAGCGGCGACCCTGTAATGGCGCTGTTAAATGCCTGCGGGCAGGGGGCATAGCGTGTCGATTATTCTCGGTATTGACCCCGGCTCGCGTATTACCGGTTATGGCGTTATTCGCCAGGTCGGCAGACAGCTGACCTACCTGGGTAGCGGATGTATTCGCACAAAAGTCGATGATTTGCCGTCTCGTCTGAAGCTCATATACGCTGGTGTGACGGAAATCATCACGCAGTTCCAGCCGGACTATTTTGCTATCGAGCAGGTGTTTATGGCGAAGAATGCCGATTCAGCCCTCAAGTTGGGACAGGCTCGTGGCGTGGCGATTGTCGCCGCGGTTAACCAGGCGCTGCCGGTGTTTGAATACGCGGCGCGCCAGGTGAAGCAAACCGTCGTCGGTATTGGTAGCGCGGAGAAAAGCCAGGTGCAACATATGGTGCGTACGTTGCTGAAGCTACCCGCTAACCCGCAGGCAGACGCCGCAGATGCGTTGGCTATCGCGATTACGCATTGCCACGTTAGCCAGAACGCGATGCAAATGAGCGAGAGCCGACTCAATCTGGCGCGGGGAAGGTTACGATAATGACAAATGAGGCTGGATATCTATCCAGCCTTTTTTTATGATACGGCTTTACCTTTCCAGCCCTTTACGCAGGAGCGTCATGTGATAGGCAGACTCAGAGGCATTATTCTCGAAAAACAACCCCCGATCGTGCTGCTGGAGACAGGGGGCGTAGGCTATGAAGTGCATATGCCCATGACCTGTTTCTATGAACTCCCGGAATCCGGAAAGGAAGCGATTGTCTTCACCCACTTTGTGGTGCGTGAAGATGCGCAGTTGCTGTACGGATTCAACAATAAGCAAGAGCGCACGCTGTTTAAAGAGCTAATTAAAACGAATGGCGTCGGGCCCAAGCTGGCGCTGGCGATCCTCTCTGGCATGTCGGCGCAACAGTTCGTCAATGCAGTTGAACGTGAAGATCCTGCGGCGTTGGTGAAATTACCCGGCATCGGTAAAAAAACGGCCGAACGATTGATTGTGGAAATGAAGGACCGCTTTAAAGGGCTACATGGCGATCTCTTTACGCCAGCGGTCGATCTGGTATTGACGTCGCCAGCCAGCCCGACAACGGACGATGCGGAGCAAGAAGCGGTTGCTGCGCTGGTGGCGCTGGGTTATAAACCGCAAGAAGCCAGTCGGATGGTGAGCAAAATCGCTCGTCCGGACGCAAGCAGTGAAACACTGATTCGCGACGCGTTACGCGCCGCGTTATGAGGTAAAGGATGATAGAAGCAGATCGCCTGATTTCAGCAGGCGCCACGATCGCAGAAGACGTTGCCGATCGCGCCATTCGCCCTAAGCTGTTGGCGGAGTATGTCGGTCAACCGCAGGTGCGCTCCCAGATGGAGATCTTTATTCAGGCGGCAAAACTGCGCGGCGACGCATTAGATCACTTGCTGATTTTTGGCCCGCCAGGGTTAGGTAAAACGACGCTGGCGAATATCGTGGCCAATGAAATGGGCGTCAATCTGCGTACCACATCCGGCCCGGTGTTGGAAAAAGCGGGCGATCTGGCGGCCATGCTCACCAATCTTGAACCACATGATGTGCTGTTTATTGATGAGATTCACCGGCTTTCACCGGTGGTGGAAGAGGTACTCTATCCGGCGATGGAAGATTACCAGTTGGATATCATGATTGGCGAAGGGCCAGCCGCGCGGTCGATTAAAATCGACCTGCCGCCGTTTACGCTTATTGGCGCGACGACGCGAGCAGGTTCGCTGACCTCGCCGCTACGCGACCGTTTTGGTATTGTGCAGCGCCTGGAGTTCTACCAGGTGCCCGATCTGCAGCATATCGTCGGGCGCAGCGCCCGGCACATGGGGCTTGAGATGAGCGATGACGGCGCGCTGGAAGTGGCGCGTCGGGCGCGTGGTACGCCACGTATTGCCAACCGTCTGCTCAGACGTGTGCGTGATTTCGCCGAGGTGAAGCATGACGGGGCTATTTCAGCGGAAATTGCCGCGCAGGCGCTGGATATGTTGAACGTCGATGCGGAAGGTTTTGACTATATGGATCGCAAGCTGCTGCTGGCGGTTATTGATAAATTCTTCGGCGGCCCGGTGGGACTGGATAACCTCGCGGCGGCGATTGGCGAAGAGCGTGAAACTATCGAAGACGTGCTGGAGCCGTATCTGATTCAGCAGGGCTTTTTACAGCGCACGCCGCGCGGAAGAATGGCGACAGTGCGTGCGTGGAACCACTTTGGTATTACACCGCCAGAAATGCCTTAATTTGATTATGCCGGATGGCGGTGTTGAATTTCGTCATCCGGCAACAAACCATCAACTGGCCTGTTTTTTCATCATGCTGAAGATAAATAGCAGAGCTGCGCACAATACCACTGACGGACCTGCTGGCGTGTCATAGAACGCGGAGAAGGTCAGCCCGCCCGTGACGGCGAGCATTCCTGCTACCACCGCTACGCCCGCCATCTGCTCCGGCGTACGGGCAAAGCGACGCGCGGTTGCGGCGGGGATAATCAGTAGCGACGTAATGATCAGCGCTCCGACAAATTTCATCGCTACGCCGATGGTTAACGCCGTCACCAGCATTAATAGCAGCTTCACGCGCTGTAACTTCACGCCATCCACAAAGGCAAGATCCGGGCTGATAGTCATCGATAATAAGTTACGCCACTGCCAGGAGAGAATAGCCAGCACAATAACCACCCCAATGGCGATCGAGATAAGATCTTCCGGCGTGACGGCGAGCAAATCGCCAAACAGATAAGCCATTAAATCAACGCGGACATTGGACATCAGGCTGACAACGACCAGTCCTAAAGACAAGGCGCTGTGTGCCATAATGCCCAGTAAGGTATCAATCGCGAGGTGAGGGCGTTTCTCCAGCCATACCAGACCGGCGGCCAGCAACAGCGTCACGGCGATGACCGCATAAAAGGGGTTAACGTCCAGCAACAGGCCAAACGCCACGCCCAGCAGCGACGCGTGAGCCAGCGTATCGCCAAAATAGGACATCCGACGCCAGACTACAAATGAGCCCAACGGACCTGCGGCGCAGGCCAGCAGCATCCCGGCCAGCCAGCCGGGCAGTAATAATTCAATCATGAGTGACCATTTCCCCGGCGCAGTACAATACGACCCTGTAAATCGTGGCGATGATTATGATGATGGCGATAAATCCCTAATTGCTCTGCGCCACGCGGGCCAAACATAGAGATAAATTCCGGATGCATAGATACCACTTCCGGCGCGCCGGAACAGCAAATATGATGGTTCAGGCATAACACCTCATCCGTTTTCGCCATGACCAGATGGAGATCATGCGATACCATCAGCACGGCGCAAACGAGTTCGCGGCGCAACTGATCGATAAGGTCGTATAACGCGACCTGGCCGTTGACATCCACGCCTTGTGTAGGCTCATCGAGTACCAGCAACTGTGGTCTGTTAAGCAGAGCGCGGGCCAGTAGTACGCGCTGCGTCTCGCCACCGGAGAGTTTTTGCATGGGCGCGTCAATCAGATGGCCAGCCTGAACGCGTTTAAGCGCCGGGAGAATATCCGTTTTTTGCGTGTCGGGGCGCAAACGTAAAAAACGGTTTACTGTCAGCGGAAGCGTGGTATCGAGATAGAGCTTTTGGGGAACATAGCCGATACGGAGTTGTCCGTTGCGCTTGATCACCCCTTCATCAGGGGCTACCAGTCCTAAAACCACGCGCACAAGCGTTGACTTCCCCGCGCCGTTAGGGCCGAGAAGCGTTAAAATTTTCCCTGGACTCAATTCAAGCGACACATCAGAGAGGACGCGGCGTTGACCAAATGAGACCGAGACGTTTTCCAGTGAAACTAAACTTGTCATGTCAATTTTAGGCTTGCAGAAGTGTTATAATGTTATAATATCACATTTCACACATTCATTACGATGATTGGTCGCATTATGTTACAGAAAAATACGCTTCTTTTCGCAGCATTATCCGCCGCGCTTTGGGGGAGTGCAACCCAGGCTGCCGACGCCGCCGTTGTCGCTTCGCTTAAACCGCTTGGGTTTATCGCTTCCGCCATTGCTGACGGTGTTACAGATACGCAAGTCTTACTCCCGGATGGGGCTTCCGAGCATGATTATTCATTGCGTCCATCAGACGTAAAACGCTTACAGGGCGCGGACTTAGTCGTCTGGGTTGGACCGGAAATGGAAGCTTTTATGGAGAAGTCGGTCAGGAATATTCCTGGTAACAAGCAGGTCACCATTGCGCAACTCGCTGATGTGAAACCGTTACTCATGAAGGGTGCGGATGATGATGAGGATGAACATGCGCATACGGGTGCCGATAAGGAAAAAGGTGACGTACATCACCATCACGGCGAATATAACATGCATCTTTGGCTCTCCCCAGAGATAGCGCGGGCTACAGCGGTTGCAATCCATGAAAAATTAGTGGAACTTATGCCGCAAAGTCGAGCCAAACTCGACGCCAACCTGAAGGATTTTGAGGCACAATTAGCCGCAACCGATAAACAGGTCGGTAACGAGCTCGCGCCGCTCAAGGGGAAAGGGTATTTCGTTTTTCATGACGCCTACGGTTACTACGAAAAACACTACGGACTCACCCCACTCGGTCACTTTACCGTGAACCCTGAGATACAACCTGGCGCGCAGCGTTTACATGAAATAAGAACACAGTTGGTTGAGCAAAAAGCGACCTGCGTTTTTGCTGAGCCACAATTCAGGCCAGCGGTCGTGGAAGCCGTGGCGAGAGGGACATCCGTTCGAATGGGAACACTGGACCCCCTCGGGACGAACATTAAACTGGGTAAAACAAGCTATTCAGCGTTTTTAAGCCAATTAGCCAACCAGTATGCGAGCTGCCTGAAAGGAGATTAACGAGGAAGTGAATACGTGCAACAGATAGCCCGCTCTGTCGCCCTGGCATTTAATAATCTGCCCCGACCCCATCGCGTTATGCTGGGGTCACTTACTGTTCTGACACTGGCCGTCGCCGTATGGCGGCCCTATGTTTACCACCCGGAATCCGCGCCAATCGTTAAAACTATTGAACTGGAGAAAAGCGAGATCCGTTCCCTCTTACCCGAGGCGAGCGAACCCATCGATCAGGCCGCGCAGGAAGATGAGGCTATTCCTCAGGATGAGCTGGATGATAAAACCGCAGGCGAAGTCGGCGTCCATGAATACGTCGTCTCCACAGGCGATACGTTAAGCAGCATTCTGAATCAGTACGGCATCGATATGAGCGATATTAGCCGACTTGCCGCTTCTGATAAGGAGCTGCGAAATCTGAAAATTGGTCAACAGCTTTCCTGGACACTGACCGCCGATGGCGATTTACAGCGTCTGACATGGGAAGTCTCCCGCCGTGAAACGCGTACCTACGATCGCACTGCCAACGGTTTTAAAATGAGCAGTGAAATGCAGCAGGGGGACTGGGTCAACAGTCTGCTGAAAGGCACGGTAGGGGGTAGCTTTGTCGCCAGCGCGAAAGAGGCAGGTTTAACCAGCAGCGAAATCAGCGCAGTGATAAAAGCAATGCAGTGGCAGATGGATTTTCGGAAGCTGAAAAAGGGCGATGAATTTTCGGTTCTGATGTCGCGCGAGATGCTGGATGGCAAGCGTGAACAGAGTCAGTTGTTGGGCGTGCGGATGCGTTCCGATGGTAAAGATTACTACGCCATTCGCGCCGCTGACGGTAAATTCTATGACCGTAATGGGGTTGGTCTGGCGAAAGGCTTTTTACGCTTCCCGACCGCAAAACAGTTCCGCATCTCCTCCAACTTCAATCCGCGCCGTCTGAACCCGGTTACCGGACGCGTTGCGCCGCATCGTGGCGTTGACTTTGCGATGCCGCAGGGTACGCCGGTGCTGTCGGTGGGGGATGGGGAGGTAGTGGTCGCTAAACGTAGCGGCGCTGCCGGTTACTACATTGCGATTCGTCATGGACGCACCTACACCACACGTTATATGCACTTGCGTAAGCTGCTGGTGAAACCGGGGCAAAAAGTGAAACGTGGCGATCGTATTGCGCTTTCTGGTAACACCGGGCGTTCCACAGGGCCGCATCTGCATTATGAGGTATGGATCAACCAGCAAGCCGTTAACCCTCTAACAGCAAAATTGCCGCGCACGGAGGGTCTGACGGGGTCAGATCGTCGTGAATACCTGGCGCAGGTGAAAGAGGTTCTGCCGCAACTGCGCTTCGATTAACAAATGCGCTGACAGAGCCGGTACGCGATGTGTGCCGGCTTTTTTGTTTTGTGTGAGACGCAGACGTCGCTACACTATTCACAATTCCTTTTCGCGTCAGCAGACCCTGGAAAAGCATGGAAACCAAAAAAAATAATAGTGAGTATATCCCTGAATTCGAAAAATCCTTTCGCTATCCGCAGTATTGGGGCGCCTGGTTGGGCGCTGCGGCAATGGCGGGGATCGCATTAACCCCGGCATCATTCCGCGACCCTTTGCTGGCGACTCTGGGGCGTTTTGCCGGACGGCTGGGGAAGAGTTCTCGTCGCCGGGCGCTAATTAATCTGTCATTGTGCTTTCCGCAGCGTAGCGAAGCTGAGCGCGAAGCGATTGTCGATGAGATGTTCGCCACCGCGCCGCAGGCGATGGCGATGATGGCTGAACTGGCGATGCGCGGTCCGAAAAAAATCCAACAGCGTGTTGACTGGGAAGGTCTGGAAATCATTGAGGAGATGCGTCGTAACGACGAGAAAGTCATTTTCCTCGTGCCGCATGGCTGGGGCGTCGACATTCCAGCCATGCTGATGGCCTCTCAGGGGCAAAAAATGGCGGCGATGTTTCATAACCAGGGCAATCCGGTTTTTGACTATATCTGGAATACGGTGCGTCGGCGTTTCGGCGGACGTTTGCATGCGCGTAATGATGGGATTAAACCCTTTATTCAGTCTGTTCGTCAGGGCTACTGGGGTTACTATCTACCGGACCAGGATCACGGCCCGGAGCATAGTGAATTCGTTGATTTCTTTGCGACATACAAAGCGACGCTGCCCGCGATTGGTCGGCTGATGAAAGTGTGTCGCGCACGCGTGATACCGCTTTTTCCGGTGTATAATGGTAAAACGCACCGCCTGACCATCCAGATTCGCCCGCCAATGGACGATCTGCTCACGGCTGACGACCACACTATCGCCAGACGGATGAACGAAGAGGTCGAAATTTTTGTCGGCCCGCATCCGGAACAGTACACCTGGATTCTGAAGTTACTTAAAACCCGCAAGCCGGGCGAAATCCAGCCGTATAAGCGTAAAGATCTTTATCCCATCAAATAAATAAAGCCTCTCGTAAGAGAGGCTTTATGCTGACAAATCCTGTACTACCTGATGATCAGGTCTGGGGCGTTTTACTCAACGGTCAAAATACGCGTGGTATTGGTTGAACCGACGGTGCTCATGACATCGCCTTGAGTCACGATAACCAGGTCGCCGGAAACCAGATACCCTTTATCGCGCAGCAGATTAACAGCTTCATGCGCCGCGACAACGCCATCAGCCGCGCTGTCAAAATGCACTGGCGTTACTCCGCGGTAGAGCGCGGTCAGATTCAGCGTGCGTTCATGGCGCGACATGGCGAAAATCGGCAGGCCGGAGCTGATACGGGAAGTCATTAGCGCGGTACGACCGGATTCCGTCATGGTGATGATCGCGGTAACGCCTTTCAGATGGTTTGCCGCATACATCGCAGACATGGCAATAGCTTCTTCAACATTGTCGAACTGCACGTCGAGACGGTGTTTAGACACATTGATGCTGGGAATTTTTTCTGCGCCCAGACAGACGCGCGCCATTGCGGCAACGGTTTCAGAAGGATACTGACCGGCTGCGGTTTCGGCAGACAGCATAACTGCATCCGTGCCATCCAGGACGGCGTTCGCCACGTCCATCACTTCCGCACGGGTCGGCATCGGGTTGGTGATCATCGACTCCATCATCTGCGTTGCGGTGATGACTGCGCGGTTTAGCTGACGCGCACGGCGAATCAGCGCCTTCTGGATACCGACCAGTTCCGGATCGCCGATTTCAACGCCCAGGTCGCCACGAGCGACCATCACAACGTCAGAGGCCAGAATGATATCGTCCATGGCGTTTTGATCGCATACCGCTTCGGCGCGTTCGACCTTAGCCACAATTTTCGCGTCGCAGCCGGCGTCGCGCGCCAGGCGGCGTGCATAGTTCAGATCTTCGCCGCAGCGCGGGAAGGAGACGGCCAGGTAGTCAACGCCTATCAGCGCAGCGGTTTGAATATCGGCTTTGTCTTTTTCGGTCAGCGCTTCAGCAGAAAGCCCGCCGCCGAGCTTGTTAATGCCTTTATTATTAGACAGCGGGCCGCCGACGGTGACCTCGGTAAAGACTTTCATGCCCTGGACTTCAAGCACTTTCAACTGCACTCGACCATCGTCAAGCAGCAGAATATCGCCGGGAACGACATCTGCCGGCAACCCTTTGTAATCAATACCGACTTTTTCTTTGTCGCCTTCGCCTTTACCCAGGTTAGCGTCTAACAGAAATTTGTCCCCGATGTTGAGGAACACTTTGCCTTCTTTAAAAGTGGAAACGCGAATTTTTGGCCCTTGCAGGTCGCCTAAAATAGCCACATGACGCCCCAGTCTGGCGGCAATCTCACGGACTTTATCAGCACGCATTTTATGATCTTCCGGCGAGCCGTGAGAGAAGTTCATACGTACTACGTTTGCGCCCGCGGCGATAACCTTCTCAAGGTTGTTATCGCGGTCAGTTGCCGGGCCTAACGTGGTAACGATTTTGGTTCTGCGAAGCCTTCTGGACATGTAATACTCCGTTGACTAAAACAACTTGGTGTTGCGTGAACATTGATCCGGTCGTTCTGAAACCTTAACGGTATAAAATGAACGTCCCCGGATGACGAAAAGGATAAAACATTGTTGTTGCTTTTAGCGGTCATCACTCCTGGTGAGTAATTCTTTATCAAAACGCGATTCCTTGAGCGCTTCCTTGACACGCTTCAAGTTATCTCTGAATTTTGCCCCGCGACGCAAAGTAAACCCCGTTGCCAGCACATCTATCACGGTCAGCTGAGCAAGTCGAGAGGCCATGGGCATATAAATGTCTGTATCTTCCGGTACGTCGAGGGTAATAGCCAGCGTGGCTTCGCGCGCCAGCGGCGTTCCAGCGGAGGTCAGGGCGATCACCATCGCATCGTTTTCCCGCGCCAACTGCGCCAGTTCCACCAGGCTCTTGGTTCTGCCAGTATGCGAAATAAGTACGACGACGTCATCATCGCTACAATTCATACAGCTCATCCGTTGCAGCACGATATCGTCGGAGTAAATCACCGGTACATTGAAGCGAAAAAACTTATTCATGGCGTCATGCGCGACCGCAGCGGAGGAACCAAGACCAAAAAAGGCGATTTTTTTTGCCTGGGTCAGTAAATCGACCGCGCGGTTAATGGCCGATTTATCCAGCGACTGACGAACATGGTCGAGGCTGGCCATGGCGGACTCGAAGATTTTTCCTGTATAGGCCTCAACGCTATCATCTTCATCCACATTGCGATTAACATAGGGGGTGCCATTTGCCAGACTTTGCGCCAGATGCAGTTTAAAATCAGGAAAGCCGCGGGTATTCATGCTGCGACAGAAACGGTTCACCGTCGGCTCGCTAACGTTAGCTTCCTGGGCCAGCATGGCAATGCTTAAGTGAATCGATCTGCCGGGGGCGGCCAGAATAACATCGGCGACTTTTCGTTCAGATTTGCTTAAATGTTCCAGTTGAGACTGGATTTTTTCCAGCATATTCATGATTAGCAAGGCTCATGGGTATTAGCGATTTCAATGATGCGCGAAACCGAGCGCGTTTTGTTAGATATTACTCCTGGCGACTGTCGAAGGGGGCAAAATGGTTAAAAAAGGTGTCGTTTTTTTTCATTACATGACCGACGTCGGGTTTTAAGTTCCAGCTTGTGTGGAAAAGCGACAATTTTATTAGGCGTTTTGCCGATTATATTGCCAATCAAACGCCGGTTCACCCATGCAAAGGCGTTTACGGTTTCCGTAATCTTGTAAAAGCAGTACAGTGCTGTGTAATAAAATTACAACGTTATCCTGGCTAAAGTACCAGGAGATTAACTGAGGAGAATGACATGGCGGTAACGCAAACAGCCCAGGCATGTGACCTGGTCATTTTCGGCGCGAAAGGCGACCTGGCGCGCCGGAAACTGCTGCCTTCCCTGTATCAGCTTGAGAAAGCCGGCCAGATCCATCCGGATACCCGTATCATTGGGGTGGGGCGCGCGGACTGGGATAAAGAAGCCTATACCCACGTCGTGCGTGAAGCGCTGGAAACCTTCATGAAGGAAAAAATTGATGAAGGTTTGTGGGATACGCTGAGCGGCCGTCTGGATTTTTGTAATCTTGACGTTAATGATACGCCTGCGTTTAGTCGCCTGGGCGATATGCTGGATCAAAAAAACCGCACCACCATTAACTATTTTGCGATGCCGCCGAGCACCTTTGGCGCTATTTGTAAAGGGTTAGGGGAAGCTAAACTCAACGCCAAACCGGCGCGCGTCGTGATGGAAAAACCGTTGGGTACTTCGCTGGCGACCTCGCGTGAGATTAACGATCGGGTCGGCGAATACTTTGAAGAGTGCCAAGTGTATCGTATCGACCACTATCTGGGCAAAGAAACGGTTCTCAACCTGCTGGCGCTGCGTTTTGCCAACTCGCTGTTTGTCAACAACTGGGATAACCGCACTATCGATCATGTTGAGATTACCGTAGCAGAAGAGGTGGGGATTGAAGGGCGCTGGGGATACTTTGACCAGGCGGGTCAGATGCGCGATATGATCCAGAACCACTTGCTGCAAATTCTCTGCATGATTGCCATGTCACCGCCGTCTGACCTGAGTGCCGACAGTATTCGCGATGAAAAAGTAAAAGTGCTGAAATCGCTGCGCCGTATTGATCGCTCCAACGTGCGTGAAAAAACGGTTCGAGGTCAATACACCGCTGGCTTTGCGCAGGGTAAAAAGGTGCCGGGCTATCTGGAGGAAGAGGGCGCGAATAAAAGCAGCAACACCGAAACTTTCGTCGCGATCCGCGTCGATATCGATAACTGGCGTTGGGCGGGCGTGCCATTCTATCTGCGCACCGGCAAGCGTCTGCCCACCAAGTGCTCTGAAGTCGTGGTTTATTTCAAGACGCCTGAACTGAACCTCTTTAAAGAGTCATGGCAAGACCTGCCGCAGAACAAATTGACGATTCGCCTGCAGCCGGATGAGGGCGTGGATATTCAGGTGCTTAACAAAGTGCCGGGGCTGGATCATAAGCATAACCTGCAAATCACGAAGCTTGATCTGAGCTACTCCGAGACCTTCAATCAGACGCACCTGGCGGATGCATATGAGCGCCTGCTGCTGGAAACGATGCGTGGCATTCAGGCGCTGTTTGTCCGCCGTGACGAAGTGGAAGAAGCCTGGAAGTGGGTGGACTCCATCACCGAAGCATGGGCGATGGACAACGACGCGCCGAAGCCGTATCAGGCTGGTACCTGGGGACCGGTAGCGTCCGTGGCGATGATTACCCGTGACGGTCGTTCGTGGAATGAGTTTGAGTAAATTTGCCACTTACTCTTAGGTGTTATTTTACCGGTAACATGATCTAACACAGATTGTAGAATCATTTTTGCACTTTTAAGCCTCGTGTGGATTCACCCGCGAGGCTTTTTTTATTACACTGCCTGAAACGATTTTGCCCCATTAACGCAGGACATCATGCATTTCGCTGTCTTTCCACATTGATGAAACGCATGATAAACCCGGTAGCCGGACAGATAAATTTCAGGAGCCTCTATGAATCCTAATTTGTTACGCGTAACACAGCGTATTGTCGAACGCTCGCAGCAGACCCGAAAAGACTATCTTGCCCGCATTGAGCAGGCGAAAACCGCCACGGTTCACCGCTCTCAACTGGCCTGCGGCAACCTGGCGCATGGCTTCGCCGCCTGTCAGCCAGAGGACAAAGCCTCGCTGAAAAGTATGTTGCGCAATAATATCGCCATCATTACCTCCTACAATGACATGCTCTCTGCGCATCAACCGTATGAACATTATCCGGAGATTATTCGTCAGGCCCTGCATTCCGTGAATGCGGTAGGTCAGGTCGCAGGCGGCGTACCGGCAATGTGCGATGGCGTTACGCAAGGGCAGGATGGCATGGAGTTGTCATTACTCAGCCGCGAAGTGATAGCGATGTCGGCAGCAGTAGGGCTCTCTCACAATATGTTCGACGGCGCGTTATTCCTCGGCGTATGCGACAAAATCGTCCCGGGGCTGGCGATGGCCGCGCTCTCTTTTGGTCATTTGCCTGCGATTTTTGTTCCGTCCGGTCCGATGGCGAGCGGCCTGCCGAATAAAGAGAAAGTCCGTATTCGTCAGCTATATGCGGAAGGAAAAGTAGACCGAATGGCGCTGCTGGAGTCGGAAGCCGCCTCTTACCATGCGCCGGGCACCTGTACCTTTTACGGCACCGCCAACACCAACCAGATGGTGGTGGAGTTTATGGGGATGCAGTTGCCGGGGTCTTCGTTTGTGCATCCGGATGCGCCGCTGCGCGAGGCATTGACTGCCGCTGCCGCACGTCAGGTAACACGTCTTACCGGCAACGGCAATACGTGGATGCCGCTTGGTAAAATGATCGACGAAAAAGTTGTGGTAAACGGTATTGTCGCGCTGCTGGCTACCGGCGGCTCCACCAACCACACCATGCATCTGGTTGCGATGGCGCGCGCGGCGGGAATTCTGATCAACTGGGATGACTTTTCGGATTTGTCGGAAGTGGTGCCGTTGATGGCGCGCCTGTACCCAAACGGCCCGGCGGACATTAACCACTTCCAGGCGGCGGGCGGCGTACCAGTATTGGTGCGCGAGTTGCTCAATGCCGGATTATTACATGAAGATGTTAACACCGTCGCTGGTTTCGGCCTGAAACGCTATACGCTGGAGCCCTGGCTCAACAACGGCGAGCTGGACTGGCGTGAAGGCGCGGAAAGGTCACTGGATAGCGATGTGATTGCCTCTTTTGATAAGCCGTTCTCTCCTCATGGCGGTACTAAGGTGCTAAGCGGTAATCTGGGGCGCGCAGTAATGAAGACGTCTGCGGTACCGGTTGAAAACCAGATCATTGAAGCGCCTGCCGTGGTATTTGAAAGTCAGCATGATGTGCTGCCTGCGTTTGACGCGGGTCTGCTTGATCGGGATTGCGTCGTTGTTGTGCGTCATCAGGGGCCAAAAGCGAACGGAATGCCAGAATTACATAAACTCATGCCGCCACTTGGTGTATTATTGGACCGCTGTTTCAAAATCGCGTTAGTTACTGATGGACGACTTTCAGGCGCTTCGGGTAAAGTGCCTTCAGCTATCCACGTAACGCCGGAAGCCTACGATGGCGGCTTACTGGCCAAAGTGCGCGATGGCGACATCATTCGCGTGAATGGACAGACAGGTGAGTTAACTCTGCTGGTCGACGAGGCGGAACTTGCCGCTCGCCAGCCTCATATTCCGGACCTGAGCGCGTCGCGCGTCGGAACGGGGCGTGAGTTGTTTGGCGCGCTGCGCGAAAAGCTGTCGGGTGCTGAGCAGGGCGCAACCTGTATCACTTTTTAAGATGACACACTAGTAATCAGGCGAGAGAACAATTCCGATGAAAAACTGGAAAACAAGTGCAGAAGCAATCCTGACCACCGGCCCGGTTGTCCCGGTCATTGTAGTCAATAAACTGGAGCACGCGGTACCGATGGCTAAAGCGCTGGTGGCCGGGGGCGTTCGCGTTCTGGAGGTGACTTTACGTACGGCATGCGCGATGGATGCTATCCGCGCTATCGCTAAAGAAGTGCCGGAAGCGATCGTCGGCGCCGGCACCGTTCTCAATCCGCAGCAGTTGGCGGAGGTGACGGAAGCGGGCGCGCAGTTTGCGATTAGCCCGGGACTGACTGAGCCACTGCTGAAAGCCGCGGCGGAAGGCACTATCCCATTGATTCCCGGTATTAGCACCGTTTCTGAACTGATGTTGGGTATGGACTATGGTCTGAAAGAGTTCAAATTCTTCCCGGCGGAAGCGAATGGCGGCACCAAAGCGTTACAGGCGATTGCCGGTCCGTTCTCTCAGGTACGTTTCTGCCCAACCGGCGGCATCTCTCCGGCAAACTATCGTGACTATCTGGCGCTGAAAAGCGTGTTGTGCATCGGCGGCTCCTGGCTGGTGCCGGCCGACGCGCTGGAAGCGGGTGATTACGATCGCATCACCAAACTGGCGCGCGAAGCGGTAGAAGGCGCGAAGCAGTAAGCCGTTAAATGCCCGATGGCGCTTGCTTATCGGGCTTACAAGTTGCTATCTGGTGGGCCGGATTAGAAGCGCTAACGTCACCATCAGGCTATGGCGTATTAGCCTTTTACTGTCACGCGGCTGACGGCGTTTTTCGCTCTTATCACCGCTTCTTCAACATTTTCACCTGTCGCTAACGCTACACCAAGACGACGGGTGCCGTCGATCTCCGGCTTACCAAACAGCCGCACCTGCGCTCCGGCTCCTACCGCCGCGTGTACATTATCAAACGTCACATTTCGACTGGTAAGCTGCGGCAGAATCACGGCCGAGGCAGTGGGACCATACTGGCGAATAGCGCCTACGGGCAGTCCTAAAAAGGCGCGCACATGCAGCGCAAACTCAGAGAGATCCTGAGACATCAACGTGACCATTCCGGTATCGTGCGGGCGAGGGGAGACTTCGCTGAAAATGACTTCATCGCCACAGACGAAGAGTTCAACGCCGAACAGGCCATGACCGCCTAACGCCAGTACCACATGACGGGCAAACTCTTGCGCCCGCTTCAGCGCCAGTTCGCTCATCTGCTGCGGCTGCCAGGATTCGCGATAGTCGCCATCTTGCTGACGATGACCGATCGGCGCGCAGAAATGCACGCCATCGACGGCGCTAACGGTGAGCAGCGTAATTTCAAAATCAAATTTAACCACGCCTTCCACAATCACGCGCCCCGCGCCAGCGCGTCCGCCCTGTTGAGCATACTCCCATGCCTGCGCGAGTTGTTCGCCCGAGCGGATAAAGCTCTGACCTTTGCCGGAAGAGCTCATGACCGGTTTGACGATGCAAGGAAAACCCACTGCGGCTACCGCATCATGAAAACTGGCCTCACTATCGGCAAAGCGATACGTCGATGTCGGCAGACCTAATTCTTCTGCGGCCAGGCGACGGATCCCTTCGCGGTTCATCGTGAGCTGCGTAGCACGGGCGCAAGGCACGACATTCAGCCCTTCGTCTTCCAGCTCACGCAGCGTATCAGTGGCGATCGCTTCTATTTCCGGCACGATATAATGCGGTTTTTCCACTGCAATCACACGACGTAGCGCTTCGCCGTCCAACATATTAATGATGTGTGAACGGTGAGCCACATGCATGGCGGGAGCATCAGGATAGCGATCAACAGCGATAACCTCGATCCCCAGGCGTTGGCATTCAATCGCCACCTCTTTTCCCAATTCTCCTGAACCTAATAACATCACCCGCGTTGCTGCCGGACGCAGCGCCGTGCCTAATAGCGTCATATTTCTCTCCCCCTGATTTACCTGCGCGCAGTATATACGAAAACGTTTGCGTATGTCTTTTCGAATAGATTGCTTTTCTTATTTCCTTACCATATACTGTATATAAATACAGGTGAATAAGGGGCTGCAAAATGGCGGTTGAAGTTAAATACGTAGTCATTCGCGAGGGTGAGGAGAAGATGTCATTTACCAGTAAAAAGGAAGCCGACGCCTGGGATAAAATGCTCGATACTGCCGATCTTCTTGATACCTGGCTTGAGCAGTCGCCTGTCGCGCTGGAAGATGGGCAGCGCGAAGCGTTGTCGCTGTGGCTGGCGGAACATAAAGAGGTGTTAAGCACTATCCTCAAAACCGGTAAGTTGCCTTCTCCGCAGGCGGTTGAAAAGGACGCCGTGAGTAAAACGAAAAAGCAAGCCGCCTGAACCCACACTTGCGCTCCCGGCGTTTTGTACCATGCTTTTCCTGAATCATTGTGCTAAGGAGAAAAGTATGAATAAAAGAGGAGCGTTGTTGAGCCTGCTGTTGTTATCCGCCAGCGTATCGGCATTTGCGGCACCCACCGAGGGTAAATCGGTTAAGTTTCCGCAGTGCGAAGGACTGGACGCTGCCGGGATTGCGGCAAGCGTGAAGCGCGACTACCAGCAAAATCGTATCGTGCGGTGGGCAGACGACCAAAAAAAGGTCGGGCAGGCTGACCCGGTCGCGTGGGTTAATGTGCAGGACGTTGTCGGTCAAAATGATAAATGGACTGTTCCGCTAACCGTTCGCGGTAAAAGTGCCGACATTCATTATCAGGTCATCGTTGATTGCAAAGCCGGTACGGCGGAATATAAGCCCCGCTAGCAGCGTAATTTGCGCTTCTTTTGCCGGAACAGACAATTCCTGACATCCCCTCAGGTACGCTTGACCATTATTGGTCTGTATTTGAGGGGTACTATGGCTAACTGGTTGAACCAATTACAATCACTTCTTGGGCAAAAAGGCGCTTCCGCATCGCCTTCCGGTGAACAGGGGTTAAATAAACTGCTGGTTCCCGGTGCGTTGGGCGGTCTGGCCGGACTGTTGGTTGCCAATAAAACTTCGCGCAAATTATTAACCAAATATGGTACTGGCGCTTTGCTGGTGGGCGGCGGCGCGGTGGCGGGTTCCGTATTGTGGAATAAATACAAAGATAAAGTACGCGCTGCGCATCAGGGGGAGCCGCAATTCGGCAGCCAAAGTACGCCGCTGGATGTTCGCACTGAGCGACTGATCCTGGCGCTGGTTTTTGCTGCAAAAAGCGACGGGCATATTGATGCCAAAGAACGCGCGGCGATTGAGCACCAACTGCGAGAATCGGGTGTGGAAGAGCAAGGGCGTGTCTTTATCGAGAAAGCTATCGAGCAGCCGCTTGATCCACAACGTCTGGCACAGGGCGTTCGCAATGAAGAAGAGGCCCTGGAAGTCTACTTCCTGAGCTGCGCCGCTATTGATATTGACCACTTTATGGAACGTAGCTACCTGAATGCGTTAGGAGACGCGCTAAAAATTCCTCAGGATGTTCGGGACGGTATCGAGCAGGACTTGCAGCAGCAAAAACAGGCGCTACCAGGCTGATAACCTGCCATTAAGTAACATGTTTCGCTTGCATCATGCGTGTCTTTTGCCACCCTTATAGGATGGATAGTTTACGTCATTCATGTTGCAGGATAGCGGTGAAGCAGTGACATCTCAGGCGCTTACCGAGGTGAGCGACCGGGATAACTATGCTAAGCCGCTGTGTTTGCCGCGTGATATATAACAAATATTAACGCAAAAGAAAAAACGACATGTTGCCAAAAGCCAATCGAATTCCCTATGCCATGACCGTACATGGCGATACGCGCATTGATAATTATTACTGGCTGCGAGATGACACTCGCTCGCAGCCGGAAGTCCTTGATTACCTGCATCAGGAAAATGAGTATGGCCGGAAGGTCATGAGCTCTCAGCAGGCGTTACAGGACCGTATTCTAAAAGAAATTATCGATCGCATCCCGCCCAGAGAAGTCTCCGCCCCGTATGTGAAAAACGGCTATCGCTACCGTTATATCTATGAACCCGGCTGCGAATATGCCATCTATCAACGACAATCGGCGTTAAGCGAAGAGTGGGATGTGTGGGAAACCTTGCTCGATGCGAACCAGCGGGCCGCGCACAGCGAATTTTATACGCTCGGCGGACTTGCCATCACGCCGGATAATACCATCATGGCGCTGGCAGAAGATTATTTGTCCCGTCGTCAGTATGGGTTGCGTTTTCGTAACCTCGAAAGCGGTAACTGGTATCCGGAACTACTGGATAACGTTGCGCCTGAATTTGTCTGGGCCAATGATTCCCTGACCCTTTACTATGTGCGTAAGCATAAGAAGACGCTGCTGCCGTATCAGGTTTGGCGGCACACGATTGGCACTCCGTCATCGCAAGATGAACTGGTATATGAAGAGAAAGACGATACCTTTTATGTCAGCCTGCATAAAACCACTTCGCAACATTATGTGGTGATTCATCTTGCCAGCGCCACCACTAGCGAAGTGCTATTACTTGACGCGGAACTGGCCGATGCCGAGCCGTTTTCATTCTTACCGCGCCGCAAAGACCACGAATATAGTCTTGATCACTACCAGCACAAGTTTTACCTGCGCTCTAACCGGAGCGGTAAAAACTTTGGGTTGTACCGTACCCGCGTGCGCAATGAAAATGCCTGGGAAGAGCTGATACCTCCGCGCGAGCATATTATGCTGGAAGGGTTTACCCTGTTTACCGACTGGTTAGTGGTAGAAGAGCGTCAACGGGGGCTAACCAGCCTGCGGCAAATTAACCGTAAAACCCGTGAGGTGATAGGCATCGCTTTTGACGATCCGGCTTACGTGACGTGGCTTGCCTATAATCCTGAACCTGAGACCTCCCGGCTGCGTTACGGTTATTCTTCAATGACGACGCCAGATACCTTGTTTGAGCTGGATATGGATACCGGAGAGCGTCGGGTACTTAAACAGACGGAAGTGCCTGGGTTTGATTCTGGCTGTTATCAGAGCGAACACCTGTGGATCACCGCGCGCGACGGCGTCGAAGTGCCGGTATCGCTGGTTTACCATCAGAAGTATTTTCGTAAAGGGCAAAATCCACTTCTGGTTTACGGCTACGGATCTTACGGTTCCAGTATTGACGCCGACTTCAGCAGCAGTCGACTGAGCTTGCTGGATCGTGGCTTTGTTTACGCTATCGTACACGTTCGCGGTGGCGGCGAGCTGGGGCAGCAGTGGTATGAAGATGGCAAATTCCTCAAAAAGCGGAATACCTTTAACGACTATCTTGATGCCTGCGATGCCTTATTAAAACTGGGCTACGGTTCGCCTTCGCTGTGTTACGGGATGGGCGGGAGCGCGGGCGGAATGCTAATGGGCGTCGCTATCAACGAACGCCCCGAGCTTTTCCACGGCGTTATTGCCCAGGTACCCTTTGTTGATGTATTGACCACGATGCTGGATGAGTCGATCCCATTAACAACAGGAGAGTTTGAAGAGTGGGGGAACCCGCAGCACATTGAGTATTATGACTATATGAAAAGCTATAGTCCTTATGACAATGTCAACGCGCAGGACTATCCGCACCTGCTGGTGACGACAGGATTGCACGATTCCCAGGTACAATACTGGGAACCGGCGAAGTGGGTGGCAAAATTGCGCGAGCTAAAAACGGACGAACATCTGCTGCTATTATGTACGGATATGGATTCCGGCCACGGTGGTAAGTCGGGGCGGTTTAAATCCTACGAAGGCGTCGCGCTGGAGTTCGCTTTTTTAATTAGTCTGGCGCAGGGAACCTTACATAGCGCATAGACGCGTGCCTCGCAACGGCTTGTGAGCGTCGCTGGTTATCGTGGTGTTCCATTGCCGCGTTGTTCGCCAGCCTGAACATCCTCCAGGTAGTGTTTAAGCGTCAGGCGAAGTTCCGGGCTCATATTATCAAGGTTATTAAAAAGCCAGCGCAAATAGCCCGGATCGCGTTTTGCGACTTCAGATACCGCCTTACCGCGATATTTACCGAACGGGAAAGTGGTTAACAGCGCAGGGCGGCCCGTGATATTGACCATCTCTTCCGCGGTCCAGCCGGTGGTTCGCATAATATCAATCAGCAAGGCGGCGGTGATATAGCAATCATAAAGCGCCCGGTGATGATGCAGCCCCGGCGGCGTTTGTACACTTAGCTTGCGCGATTTATAGAGCGCCATATTGCTGTATTTTATTCCCGGCCACAGGCGTCGCGACAACTTCATGGTACAGATCCACTCACCCGACAATTCTGGTAATACGCGTCTGTCGAAACTGGCATTGTGGGCGACATACCATGGACTACCGTAATAAAGCGGTATGACATCTTCAATCCACGGCTTATCGGCGACCATGGCTTCGGTAATATGGTGTATCGCCATCGCCTGCGGCGTAATAGGGCGATCGGGGCGTATCAGGTGGCTCATGGGATTGACAATGTTGCCATCAATGACATCAACAGAGGCTATCTCTACGATCCCGCCCTGCAGCCCGCAGGTTTCCGTGTCTATAATCCGCAACATGATTCATTCCTCACCGAAAGATCTTAGCGTAATGGAATGATATCGCCTTGCCAACCCTCCGTCGTGCGCAGACCCGTCAGTAATAGCGAACCGCTGTCGGCACGAACAATAAGTTGCCCGCGTTCATCCCACAGCGCGCTACTGCCACAGGCATTGGCCATCAGTACGGCCAGCGCATATTTATGCGAAAAACGTTGTAAGCGTGAAGTAGAAGCATGTAGTTCAGGCTCGTTAAGACATTGACTGGTTGTGAATAACGTAAATGACGGGTCTATGTCACCACCTTCTGGCTGCTCATCCACCACGTTGATAGCGCTTCGCTGCCTGGCAATGCAGGCGCCATGGCTTTTGTGAAACACAAGCGGCGACGTTACCCTGGGGACAAAAATGGCGATGCCTTTTACGAAGCGGCAGTTATGTTCAACAGGCATTCCTGCAATGATAGTCATATGGTAGGTATTGGCCGCATAAGTGAGCGGCTGTAAAAGCGCCTCGTCAGGGGGGGCGGGTAACGATTTACTTCTTTCGCTGCATCCTGATAGCGACAGTGATGGAAAGACCAGCAGTTCGCACTGTTGACGAGCAGCAAGCTCAATATATTCCAGATGATGGGCGACATGCTCCGCCGACGAGGCGTTTAGCGGCGTGTACTGCGCAGCGGCAATTTTCCAGGAGGACATAATGACTTCCTTTTCATAGTGTCTACAACCATTCTAAAAAGCATAGATTAAGAATCGCCTTATAATGTAGTCATCTGCATGTAAGGAAGTGTAACGTTATATAATTTTATTTAACCTTGGGTTCGTAGGGGAGCCGCGATAATGATACGGAAGCCAGACGATGGGCAATCAGCCGTTCGCGAAACCAGGCGCGTAAATGTTCTGGCTGCTCGCGCTCAACAGCCTCCGCTACCACTGGCATGTTATAGCGCTCTTTAAATGCCACCCCGGCTGCCGCCAGGTCCACATTGACTTTATCCATTTCCGCTTGTTCAAGCTGAGCCAGATTCGTTTTCATACGCGTCTCCTTTTTTGTTGCCGCCAGAAGGTACTAAGAGTCCGTGGTAATGGCAAGATCGAAATGATGAGCCTCGACTCATTGATTGTTGAAGGTTATTCTCTGTAACGTAGGCATAACAAAAAGGAGTAGTGAATATGGCTTCTTCTGCACCATCGCGACGTTTAGCTTTACTGCTGTTGGCATCGACATTTACGACGCCAGCGGCCTGGGCACATGCGCACCTGACGCATCAGTATCCAGCGGCGAATGCTGCCGTTACGGCCTCGCCACAGGCGCTGACCCTGAATTTTTCTGAAGGGATTGAGCCAGGATTCAGCGGAGCAACCATTACCGGCCCTCAGCAAGAGTCCATCAAAACGCGCCCGGCAAAGCGAAATGAACAGGATAAAACGCAGTTGATTATCCCGCTTGAGCAACCGTTAAAATCTGGCGCTTACACGGTAGACTGGCACGTTGTGTCGGTGGATGGGCATAAAACAAAAGGGAAATACACCTTCAGCGTGAAATAAATGATGCTGACATTCGTCTGGATAACTCTCCGATTTATTCATTTTGCCAGTTTGATGCTGGTCTATGGCTGTGCGCTTTACGGCGCCTGGCTGGCGCCCGCATCAATTCGTCGTTTAATGACGTGTCGATTTTTACATCTGCAGCGATATGCCGCTGCCTGGAGCGTGATCAGCGCGGCTTTTATGCTGGCGATACAGGGCGGGCTGATGGGCGACGGTTGGCCCGATGTTTTTTCCGTCTCAGTGTGGGGCGCGGTATTGCAAACCCGCTTCGGCGCGGTCTGGATATGGCAAATTATTCTTGCGCTGGTCACGCTGGCGGTGGTGGTCATGGCGCCGATAAAAATGCAACGACGGCTTCTTATTCTGACCGTTGCTCAGTTTATCCTGTTGGCAGGTGTTGGACATGCGACAATGCGTGATGGTGCTCCGGGAACATTACAGCAAATTAACCATGCCCTGCATTTACTGTGCGCCGCAGCCTGGTTTGGCGGGCTGTTGCCGGTGGTTTATTGTATGCGTATGGCTAAAGGGCGCTGGCGACAGCAGGCCATTAGCGCCATGATGCGTTTTTCTCGTTATGGTCACCTTTTCGTGGCGGGCGTACTACTCACAGGCATTAGCAACACGCTATTGATCACGGGATTTACCGCTATCTGGCAGACCGCCTATGGACAGTTACTTTTGTTAAAATGTGCGCTGGTTGGGCTTATGGTGGTAATTGCGCTGACGAATCGGTATGGTCTCGTACCACGTATGCGACAGAAAAACCCTCGGGCTGATCTCTGGTTTGTCTGGATGACGCAAATTGAATGGGGAATTGGAGGCATAGTACTGGCGATCGTCAGCCTGTTTGCAACCCTCGAACCTTTCTGATGGACTGGCATAACGAATGAAAAAAAGACTACTCTCGGCGCTTTTACTGGCAACTTCAGGCGTTGCGCTGGCGGCGCCGCAGGTGATTACCGTAAGTCGTTTTGAAGTGGGAAAAGACAAGTGGGCGTTTAATCGGGAAGAGATCATGCTGACCTGTCGGCCTGGCCAGGCGCTCTATGCGATCAACCCCAGTACGCTGGTACAGTATCCCCTGAACGATATTGCTGAACAGCAAGTGGCGGAAGGCAAAACGCGCGCTCAGCCTATTGCCGTCATTCAAATCGATAATCCGGCAAAGCCCGGTGAAAAAATGAGTCTGGCGCCGTTTATCGAACGAGCGGAAACGCTTTGTGAATTATCTAAATAGTTAACTGATTTTTAATAGAAAACCGTAAGTCTTCATGAAAAGGCTTACGGTTTTTTATCTCTGATGACAGACTCGGCGACAGATTTTTTCAATCACCTTCGTCACAAACTGGAAAACCTGGCGTCGTCATCTATTCTTAAAAGGCAAGGCGACTTAGCCTGCATTAATGCCAACTTTTAGCGCACGGCTCTCTCCCAAGAGCCATTTCCCTGGACCGAATACAGGAATCGTATTCGGTCTCTTTTTATTTCGATTATAAATCAATTGGTTATGTGTTTCCCCTCGAAATTTCCTCGAATTTCTGTATTCCGGTCTTTTTGGTTATATCACATCCAAATCCAGTTTAACATTTCTTTTACAGCAAAATCAGAGCATCACGTAAGCTTTATTATCGCGTTCATCGAGATAGAGTTTCGTGGTGTTCGCTGATGTGTGGCCCAGGAGTTTTTGGGCGAACACCTCGCCGTGCTCGTTTTTGTACAGCCGCCCAGCCAGACTTCGAATCTCGTGAAATGTCGGTGGATTATTGCTGAAGTTAACGCCGGAGGCTTTTCTTGCTTTTACAAATGTCTTTGTCAATCCATCCGGATGAATATTCCCGGTTGGGCTATTTTTCCTGATTCCGGCACTGATCATGAAATCAGTGCGGCTTACCAGCCGGCAGTGAGCGATTACCGTTCCCAGACATAACCCCGTCGCCCGAAGTGTCAGGGAGAGGGGAATGGCTATTTTCATTCCGGTTTTAATCTGAGTTACGTATACTGGCATTTTATTGGGGGAATTACCGGGAGGTTAAATCAGCATGAAAATCGAGTACCAGGAAGGACGAGCTATGCCCCGTCTGAAACTAAGTGTGAATTATTAGCAGACTAAATGGAATATGTCCTAAATTTTATTGAAAACGTTGCATTAAATATATTGAAACCTTCATGATATTTAATGTTTCTACTGTCTGGATGACTATGATAGGATTTTGAGTGTATTTGATAAATAACAAGTGTGTTATTGGCTTTAGTAATATAAAAGGAAATTAATTATGCCGCTAAGTTTTCCAAATGTATACTTAAATACCCGAGGGAAAATAGAGACGTTATCTCTGGATATTCTCGACAGTATACGAAATGCAGCCAGGGAGATGCCTGATTCAACTAATATTAAGGTACAACTACGTGATGCATTATACAGGGTGCGTCATCAGCCCGATGATGGTACTTTTGAGGTAGCCCCATGGCGTGAACCGGGGCAAGGTTATAGTTATATTCGGCAGAACCATCCACAAAGTTTTAGTAATGCGCGAAGACTGGCCCTGCAATTAAATGAGCGATGGAATTTGCCAGGGCCAATAATAGATAGATTTTTAAATCCTTATGCATACCAGGCTACCATAAATGCTTTAGGAATTCAATCTGACATTATGAGTAATCAATCTGCCATAAATGGTTTAGAAATGCAATCTGACCAATTACATAAAAAAATTGAAGCATGTAGCTTTCCGGTTGATACTGGAAGTTTTTTATGTGCGGAAGAATATTTAAAATGCCCGATAACGCTGGATATTCCAAAAAACGGTGTTTTTGTTAAGGTATCATCACAGTCAGATGTTTGTTACTTATTTAGCAAAGAAGAACTCCTTAAATTGGTCGATCAGAAATTAGACCACCCTTTGAGTCGGGAGCCTATCCGTATGGATATGATAGTTAGAAAGAGAGACTGTTATTTTAATACCTTGCGTGATACATTCGCCTCAGTATAGTAGGTGATTATATATTGTAAGATAAACAGGAATTTTGTTTGGTCAACCGGACACAGTCGATAAACCTGAAAAGTAAGAACAGAGGCGGGGAGAAATCCCCGCCACCTCTGATGTGTCAGGCATCCTCAACGTACCCGCACTTAACCCGTTTGATATCATCAGGCAAAAGACAGACGGTGAACATGAGTTATATCCACTGTTTTACGTGCCTGCGACAGACTGTAGTTATTCTGAAGGTTAAGCCAGCTTTCGGCATCGCCGCCAAGAACGATAGCCAGCTTAACCGCCATTTCTGGCGTGATACTTACTTTACCGCTCAGAATACGGCTGGCGGTTGATGGCGCAATATTCATAGCTACAGCAAACTGACGCAGGCTTACGCCCTGGTCTTCCAGAATTTCGGCAATGATTTCGCCAGGGTAAGCAGGATCGAACATAGCCATTAGTGATAATCCTCCAGGTTGAGAACGTAGACGTCACCGTTTTCAAAGATAAACGTCAGACGCCAGTTACCAGAAACTTTTATGGACCACGTTTCAGCACGATCGCCTTTAAGCTCATGAAGGTCGTAGCCTTGCTGATTCAGGAAATCAATTGTCTTTGCTGCATCCAGCATGGATAACCTGTTTTTCAGGCGCGGGACCAGTGATTGTTCTAAACCGCTGCTGTCGCCTTTTTGATAGAACTTTTTCAGTCCCTTATGTCTGAAGCTTTTAATCATAGCTGGACCGGGTGTTCCTACATATGCAACATTATAGCAATATGTTCCCAGTTGAGCAAC
Source organism: Salmonella enterica subsp. houtenae serovar Houten (assembly GCA_900478215.1). Taxonomy (NCBI): domain Bacteria; kingdom Pseudomonadati; phylum Pseudomonadota; class Gammaproteobacteria; order Enterobacterales; family Enterobacteriaceae; genus Salmonella; species Salmonella enterica. The sequence goes on from LS483478.1 coordinate 1,904,843, forward strand.
GCAGGTAAACTTGCTTTGGCGGGTTTTTTAATGTCCGGGAAATGTGGGTGTCAAAAAATAACCAGTTATCAGATTATAAATAGAGCACAGAGAAAATGTCATTGCGTGTGGTCAAAAAATAATCATATTTATTAATAATGATAATTAGTAGTCTCCTATATTTTCATGGTGAGAATGAAGGTGCTTTAAAAATGCTCAAGTTCGTTATTTATGGAGACACCGTGAAAAATTTAAATAAAACATTCACTTGTAAATATGTTGTTATTCGCCGTGATGACATAACAGTAATTGCTGAAATGGATTTTTTTCCTGACTGCAACCGGTCATTGATAGTTGACGATCTGGAATCAGGACCGCTTATTGTTGGTGTCTGGCATCTGACAAGAGGCGATGATATCTGCCATAATGGTGAAGCGGAAGTACTGTCGGGGCCGTTACAATCACCAGCTTAGTTATTGAAATATGTTCAGACAAGCCCACTACTAAGCGGGTTTTTAGTAGTTTTTTCGTTTCCTGATGTGTCTATTTATTGAAGATGTAGGCCATTCTTGGAGGTGAATAATGCCCCATCTCTTTCAGAATAATGTTGGTATATTCGACGACAGGGCCTCTTGGATGATTTTCTTCTTTATCCTGAAGATGGGTCAGCGCATGTACAACTTCATGAATAAATGAACGCTTTGTGTCAAAAAGTTGTGGTCCTTCGTTACTTTCATAATACTCGGGATATAAATCATCATCAGTATCGTCCAGATTGAGACAAATGACTTTCCTGCCTTCTGAAAGTGTGAAGTCTTCCGGAGTCACGGTAGTTGCAAAGGCTTCGCCTGCCCCCAGTAGCCAGCGCTGCTCCACATCATGTAGTTCTTTTTCATATGCGTAATTCATCAGTCTGCGGAATGTTTCGCTTTGGGTGTACGCATTTTGAAGTACGGAGGATAGTTCACCGTAGCATTCGCCATAAGTGTCGTCATCAATTTCTGTATCAGGGTCTATTCCACCCGCGCCTGAGATAAGGTACTCCACCAGATATACTGGCTTCAGACGGAATTCACTGTTTATGGCAAGCCTGTCATGAGCAAGACGTAGCTGTGAGGGGCTTTGTCCATGTTCGGGAATATCGGGGAAAACAGGCGTATCTGCGGTATTTAATCCGTACGTTGATACTCCATTTTGAGATGATACTCCATAGGTTCCTGGAAGCATAATTTCTTATTCTCTGATTACTATTATGAATTATCTTGATTAAATCATAATACTGTTTTTGGCTAATGAGCCACATACAGGTAACACTATGATTCAAAAAAACAAAAAGTTGGCGTTAGTTTTTGATCTGTTGCCGATGAACGTTTTGTTATGGTGAGCTCCCCCTCAATGATAGGGAATCCGGTTTAGGTATATATTCCTTGCGGGCCATGTCGGCAGTGACCTGGTTCACAGGGAGGCAACCGGCAGCGCGACAACTTAACGAGACCGGAAAATAATCAAAGTCTACTTCGGTGGCCTTTTCCGTAACTGCCAGACAGCGGAGCTCGGCTCCCACTCTCATCACAAGGCTGCGCTATTGCGCGGCCTTTTCTTTTTCCACTTACCCGACATCCGGATAGTCCATTCCCGGACAGGGGAAGTTATGACAATGGATAAACATACGACATGGCTGGCCTACATCTGGGCATTAATCAGCGGCATATGCGCCCAGTGGACGTTAAACGACTATATCAATCACGGCGATGGATATGCTCCGGGCTGGCGACGAGAGTTTAGCCGTACTGGCGACGGGATGACCGGCAACCTCTACCTTAAAAATGAGGGCCGTATAAATCTCGCTATTGTGGATGAAGCCGAAACGCCCCGCATGTGGCTCTTCAAGGATAAAGGCGGCGACGGTGTTCATATCAACAATGGTAATGATGGCGGCGGGGATTTTATTTTTGGTAAAGACGGCGGTTTTTATGCTTCCGCAGTCCGCGCAGGTATCGGCAGAAAGCTGGCGGTTACTTCCGATAATAATTCGGCACTGAGTGCTCGCTTTAATTTATGGGGCGGTGGAGATCGCCCAACGGTTATTGAACTGGATGATGATCAGGGATGGCACCTGTACAGCCAGCGAAATCCTGACGGTTCAATTCGTTTTATGGTCAATGGCGAGATTTTCACTACCGGCTCGATTCATGCTGGGGCCAATACTATCTCCACTGATGGGAATATTTACGGTTCACTATGGGGCGGGTGGCTGAATGACTGGATTAATAACACTATTATCAATCGTTTCGTCAAGGATATAAGGCTGGGTGGGATTGAGTATGCACAGGCATGGAATGGTCCAGGATTCAATGACACACCTGGCTATATAATAACCGGTGTCGGTAACGGTAATAGCGACGAATTAATCGATGGGATACACCGACGTCCATTGCAAAAGCTCATTGGTAGTGTCTGGTATAATGTTACGAGTATTTAAATATGATGCATTTGAAAAATATTTCTGTAGGTAATCCAAAAACGCTGGAGCAATATCAGTTAACTAAACGCTCCGGCGTCATCTGGTTATACTCGGAAGACGGGAAAAACTGGTACGAAGAACAGAAAAACTTTGCGGCTGACACACTGAAAATAGCCTGTGACCAGAACGGTGTTATTGTGAACATCAGCAAAGATGTTTCGACAATAAATCCCACTGGTTTGAGCGTTGTTGAATTATATGACATCACAGCAAACCGACGCGTTGATATATATGGTGGCTGGATGTTTGACGGTAAGCAGGTAATTAAGCGGATTTATACACCGGAAGAGTTGCGCCAACAGGCCGAAGTGAAAAAAAGGAAAACTTCTCGAAGAGGCCGAGAATGTTATTACGCCACTGGCGCGGGCGGTAAAATTGAACATTGCCACAGATGAAGAGATTAAACAACTGGAGGCATGGGAACTCTACAGCGTTCTGGTCAGTCGGGTAGATACCTCGAATCCTGACTGGCCGGAAACACTGATTATATGACGGATGCAATACAGATCAGTTGGCTCAAATGTTATTGTAATTTACGACTGATTGTATGTTATTTGTCGTTTATTGTTAGTTTTTAACGTTAATTTAAGTCGGTGCGTGTGCCTGCATTAATCTATTTTTATTGTGCTGTAAATCAGGAAGTGGAATATGTTTAATATCCGCAATACACAACCTTCTGTAAATATGCAGGCTATTGCTGGTACTGCGGCACCAGAGGCAGCTCCGGAAGAGCTTGTATGGGAAAAGATTCACTTTTTTTTCCCGCAGGAAAATTACGAAGAAGCGCAACGGTGTCTTGCTGAACTTTGCCATCCGACCCAGGGAGCGTTGCCGGATCATATCAGCAGCCGCTTTGAACATTTAAAAGCGCTTGCCTTCCCCGTGTGGGAGGACAATATTCAGTGTAACAGGGATGATATACATCAGTTTTGTATCCTGGATGCAGACAGCCAGGAAATATTGTCAGCCACCCTTGATGATGCCGGGAACTATACCGTGAATTGCCAGGGGGACAATGAAACACATCGCCTCACCCTGGACACAGCACAGGGAGAGGAATGCACAGGACACGCGGAAGGGGCATCCGGGATAGTCCGGACATCCTTTCTCCTTGACACAACGGCTCCACAGACGGCAACAGAATATGATGCTGTCTGGTCAGAATGGGAAAGGGCTGCGCCAGCAGAAGAGTCACCCGGCCGCGCAGCAACGGTACAGAAAATGCGTGACTGCCTGAATAATAGCAGTCGAGTGCTGAACGTGGGAGGAGCAGGTCTTACCACCTTACCAGACCGTTTACCACCGCATATTACAACACTGGTTATTCCTGATAACCATCTGACCAGCCTGCCGCCGCTGCCGCCAGGACTACGGGAGCTGGAGATCTCTGGTAACCAACTGACCAGCCTGCCGCCGCTGCCGCCAGGACTACGGGAGCTGGAGGTCTCTGGTAACCAACTGACCAGCCTGCCGCCGCTGCCGCCAGGACTACAGGTGCTGACGGTATCTGGTAACCAACTGACCAGCCTGCCTACGCTGCCGCCAGGATTACAGGTGCTGACGGTCTCTGGTAACCAACTGACCAGCCTGCCTACGCTGCCGCCAGGACTACAGGTGCTGACGGTTGATGGAAACCCACAGCTGACCAGCCTGCCGGCGCTGCCGCCAGAACTACAGGATCTGTCGGTATCTGATAACCGACTGACCAGCCTGCCGGTGCTGCCGCCAGGACTACAGACGCTGTCGGTCGATGGGAACCCACATCTGACCAGCCTGCCTACGCTGCCGCCAGGACTACAGACGCTGTTTGTCTCTAATAACCCACAACTGACCCGCCTGCCGGAGCTGCCGTCAGAACTACAATGGCTGTTTGCCCGTAATTGCCAACTGACCCGCCTGCCGGAAAGTATCAGAGGTCTGCCCTCATCCGCAAGAGTAAGTCTGGAAAGGAATCCACTGTCTGAACGCACTCTGCAGACTCTGTGGGACATCACCAGCGCTCCTGACTATTCAGGACCTACGATACAATTCGATATGGCGGGTCCTTCCGTCCCCCGGGAAGCCCGGGCACTGCACCTGGCGGTCGCTGACTGGCTGACGCCTGTACCGGAGGGGGAACCGGCCCCTGCAGACAGATGGCAAATGTTCGGACAGGAAGATAACGCCACCGCCTTCAGCCTCCTCCTGGACAGACTGAGTGAGACGGAAAACTTCAAAAAGGACGCAGGCTTTAAGGCACAGATATCGTCCTGGCTGACAGAACTGGCTGAAGATGAGGAGCTGAGAGCAAGAACCTTTGTCATGGCAACAGAGGCAACCTCAAGCTGCGAGGACCGGGTCACATTTTTTTTGCACCAGATGAGGAATGTACAACTGGTACATAATGCAGAAAAAGGGGAGTACGATGATAATCTCGCGGCGCTGGTTGTCACGGGACGTGAGATGTTCCGTCTGGAAAAACTGGAACAGATTGCCCGGGAAAAGGTCAGAACGCTGGCTTTTGTCGATGAAATTGAGGTCTGTCTGGGCTATCAGAATAAGCTGAAGGAACCACTTGAGCTGACCAGCGTGACGGCAGAAATGCGTTTCTTTGACGTATCCGGCGTGACGGTTTCAGACCTTCAGGCCGCGGAGCTTCAGGTAAAAACCGCTGAAAACAGCGAGTTCAGGGAGTGGATACTGCAGTGGGGGCCGTTACACAGCGTGCTGGAACGCAAAGCGCCGGAACGCGTTAACGCGCTTCGTGAAAAGCAAATATCGGATTATGAGGAAACGCACCGGATGCTGACTGCCACAGAGCTGAAACCGTCCGGGTTGGTCGGAAATACCGATGCAGAGCGTATTATCGGAGCAAGGGCGATGGAGAGTGCGAAAAAGGAATTTCTGGATGGCCTGCGCCCTCTTGTGGATGACATGCTGGGTAGCTATCTGAATGCTCGGTGGCGTCTTAACTGAGCACGATATTCACCGCGCCAGGCGAATGCGGCGCGACAAAGATATTCCCGGACAAACAACATCAGGCAGTACTGATGTTGTACAGGTGAAATCGGGGAGACTTCTTCAGTCAGGGCGTGGCGCAACTTTTCGATGATAACGCGCCGCGCGCCGGTAGCGAGAAGCCGATGGAAGTACTGGATCACCTGAATGCAAAGAAAGGCAGGGGAAAGCTGTACTTTGCCGGGGAGGGTATCCAGCAACAGTGGGCTATGAAGGGAAACATGCTGTCATCCCGATGTACCACCCGCTATGAAGACCTGCTTCAGGTTAAGTGACAGGTTTACCCTGATTTTCAAATTTCTGATGTGATGGTGTGCCGCAGCCACGTCGTATGCAGGAACGGACTGCGGCAAACTGGCGATCGTTCGACAGTGCGAATATTGAATGGTTGCCAGTCGCGGCGGATTCTACTGGTTAAGAATGACTAATCAATGTGTTTAATCTGAAACCAGGCATCTGTTCAACTTTCGTGATCTCTTTTGTTGGCATCGCTATTAAGCCTTCGTCTACATGGGCATTTGGCATCGGGAGGCCACCAGTGGAAGAGGTCGAGTGATGTATTGGGCAGTGAGTTTGTTTGGTCGGGGGATTTATACGCAAAATGGCCCGAAATACGTCCGAATTAAAACGTAAAAAGTGATAACTAATTGAATCTATTAGAATTAAAAATAACGTATTCTAATCGTTAAAATCACTTAATTAATATGTAACCTTATGAATTTAAAGAGAAAGATTAATGGTTGCCGTAAACAGGAATCGTATTCGGTCTCTTTTTATTTTCTTTTTAAATCAGTAGATTGTAATGCCACGGCCGAAAATGTCCGAATTTATGTATTCCGGTCTTTTTCGTTATACCACAACGAAACGTCTGTTAACATTTCTTTTACGTAACTTACCCCCCTCAAGGTTAGACTGGCGCAGTCCGCCAGGATCACTTTGTAGGAAATCGGTCTGACATTTTGGTGGGGATCGTTATTTTTTTGTAATGCCTGCCTGTGCAGTTATTCCAGTGTATAAACTCGCTTAATTACCTTCTCACCGTCAAACATCCATCCACTGTATATATCAGCGCGCCTGTTTGCGGTAATGTTTGGTAATTCAACGACGCTCAAACTGCTGGAGTTTATTATCGAAACATATTTGTTGATGTTCACAATAACACCATTCTGGTCACAGGCTATTTTCAGTGTATCAGCCGCAAATTTTTTCTGTTGTTCGTACCAGTTTTTCCCATCCTCCGAGTATAACTATATAACGTCGGAACATTTAGTTAGCTGAAATTGCGCCATCGCTTTTGGATTATCCATAAAAATTTTTTTCAAAAATATCATATTTAAATATTCGTAACATTATACCAGACACCGCCAATAAACTTTTCGAAGAGGTCGAGAACGTTATTACGCCACTGGCACGCGTAGTAAAGCTGGGTATCGCAACCGATGAGGAGCGGAGTCGACTGGAGATATGGGAAATCTGCAGTGTAATGGTAAATGGGGTGGATACCCCCCAGACTGCTCGGAAACGCCGATTATAGGACGGATGCAATATAGATCAGTTGGCTCAAATGTTATTGTAATTTACGACTAATTGTATGTTATTTGTCGTTTATTGTTAGCTTTTGTCGTTAATTGAATATTGAATATTGAATATTGAATATTGAATATTGAATATTGAATATTTGATGCGCGTGCTGCGTTGATCTATTTTTATTGTGCTGTAAATTAGGAGGTGGAATATGTTTAATATCCGCAATACACAACCTTCTGTAAATACGCAGGCTATTGCTGGTGCAGCGGCACCGGAGGCATCTCCGGAAGAAATTGTATGGGAAAAAATTCAGGTTTTTTTCCCGCAGGAAAATTACGAAGAAGCACAACGGTGTCTCGCTGAACTTTGCCATCCGAGCCGGGGAACGTTGCCGGATCATATCAGCAGCCGGTTTGAGCATTTAAAAACGCTTACCTTCCCCGTGTGGCAGGACAATATCCAGTGTAACAGGGAGGGTATACATCAGTTTTGTATCCTGGATGCAGACAGCCAGGAAATATTGTCAGCCACCCTTGATGATGCCGGGAACTATACCATAAATTGCCAGGAGTACAATGAAACACATTGCCTCACCGTGGACACAGCACAGGGAGAGGAATGCACAGGACACGCGGAAGGGGCCTCCGGGACACTCCTGACATCCCTGCGCCCTGCCTCACCGACGGCAGCAGAGTATGATGCTGTCTGGTCAGAATGGGAAAGGGCCGCAACAGAAAAAGAGTCACGCGGCCGCGCAGCGACGGTACAGGAAATGCGTGACTGCCTGAAGAACGGCAAATCAGTGCTTAACGTGGGAGGAGCAGGTCTTACTACCTTACCAGACCGTTTACCACCGCATATTACAAAACTGGTTATTCCCCGTAATAATTATCTGACCCGCCTGCCGCCGCTGCCGCCAGGACTACGGAAGCTGATTGTCTCTAATAACAAGCTGACCTGCCTGCCGAGGCTGCCGTCAGGACTACTGTCGCTGTCGGTCCCTGGTAACCAGCTGACCCGCCTGCCGGCGCTGCCGTCAGGACTACAGTCGCTGTGGGCCTCTGGTAACCAGCTGACCCGCCTGCCGACGCTGCCGTCAGGACTGGAGGAGCTGATTATCTCTAGTAACCAGCTGATCAGCCTGCCGGAGCTGCCATCAGGACTACAGACGCTGTCGGTCTCTGTTAACCAGTTGACCCGCCTGCCGACGCTGCCGCCAGGACTACAGGAGCTGGCGGTCTCTGTTAACCGGCTGACCCGCCTGCCGGAAAGTCTCATTCATCTGTCCTCAGCGGCAACCGTAAATCTGGACGGGAATCCACTGTCTGAACGTACTCTGCGGGATCTGCGGGACATCACCAGAGCGCCAGGCTATTCAGGCCCCAGGATACGATTCGATATGGCGGGGCCCTACGCCCCCCGGGAAGTCCGGGCACTGCACCTGGTGGTCGCTGACTGGCTGACGCCTGCCCGGGAGGGGGAACCGGCCCCTGCAGACAGATGGCATGTGTTCGGACAGGAAGATAACGCTGCCGCCTTCAGCCTCTTCCTGGACAGACTGAGTGAGACGGAAAACTTCATAAAGGACGCGGGCTTTAAGGCACAGATATCGTCCTGGCTGGCACACCTGGCTGAAGATGATGCGCTGAGAGCAAACACCTTTACCCTGGCAACAGAGGCAACCTCAAGCTGCGAGGACCGGGTCACATTTTTTTTGCACCAGATGAGGAATGTACAACTGGTACATAATGCAGAAAAAGGGGAGTACGATGACAATCTCGCGGCGCTGGTTGCCACGGGGCGTGTGATGTTCCGTCTGGAAAAACTGGAACAGATTGCCCGGGAAAAAGCCGGAACACTGGCTTTAGTCGATGATGTTGAGATCTGGCTGGCGTATCAGAATAAGCTGAGGAAATCACTCGGGCTGACCAGCGTGACGGCAGAAATGCGTTTCTTTGACGTATCCGGCGTGACGGTTACAGACCTTCAGGCCGCGGAGCTTCAGGTGAAAGCCGCTGAAAAAAGCGAGTTCAGGGAGTGGATACTGCAGTGGGGGCCGTTACACAGCGTGCTGGAACGCAAAGCACCGGAGCACTTTAACGCGCTTCGTGAAAAGCGAAGCTCGGATTATGAGCACACGTACCGGATGCTGTCTGACACAGAACTGAAACCGTCCGGGCTGGTCGGAAATACTGATGCAGAGCGCACTATCGGAGCAAGAGCGATGGAGAGCGCGGAAAAGGCATTTCTGGATGGCCTGCGCCATCTTGTGGATGAAATACTGGGGAGCTATCTGCAAGTTCAGTGGCGTCCTACCTGATGCACCAGGCGAATGCGGTGCGATAAAGATATTCCCGGCCAAACAACATCAGACGGTACGGATGTTGCACAGGTGGAATAGGGGAGACTTCTTCGGTCTGGGCGTGGCGCAACTTTTTCGATGATAACGCGCCGCGCGCCGGTAGCGAGAAACTGATGGAAGTGCTGGATCACCTGAATGCAAAGGAAGGCAGGGGAGCGCTGTACTTCGCCGGGGAGGGGATATTGCAACAATGGACTATGAAGCGAGAAATGCTTTCGCTGCGGTGCACCACAAGATACTCTGATCTATTGCTTGTTAAGTAACTTGTTCAATCAATTCCGGGTGTTGGCTCTTCACACTCCATACAGCGCGAGACAGCGTGCCAGATAAATTCTTCGGCACGGCACAGGAGGAAATTATCTCTCCGGCTTACTTCCCTACAACATCATGAGATCCAGTGAGTTTGATGATGGAACGAGGATGTGATGGGGCATATATGGGACATAAAACGCCACTTGCTTTAAGGTAAACTTAGACGACTGATGTTTAAGCAAGCTCTAACAATCTGTTATTTAGTGCACTCCTGGACGAGCTTTATTGTTTATGAAAAATACATGACCATATGATGAGGATTATCCGCATCACACTTGTCCAGCGCCTCCACACCGTCAGCGGTGAATCAGTTAATCCAGCGTCCAATGGGTGAACGGGCGTAGCAGAGCGTTCTGGCAACGTGGCCGATACTATCTCCCGGGTGCAGCATCAACATGGCAGTCAGTCTGCGGGCATGGTTTTTGTCACGCGTTTTATGGATAGTTTTCTGCATCAGGCGTCGTCCGGTACGGGGAATTGGTGCTATGATCGGCATCGCTTAGTCCGGTTGGTGATTTGTGATTTTTGGCGATTGAGCAAATCGCACAATCCGGACTGAGTTCCATCAACGTGATCTACTATTCGGCGCAGCTATTTATAACGCTTTGTTTTATTCATCCGGGAAAACCTCTGCAGAATGCCTGTATTGAGCGATATAACCGGACGGTGGGTTATGACTGGCTGGGGTAGTGCAACTGGTGCTACCTGATAATTTACATTCATCATTGCTACTAATGCTTAATAGTTTTTGGGTTAAAGCATCCGGGGAAACTGGTAATGATAAAGACTCTTTAGTCTCTAAAACTGCAGGGGTGCCGAGTAGAAAAACAATGCTTCCCAGGGGCTGGTACTCGAGGCTTATACGTTCCTGTAATCCTCTATTGTAGCCTTCAACATCTGTAGCTAATGTATTCTGCGGAACATGCTGATCATTTAAGACAAAGCATTGCAAAGAAGAATCATACGCATGTATTGAGGTATGTTCATCTGAAAATGCAGAAGTTAAAAATGTAGCCTTGTCCTCTAAATTAACATCGCTTACACATGCATATGGAGCGATTGTGCTCGCCACCCTGTTAGTACTATTAATTGTAAACATGTTACCTCCCAAGGAAAACCACAAGTATGATCCATAAATCACTAAGATATAAATATATACGAATCTCATCACAACAAGAGGAGACCCTTTTACATGCAGTAGTTTTTAAAGAAAAGTAATTCAAGCCTGTTAGACCTATCAATTAATACACCTCATAACTTCTGTTACATCTGGAACTTCCTGATTTATTAGCTGGGAATTATCTGTAAACGGGTAATATAACGTTGTGAAAAATCAGGCTGGTGTCAATAAAACATGCCATCCTGAAGTAATATTCAGTATACTAACAACCACAAACCTGAGACCAATTCAGTTGCTTCAGGATATCTGGCGGCCAGCCACTGGAAAAATGTTTTGTATTATCTGGTGGGGAGAATGACTGGCAGCCATCACCAATGCCGAAAAGGTCGTTGCCGACAGCACCAGAAGCAATGGTAAAAATATACTATTTTTCATAATTTCACCTGTAAATACTCAGATTGCCCTTGCTATTGATGTCGTTTATGCTCAGCATAGTTCACACTTCACTGTCATTGGATTAATAATTAAATTTGTTGAGTAAAAATTTACATAAAGAAAAAATATTAAATATCAATACTTTTCTTTTTTTCAGGATTTCAACTCACATCAGAATAAACTTGCGTAGATGACGTAAAAACTTGCTGACAGGAATGTCGACAGCCAGTAAAGCACTCCTATGGTAATGCAGGCTACCTGATTGCTGTGAAGATGATCTCATCTGAAATGCCTGTTAAGTCCATTGATTTAAGTGAGTTGATATAACTCCTCCACAGTATCAAAGCCGCTTTATTTCATCTCTGATAATCCCCAGCGTTAATTCTGTATGCCCGTCCTTAATGGCTTATCTGCATCGTTTTGGCTATGTTCGTGTATCAATTTATTTTAAATCAAGGGATTATGAGAATTGTCTCGAGATTTCCTCGAATTTCCGTATTCGCTCTTTTTTCTTATACCATACAGGAAGTTGATTTAACATTTCTTTTACGTAAATTCATTGCATCGCCAGGGAGCTGTTGTCACGTTCGTCAAATACAGCTTAAAAATCTGCATAAGTAGCACCGTAACAGATATTTTTTCTGCACCTTTTGAAGTCTGTCACGACGGAACAACCATGAACCCGCTGATAACCTTATTGTGAAATGAAGAGCTGGAGGAAATGATGTCCACCCGACAGACACTATGTGTAAATTGATAAAGGTTTTTTCTTATGCCCTTTCACGTTGGCAGAGGATGTCTTCCCGCCACAATCAGTAACTTGCGCATTAACCGTATTGCCCAATCTGCGACCCCGCCTGAAATGAGCTTATGGGAAAAAATAAAAGAATTTTTTTGCTCAACGCACCAGACTGAAGCGCTGGAGTGCATCTGGATGATTTGTCATCCGCCGGTCGGAACGACGCGGGAGGATGTGGTCAGCAGATTTGAACAGCTCAGGATGCTTGCGTATACCGGATGCGAGGAAAGCATACAGTCCAGTCGGTATGGGGAAAGCAACTTCTGTATCCTGGATGCAGACAGCCGGGAGATATTGTCGGTCACCCTTGATGACTACGGGAACTATACCGTGAATTGTCAGGGGTACCATGAAATACATCGCTTAACCCTGGAGACAGAACAGGGAGAGGAGTGCACAGAATACGCGGAAGGGGCATCCGGGCCACTCCGGGCATCTGCCCCGCCTGCCACAGCGGCTCCACAGACGCCAGCAGAGTATGATGCTGTCTGGTCAGAATGGAGAAAGGCTGCACCCGCAGAAGAATCATGCGGCCGCGCAGCAACGGTACAGAGAATGCGTGCCTGCCTGAATAATGGCAGTCGAGAGCTTAACGTGGGAGAATCAGGTCTTACCACTTTGCCAGACTGTTTACCCGCGCATATTACAAAACTGATTATTCCTCATAATAATCTGACCCGCCTGCCAGCGCTGCCGCCAGGACTACGGTTGCTGTCGGTCTCTGGTAACCCACTGACCCGCCTGCCGGCGCTGCCGTCAGGACTATGGTCGCTGGCGGTCAATAATACCCAACTGACCCGCCTGCCAGTGCTGCCGCCAGGGCTACAGTTGCTGACGGTCACTGTTACCCAGCTGACCGACCTGCCGGCGCTGCCGCCAGGACTACAGATGCTGTTGGCCCGTAATAACCCACTGACCAGTCTGCCGGCGCTGCCGTCAGGACTACAGACGCTGTGGGTCACTAATAGCCAGTTGAGCAGTCTGCCGACGCTGCCGCCAGGACTACGGTCACTGTGGGCCTATCATAACCGGCTGACCCGCCTGCCGGAAAGTCTCATTCATCTGTCCTCAGAGGCAACCGTGCATCTGGAAAGTAATCCTCTGTCTGAACGCACTCTGCAGACTCTGCAGAATATCACCAGTGCGCCTGACTATTCAGGCCCCACGATACACTTCAACATGGCGGGAGCCTCCGCCCCCCGGGAAGCCAGGGCACTGCACCTGGTGGTCGCTGACTGGCTGACGCCTGCCCGGGAGGGGGAACCGGCCCCTGCAGACAGATGGCATGTGTTCGGACAGGAAGATAACGCTGCCGCCTTCAGCCTCTTCCTGGACAGACTGAGTGAGACGGAAAACTTCATAAAGGACGCGGGCTTTAAGGCACAGATATCGTCCTGGCTGGCACACCTGGCTGAAGATGATGCGCTGAGAGCAAACACCTTTACCCTGGCAACAGAGGCAACCTCAAGCTGCGAGGACCGGGTCACATTTTTTTTGCACCAGATGAGGAATGTACAACTGGTACATAATGCAGAAAAAGGGGAGTACGATGACAATCTCGCGGCGCTGGTTGCCACGGGGCGTGTGATGTTCCGTCTGGAAAAACTGGAACAGATTGCCCGGGAAAAGGTCAGAACGCTGGCTCTCGTCGATGAACTTGAGGTCTGGCTGGCCTATCAGAATAAGCTGAAGAAATCACTCGGGCTGACCAGCGTGACGGCAGAAATGCGTTTCTTTGACGTATCCGGCGTGACGGTTACAGACCTTCAGGCCGCGGAGCTTCAGGTGAAAGCCGCCGAAAAAAGCGAGTTCAGGGGGTGGATACTGCAGTGGGGGCCGTTACACAGCGTGCTGGAACGCAAAGCGCCGGAACGCGTTAACGCGCTTCGTGAAAAGCAAATATCGGATTATGAGGAAACGTACCGGATGCTGTCTGACACAGAGCTGAAACCGTCCGGGCTGGTCGGTAATACCGATGCAGAGCGCACTATGGGAGCAAGAGCGATGGAGAGCGCGGAAAAGGCATTTCTGGATGGTCTGCGCCCTCTTGTGGATGAAATACTGGGGAGCTATCTGCAAGTTCAGTGGCGTCTTACCTGATTCACCAGGCGAATGCGGTGCGACAAAGATATTCCCGGCCAAACAATATCAGGCAGCACTAATGATGCACAGGTGAAATAGGGGAGCCTTCTCCAGTCAGGACATAACCCAGTTAGATTTGTGCGATGACAATGTATCGCCCCGGGATAGCGAGAATACGTTCGAATTAAATGTGTGATTCATAGACATCGTTTCAATTTTTTCAGTTCAAGTTCAAGCTTGTAATTTTGTTCCTGCATATGCTCTTCGCTGGGCTGATAGTTTGCGTGAACAGCATCAGAGTATGGCGTTTGCTCAGCAAGTTCGAAGTAGCGCTCCATCGGCGTTTTACCGTTGTGAGCGCTATGAGAACGTTCCCAGTTATAGTAATGCTGCCATTCTGCCAGCAGCTCCTTCAGGTCATCAACAGAGAGATCCACAGTGGCGTAAAACTCAGCTTTGTCTGTTTTTTGGTAACGTTCAACTTTGCCGTTAAGATGAGGCGAAGCTGGTTTATTCGGACGAAACTTTATGCCGTATTCTTTCAATCTTTCCTGTACCTTAACGGCAAAAAACTCTCTTCCCCTGTCTGTCTGAAAGCGCTGTATCGGGAAAGGCATTTCTTCAATAACACAATCAATAAAATCCAGTGTGCTTGCAGCCGTGCGACGAGAGTAGAGCCTCAGGACTCTGTAGCGAGTGCAATCATCAACAGATGTGTACTGATATAAGCCAGGCCCAATTTTGCAGGTATCCATCTGAACCCGATCACCGGGAACAGGGCGTTCGTAGCGAATGAAATCAGCTTTACGCCGGAATTTAACAACAGGTTTAACCTGATTTTGGCAAAGGACTTTGTGGATTGTTGCCATTGCCAGTGAGATTGAATGAAGACGTTTTAACTCGCTTTGAATCCGTCTTGCACCCAGATTTCTCTGGGTACGTAACTCCAGAATCAGAGCGACTTCGTCAGCGCCGGCTTTCGTTGATGGTGAGTGTTTAGGGCGACGGCTTTGGCTTTCCAGACCAGCAATGCCCTGAGCCAGATATCTGCGCCACCATTTACGCAATGTGGGCCGAGAAATGCCACAGCGACGGCATACGAACCCCGCATCACCGGACGTATCATAGAGTTTTACCCACTGTAGCCGCTGCTGAGTTTCTCTGTTCATAGTGAGGCATTATAGTGAAACGATGTCTATGAATCACACAGATTAGGATATACAGTTTTCGCCGGAGCCATAAAAATCGTTTTTTGCATATTCATACAGAATCGGGTGCCGTGCAACAGTTCACGTAATCGATTTCTCATGCCTAATTTCACCAGCAAGCGGTACTTGTCTTGCCAGATTTGTCTCTCCCTTGCATTCAGTCGTCCACAGAGCGCTGACAGTCTTCCCCGGCCACGGTAAACCTCCTCAAGCAGACGCTGCTGGGCCGGACTCACTCCACATGCCAGAATTTCCCTATGCATCAGCAGTGACATGTAGCGCATCAGCTGCTTTGGATTATTGAATATTTGGGGAACTTCCAGAAAACCTGTTACCGGGGTCGGATATAACAGAAAATTGTCCAGCTTTAGCATCGTTTGGCGACGCGTTCCGCCGTACCATTGATTTCCTTGTTTAATCTGTATAAGCATCTCTGTTAGTTCCCGCTGTTGAATCGCCGGGATACCTCCATATACCTTTAGTACCAGATGGTCACTAAAAAACAGTTCATCGCTGATGACCAGAACCGGGTGATCCAGGAGCGCTTGCTTCAGGGCGTAAAATAAAAAAAGATGTTCACGAGGGCGCAGACACAATACTAACGTTGCTTGCGGCTTTCGGTACAGTTGCTGCAACAGAGCTGGCAGTGCGTACGTAATTTCATATTCACACGCAGACAGAACTGACCTGGCCAGATGTGCCACGGCGGTAGTTATCGGCCAGCAGTCACCATAAATAATAACCTGGCGGGCTGGTGTCGGGTTATAGCTCATCATCCTAATCCTCCTTTTTCAGGATTTTCCCGGCATGTCTGTTACTGCACAGCCTGTTCCACAGTTCATTCGCCTGTGTCTTGTCACCATTCCCCACCCGGTATTTCGTTAACGGTGGTGCCGCGCCCCGTTCCTGTCGGGTCGGTACAGGGTTTTCAAGAATACGAATGATATAGATCTCATAACGCCGAGCTTTATTGAACAGTGTCTGGTAGCGGCACACGCAGACCACCCGCGACGCTTTATTTCTCAGGTAGGAAATCAGATAGCTGGCCCGCCTTGCGGTGATGTGAAAGGCCTCGGATATCTGTCCACGCTGAACCCAGCCCTGCTGTTGCAGACACCAGTGCGCCACAATGATATACAGGGGAGCCCCGGCGTACTGGCGAACACTCTCTGGAATAAAACAGGTATCATGATTTGTCTGGGCTGGATAATGAATGTCCTTACCTCCGGCTGCGTACAGTTTCTTCTTTTGCGTATTGTCAGAGCACATAAAAACCTCGTCATCATGATTAACGAAAAAACCAGTGCTAATTAGTCAAGTAATTATTTGTGATTATTATTTTGTTACCGGAATAACGGGGTTTATTAGTAATAGCTCACTTTTACCGTTACCTGTGCATTATATTTTCCGGTTTTTACCTGTTTCCCTGTTGAAGACAGAGTGGCAGTATATTGTTTATTTACTGTAAACGTACCATTATCAAATACACCCAATTGATTGGCTGGATGGTTTTCTGGCTGTAATACATCTCCAAACATAACGACGTGACCAGCAGGGTCAAATATTTTTAGCTGCAGGCCATTATCTTCACCGTTTATATTTTTCAGTATAATGGCGTGACCGTCAGAAGACGGCGCTCCACCACTGGCAACCGAAAATGTCACCTTCAGAGGGAGATTGAGATGAAAAGAGTAACGGTTTCCGTTTGTGGTAACGACTTCATACTGCTCCTGGAGATTTCCTGTATTACAGCCGCTGTTGCTGTTAACGCTGGCCCCGACGGTAAAAGAACGGTGCCTGGAAAGCGAAGCGTCAATATCTGATGTCAGCAGTGGTCCAAAATCTACTTTGTTTGTATTCAGCGAAGTCTTCACAAAACATGTCGGAACATATTGAATTCGGAGTGCATCAGTAGTAAGAAAAAAACCACTGTATGAACCATGATATGGGACAAGTTTAAATGTGGTTAACGATGGCACAGCATAAAAACCCGCTTTAGGCGTGCTTGCAAGATACAGCTCCACAATGATATATACGGTCCTGTTTTCAGTTGTACCGGTATAACTGGTGCCTATAGGCGCAAATTCATCTGCCCCGATGGGGTTCCACGATTCTTCATTATTATTACTGGAATCCCGGACTCGGAACTTTAACTGCATTCCTGCGCCCTTCAATGCGTTTTTTAAAGGAGCAAAATCACCCAGCCGGGTTATACTTACCCGTGTCGGGCCTCCGGAGTTCGTGCATTTATAATTGATACGATACTCAGGACTTGTATACAAAGGCCGACTTAAGTCAGGAGTTATCCCGGGTGTAAAACTGACTGAAGGGGGTAAATGTATTCTTACAGCAGACTGCTGACCGTTCCAGTCAGTACATATCGCTGTTGCTGCATACGCATACCCTGATCCTGCCAGAACACACACCATCAGCAGCCACAGCGACAACAGGTTCAGTCTGCGGGTTAGCGTAAACGATGCGCGTATATCGTGTGTTTTTATGGTTCCGCTCCCTGCCTTAATCATGAATACGCTCCCGGAACATGCATTTCCCCGCCGTACAGGTAAAAAGGTTCATTCTCATTGCCCCGTAATCATCTACATTACCCACCAGTATCCGGTCCGTACCGGCAGGTAGGACGCCATTCACCAGCAGAGATGAAAACGGCGCCACCATCGTCCCTTCCTTAAAGCCTGTCAGCTTCTGCTTCGGACTTTGCCCCAGCCAGATAAGCGTGATGTAATATGGCGTTGGATTTTTCAGCGTCAGTGACCTGCCGCCGGACCCTACCTCCAGCATCTTTTCCGGCGAAGCGTTACCCTCCGCGGCCAGCGCGGGCGGGCGCAGAAACAGCTTCAGTTGGCTCTGAGTGGCAAGCTGCAGGATATTTTTGTTTTTGTCCTTCGGTGCAGGCGGAATTTCTCTGACGTTAAAATAAAACAGGCTTTCCCGGTCTGTCGGTAGCGGGGGGGAGCCTGAGTTTTCCACCCGCATAATTCTGACCCGGGATTTTTTCCCTGCATCGATGCGCTGCAGCGGCGGCAGCGCTATCAGTATATTCGTTGCTTTCCCCCCGCTATCCTCTATCCAGGATTGCGCCAAAAAGGGCTGATCACGACTCTCATTACTCAGCCCGACGGAGACTGCTTTCGCATCGCCGTTCATGATTATCCGGGTTCTGTCCACATTAATGGCCGCCTGGCCGGCGGAAGACCATGCCAGTACCAGGCTGGCAAGAAGTCCCGCTGTCTGTCTGATGTTCACCTGTATCCTCCGTAAGAATGTGTTGTAGACCTGACAGTAGATCACCGGCAGGGCAGGAGTAGCGCGCCCCGGCTGAGATTCGCGTTTTCCGGCAGAGACAGTCGGCACTGCGGCCTGCCGCCCCACGTCACGACCAGATTATTCCGGTCTGAATCATCTATGCCCGTCAGGTAGACCAGACCGTTATCACCCGCCATCCCCGCCGTTTTCCCACTTTTCTCCGATACGACCTGCGCGCCAAATGGCGGGGTTGTGCCATCAGCCAGTCGGATATGCCCGAAAATCTGCTTCCCCTGGCTGGTCCGGATATGCCGGTAACCGACGGCCCCTTCTGTCAGTACCAGGCTAATGACCGGGTCAGATACATCCACGCCCTGCGGCAGCCTGGACACATCCACGGAGATGTCGCCCGGGCGGTAACTGCTTCCTGCGCTGACTACCGCGACCCCGAAGTGGTTGGTCACGCCACTATTGCCGTTAACCGGCACCCCGGACACACTTCCGGTATCAATCATCATCCGTGGCTCATCCCCGGTCATCGACTGGCTGAACGCAGCGCCATGTGCCGTGGCGGTCAGTGAGCCATACCAGTTCAACCCCAGACTGCGATACTGGTCGGGCTGCAGGCTGGCATCCGCGCTGGCCTGGCCCCACGGTAGAAGGCTCTGGATACTCCCGCTGAAGCTGTTACTGCTGTCTCTGTCATATCGGTTGTAGCCAGCGCTGATGTTCCATGAGGTGTCCGGACTATGGAAATCGCTGTAGTTCACAGTCTGCTGCATACTGCCCTGATTATCCTTTTGCAGGCTATAACTCACCTGGCGACTCTCCCCCCAGGGGAGACTGACTGAGAAATAAACCTGGTTTTGTGTCAGGTTGTACGCCGTCTGGTTACGGGACAGCGAGAGCGACAGATTAACGCTACGTATGGACCCAATATCCATTGACTTACTGAGCGACAACGTCCAGTTATTGTTTGAATCAGCATTCCAGTAGCTGAGACGGCTCATGGAAAGCGAGGCATTCATGTTCAGGGCTGACAGATACTGGTTCCAGCTTACGGAGTAGCTCTGCTTTTCATCCTGCAGGTACTCCCCGTCATACACGGAGCGCGCCAAATACTCTTGCAGGGACATAAAGTGTCGATCAGAGAAACGGTAACCGACGAACGCCAGGGTGCTGCCAGTGCTGTCAAACGTTTTGGTATAGTTAACGCGGTAGCTGTAACCGGTTTGGTGCGGCGTGGATACTGAAGATAGCCGCGCATCTGAGCGGGTGACATCCACCGATATCGCGCCGAGGAGCCCCATGTTCTGCGCCGCGCCCAGCGCAACGGACTGGTAATCGCCGATGGAGGCAATGACGCCGCCGTACAGCGATGTGTTATTAAATGCTCCCCATGTGGCCTCACCGAGCAGAAAGTCGGGACTGGCCGTACTGTTGTTATGCGTCCCGCCATACAGCGGACGTCCAGCGGCCATCTTATAGCGCACCTGTCCCTGACGGGCCATAAAGGGCACACTGGCCGTGTTAACTTGCCAGGTCCGGACGCTGCCGTCGCTTTCGCGCACCGTTACGTCAAGATTGCCGCTGATGTTCTGACTCAAGTCCGGCAGCACGAACGGTCCTGGCGACACCCGGGTTTGGTACAGAATGCGACCATTCTGGCTGACGGTCACCTGCGCATTACTGTTGGCAATGCCGCTGATTTGCGGGGCGTATCCCTGCAGGGAAGGCGGAAGCATTCGCTCATCGCTGGCCAGGGTGATACCGGCAAAACGGAAAGAGTCAAAAATGGCGGAGCTGAGATAGGTCTGGCCCAGCGTCAGTTTGGAACGCAGCGACGGTAGCGGGCGGAACAGATATGTTTGCGGCAGATAAAAATCAGACTGCACGCTGCCGTCTCCGCTGTCATAACGGTTGTACTGGTAATCGCTGCGTAGACGCCAGGCGCCGAGGTTAAATCCGGCAGTACCGTACAGGCTGTAACTGGTAGAGGTGTCTCCCTGATGCGGCATATACCGGTTCGCCATCAGGTTATAGTCCAGCAGAACTGCCGTGACGCCATCACTCCAGCGGGGTGGGGGCACCCAGTCCGGGTTCTGATATTCCATCCATGCCTGGGGCAGGGTAACGGACAAGGACTGATTATCCGGGCTGTATATTGTTTTACTGTCCGCAGTATTCAGGTTCAGACACTGCCCGCCGGTTCCCCTGACGGGTGCGAGCAGTTGGCGGTTCTCCTCTTTCAACCCGAGCATGGCTACCAGCACAGGGGAGATACAGAACCGTGATCGCCCGTCGTCGGTCTCCACCACACTGACTTTATACTGATTGCGAATGAGTCTGTCGTTCAGGTAAATATCAAGCAGGTAATCCCCCGGCGCGACGTAGCCATCCCGGCTGAAGGCGGATAAATCCACGCTGCTGTGGTCACTGTTTTTAAGAAAACCGGCGCTAAATTCCGTCGCCCCTATTGGCAACGTCAGTATATTCAGAGTAATTAGCAGTGCCAGCCGGGTCAGTTTCATGGTATGAGTCGCTATCCGTGTTACCTGAACAAATTAAAATCCGCCGCTGCTGATATAAACCGCTCCGTGAAATATCAGCTCATCACTGAAAAAATAAACAGCTCCGGCGTCCGGGTATACCCGATAAATGAGCAGCGAAACTGTTTATTAATATCTGAAAATAAATATCGGGCTGCAGGCCGTATCAGAAATATTTCAACTTATAGGTGACTGTGGCACCGACAGATCCCTGAGAGGCTGCTCCGTCAACGGTTATCATACGTGCGAAGAAATTCAGCTTATTGGTTGCCGAAGAGGTATCCAGCGTAATATCACCTGCTATAGGTGCCTTGCTCAGGTCCACAGGAGTAACGCCATCACTTTTCAGAAGCTGAATAGCCACATTAGTAGCAGGATTGCTTGCAGTATTTGCTATTTCTCCTTTAGTTAAATCACCTCCCTGCGGGGGCAGAACACCCGGGAATGTGATGGCCACTTTTGAATAGTTGGTGGCACCCGTGTCTGGAGTATTTCCGAGGTCCTCAAATGAACATCCGGTCAGATTGATGGTAACTGGAACCGGACTGGAGTACTTGTTTGCTGCTGATAGTGATTTCATACTGACCTGACCCAGGTCTACTTTGATGTTCTGGCTGTCCGGCACAATGCTGCACGGCGCATCAATGACTGAGCCACTGAAGGTCATCGTCCCCCCGCCAGCGTCAGTGGTGGCAATAGTGTTGGCAGCAAAAGCCGAAGTGCCGCCCATCATGCCTACAGCCGCCATGGCAAGTATTATTTTATTACGCATAGATAATATGTCCTTTAAGAGAATGAGAATTATTGAGCACAGGCTGAAAAAAGAACTGAAGATATTAATGAGAAGCGTTCAGATAAAACTGACATTCACAATTAATGCCTGAAGGCAACAAACGTGTCTGAACCGATCTCTGGGGGCTGCTATTTCAGCTAATGCCTGGATAGTTATAAGAAAAGTCTCATTTAACTTAAAATAATAAAAATAGATCGTTACGATCGATGTTTATGATCGTAATTTAAGAATAATCATCAAAGAAACACTTTTTAAAAGAATTATTAGTATGGGGAATGCCTTGATTGTAGATATTCACTGCGGTTATGAAATATTTTGTAATATTACAAATGAAATATATCTTTTATTTTTTTGAAGCGGCTAAATATTATGAATGATAGTTTTGAACAGGCATTAAAACAGCAACGATAACAGTATTAAATCTTGTAATGGAGGCGGTGTCAGGCTATTAACTCTAACGTATTAATATTTATAAACTATGCTGGTAGAAATGTGATAAAGGTTAATCACGAAAACGACATATTTCTTTAATTGTGATAACCATCACGATATGCCGTCATTTTCCTCGCGGTACTGAACACAGTATGAAACTACAACACTAAACGTTATGTACTTGTCAGAAGGGCAAAAGATCAGAACTGTATCTTTTGTTAACTTTTCCTCTTCTTACCCATATTGAATAATCGAATGCTTAAATGTTACAGCGTTGGCAGCTATAAGGCCTGCCGCGATGCAATCTGGTGAGGTCAGGACTCGTGGTAAGCGAATTTATTGATCGTTTTACTCGATGAATTTGCTTTAAAGACAGGAAGTGGACTGGCTATCAGACGTACTGAATGCTGGAATACTCAAAGAAAGAAAAGATGCCGACTCTGGAAGAGTTCTTCTGTTTTCGGTGAGAAGAAAAGCCTTATTGCAGCAGGTGAGAGAATTTCATACAACAACCTCTTTAGTCGTGAGCAGAGGGCCGCGGCTTCGTAGCGCCACTCAAAAATGCGCATAGTTTTTCACCAGTCGTCAGTTTCTCACTGGGCGTTTTCCCGAGTGAGGTCTTAGTCATGACGATGGCAGGCCCAATAAGCATAGACCATACATTGCTCTTGTCTTGCTCAAGAGAGGTGATGGTAAGGAACAGCGATTTATCTGAAGGAAAGTGGTGCCGGGTATTAAAAAGTCTCAACCAGGCGCGGGATTGCCTGTCTGCCTGTGCTGACCGTGTGTCGAAACGGAATAGTATTTTCAGTGCGGAGATACCTACAATGCATAACCCCAGGATAAGGTGATTCCCAACGTTTACGATGACGCCAACGCCGAAAAGCACGAGAGCAAATGACAGTACGTTATCTACTCTCCGGGTAAGGGTACAGTGCAGTTTTTCCAGATAGTACCGGTAGAGAATTTGATAACTGATTTCATCCTTGCTCATACGTCTCCAGATGGTTTTCGATTACGCGCCGGTACGTTTCCGGAGCCTGGCAGATTTGGCAATTATGCCACATTTTCTGGAGGGTATTAATTAGACAGAATATAAATAGTAGACAGATATGTTGATTTTTTACCCGAAATCACTTTGAACATTATTTTCCTGCTCCAGGAGATTCAGCTGTAGAGGGTGCGTATCAAAAGTTCTCGTGCCGACAAGAGTGGGCAGGCAACCTCGCAGTCAGAATCTCGTTATCGGCTCTTATGAAAATCAATAAAAATCAATAAAAATCAATAAGTAAATAAATTTGCAACGGGGGTGGCTATTTTTTGAAAGCAAGGTGGCGTTAACAGGGTGTAACTATACATACATATCCAAAAGGAGAACTACCGTGACTAAAATAAGTCTGTCCTCACAATTTTATAGAATCCATAAAAGTAACGTCGAACCTGTAAACGAAAAAAAAACGGAGAAAAACATTTTTGCAAAAAGTATTACTGCCGTTAGAAATAGCGTTATCAACCTGTCTACGAGTCTGTCAGATCGTTTTAGTCTGCACAAGCAAACAGAACCGTCGGCTACCCGTTTTCATCGTGGGAACGCTTCTGAGGGTAGGGCGATATTAACCAATAAAATTGTTAAAGATTTTATGCTACACAAGCTCAATAGCCTGGATATCCAGGGTAATGCGAGTAAAGATACAGCCTATGCTCGCCAGACATGCGAAGCCATGTTATCTGGGGTGTACAGCAATAATAAAGATAAATATTGTAACTTACTCATCAGTAAAGGAGTCAGTATAACGCCTTTTCTGAAAGAGATTGGTGAGGCTGCGCAAAACGCGGGGCTACCAGGAGAAACAAAAAACGACATATTTACTCCAGGCGGGGCAGGGGCGAATCCTTTTGTCATTCCTCTTATCGCTTCAGCGAGTATGACGTATCCGCATATGTTTATAAATCATAGTCAGCAGGTGTCTTTTAAGGCATATGCTGAGAAGATCATTATGAAAGAAGTTACGCCGTTGTTTAATGGGAGGTCGATGCCGACGCCACAAGAATTTCAGTTAACTGTGGAAAATATTGCAAGTAAATACCTTCAGGATGCCTCCTGAAGATAGCAAGCATAAGCATAACACTGTTAATTTTTGTGATTGATAGTAGATTTGCTTACACAATTTATTTTGGGCGACGCGCTTAACTAAACCTCGTCCTCTTTATCTTGCTATAGCAATCAAAAAATCATCTTCACAATTTAAAGTAATCGTTATTAATCTAAATACCTGCATAACCAGACTGTCTTTTTAATCACATTCCATACTGTAAGGTTTATGATATCTGTACATGGATGTTGTATCGGTAAGGATTAATGGTCTGTTAACTGTCAGGAGAGGTTATGCCGCCTTTAAAAAAATTTGTGCTGCCCCTGATTTTGGGGATGATAGTAGCCACAGCGTCGACACCCGCAATGGCGCTGGTTTGTCTTGCAAGTCACCCAGCTAAAGAGTGCGCTGAAGCCTGTGGTGTCGTTATGTGGTTTATGTTCCCGATATGTCTTTAAGATGAAGGAATATTAAACATGAACAGGCGATATTGAATAACTGGCTGCGCCAGGGGATAACGCGCCCTGGCGCAGTCAGTTATATTTTATTGCGATGATAATAAAATTTATTCTCTACTGTTGAAATACGCTATTTACAACAGAGTACGTTTACTAAGCAAAAAAATCTGCATACGCTATCCTTTTATATCTGTCCAGGATAATGAACGACAGGAAAAACATGGTACAGCCTGAAGAGATTTATCAGCGAATAGAGGGAAAGAATTGGCGGCATGTCTGGGTGATCGGCGATATCCACGGCTGTTTTTCACTGTTAATGAAAAAGTTACGTGAGTGTCGATTTGATCCGCAACAAGACTTGCTAGTTTCTGTGGGCGATATTATTGATAGAGGCCCGGACAGTCTACGCTGCCTGGCTTTACTGCGCGAGCCCTGGATGACGGCGGTTCGCGGCAATCATGAACAAATGGCGCTGGATGCGCGGGCCTCATCGCAGTCGACGCTGTGGTTGATGAATGGTGGCGACTGGTTTACCCGCCTGACGACTGAACAGGCTGCGCAAGCTGAAGTGCTTTTTATCCTTTGTCAGCGGCTGCCCTGGATACTGGAAGTTCGCTGCCGCCATAGCACGCATGTGATCGCTCATGCTGATTATCCAGCGTCAACCTATCAATGGCAAAAAAAGGTCGATCTACATCAGGTTCTCTGGAGCCGCGAACGGCTCATAAATAAGCGCGGCGGGATTAGCGGCGCCGATCATTTTTGGTTTGGCCATACGCCGTTACGTCGGCGCATGGATTTCGCCAACGTACACTATATCGATACGGGCGCGGTATTTGGCGGGCAATTGACGTTAGCGCGGATACAATAGCGGCATCAGCGAGCAGGATTAAAAGTCGCTATATTGCTGCGCAGGTCGCCAGAAGCCGTCGATAAAATCCTCCACCGGAAAACAGCCGCCGTGGCGAATACGTTGATCGTCCATCGAATAAAGACAGCGCTGCTCGGTATCGTAGATGTCTACAACGATATCCTCGCATCCTCCCTCCAGGTAACACACAAAAAGTACCAGCGCGAACATTCCATCCTCAATGTTAACTACTTTACACGATAGTGTAGGAGAGGTTAGCGCAAGGGGGAAATGAGAAAAGGAAGAATAAATAACCCGCCTGGCGACGGGTTCTTTTTGAGTCAGGCAAGACGCATAACCCAGGCATCAGACTTAGGATCGTAATGATTACGGAACAAAACGGAATGTTCCCCGTTGAGAATGGCGGGAACACTGGTTTCGGCGTCCCAGGCGTCCAGTTGCATACATAAATCCGGATCGGATTTACAGGGAATAGTTAACGTTCGCTCTCCCGGCGATTCGCCATGTAATTCGGCATCGTCGATTTCAAAAGCGCCAATGCGCACACTGGTTTTCATCATCGTGCTCTCCGCTAATACGCTAATTGTGGTACGACCAGTTTAGCCGTCCATTTTTCAGCGTAGTCAACATGCGCAAAAGCGCCAGTCAAAAAGTGCGGTTTTTTTGTGCGCCTTTTAGTTATTACCGGTAAAGAGTTTGCCATCCCGTACCAGTTCACGCGGGTAGCTGTTCTTTATTCTGGAGCCGATACGTTTTGCCAGGCCAAGCGGCTGATGCTGGAACGTCACCAGTACATCATCAGCGGCAGGAGGGATTTGCGGATAAATATCGCGACCGCGATACCACTCCTCCGCCTCTTGCGGAGAAAGTTCGAACGCGTGAGCATGAGTCGGACAGGCAAGGGCCAGCGTAGCCTCATGTTGCCAGCGATAGCCTTTATTATGACTTTCGGCCAGCTTAATGCCGAGACGGGAAAAACGGACTTTTCCGATCAGTGACTCAATCTCTGCCGGGAACAGCCAGACCTCTTTATCACGCTGCCAAAGATGGAGATTTTCATCCCATAGCAGTCCGACGGCGTTGGCCGCCTGGGTAACGTGTAATGCTTCGCGGCCTTTAAGGGGGGTAAAAGGAAACTTTCCCACTTTATACGTCGGCGCGGGCTGCGCGGGAAGGGATGAAATTTTACGCAGACGTGCGACAAAGAACCCTTCGCAGTCGTAAATTTGTGGGAAAACGTGCAAGAAGCCTTCCGGCGTGAGGGCGCGGTCAGCCTCAGGAAATAGATCATCCAGCGGCAAAAATTCAACGGCGTCGGCGTAGGTCTCTTTCAGCCAGAGGCAGACCGCTTCGTTTTCCTGGCGATTTAACGTGCAGGTGGAGTAGACCAGCGTGCCGCCGGGGCGTAAAGCATGAAAGGCGCTGTCGAGCAGTTCCCGCTGTGTAGCCGCGATATCGTGATTACTTTCTGGCGACCAGTTTTTTAGCGCATCAGGATCTTTACGTACTACGCCTTCGCCAGAGCAGGGGGCATCCAGTAGGATAGCGTCAAACATCTCCGGTAACGCAGCGCCAAATACGCGACCATCGAAATGCGTCAGCGCGGTATTGGCGATTCCACATCGGCTGATATTAGCGTGCAGAACTTTGACGCGGCTGGCCGAAAATTCGTTGGCCAGAATGGCGCCGTGGTTCCCCATGCGGGCGGCGATCTGCGTGGTTTTGGAGCCAGGCGCCGCTGCCATATCCATGACCCGCTGCGGATGATTATCATCGGCGAACAGAGCCGCGACCGGCAGCATCGAACTGGCCTCCTGAATGTAAAACAGGCCGCTTAAATGCTCAGCGGTACTGCCAAGCGGCAATGCCTCTTCATCATCGCGCTCGATCCAGAATCCTTCGTCACACCACGGAATCGGCGTGAGCGACCAGCCGTAGGGCGCGGTGAGAGCAAGGAAATCGGCCACGGAAATTTTAAGCGTATTGATGCGTATACTGCGGCGCAACGGACGTTGGCAGGCCGAAATAAATTCATCAAAAGAGAGCGTGGAAGGCATTGCTTCACGCATTTGCGCCAGAAAAGCGTCAGGGAAATAGACAGCGTGTTGAGCCACAGGTGTATCGCCGGCAAAAAAACAGGCGCGCAGTGTAGCATAAAACGCTCCGGCGCGAGTACGCCGGAGCCTGGTGTTTAACGTGGCAGAGCGGTGCCCCATTCACGCCACTCTTTCGGTTCGCTTTCTTGTAACAGGAAATGTTTACCGGCTTGCGCTTTTGGCGCCAGCGGCGTACCTGGTGGCGTAGCGAAGGCGATACCGCCGCGGATGAATTGATTAAATGTCCCCGTTTTCACCACGCCGCCAGTCAGACCAAAGTCGAGACTATAGCCGGAGGCGAGCCAGAATACGGAGTTATTACGCACCAGATGTTGGTAACGCTTACTGATGCGCAGGGTGATCATCACGCGATCGGAGAGCGACCCCAGGGACATTCCGGTGACGGTTCCCACTTCGATACCGCGAAACAGGACCGGCGTGCCAATATTAAGCGAGCCTGCTTCTGGCGCCTCCACGACGATGCTTAATCCATCCAGATAGCGTGAGTCGGTAATAGTTGCTTCCTGCAGTTCAAAGTCGCGCCGTGCCGCGCCGCGTCCTGGCTCAACGTTAATATAGGGCTGGAGTATTGTATCCAGATGCTCGACGCCCGCCGCGGAAATTTGTGGCGTAATCACGGAAAAACGTGTCCCGGCGCGGGCAAACGTCTGTACGTACTCCGGGTAAAGCACGGCTTTCGCCTGCACTTCATTACGCGCAGTAATTAATTGCAGCGTCTGGATCTGGCCAATATCAATACCGAGATAACGAATCGGCATTCCCTCCGCCAGTTTTCCGGCATCGAATGCGTGCAGCGTAATTTGTCCGCCTACCGCGCGGGCGGAAGTTTCTGAAGCATAAAGAATGCGTTTATCGCCTTTGCGCCGACTGGCGCTGGCGCCGCTCAGATTATCAAAACTAATGGCGCCTTTCAGCGCGCGGGAGAGCGGAGAGGCCTGTACCGTCAGGCCGCTGCCGTTAAGTTGCACCTTCGCGCCGCCTTCCGCCCAGAACACGCTATTGCTGGTTAACAGGTGGCGATATTCCGGCTTAATATGCAGGTCGATGTCAAAGGTATTGGCGCGTGGGCGGACGGTGATGACTTCGCCTACTTCAAATTTTCGATACAGCACGACGGAGCCTGCCTGGACATCCGGCAACGTTTCGGCAGTCAGCGTCAGGGTGGTAGTGGGTAAGTCGCTGAGGCTATTCTCCAGCGCTTTTTCCAGGTTAGCATAGAGCGGGTAGGTGGATTTCATCTTTCCCCCCGTCCCTGGCAAAATGCGAATCCCGCCGTCAATCCACTCGCTGGCGCTGGCGCCGAGGAACTCTACGCCGTCAAGACCGACTTTGACATCCACCCGGCTGTTGACCACAAATTTACTGTCGCCCTGTACCAAATCCCGGTGCTGTGGTTCAATCGCGACGGTGAATGACACGCCTTTACTGGATAAGTTGCGCTCAATGACCTGGCCAATTTTTACACCATGTAAAATTAACGGCTGGCCCGGTTCGATGCCGTAACTTTCCGGGGCCGTCAGTGTCAGGGTTAAGGCATTCGCCTCATGCAGCAGAGCTTTTTCACCCGGCACCACCACAAATTCACTGCGCGGTTCGCCGTCGCCCGGCACCAGTTCGAAGGTTTTTCCGGT
Source organism: Salmonella enterica subsp. houtenae serovar Houten (assembly GCA_900478215.1). NCBI lineage: Bacteria > Pseudomonadati > Pseudomonadota > Gammaproteobacteria > Enterobacterales > Enterobacteriaceae > Salmonella > Salmonella enterica. The sequence continues at coordinate 1,934,396 of LS483478.1, forward strand.
TAACAACGAACTGATATTCGCATCGCTTAGCGACAGTCTGGGATTACGTAACTCAATACGCGTATTTTCCCGCATCAGCGGAACAACGCTGGGATCGACGGTCATCTCTCCGGTGACTTTACCGCCAGGGTTGAGCGTCAGTTTAGAAAGCTCTCCCACCTCCAGCCCCTGGTACATCAGCGGCGTAGATTCCGCTTTCAGACCGTCTCCGCTGGGCAGCTCAAGTTTAACTATTACCCCTCGTTGGCTGTGGGCTAAATCTTTATATAAGCCGAACGTGTCATCCTGGGCGGCGGGTTTGGAATTGTCCGGCGAGTCAAACGCAATCGCACCATTGACCAGGGCCGCAAGGCTTTCCAGTTTCACTTTCGCGCCGCTCAGGCTCAGATCGGCGTCAACGCCGGAGACATTCCAGAAACGGCTGCCTTTCTTCACCAGATCGGTAAACCGTCGCTCAATCAGAACGTCAATCGTAACGCCCTGTTTGTTAGGGTTAATCGAATAGTCATACACCCGTCCGACAGGAATTTTACGGAAATAGACCAGTGAACCGCTATTAAGCGAACCGAGATCCGGCGCATGGAGATGAATCATCAGATCGCCGTTGCTAAGCCGGTATTTAGGCTGTGTATCCAGGGCGACGAAATGATCTCTGGGCTTACCCTTACCTGGCATCATACCGATGTAATTCCCGCCGACCAACGCATCCAGGCCGGAAACGCCCGCCAGCGAGGCTTTGGGCGTCACCAGCCAGAATTGCGTCTCTTCGCGCAACGCATCCTCCATATCTGATTTGATGCTAACGCGAACTTCAATTTTGCGCAGATCTTTGCTCAGGCTGACATCTTCCACGGTGCCGACTTCCACCCCCTGATAACGAACGGGAGTACGGCCCGGTACGATACCGTCCGCCGACATAAAATCGATAGTCACGCTATTGCCGCGATCCTGGTAGCTATCCCATACTAACCACCCTGCGATCATTAGCGCGATAAGCGGTAGCAGCCAGAAAGGTGAAATACGGCGTTTGGTTTTAATTTGCGCTTCAGTCTTCGAAGCGGGCGTTTCCTGACTCATGTGCATCCCAAAGTAAGCGGCTATCCAGCCATTCCACTGCAAGAATAGTCAAAATTACCGCTGCGCCGAAATAAAACGCAGCCGGTCCCATAGTAAAAGCCAGAATCTGATCGCGATTAATCAGAGACATGGTTAACGAGATAACGAAAAGATCCAGCATCGACCAGCGGCCTATCCATGTCACCAGACGCAGCAACAGAATTCGCGTCCGCAGCCCCTGTTCGCATTTAAAATGGATACTCAACAGTAGCGTAAACATCACGATGACTTTGGTAAACGGCACCAAAATACTGGCGATAAAAACCACGGCGGCGACGGCGATATTGCTGCTGGCGAGCGACATAATGCCCGACAGGATCGTATCTTCCTGACGCCCGCCATTAATGTAAATTACCGAGATAGGCAGCAGGTTTGCCGGCAGCAAAAAGACAATAGACGCCAGCAAGGCCGCCCAACACTTTTGCACGCTCTGTTTTCGGCGTAACCGTAGCGGAATATGACAACGCGGGCAGCGTCCTTTAGCATCCGGATAGCCGCTAAAGTGGCAGCCAAGACAGACGCGCAATCTTTCGTCCGCTCGTTGAGCAGGGCGCTGCGGATAAAATCGTTCCCATAGTTGTTCCACATTCAGATGAATCATAGTCAGAATGCTAAGAACCACCAACGAGACGAACGCTAAAAGCCCGATGCCCGGCTGCAGAAAGGCATAGTCCTGAACTTTGATAGAAGCAACGCCAATACCGACCAGATAGATATCCAGCATCACCCACTCTTTCAGTTTTTCCAACATCAGCAGGATTGGACGCAGATTCATGCCGAGGAGGCTGCCAAACCACAGGTAGGCAATTGAAAAAACCAGAATAAGCGGCGCGCCCACTACACAAAAGAGCACCATTGCGGCGGTTAACGGATCGCCCTGCTGCGTCATTTGCCAGATGCCGTGCATCACATTGGCATCAATGCGTACGCCCAACAGGTAGATATGGAGTAACGGTTCGCTCCAGGCAAACGGCATCAATAGCAGCATGGTTACCGCCATCGCGGTCAGCCGCGTCAGCGACCAGTCGCGCCCACCGCGAATTTTGGCCTGGCAACGAGGACAATAAGCGCTTTGATGAGCGCTCATCTCCGGCAAGCTGAACAGCATGTCGCATTCAGGGCAGCGCTGGTAGTGGCTGCGCGGCAGCGCTTCGCTAATTGACCGGATCGTTAGCTTTTTTGTTGGCGTGACGTGTGAGGTGTTCAGAGCCATGTATCGTGAATCAACGTGTTAGAATAATGTAATCTTAACTCATGACAGGAATAATCTTGAGCAAGAACGCATTTAATGCTTATTTTAATAGCCTGTGTTTAGGAGTAAGACCACGAAGTGATTATATAATGAGCAAAACAGAGTTATACGCGGCGTTAAACCGCGATTTTCAGTCGTTAATGGCAGGTGAAACCAGCTTTCTGGCCACGCTGGCGAATACCAGCGCGCTACTGTTCGAACGTCTTACCGAGGTGAACTGGGCGGGATTTTATCTCCTCGAAGGCGATACTCTGGTGTTGGGGCCGTTTCAGGGGAGAATCGCCTGTGTGCGGATTCCGGTTGGTCGCGGCGTGTGCGGCGCAGCGGTAGCGCAGAATAAGGTTCAACGTATTGATGATGTTCATGCGTTTGACGGCCATATTGCCTGTGATGCCGCCAGCAACGCCGAAATTGTGCTGCCTGTCACGGTTGGCAAACGGATTATCGGCGTGCTGGATATAGATAGCACGGCGTTTGGCCGTTTTACCGAAGAAGATGAACACGGCCTGCGTACGCTGGTCGCACAGCTTGAAACCGTGCTTGCAACGACGGATTACAAAAAATTCTTTGCGAGCGTCGCAGGATAATCAACGGATAACGTAGCAATTACTGATAGCGTCATTATAATGACGCCTGTTCATGCCTGCGGCTTGTTGGCTACGTCCGTTGTAATCAGGAAATTTCATGGAAAATCAACCTAAGTTGAATAGCAGTAAAGAAGTTATCGCGTTTCTGGCCGAGCGTTTTCCTCACTGTTTTAGTGCGGAAGGCGAAGCTCGCCCGCTGAAAATTGGTATTTTTCAGGATCTGGTAGAGCGAGTTGGGGGCGAAATGAACCTCAGCAAAACGCAACTTCGTTCCGCTTTACGTCTTTATACTTCAAGCTGGCGTTACCTGTACGGCGTTAAGCCGGGCGCAACGCGCGTCGACCTTGATGGCAATCCGTGCGGCGAGCTGGAAGAACAGCATGTCGAACATGCGCGTAAACAGCTTGAAGAAGCCAAAGCCCGTGTTCAGGCGCAGCGCGCAGAGCAGCAAGCGAAAAAACGCGAAGCTGCCGCGGCGGCTGGCGAAAAAGAAGACGCGCCGCGACGCGAGCGCAAACCTCGCCCGGTAGCGCGTCGTAAAGAAGGCGCTGAACGTAAACCTCGCGCTGATAAACCGACGACGAAAGCGCCGCGTGCGCCTCGCGAAGAGAAGCACACGCCGGTTTCTGATATTTCAGTATTGACCGTAGGGCAGTCCCTCAAGGTGAAAGCGGGTAATAATGCGATGGATGCCACCGTATTAGAAATCACCAAAGATGGTGTCCGTGTACAGCTGAATTCGGGTATGTCTTTGATTGTACGCGCAGAACACCTGGTGTTCTGAAACGGAGGCCAGGCCTGGCATGAACACTTTTTTTAGGCTTACCGCGTTAGCTGGCCTGCTTGCATTAGCAGGCCAGTCCTTCGCCGTGGAAGATATTACGCGTGCCGATCAAATTCCCGTACTGAAGGAAGAGACGCAACATGCGACGGTGAGCGAGCGCGTAACGTCGCGTTTTACCCGCTCCCACTATCGGCAGTTCGATCTGGATGAGGCATTTTCGGCAAAGATTTTTGATCGCTATCTGAATCTTCTCGACTATAGCCACAATGTTTTGTTGGCGAGCGATGTCGAGCAGTTTGCGAAAAAGAAAACCGTGTTGGGCGATGAGTTGCGCACGGGGAAGCTGGATGTTTTTTACGATCTCTATAACCTGGCGCAAAAGCGCCGGTTTGAACGTTACCAGTACGCGCTAAAAGTGCTGGAACGGCCAATGGATTTCACCGGAAACGATACGTTTAACCTGGACCGCAGTAAAGCGCCCTGGCCGAAAGATGAGGCTGAGTTAAATGTGCTGTGGGATGGTAAAGTGAAATTCGATGAGCTCAGTCTGAAACTCACCGGCAAGAGCGACAAAGAAATTCGCGAAACGCTGACGCGTCGCTACAAATTCGCTATTCGCCGCCTGGCGCAGACCAACAGTGAAGATGTGTTCTCGCTGGCGATGACCGCTTTTGCGCGTGAAATCGATCCGCATACGAATTATCTTTCCCCCCGCAATACCGAGCAGTTTAATACCGAAATGAGTCTGTCTCTGGAAGGTATTGGCGCGGTGCTGCAAATGGATGACGATTATACCGTCATTAACTCATTGGTTGCCGGCGGCCCGGCAGCGAAGAGCAAGTCGATTAGCGTCGGCGATCGTATCGTCGGCGTAGGGCAGGCCGGAAAACCGACGGTCGACGTGATTGGCTGGCGTCTTGACGATGTGGTGGCGTTGATCAAAGGGCCGAAAGGCAGCAAGGTCCGACTGGAAATACTGCCGGCTGGTAAAGAGACGAAAACGCGTATTATCACACTAACGCGCGAACGGATTCGTCTTGAAGATCGCGCGGTTAAAATGTCGGTGAAAACCGTCGGCAAGGAAAAAGTTGGCGTACTGGATATTCCAGGCTTCTATGTTGGTTTGACCGATGATGTCAAAGTTCAGCTTCAGAAGCTGGAAAAACAGAACGTTAACAGCATCGTTATCGATCTGCGTTCAAACGGCGGCGGGGCACTGACGGAAGCCGTTTCGCTTTCCGGTCTGTTTATCCCTTCTGGTCCAATAGTCCAGGTGCGCGACAATAACGGCAAAGTGCGTGAGGATAGCGACACCGACGGCGTGGTCTACTATAAAGGCCCGCTGGTGGTGCTGGTCGATCGTTTTAGCGCCTCGGCATCGGAAATCTTCGCTGCCGCGATGCAGGATTATGGTCGCGCGCTGATTGTCGGTGAGCCGACATTCGGTAAAGGGACGGTACAGCAATATCGTTCGCTAAACCGAATTTACGATCAGATGCTGCGCCCGGAATGGCCTGCGCTGGGTTCGGTGCAGTACACCATTCAGAAATTTTATCGTGTCAACGGCGGTAGTACGCAGCGCAAAGGGGTCACGCCGGATATCATCATGCCGACCGGCAATGAAGAGACGGAAACCGGAGAAAAATTTGAAGATAACGCCTTGCCGTGGGATAGCATTGATGCGGCGAAGTACGTGAAATCGGATGATTTGGCCCCGTTTGGCCCGGAATTATTGAAAGAACACAACGCGCGTATCGCCAAAGACCCTGAGTTTCAGTACATCATGAAGGATATCGCACGTTTCAATGCCATGAAGGATAAGCGCAACATCGTCTCTCTGAATTATGCGCAGCGTGAGAAAGAGAACAATGAAGAAGACGCTCTGCGTCTGGCGCGTATCAACGATCGGTTTAAACGCGAGGGCAAACCGTTGCTGAAGAAACTGGACGATCTGCCAAAGGATTACCAAGAGCCGGACCCGTACCTTGATGAAACGGTGAAGATTGCTCTGGACCTGGCGCATCTTGAAAAAGAAAAACCAGCGGAGCAGGCGGCAGCCGGTAAGTAACACTAAACAGGCACAAGAAATTGTGCCTGTTTTTTTTAACAAGCGCAGAAAGTCGTCAGGATAATGCTACAAAATGTAAAGTTGTGTTTTTCTCGTGACTTACAGCGTGGTGATGCTTGAAAATAACCCTAAGACCCATACGATGTGGGTAATCGCATAGTGCGCTTTGTTAAATTGAGGTTAAAAGAAAATTATGATGCGAATCGCGCTCTTCCTGCTGACGAACCTGGCCGTGATGGTCGTTTTCGGGCTGGTTCTGAGCCTGACAGGGATACAGTCGAGCAGCGTACAAGGCTTACTGATCATGGCGCTGCTGTTTGGTTTTGGCGGTTCTTTTATTTCGTTGCTGATGTCCAAATGGATGGCGTTAAAATCCGTAGGGGGGGAAGTTATTGAACAGCCTCGCAATGAAAGAGAACGCTGGTTGATGAACACAGTAGCAACGCAAGCGCGCCAGGCCGGTATCGCCATGCCGCAGGTTGCTATCTACCATGCGCCGGACATTAACGCGTTTGCGACGGGGGCACGCCGTGACGCCTCATTGGTCGCTGTGAGCACCGGTCTGTTGCAAAACATGAGCCCCGACGAAGCGGAAGCCGTCATTGCGCATGAAATCAGCCATATTGCCAATGGCGATATGGTGACGATGACGTTGATTCAGGGGGTAGTTAACACCTTCGTTATCTTTATTTCGCGCATTATCGCGCAAATTGCTGCTGGTTTTTTGGGCGGCAACCGTGATGAGGGCGAAGGAAGTAACGGTAATCCGCTAATCTATTTCGCCGTTGCGATGGTGCTGGAACTGGTCTTCGGTATTCTGGCGAGCATTATCACGATGTGGTTCTCCCGTTACCGTGAGTTCCATGCTGATGCAGGATCGGCGAAGTTGGTTGGTCGTGAAAAAATGATTGCCGCGTTGCAGCGTCTGAAAACGAGCTACGAGCCGCAAGAAGCGACCAGCATGATGGCGTTTTGTATTAACGGTAAATCGAAATCGTTAAGCGAGCTGTTTATGACGCACCCACCACTTGATAAGCGTATTGAAGCGCTGCGTAGCGGCGAGTACCTGAAATAATAAGTCCACTGGCAGTATGAAAAAGCGCGTCAAATGACGCGCTTTATTTATGCCTGAACGCGTGGTTGCGTAATACGTAAACCGCTCACTACCGCCGCGAGAGTGGCCAGGATCGCCGCCGCAAGCAGCGAAAGATGCGTACCGCTATCGCCAAACTGATTTAACATCAGCGCTACCAGCGCGGCGCCAGTACTTTGGCCCAACAGTCGCGCTGTGCCCAGCATCCCGCTGGCGCCACCGCTGCGTTCACGCGGCGCGGAAGTGATAATGGTGTGATTATTCGGCGACTGAAACAGGCCAAACCCCGCGCCGCAAAGGATCATCGGCCAGATAATATTCAGATCGGAGGGGGAGGGGGGCAGCATGACCAGAGCAAACAACCCGGCGGCCATTATCACCATTCCCAGCGCCCCCAGCAAACCGGCATGAAGACGTTCTATCAGGTATCCAGCCAGCGGCGCCATCACCATCGTTGCCAGCGGCCAAGGCGTCAACAACAGGCCGGTTTCTACTTCGCTACGGCCTAGCACGGTTTGCAGGTAAAAAGGTAGCGAGACCATGGCTAACATCTGCGCGCAGAACGAGTAAATTGACGTGCCGATCGAGAGTGAAAAAAGCGGAATGCGTAACAAGTCGATGGGTAACAAGGGAACGGGTAAAGAAAGCTGGCGGCGCACGAAGAAAAACCCGACCACGACCAGAACGAGCAGCTCTGCGCCAATCAACGTTAGCGGCTGTCCCTGGGCAAAGCCGCTCAACGCGGTAATCAGCAGGCCAAATGTGAGCGCATTCATTACCGCGCTCGGTAAGTCAAAGCGCGGCTTAGTGTCATGGGCGATGTTTGCTGGTAAAAAGCGTATGGCCAGAATTAAAGCGATGATACCTAACGGGACATTAATCAAAAACAGCCATTTCCATGATGAGATGGACAGAATCGCCGCGGCGATCGTCGGACCTGCGGCGGAAGAGACTGCGACGATAAAAGAGTTAATTCCCATGCCTCGTCCCAGATGACGCTGGGGGTAGATAAGACGAATCAGCGCCGTGTTTACGCTCATTAGCGCCGCGCCGCCAAACCCCTGCGCGATGCGCGCCAGCGTGAGCATTTGCAGCGAGTCTGAAAGCGCGCAAAAAAGTGATGAAAGCAGAAAGACCACTAAACCACATTTATAAATCCGGCGATAACCAAACATGTCGCCTAAAAAAGACAGGGAAAGTAGTGAGACGACAATCGCGATTTGGTACGCATTGACAATCCAGATCGAACTGGCAGGAGAGGCGTGCAAATCAGTCGCAATGGTCGGCAGCGCGACATTAGCGATAGCGCCATCCAGAACCGCCATCGAAATACCGATAATAATCGTCAGGATAGCGCCATATCTTTGTGGGAGGGGCAGGCCGTCGGCCCGTGTTTTTTCCATAAGTACTTTGTAATAATGGGGATTATGAGCTGAATAATAATTTTAGCATCAATATTGAAGCGTTATGTCGCAGATTTGTAACGAAGTAAGCAAAGATGGATTGCGGGCAACCTGGCGCGAAATTATAATAAAAACTCGTTCTGAATTTTATAAAACGCTCGTAATGAGGTGATAAATGGCAAACGCAGATCTGGATAAACAGCCTGATTCTGTATCTTCTGTACTGAAGGTTTTCGGCATTCTGCAGGCGCTGGGTGAAGAGCGTGAAATAGGGATTACCGAACTATCGCAGCGCGTCATGATGTCGAAAAGCACCGTTTATCGCTTTTTGCAAACCATGAAAACGCTGGGCTACGTGGCTCAGGAGGGGGAGTCTGAAAAATACTCTCTGACGCTAAAGTTGTTTGAACTGGGCGCGCGAGCTTTGCAAAATGTTGACTTGATCCGCAGTGCGGACATCCAGATGCGTGAACTTTCTCGTCTGACGAAAGAAACCATCCATCTTGGCGCTCTGGATGAAGACAGCATCGTCTATATCCATAAAATTGACTCTATGTACAATCTGCGGATGTATTCACGCATTGGTCGTCGTAATCCGCTGTACAGTACGGCCATCGGTAAAGTGCTTCTGGCCTGGCGCGATCGCGATGAGGTCAAGCAGATTCTCGATGGCGTAGAGTATAAACAAAGCACTGGGCGAACCATTACCAGCACTGAAGCGTTGCTGCCGCTGTTGGATAAAGTACGTGAGCAAGGCTACGGTGAAGATAACGAAGAACAGGAAGAAGGATTACGTTGTATCGGCGTACCGGTATTCGACCGCTTTGGCGTGGTAATCGCAGGGCTAAGCATTTCGTTCCCGACGCTGCGCTTTTCAGAAGAGCGCTTACAGGAATATGTTGCGATGTTACATGCCGCGGCGCGTAAAATTTCTGAACAAATGGGTTACAACGATTATCCTTTCTAAGCAACATTATTAGCATGACGTAAAAAAGCAGCCGCGGAAAGTGCAGCTGCTTTTTTTATAACATAGAATGAGATGGGATCGTAAAAGAAGATAATGCCTGCTTATTTAACGGTTATTAAAATATTATTTAACGACACTTATAAACAACAGCCAATATAGGATACTTATCCGTGATAGTTTCATCATGAAATTATTTATTGCCACTTAGCCATTATCCACAACGGTGGCGCTTTTTCTGAAAATGGGGCAGTCGGAAAAGCCAATAATGCCGCTATTGGTATGGACATATTGCGCTGTACTGGTGCCGCGTGCCGTCAGGTAGTGGCACTGTAGGCCCAGCCCTGCGGCGTTCACTTTACTTCCCACCAGTATGCCATAGCCGCTCAGCAGCAGGCCTATCCACACCAGGGCAAACAATACAATTGCGCGAATGATCAAACGCATTTTTACCTCTTTTCTTTTTTAGCTAGAATAAGAGTAGCGTGTACATTGATTGAAACAAGTGAATCATTCCTAAAAACATATAATGCCGCTACAGTTACTCCTGGTTTAGGTAACTCGTGATAATTTAGCGGTATAAGATGTAAGGTCGGAGAGTGGAGTGAAAAAATTTCGATGGGTCGTTCTCGGCATCGTGGTGGTGGTATGCCTGTTGCTGTGGGCGCAGGTATTTAATATCATGTGCGATCAGGATGTACAATTTTTCAGTGGTATTTGCGCCATCAATAAATTTATTCCCTGGTAAACGTTTTATACCAGAGATTTCCTTCCCGTGTAGTAGTGGTAGAATGACGTCTCTACATTGAGGTGGTGAAATGAACGATGTTTTAAACTCTGGTACGTTTTCTCTTGCATCTTTAATAGTATCAATGGTGGTTCTGGTGGTGGGGCTGGCGATCTGGTTCTTTGTCAACCGGGCAAGCTCCCGCGCTAACGAGCAGATAGAATTGCTCGAAGCGTTATTGGATCAGCAGAAGCGGCAAAACGCATTGTTGCGCCGCCTTTGCGAAGCAAACGAACCAGAAAAAGAAACTGAACCCGCAACAGCGGCAAGCGAACCGGAAGAGGATATCATTCGTCTGGTTGCTGAACGATAACGCTCACCGGGGCGCAGGTCGTTCCAGATGCCCTACGCCCCATCCATTCTTCGGATTTGTCAGTATTGCCGCTGTCAATACAATACTGCATCAACACGTTATATTATATAAGACTTTATATGAAACAGAGTTTTATATTTATAACAAATGCGTATATGTCAATTTTGTGATAACGATCATTTTCTATTAAAAGCGAAACGTTTCTCTCTCTTTGTGGCTTGTCATTGTTTGTTCATTAATTTAAGGCATTCTGTAAAGACGCGGAACATCGCGATAAGCAGTGTCGAAAACCGCTTTCCTTTTCTATTATTTTGATTAAAAGGTGTTTTTTAGTATTGTGATAATTTATGCATTACTCAGCATAAAAAGTGATATAAAAAATACAGCTTTTAAATGTGATTTGATGTGCTGGAAGAGGCGAAGAAGTTGTTGAGCTATGGTAAAAAAGTGGCTGTTCAACAGTGACGTTGTCAGCGTGTCCGCCAGCTCGCGAGGATATATCTTTCGCAATTTCGTTGCATAAACGTGCTGTCAATTTGTGAAGGTTCTCGTAATTTGTGCGACGGATCGAGACACGTTTAAAAATGGCTTGCCATAATTAACGTTGTATGTGATAACAGGCTTTGGGTTAAACGAGGTACAATTCTGTTTATGTGTGGCATTTTCAGTAAAGAAGTTCTGAGTAAACACGTTGACGTTGAATACCGCTTCTCTGCCGAACCTTATATTAGTGCCTCAAGCAGTAATGTCTCAGTTTTATCTATGTTATGCCCGCGGGCAAAGAAAACACTCTAAGGAATTTTGCAAATGGCAAAGATTAAAGGTCAAGTTAAGTGGTTCAACGAATCCAAAGGTTTTGGCTTCATTACTCCGGCTGATGGCAGCAAAGATGTGTTCGTACACTTCTCCGCTATCCAGGGTAATGGCTTCAAAACTCTGGCTGAAGGCCAGAACGTTGAGTTCGAAATTCAGGACGGACAGAAAGGTCCGGCTGCTGTTAACGTAACAGCTATCTGATCGATACCACTGATTTGATGCGTTTGTCGCGTCAGCCTCAGATATAAAGCCTCGCTAAAAGCGGGGCTTTTTAATTCAATATCCTTCAAAATGTGTCTGGATGCGCTCTCGTTAGCGATTTGTTGCAAAGGCGCGATATTATTAGCATTGTTTTTTCTGGTTTTTCCGGTCGTTTCCCGTTAAATCAATCACCTGAAAAATGATTCGGCTGGAGATCAGGTGAAAAAGAAAAGCGACGGCGATACCCGTAATTTTACGCCCATACGTTTTGCACTACTTTGCACTGCCATTCTGCTCAGTATGGCATTGTTATTAGGGCGGGTGGCATGGTTGCAAATTGTTACGCCGTCGAAACTGGTGAAACAAGAAGATATGCGCTCGCTTCGTGAAGTGACAACGGCCTCTCCACGCGGCATGATCACCGACAGAGAAGGGCGACCCTTAGCGGTGAGCGTTCCGGTTAATGCTGTCTGGGCCGATCCGAAAACTATCCTAAGCAAAGGCGGAGTTGGCTACAATGAGCGCTGGCAGGCGCTGGCCAGCGCGCTACATCTGTCGCTCAGTACGCTTGCGGAACGAGTAAACAGCAACCCGGCAGGCCGTTTTATCTACCTGGCGCGCCAGGTTTCGCCTCAGCAAGCCGAATGGATAGATAAACTGAATCTACCGGGTATTAATCTGCGCGAAGAGTCGCGCCGTTTTTACCCTGCCGGGCACGTAGCGGCTAACTTGATCGGCTTTACCAATATCGATGGGCAGGGAATAGAAGGTATTGAAAAGAGCTTTAACGCGCAACTGACGGGAAAACCGGGCTCCCGACTGGTGCGTAAAGATAAATTTGGTCATGTTATTGAGAACATTACGGAAGTAAATCCGGTTCCTGCGCATGAACTTCAGCTTAGCATTGATGAACGTCTGCAAACGGTTACTGAAGATGCGCTGGATAACGCCGTCACCTGGAACAAAGCGGAATCCGGCGCTGCCGTATTGATTAACATCCCAACGGGGGAAATTCTCTCGATGGCGAGCTACCCGGATTTCAACCCGAACAACCGTGAAGGCGCGCAGTTGGACGATTTTCGTAACCGCGCCATCAGCGACACCTTCGAACCCGGTTCTACCGTGAAGCCATTGGTCATTATGACTGCGTTACAGCAGGGCATCGTGCAACCGGACAGCGTTATCGATACCCATCCCTTTATTCTCGATGGACACCGTATTCGCGACGTCGGTTACTATCCGGAACTGACATTAACCGGTATTTTGCAAAAATCCAGCGATACCGGCGTTTCTCACCTTTCTCTGGCGATGCCGGTGCAGAAATTAATGGACACTTATAAAAGCTTTGGCTTCGGCGTGCCTACCGGACTGGGCCTCACCGGAGAGAGCAGCGGGTTATTACCGAAACGCCGTTACTGGAGTGATTTAGATCGCGCTACCTTCGCTTTTGGCTATGGATTAATGGTGACGCCGCTGCAACTGGCGCATGTTTATGCCACGATTGGCAGCTTTGGTATCTATCGTCCGTTATCGATCACCAAAGTTGATCCGCCCGTGATCGGCACGCGGGTCATGTCGGAAGAGCTGGTGCACGAGGTGGAACATATGATGGAGAGCGTCGCGTTGCCTGGCGGCGGCGGAACAAAAGCCGCAGTAAGAGACTACCGTATTGCGGTCAAAACCGGGACGGCGAAAAAAATTGGCGATGATGGCAAATACGTTGATAAGTACGTGGCATATACCGCAGGCGTCGCGCCGGCTAGCAATCCCAGATTCGCGCTGGTGGTGGTGATTAACGATCCGCAAAATGGGGCTTATTATGGCGGCGCGGTGTCTGCGCCCGTATTCAGCCAGATCATGGGCGATGTGCTGCGGCTGGAAAATGTTGAGCCAGACGGTATGCCAGCCGATTCAGATCACCTTCTGGTGATGCATGGCAGTCACGTTGCGGTTCCGGGCTCGTAAAGGATTTTCCCGGGGCGCAATTCGCGTTACACTTGCGCCCTTTAGCGCCCCAGTCCGGAGTTGTCATGTCGTTTACCTGTCCGCTTTGCCATCAGCCGCTTACGCAGATTAATAACAGCTTTATATGCCCACAGCGCCATCAGTTTGATGTGGCGAAAGAGGGCTACATCAATCTGCTGCCGGTACAGCATAAACGTTCACGCGATCCGGGCGACAGCGCCGAAATGATGCAGGCGAGGAGAGCGTTTCTTGATGCAGGCCATTATCAGCCGTTGCGCGATGCAGTGATTAGCCTGTTGCGCGAGCGGCTGGATAAGTCGGCCACGGCGATTCTGGATATCGGCTGCGGCGAGGGGTATTACACTCATGCTTTTGCAGAGGCGTTGCCGGGAGTCACCACGTTTGGACTGGACGTTGCTAAAACGGCGATCAAAGCGGCGGCGAAGCGCTATTCGCAGGTGAAGTTTTGTGTGGCGTCAAGCCATCGACTGCCCTTTGCCGATGCGTCAATGGATGCGGTGATCAGAATCTATGCCCCGTGTAAGGCGCAGGAATTGGCGCGCGTGGTGAAACCTGGTGGTTGGGTCATTACCGCCACGCCGGGACCGCATCATCTGATGGAACTCAAAGGGCTCATTTATGATGAGGTGCGTTTACATGCGCCGCATACCGAGCAGCTCGACGGATTCACATTGCAGCAGAGTACCCGCCTTGCTTATCATATGCAGCTCAACGCCGAAGCGGCTGTAGCACTGTTGCAAATGACGCCATTTGCCTGGCGCGCCAGACCGGAAGTGTGGGAACAATTGGCCGCCAGCGCCGGGCTTAGCTGCCAGACGGATTTCAACCTTCATCTCTGGCAGCGTAACAGTTAACCGTGAAAATGCGTCCAGAGGATCTGGACGCCAATCCCTATCAGTACGACCCCGCCGAGAATTTCAGCACGCTTACCCAGCATTGGGCCGATAAAGCGACCGATCATCATTCCGAGGGTGGACATGATAAGCGTGGCGCAACCGATAGCCAATGCGGTAGCGATGATGTTCACCTGCAAAAACGCCAGGCCGACGCCAACCGCCATCGCATCGAGGCTGGTCGCGATAGCCGTCGTGACTAATAGCCAAAAGCTGTGGCGACGTAACGGTGTTTCATCTTCATCATTACCGCCGCGGATACCTTCGATGATCATGCGTCCGCCCAGAAAGATCAGCAGAACAAAGGCTATCCAGTGGTTCCATTCCAGAACAAATTTACTCGCCAACATCCCCAACCCCCAGCCGATCAACGGGGTCAGCGTTTCAACCGCGCCAAAGATAAGACCGGTACGCAACGCTTCTGAGAATTTGGGTTTATGTAGGGTGGCGCCTTTGCCAATTGATGCCGCGAAAGCATCCATCGACATGCCGAAAGCGAGGAGAACAGTAGCAGTAAAGTGCATGACAGCGTCCTGACCGGGGTATCCATTAAACACATCACCGCCCCCAGCAAACATGCATGCCGCCATCTTGTGGCGAAATACACAGCAGTTGATGCGCCTATGGTCTCGCCTGACCAGCGTCGGCTGGTCCGTACGCGCCACGTTTTGCAACGAGTATGTTGACGCGTACATCTCCGGAGTCTGGAAATCGGCTACTCCCCAATTGACGGCGCAACATTAACATATTTTTAGAATATAAAACAACAGCGATAAAATATTATTAGTCTTTCAATTGAAAATGATTTTCATTTAGATTTATTCATCAATAAAACGTTAAATTAAATAACAATTGGTCAATAGAAAATATAGCCTTAGCTATATTATGATTCGAAATAAAATTCGAAAAACATAGTTGAGGCTATGTTTTAGCTTATTGATTTTCAATAAGAAGTTTATATATTTTTTCCAGGTCGTCGATATTGCGTACACGGATAAGCAAGCGTCGTTGCTCTAATTGCATCACCAGTACGCCGTCCTCCGATAAATTCATCTCTTTAATGCGGTTATATTCTATCCAGACATTGGCGAAGAAAAAGCCACATTGTTTAAAGATGATCCGTGGCGTGCGGATCCAGAATATATAAAACCCCATTAACGCCAGCGCGCTTAATAACCATGTGGTCATCTGCGCTCCGTGGCTGGTTACGTTGTTATAGATAAGGATGGCGACCAGCCCAACGAAGATAACGCTGTCTACGCGACCACGGCGAAGCAGGGCTATAGAAAGCAGCGTGGGGCCATGGCGACGGGGCATGATGAACTGATCGTAGAGAGCATAAGCCAATAATGCGGCAATAAAGAGAATCAGCACCAGGTCCGTGATAGTCATTTATCCTCCAGAGAAATAAAAAACGGGGCCGTTTGGCCCCGGTAGTGTACAACAGTCTTACTGGCCCAGCAGTCCTACGGAGTAGCCGGCGATACCGATGACGAAGAAGCCCACGATAATCCACAGCGGGTTAACTTTCTTACGCAGCAGCCACATACAGGCAAAGGTCAACAGTAGCGGAACCAGACCCGGCATCAGCTGGTCGAGAATGGTTTGCACGGTGGTAACGCGTGTCTGACCATCCTGACCGGTGATGGTGGAGACCACCAGCGGGATATTCACATGTGTCCACTTGTTAACCAATGCCCCCATGACAAACAGGCCGAGGATTGACGCCCCCTCAGTCAGTTTTTGCAGGAAGCCGCCGCCCATATCTTTAACGATATCGACGCCTTTGCGGTAGCCATAAGCCACGCCGTAATAACGGGTCGCCAGGCGCACCAGGTTAAACAGGATGAAAAACAGCAGCGGGCCAAGCAGGCTGCCGCTCATCGCAATACCCGCGCCCAGCGCCGCGAATACCGGACGAACAGTGCCCCAGAAGATAGGGTCGCCGACGCCCGCCAACGGTCCCATCAGACCGACTTTGATACCGTTGATGGCGCCATCGTCAATCTCTGCGCCGTTCGCACGCTTTTCTTCCATTGCCAGGGTCACGCCCAGTACCGGCGCCGCAACGTAAGGATGAGTGTTAAAGAACTCCAGGTGACGCTTAATCGCCTGTTTACGCGCGTCATTATTCTCCGGATACAGGCGACGGATCGCCGGCACCATAGAGAAGCAGAAGCCCAGCGCTTGCATACGTTCGAAGTTCCATGACCCCTGGAACAGGTTAGAACGAAGGAATACGCCGCGAATATCGCTCGGAGTGAGTTTTTTCTCGGTGGTAGTTTTAGTCATATCAACCATTTCGCTCACCTGTTAGTCCAGTTCGTTATCGAGATCGTTATTGCCAGCAGCCTGAGCAGGCGCGCCCGCTACACGGTTGTATTTCGGGCTCAGCTGGATGTAAAGAATAGCCATCACTGCGCCGATGACACCCAGTGCGACCAGGTTGAAGTTTGTGAAAGCCGCGGTGACGAAACCGAGGTAGAAGAACGGCATCAGGTAGCCTGCGCGCATCATGTTGATAACCATCGCATAACCAACCACGACGATCATGCCGCCGGCGATGTTCAGACCGCCAGTGACGACTTCAGGAATCGCATTCAGCATTCCCTGTACTTCGCTGGTGCCTACGGAGATGGCAACGATAACCGCCGGGATAGCGATACGCATTGCCTGCAGGAACAGAGAAGAAACGTGCAGCCAGGAGAGCGCCGTCAGGTTGCCGTTTTCAGCCGCCTTGTCCGCCGCGTGCTGGAATGCCACGGTGATGGTACGTACGATAATGGTCAGTACCTGGCCTGCCGCCGCCAGCGGAATCGCCAGCGCGATACCGGCACCAATGCTTTGATGCCCGGCGATGACCAGAACGGTAGAGATGATAGACGCCAGTGCGGCATCAGGCGCAACGGCAGCACCGATGTTCATCCAGCCCAGAGCGATCATTTCCAGAGTACCGCCGATGATAATACCGGTTTTCATGTCCCCCAGAACGGCGCCGATTAAGGTACAGGCGATCAGCGGACGGTGGAACTGAAATTCATCAAGTACCGACTCCATACCCGCGATACATGCGACGATGAACACCAGCACAATCTGAAGAGTGGTAATCTCCATTGTACTTCTCCTATTGCTATCTTAAGTGTGAAAGCTAATTAAATACCGGGCGGTTATTTCGCCGCTTTGGCAATTAAATCCATCATTTTCAGTTTCGGATCGGTGGAAACTTTACGCACCTCAAGCTCGATGCCGCGCTCGTTGAGCTTTTTAAAGGCCTCGATATCCTTTTCATCGACGGAAACGGCGTTGTTCACCTGCGTTTTACCTTGGCGATAGGCCATACCGCCAATGTTCACGGAAGTGACTTTCACGCCGCCCTCAACGATGCGCTCGACGTCGGTAGGATTGGTAAACAGAAGCATCACGCGTTCGCCGGCGTATTTCGGGTTATTGTAGACGCGAATCATCTTAGCGACGTCAACCACATGCGCCGTAACGCCCGGCGGCGCAACCTGCGTCAGCAGCGTTTTACGTACGGTATCCGCCGCGACTTCATCGCTCACAACAATAATACGGCTGACATTGGTCTCTTTGGTCCAGCGGGTAGCGACCTGACCGTGAATGAGGCGGTCATCAATACGGGCAAGCCCGATAACCATATAATCATTCGGGCCCATCGGTTTTGCCGGCGCGGCCGCTTTTGGCGCGGCGGCGACTGGCGCTGGCGCGGCTTTTTCTACCGGTTTCGCTTTTAGCGCTTTTACGCCTTCACGACCGGTTTCTACCGCCAGTGCGACCAGCTCGTCAAAGCTCGGATCGTCGTCACGAGCCATAAACGTTTCGACCAGCATCGGGATGTTGACGCCGGCAATAACTTCATAGCGCTCTTTATCGACGACAATGCGGCTGGCAGCGTTAAACGGGCTGCCTCCCCATGTATCAACGAGAAATAGCACGCCTTTACTGGTATCGAGTTTAGCCAACTGAGCGTTGTACTTTTCGATCAGCGTTTCGGCATTTTCGCCTGGAACGAAATCGATCCAGCCGACGTTTTCCTGCTCGCCTAACAGCATTTCGGCTGTTTTAAGTAACTGCTCCGCAGCCCAACCATGTGTGCCTATAACAATAGCAATGGTCACTTGCTACCTCCTTTATTATTGTCAACACATCAACTTGACAGATGTATTATTGAATCGCCGTCCGCAATCGAATCGATTCAGATGAGGGTTACAACGAAAAACGCATGATTTTCGTGAATTATTTTAGATATCGAAAAAAATATTTTGTGTGATGGAGATCCGTAATTTTGTTTTCGATAATGAGAAATTTCGACGTGTAAAATATCCCCGTTACATCTCTTTGCAAAGGAAGGTAAATCTTTGCCAAAAACCAGTTGCCTCTGTTATGTTTAGCTTCCGTTTAATTAGAATGGGGTATAGGGCAGCAGCCCGTTGTATGGATCGTCACCGACGTCATTTCACTCTTTGGCCGTTTTGCGCCTGTCAATCTGGCATATCTTGCCATAGCCTTACTTTGTTTATTGCGTTACCGCCTGCATCCTTTGAGATGTTGTGGGCGCCGTTTAGTCATTCCTTAAGCAGGAGCTTGTCATGGAATTATTAATGGATCCCTCAATTTGGGTGGGTTTACTCACGCTCGTCGTCCTGGAAATTGTCCTGGGTATCGATAACCTGGTGTTTATCGCGATCCTGGCCGATAAGTTGCCGCCAAAGCAGCGTGACAAAGCGCGTCTTATCGGGCTCTCGCTGGCGCTGATTATGCGTCTGGCGCTGCTGTCCATTATTTCGTGGCTGGTGACCTTAACAAAGCCGCTCTTTACCGTCTGGGATTTTACCTTCTCCGGTCGCGATTTAATTATGCTACTGGGCGGCATATTCCTGCTGTTTAAAGCGACCACCGAGCTGCATGAACGTCTGGAAAACCGCGAGCATGACGCCGGACACGGTAAAGGTTATGCGAGCTTCTGGGTGGTAGTCACGCAGATTGTCATCCTGGATGCGGTCTTCTCGCTGGACGCCGTGATTACGGCGGTAGGTATGGTAAACCATCTGCCGGTTATGATGGCGGCGGTGGTGATTGCGATGGCGGTGATGCTACTGGCGTCAAAACCGCTGACCCGTTTTGTCAACCAGCATCCGACGGTGGTGGTGCTCTGTCTGAGCTTCCTGCTGATGATTGGCCTGAGCCTGGTGGCGGAAGGGTTTGGTTTCCATATTCCGAAAGGCTACCTGTACGCGGCAATTGGTTTCTCGATCATTATCGAGGTGTTTAACCAGATTGCGCGCCGCAACTTTATTCGTCATCAGTCCACGTTGCCGCTGCGCGCGCGTACTGCGGACGCTATCCTGCGTCTGATGGGCGGTAAACGTCAGGCGAACACGCAGCATGAGACAGATAGCCCGGCCGCAATGTCGGTGTCGGAAGGCGCCTTCGCCGAAGAAGAGCGCTACATGATTAACGGCGTACTGACTCTGGCGTCGCGCTCCCTGCGCGGCATTATGACGCCGCGAGGCGAAATTAGTTGGGTGGATGCGAATCTCAGCGTAGCTGAAATCCGTCAGCAGTTGCTCTCTTCTCCGCATAGCCTGTTCCCGGTATGTCGGGGCGAGCTGGATGAAATTATCGGTATCGTTCGGGCGAAAGAGTTGCTGGTGGCGCTGGAAGAGGGCGCGGATGTGGCGGCTATTGCCGCGTCTTCCCCGGCGATAGTGGTGCCGGAAACGCTTGATCCTATCAATCTGTTAGGCGTTTTGCGTCGCGCGCGCGGCAGTTTCGTTATCGTCACTAACGAGTTCGGCGTGGTGCAGGGGCTGGTTACGCCGCTGGATGTACTGGAAGCGATTGCCGGTGAGTTCCCGGATGCCGATGAAACGCCGGAAATTGTTGCCGATGCCGAGGGCTGGATAGTGAAGGGCGGCACCGATCTTCATGCGCTACAGCAGGCGCTGGAAGTTGACCATCTGGTGAACGAAGAGGGCGATATTGCGACGGTTGCAGGGTTAGTCATCGCCGCTAATGGCCATATTCCTCGTATAGGCGATGTCATTGATGTTCCGCCGCTGCGGATCACCATTGTCGAGGTCAACGACTATCGTGTAGATCTGGTTCGGATTGTTAAAGAACAGCCTGCCCACGACGAAGAAGAGTAACGTCACACGCAGGAATCAAGTCTATAGATGCGGCATAGCGGGCATAATCTGTCCGTTATGCCGGGCGGGCGGCGGCGCGCTGCCCGCAAGCCACTGTGGAAATTCGCTAATTGGCATCGGCTTCGCATAGAGATAGCCCTGCAACATTTGCACGCCATGCTGGCGCAAATGCTGTGCCTGCGTCTGGTTTTCGACCCCTTCCGCAACCAGTTCAATATTCAGTCTTTGCCCCAGCGCGATAATAATATCGGTCACCGTTGAATTTACCGCATCGGTGCCGATGGCGGCGGTGAAGGATTTATCGATTTTCAAAATATCCGGACGCAGTTTTTCCAGCCAGGAGAGCGAGCTGTTTCCTGTGCCAAAATCATCGATGGCTAACTTTACGCCTTTACGATGCAGCTCGCGCATCAGGCGGTAATCAACGTCAAGCAACGCGTCGCGTTCCGTAAGCTCCAGTACCAGTTGCTGAACAGGTTCCGCACTAAACCAGTACTGATTAAGATCCCTGAGAAGCACGCCGTGTCGGAAATGGCTTGCCGCAACATTGATGCCGACATGAAACTGATGGCTTATAGGGAAGTAGTGCCGCTGCCGAATGGTTTCCGCAATCACATAACGGGTAAGCGGCGCTATCAGGTTATGTTCCTCGGCGATAGGAATAAAAACATCCGGTGAGATCCAGCCCTGGCGAGGGTTATTCCAGCGTAACAGGATCTCAACGCCGGTACACTGCTGCGTGCGGGCATTAAGCAACGGCTGACAAAATAGCTCAAACTCCCGTTCGGCGAGGGCCAGATTAATCTCCCAGGAAAAGCTCATTCTGCTGGCCGTTGCCAGCCAGGCGATATAACCGATCAACAGACTAAGCAATACGGCCAGCGGTAACTGCGTCGGGAGGTGTTTGAACGCCAGTACGCCTGCCGACGGCCCGCTGACGCTGATAGTAAAAGGGAAATGCTGCGATGAAAGCTGGTAACGCTCTTCATCTTTTTTTAATTCCGGAAGCGTATCGACCACGCCCCGACCATATAACAGATGCCGTTTGCCGACCGTCAGGCTGGCGCTGGTAATCAGCGGCTGCTGCGGCTCAAGTAGCATGGTCGTCAGCAAGTCAATATTCACAATTTCCATCACGCCATCCTGGCCATCGGCAGAGGCGGGATACCACTGAATGAGGATTGGGCTTCCCTTGAGTAACGATTGATCCGTGGAAAGTAGCAGTAGATCGCCGGCTGCGGGAAGATCGGGCTGAAGCTGGCGCATGGGAGTATTACGGGCGCCAAAAATGCTTGAGCAGTAGAGAATTCCCTCTTTCACCAGCCCGATAGAACGAATGGTTTGCAGGCGGGCGGCTTGCTTACGCAACGGCAGATGCGCGGTCGCGCACGGAAGCTCAAGCAATGGTAGCAGTACGTTTCGTCCGAGCTGGAGAGGATGCAAAACATTATCCAGCGCATCAACGGCATGATTCGCGAATGCAACCGTGCGATGATGATTTAAGTTCCGCTCCGAAATAAATCGGATGCTCAGCGTAAGAATGAGCGTGACCAATGCACAAATCGTGCAAACAATGAAACGATTACGGCGATAATGATTGATGATCCGTTGTGCTGTTTGCATGCGGGCCGCCCAATAAGCGTTGGCGACAAAAGCCAACCGCGACACAGCAAGTGTAGTGGGGAAACGTGGAGTCGACGAGGAAGAGATAAAAATTTCGCCCATCCGTAGCAGATGGGCGAAGGGCGGGGAAACGGCGTTTAATCACACTGAACTTTAATGGCCAACCCACCGCGCGAGGTTTCGCGGTATTTTGCGTTCATGTCTTTTCCAGTCTCGTACATCGTTTCGATCACTTTATCCAATGAGACGCGCGGTGCGCTGGTGCGACGCATCGCCATACGCGCGGCGTTGATTGCTTTAACCGAGGCAATGGCGTTACGCTCGATACACGGCA
Source organism: Salmonella enterica subsp. houtenae serovar Houten (assembly GCA_900478215.1). Lineage (NCBI taxonomy): Bacteria > Pseudomonadati > Pseudomonadota > Gammaproteobacteria > Enterobacterales > Enterobacteriaceae > Salmonella > Salmonella enterica. The sequence goes on from LS483478.1 coordinate 1,956,783, forward strand.
CCTGAACCTGACCGGCAACCGGGTCGCAGGTCAGTCCCAGGTTATGTTCCATGCCGATTTCCGCGGCGACGCAAACCTGTTCCGGGCTGGCGCCCAGCAGTTCAGCAAGGCCTGCCGCCGCCATCGAACAGGCGACGCCGACTTCGCCCTGGCAGCCGACTTCCGCGCCGGAAATAGACGCGTTCATCTTATACAGCGCGCCAATAGCGCCTGCCGCCAGGAAGTAGCGGGTGTAAATATCCGGGCTGACTGACTCAATAAAATGGTCGTAGTAAGCCAGTACTGCAGGAACGATGCCGCACGCGCCGTTGGTTGGCGCCGTCACGACGCGGCCGCCTGCGGCGTTCTCTTCGTTCACCGCCAGAGCAAACATATTCACCCAGTCAATGACGTTCATCGGATCGCTGGAAAGCTTATCGCTGGAAACGAGCATACGACGTAGCGCGGAGGCGCGACGCGGAACGCGCAGCGGTCCCGGCAGAACGCCTTCGGTATTCATACCGCGATCAATACAGGCCTGCATGGTCTGCCAGACGTGACCGAAATACTCTTCAATCTCTTTCTTGCTGTGCAGCGCCAGTTCGTTCTGCATCACCATGCCGGAGAGTGAAAGGCCGGTGCTGTTGCAATACTCCAGCATTTCTTTCGCCGATTTAAACGGATAAGGTACAGTAACCTCATTCGTCGCTTCCTGGCCGAAATGCGCTTCATCAACGATAAAGCCGCCGCCGATGGAATAGTACGTCTTGCTATAAATGACCGTGTCGTCATGCCAGGCGTGGATCTGCATCCCGTTTTCATGTAGCGGCAAATTGCCATTGTGAAAACGCATTCCGTCATCTTTTGGGAAATCGACTTCCTGACGACCCTGGGCCAGCAACAGACGCCCGCGCGTTTCGACGTCGCGAATAAAACCGGGGATACTATCAATATCCACGGTAGCGGGTTCATTACCCGCCAATCCCATAATAATGGCGATATCGGTATGATGACCTTTCCCCGTCAGCGACAGCGAGCCGTAGACATCGACAGCGACGCGGGTAACGTTATCCAGTAATCCTTTTTCGACCAGGTCATCGACGAACTGTTTACCGGCCTTCATCGGGCCAACAGTGTGGGAAGAGGAGGGACCAATCCCTACCTTAAACATGTCGAATAGGCTAATCACGATAATACTCCTGACAGGGCAACCGGGGCTTCCGGTTACGATGTTATAACTGCGCATAGTGTAAGAGGGAACGCCGCTATCAGCTTAACTATTCACATGAATTAAACTAATGAATAGCCGCGTTTTTACTAATATTGCGACAGTAATCTCAAGTCATGTCTTGCGCGCGTAAAGTTAAGTATATACACGTTATCCTTCAGGCTGCCTCTCTGGAGGCTGCGAGTGAGATGCGCTCGCTTGCTGCCTTGAGGCGACTTGAATGGCTTTATGTATAGTCAGGGCCTTACGCCGATTTGCAGCGCCAGCTCACGAAGAATGTTTGCGGTCATGCCCCAGACGAAATAATGCTCATACCAGGAGAGCCATACGCGGTGCGAATTGCCGCGACGGTAAACATCAAGCGGGTGATATCGACCCAATTGCAACGCTTGCGCCAGCGGCATTTCAAACACCGCAGACACTTCGTCTTCACTTGCGCGCCAGGGAAAGTTTGGCGGAATAATGCCGACCACCGGTGTGACCTGAAAACCAGTCACGCTGTCTACCGGCGGTAAAACGCCAATCACTTCCACGGCGTGTGGCGGGATGGCGACCTCCTCCTGCGCTTCGCGAAGCGCTGCGGCGATAAGCGAAGCATCGGTGCTGTCCACAGCCCCGCCGGGAAAAGCGACCTGTCCGGCGTGTTTGCGCAGATGAATAGCCCGCTGGGTCAACAGCAGCCCCGGCTGGGGGCGGCGAACCACAGGGATCAGTACGGCGGCCTGACGTTGATTTAACGTTTCATGCGTCATCTGCGGGCGCAAAAGCTGAAAGCGCGATAAAAAATGATCGAGCGTCAGACGGCTGGTATCCACGTATTAGTTCTCCAGTGGGTGCAGGATACGATTAACTTTATCAAAGGTTTCCTGATATTCCGCTTCTTCCTTGCTATCGGCCACGATACCGCCTCCGGCTGAGCAATAGAGTTGGCCCTGCGTCGCCATGACGGTACGGATGGTAATACTGGTATCCATGTTGCCGCAGAAACTCAGATAACCGATGCTGCCGCACCAGGCGTTGCGTCGCTGCGGCTCCAGTTCGTCGATAATTTCCATTGCCCGTACTTTAGGCGCGCCGGTAATGGAGCCGCCGGGGAAGGCCGCGCGCAGCAGGTCGGTGGCATGAAGCGAGTCCGGTAAACGGGCGGTAATGGTGCTGACCAGATGGTGAACGGCAGGAAATGGTTCGACGACGAACAGCTCCGGCACTTTCACCGAACCCGGCACGGCGACCCGGCCAATGTCGTTACGCATCAAATCGACGATCATCAAATTTTCGGCGCGATCTTTCGTTGAATTAGCCAGTTTCTGCGCTTGCTGACGGTCCGCCTGCGGATCGCTAAGCCGTGGAAGCGTACCTTTGATCGGGCGCGTCTGGATATGACCGTTCTCCAGTTGGATAAAACGCTCGGGAGAAAGACTCAATATAGCGCCGTCATGCAAACGAAGAAAGGCGCTAAATGGGGCGCGATTTGCGCGGTTAAGGCGTTTGAAAGCCTGCCACTCATCACCCTCGTAGCTCGCCTGAAAACGCTGGGAAAGATTGACCTGATAACAGTCGCCGCTGTGCAGCCAGGCCTGCACCTGACGAAACTTTTCGCCATACTCGCGACGCGTCATATTGGATTGCCAGGCCGAGGTAAGCGTAAAGGGTTTCCGGGCTAGCGCGCGCTGGCGGCTGAGCCAGCGATAACGGGCATCTGCATCGTGATAGCTTATCAGTGTCACCACTTGTTTTTGGTGATCGACAATCAGCGCCCAGTCGTAAAGGCCAATCGCCATATCCGGTAAAGCGATATCGCGCGCAGCAGTATCGGGCAGAGTTTCGAAACGCCGCCCTAAATCGTAGCCAAACAGACCCAGCGCGCCGCCCTGAAAGGGTAAGTCAGGGTCAGGCTGAGGATGAAAAGGCAGCGCCTCCAGTTGAGTCTGCAAAACGTGTAACGGATCGTCGAGAGTGACGGCGGTCGTGCGCGCAGTACATACCGTGGTTTCCTGCGCGCGCGTGGTCAGTGTGGTGACAGGATCGGCGACCAGAATATCAAAACGGTTATAGGGATGAATAGCATCACCTGAATGCAGCAGCATCGCCCAGGGCAAATGGTTTACGGGCGCAAAATAGTGTTCAGCGGCGTCCGGACGCCAGGGTAAGGTGATAACAGTGGGAGATAACGTCTTCATCATTCCTGACTCGTTACAACACTACTGGCTTACCGCCGGGTAGCGTGAAATAATTAGCGCTAACAATTTAGCAGGAGTTAATCATGTTTGCAGGTTTACCTTCACTCAGTCATGAACAACAGCAAAAAGCCGTAGAACGTATCCAGGAATTGATGTCGCAAGGTATGAGCAGCGGAGAGGCGATTGCCCAGGTCGCGGGCGAACTTCGCGCCAACCATACCGGCGAACGGATAGTGGCGCGTTTTGAGGATGAAGACGAATAACCGGCTTATACCGCCGCGACAATCTTAATCTCAACTTTATATTTCGGGTTCATTAACCCGGCCTGTACGGTACAGCGTACCGGCGCATGGCCTGCGACGACCCACGCATCCCACGCCTTATTCATGGCGGCAAAATCCGCTTTATCGCTCAGAAAAATAGTGGCATCCAGAATACGTGACTTACTGGAGCCCTGTTTTTCCAGCACCGCATCAATCTGCGCCAGAGTATTCGCCGTTTGCGCAAAAGCGTCGGCGTCCAGGTTTTCCGGCACGCCGGTATACCACAGCGTATTATTGTGGATCACCACGTCTGACCAACGATCTTCGGCATCAATACGCACGATAGACATTATTTATTCCTCATTTGCTTTCTATTTGAATGGCGCAAGACTGCCACAATGTGGCGCCGCCGTCACCTCTGTAACTGGCGTAAGCCTCTCCACCCTGACATAATCCCTGTGCAAATTAACAGGGGGCAGTGTGACGGACGATTTTGCAGCAGATGGCCAACTGGCCAAAGCGATAACCGGTTTTAAACCACGCGAACCACAGCGACAAATGGCGGTTGCCGTAACACAAGCGATTGAAAATGCGCAGCCTCTGGTCGTTGAAGCTGGCACCGGAACCGGGAAGACCTATGCTTACCTCGCTCCGGCGTTGCGCGCCGGGAAAAAAGTCATTATTTCGACCGGGTCGAAAGCGTTGCAGGATCAACTCTACAGCCGCGATCTGCCGACGGTAGCAAAAGCGCTGGCGTTTACCGGTAAGACGGCTCTATTGAAAGGACGTTCAAACTATCTCTGCCTGGAGCGGCTGGAACAACAAGCGCTGGCGGGCGGCGATTTACCGGTACAAACGTTAAGCGACGTGATATTGCTGCGCTCCTGGTCAAATCAGACGCGGGATGGCGACATCAGCACCTGCGTCAGCGTGGCGGAGGATTCCCAGGCCTGGCCGCTGGTCACCAGTACCAACGACAACTGCCTTGGCAGCGATTGTCCGCTCTACAAAGAGTGCTTTGTAGTGAAAGCGCGTAAAAAGGCGATGGACGCGGATGTGGTGATTGTAAACCACCACCTTTTTCTTGCGGATATGGTGGTTAAAGAGAGCGGGTTTGGCGAACTCATCCCTCAGGCTGAAGTAATGATCTTCGATGAAGCCCACCAACTGCCTGATATCGCCAGCCAGTATTTCGGACAATCGCTCTCCAGCCGTCAGTTACTGGATTTAGCAAAAGACATCACCATTGCCTACCGGACGGAACTGAAAGACACTCAACAGTTGCAAAAATGCGCCGATCGCCTTGCCCAGAGCGCGCAGGATTTTCGTCTGCAACTGGGGGAGCCCGGCTACCGGGGAAATTTGCGTGAACTGTTAGCCGATCCACGTATCCAACGGGCATTTTTACTGCTGGATGATACGCTGGAGCTTTGTTACGACGTGGCGAAGCTGTCGCTGGGCCGTTCGGCGCTGCTGGATGCGGCTTTTGAACGCGCCACGCTATACCGTTCACGGCTGAAACGCTTAAAAGAGATTAATCAGCCGGGATACAGCTACTGGTATGAGTGCACCTCGCGCCACTTCACCCTGGCGCTGACGCCGCTCACCGTGGCGGACAAATTCAAAGAGGTGATGGAACAGAAGCCCGGTAGCTGGATTTTTACCTCGGCCACATTGTCGGTAAATGATGATCTCCACCACTTTACCGCCCGTCTGGGAATTGAGCAGGCAGAATCCATGCTGCTGCCCAGCCCATTCGACTATACGCGCCAGGCGCTACTCTGCGTACCGCGTAACGTGCCGCAAACCAACCAGCCCGGCGCGGCGCGACAGTTGGCAGCCATGTTAAGGCCGATTATCGAAGCCAATAACGGGCGATGTTTTATGCTGTGCACCTCGCACGCCATGATGCGCGATCTGGCAGAGCAGTTTCGCGCCACCATGACGCTGCCGGTACTGTTGCAAGGGGAAACCAGTAAAGGCCAACTGTTACAACAATTTGTTAGCGCCGGCAACGCGCTGCTCGTCGCCACCAGCAGCTTCTGGGAAGGGGTAGATGTGCGCGGCGATACGTTATCTTTAGTGATTATCGACAAATTGCCGTTTACTTCCCCGGATGACCCGCTGTTAAAAGCGCGAATGGAAGACTGTCGTTTGCGCGGCGGCGATCCGTTTGACGAGGTTCAACTGCCCGATGCGGTGATTACGCTGAAGCAGGGGGTGGGGCGGTTGATTCGCGATGCGGACGATCGCGGGGTGTTAGTGATTTGTGATAACCGGCTGGTGATGCGGCCCTATGGCGCCACGTTCCTCGCCAGCCTGCCTCCTGCGCCGCGCACGCGTGATATCGCCCGTGCCGTTCGCTTTCTTGCGATTCCATCCGCCGAGTAATTTGTTACGGAGTATGGTAAGATACGCGCCATTTTATTGATCTAAGCACGAAACCTCATGCGAATTCTGGCTATCGATACCGCCACAGAGGCCTGTTCTGTCGCCCTGTGGAACAACGGTACTATCAATGCTCACTTTGAGCTTTGTCCACGAGAACACACTCAACGTATCCTGCCCATGGTGCAGGAGATTCTGACCGCCAGCGGCACCTCGCTCAATGAGATAGATGCGCTGGCGTTTGGTCGCGGTCCGGGCAGCTTTACCGGCGTGCGTATCGGCATTGGTATTGCACAAGGGCTGGCGTTAGGGGCAAATCTGCCGATGATCGGTGTTTCGACGCTTGCCACGATGGCGCAGGGCGCATGGCGTAAAACTGGCGCGACCCGCGTACTCGCCGCGATTGACGCGCGGATGGGCGAAGTGTACTGGGCGGAATACCAGCGTGATGCGCAGGGCGTCTGGCAGGGTGAAGAGACGGAAGCGGTGCTGAAACCGGAACGGGTTAGCGAGCGGTTGGAACAGCTCTCCGGCGAGTGGGCGACGGTAGGAACGGGCTGGTCCGCATGGCCCGATCTGGCGAAGGGATGCGGCCTGACGCTTCATGATGGGGAGGTGTCGCTCCCGGCAGCGGAAGATATGTTGCCCATCGCCAGTCAAAAACTGGCGGCAGGAGAGACCGTTGCCGTGGAACATGCCGAGCCGGTTTATTTGCGTAACGAAGTGGCGTGGAAGAAACTTCCCGGCAAAGAATGACTCTCACTATTATTACCCCCCATACTTTATGCTATGGGGTGGAATAGACGTCGAGAAAAAGGAGTCGCATCATGGCGGTTCAAAAACGGTTAATAAAAGGGGCGCTGGCGTGCGTTTTTGCGCTTATGCTGAGCGGTTGCGTGACTATTCCGGATGCCATCAAAGGTTCGAGTCCGACGCCGCAGCAGGATTTAGTGCGGGTCATGAATGCGCCGCAGCTCTATATCGGGCAAGAGGCGCGTTTCGGCGGTAAAGTTGTGGCGGTACAAAATCAGCAGGGAAAAACCCGGCTTGAAATCGCGACCGTACCGCTCGACAGCGGCGCGCGTCCTGTTCTGGGCGAAGCCTCGCGCGGCAGAATTTTTGCAGATGTGAACGGTTTTCTGGACCCGGTGGACTTCCGTGGCCAGCTAGTGACCGTTGTCGGCCCGATAACCGGAACGGTTGACGGTAAAATCGGCAATACGCCGTATAAATTTATGCTGATGCAGGCTACCGGCTATAAACGCTGGCATCTTGTTCAGCAGGTCGTCATGCCTCCACAGCCGATCGATCCGTGGTTTTACGGCGGACGCGCCTGGCCTTATGGCTATGGCGGCTGGGGATGGTATAACCCTGGACCCGCAGAGGTTCAGACGATAGTAACAGAGTAACCCTTTGTTTTATCAATAAAAGAAACAGCGGCTGGTCCGCTGTTTCTGCATTCATAGAGACATAATAAAAATAAATAGTGACGCGCTTCGCAACCTTTCAGTTGCATAATTAATAAACTGGTACGCTGAGTTAATATAATGTTAACGATTTGTTTATTAACTGGGGTTATGATGACGACGAACACTCATTTTAGAGGTGATGCATTGAAGAAGGTTTGGCTTAACCGTTATCCCGCTGATGTGCCGGCGGAGATCAACCCTGACCGTTATCAATCCCTGGTTGAACTGTTTGAACATGCGGCGACGCGCTATGCCGATCAACCCGCGTTCGTCAATATGGGGGAGGTAATGACCTTCCGCAAATTAGAGGAGCGTAGTCGGGCATTTGCGGCTTATTTACAACAAGGGCTGGGACTCAAAAAAGGCGACCGTGTTGCGCTGATGATGCCAAACCTGTTGCAGTATCCCGTCGCGCTATTTGGTATTTTACGCGCCGGCATGATTGTGGTGAACGTTAACCCGCTTTACACACCGCGCGAACTTGAGCATCAGCTTAACGATAGCGGCGCGGCGGCAATCATTATTGTTTCTAACTTTGCCCATACGCTGGAAAAAGTGGTCGAGAAAACGTCGGTACAGCACGTTATTCTGACGCGGATGGGCGACCAGCTTTCTACCGCCAAAGGTACAGTGGTTAACTTTGTCGTGAAATACATCAAGCGTCTGGTGCCAAAATACCACTTGCCAGACGCGATCTCGTTTCGCAGCGCGCTGCAGCATGGCTACCGTATGCAGTACGTAAAACCGGAGGTCGTCGCCGAAGATCTGGCGTTTCTGCAATATACCGGCGGTACAACGGGCGTGGCGAAAGGCGCGATGTTGACCCACCGCAATATGCTGGCGAATCTGGAGCAGGTGAAAGCGACCTATGGGCCGTTGCTTCACCCGGGGAAAGAGCTGGTGGTGACCGCGCTGCCGCTGTATCACATTTTTGCCTTAACCATGAACTGCCTGCTTTTTATCGAGCTGGGCGGGCAAAACTTGCTGATTACCAATCCGCGTGATATCCCCGGCCTGGTCAAGGAGCTGGCAAAATATCCATTTACGGCGATGACTGGCGTTAACACGCTGTTCAACGCCTTACTCAATAATAAAGAGTTTCAGCAACTGGATTTTTCTTCGTTACATCTGTCCGCCGGCGGCGGGATGCCGGTGCAAAACGTCGTTGCGGAGCGCTGGGTTAAACTGACCGGGCAATATCTGCTGGAAGGCTACGGGCTGACCGAGTGCGCCCCGCTGGTGAGCGTCAACCCGCATGATATTGATTATCACAGCGGCAGTATCGGTCTGCCGGTACCGTCAACAGAAGCCAAACTGGTGGATGACGATGACAATGAAGTCGCGCCGGGTGAGGCCGGAGAGCTTTGCGTGAAAGGCCCGCAGGTTATGCTGGGATACTGGCAGCGTCCTGACGCGACGGATGAAATCATTAAAGATGGCTGGCTGCATACGGGCGATATTGCGGTTATGGATGAAGACGGCTTTCTGCGGATTGTCGATCGCAAGAAAGATATGATTCTGGTTTCTGGTTTCAACGTTTATCCAAACGAAATTGAAGATGTGGTGATGCAGCATTCTGGCGTGCAGGAAGTCGCGGCGGTTGGCGTGCCTTCCGGTAGTAGCGGCGAAGCGGTGAAGCTTTTTGTGGTTAAGAAAGATCCCGCATTGACTGACGATGCGTTGATCACCTTCTGCCGTCGCCATCTGACCGGCTATAAGGTACCCAAACAGGTAGAGTTTCGCGAGGAATTACCAAAATCTAACGTTGGGAAAATTTTACGACGAGAACTGCGTGACGAAGCCCGTGGCAAAGTAGACAATAAAGCCTGAGCGTTAAGTCAGCTAACGAGAGACGCCGGTTAAACCGGCGTTTTTTTTGGCGCGAACCAAAGAGAACACGATTTGAATTACCAAATGATTGAAACGGACGATGCTCTGGCGAGCCTGTGTGAGGCTGTCCGTGCATGTCCGGCTATTGCTTTAGATACTGAATTTGTCCGTACCCGCACCTATTACCCGCAGTTAGGATTGATCCAGTTATTTGACGGGGCAAATGTCGCCCTGATCGATCCGCTCGGCATCAGCGACTGGTCGCCGTTAAAAGCGGTGCTGCGCGATACGGGAATCACCAAATTTCTGCACGCGGGTAGCGAAGATCTGGAAGTATTTCTTAATGCGTTTGGCGAACTGCCGGCACCCCTGATTGATACGCAAATTCTGGCGGCATTTTGCGGGCGTCCGCTGTCGTGGGGTTTTGCGTCGATGGTAGAAGAGTATACGGGCGTGGCGCTGGATAAAAGCGAGTCTCGTACCGACTGGTTAGCCCGGCCTTTAAGTGAACGTCAGTGTGAATACGCGGCGGCGGATGTCTGGTATCTGTTACCGATCGCTAAAAAGCTGATGATTGAAACTGAAGCTGCAGGATGGCTGCCTGCCGCGCTTGATGAGTGCCGATTGATGCAGCAACGTCGTCAGGAGATTCAGGTGCCGGAAGACGCATGGCGGGATATCACCAATGCCTGGCAACTGCGGACCCGCCAGTTAGCCTGTCTACAACTTTTAGCGGACTGGCGGCTGCGTAAGGCGCGTGAGCGCGATATGGCGGTGAACTTCGTTGTGCGTGAGGAAAACCTGTGGGCGGTCGCGCGTTATATGCCGGGCAGTCTCGGTGAGTTGGATAGCCTGGGCCTTTCCGGCAGCGAGATTCGTTTTCACGGCAAGTCGTTGATATCACTGGTGGCGAAAGCGCAGGCGCTACCGGAAGAGGCATTGCCGGAACCTTTGTTGAATCTGCTGGACATGCCGGGCTATCGTAAAGCGTTTAAGGCCATCAAAGCGCTGGTGGCGGAGGTGAGTGCGGCGCATCATGTCAGCGGCGAGCTGCTGGCATCGCGTCGACAGATTAATCAGTTGCTTAACTGGCACTGGAAATTAAAACCGCAAAATGGGCAACCGGAATTGATTTCCGGCTGGCGCGCCGAATTGATGGCGGAGAAGTTAACTCTTCTGTTGCAGGAGTATCCGCGTTAACGACGGTAATTGTCGGGAAAACGGCCAGTGAAATAAATGTCCGTATCCGGAGTAATGAAAAAAAATAAAAAAGGCAGATTCTTCTGCCTTTTTTAATCCAGGAATTTTCCCATAAAAGAGCTTATTTTGACTCTTCGGCTTCCGGTAGCGTTACGTTAAGTTCAAGGATGGAGATATCGCCATCTTTTTGCTCAAGCTGGACGGTAACCATTTCCGGATCGATTTGTACGTATTTACAAATGACTTCAAGAATATCTTTGCGTAACTGCGGTAAATAATGCGGTTCGGCATCGCTACGGCGACGTTCCGCGACAATGATTTGCAACCGCTCTTTTGCAATATTAGCGGTACTCTTTTTCCGCGAGAGAAAAAAATCCAGTAATGCCATAATTTATCCTCCGAACAGGCGTTTGAGGAAACCTTTCTTCTCTTCTTCAATGAAGCGGAAAGGACGTTCTTCTCCCAACAGACGATCTACGGTATCTGCATAGGCTTTACCCGCATCCGCAGTGGCGTCAAGAATCACCGGTTCGCCCTGGTTAGATGCGCGCAGTACGGATTGATCTTCCGGGATCACCCCGACGAGTTTAATACGCAGAATCTCCAGTACATCTTCCATGCTGAGCATGTCGCCTTTATTTACGCGGCCTGGATTGTAGCGCGTCAACAGGAGATGTTCTTTAATCGGTTCTTCGCCATTTTCTGCGCGGCGAGATTTCGATGCCAGGATGCCCAGAATACGGTCCGAGTCACGGACAGAAGAGACTTCCGGGTTGGTCGTGATGATCGCTTCATCGGCAAAATAGAGCGCCATCAACGCCCCGGTTTCGATACCCGCTGGCGAGTCGCAAACGATGAACTCAAAGTCCATCGCTTTCAGTGAGTCCAGCACCTTAGCGACGCCTTCGCGCGTCAGCGCGTCTTTATCCCGGGTCTGCGACGCCGGAAGAATGAAGAGATTTTCAGTGCGCTTATCTTTGATCAGCGCCTGATTCAGTGTCGCATCGCCCTGAATGACGTTTACAAAATCGTAAACGACACGACGTTCGCACCCCATAATCAGATCGAGGTTACGCAGTCCGATATCAAAATCAATGACGACAGTTTTCTTTCCCTTCTGGGCCAAACCTGTAGCGATGGCCGCGCTGGAGGTGGTCTTGCCAACGCCCCCTTTACCCGAAGTAACAACAATAATGCGTGCCATAAAAATTCCTTGTTAAAAAGGGATCAATTCAACGGTTGAACTGTCAAAGCGTTGTCTGCTAAACGCAGGCGCGCCGCTTTGCCATAAAATTCTGCCGGGATTTTATCACTCAGCCAGTAAACACCTGCGATAGAGACCAGTTCTGCCGTCAGATGGGTACAAAAAATTTGCGCTTCCCGATCGCCGCTCGCCCCTGCCAGCGCGCGACCTCTCATCATGCCATAGACATGGATATTGCCGTCAGCGATAAGCTCTGCGCCAGCGCTGACGTGACTTGTAACAATCAGATCACATTGTGGAGCATAAATGCGCTGACCGGAACGAACCGGAACATCAATTAATCGCGTTTTTGTGATGGGATTAGCGTTTTGCGGCGGCTCGCTGGGCGTTGTCGGCTCAACGGGCGCAGGTCGAACCGCTTTCTCTTTACCTTCAGTCAGTAAAGGAAGACCCATCCGATCGATTTCTGCTTTCAGGCTGGCGTCTTTACAGCCGCTCACGCCGATAATGCGTAAGCCGGTTGAGGTCACGATCTTATGCAATTCCGGCCAGTTTACCGGGTTTTCAAGACCGCTAACGTTAATAACGACAGGGGCGTGTTTTAAAAACGCAGGAGCCTGCGCTATTTTGTCTTCTAACGCCTGACGAATAACCTCTGGTTCCGCTTCATGCAAATGAACCACTGATAAGGTGAAGCTACTGCCTTTAAGCTCGATTGGCGTGTTTGACATCCTGGCCTTACTCAATTTGCTATTTATCATCTCCGATACGGAGTGATATTCCGAAGTCCAGAAGGCATGTTATAGTCAGTATTATATTGAGGCAAGTCACCATCCCGTTAATTCAGAGTAAAAGTATGTTTTGTGTGATCTATCGAAGTAGCAAGCGCGATCAAACCTATTTGTATGTCGAAAAAAAAGACGATTTCTCGCGGGTGCCTGAAGCGTTGATGAAAGGATTCGGTCAGCCGCAGTTAGCGATGATGCTGCCGCTTGATGGACGTAAAAAATTAGTCAATGCCGAGCTTGAAAAAGTGAAACAGGCGTTAAGCGAGCAGGGCTATTATTTACAATTGCCGCCGCCGCCGGAAGATTTGCTGAAACAACATCTTTCTACGGTGGGACAAAATACGTCGTACGCTGACCGTTAAACGGTATTCGGCGTCGCGCCTGAATTCCATCATGATCTTAGGGGAAAATATGTATCAACATCGCAACTGGCAAGGCGCCTTGCTTGATTACCCGGTAAGCAAAGTGGTCTGCGTGGGCAGTAATTACGCAAATCACATCAAGGAGATGGGCAGCGCGACGCCGGAGGAACCCGTGCTTTTTATCAAGCCGGAAACCGCATTGTGTGACATCCGCCAACCGCTGGCGATTCCGGCGGACATGGGCGCTGTTCATCATGAGGTTGAGCTTGCAGTACTGATTGGCGCAACGCTCCGTCAGGCGACCGAAGAGCATGTCCGTAAAGCGATAGCCGGTTATGGCGTGGCGCTGGATTTAACTCTGCGCGATATTCAGGGAAAAATGAAAAAGGCCGGACAACCCTGGGAAAAAGCCAAAGGTTTTGATAACGCGTGTCCGATTTCAGGTTTTATCCCCATCGCCGCCTTCAGCGGCGATCCGCAAAATACGGTTATTGGACTTAACGTTAATGGCGAGGTTCGCCAGCAAGGAGCGACTGCGGACATGATCCATCCTGTTGTGCCCCTTATTGCTTACATGAGCCGCTATTTTACGCTCAAAGCAGGGGACGTGGTGCTAACCGGCACGCCGGCAGGCGTGGGGCCATTATTAAGCGGCGATGAGCTGGACATTTTTTTTCATGGAGAAACGTTGTCTACTCGCGTTCTGTAAAATTTGCTTGCCGCCTTCAGCGGCGGTAAAACTTGCATCTGCAGGCCAGACTGGTTATAAGGTGCAGCTTTGTGCAATGGCGGATACTTTAATGAGCGATAGACCTTTCTGGCAACATAAAACCCTGGATGAAATGACCGATGCCGAGTGGGAGTCACTGTGCGATGGCTGCGGTCAATGCTGCCTGCATAAACTGATGGATGAAGATACGGATGAAATCTACTTCACCAATGTGGCGTGCAGACAGTTAAATATTAAAACGTGCCAGTGTCGTCATTATGAGCGTCGTTTTGAATTTGAACCCGACTGTATCAAACTTACTCGCGAAAACTTACCTGACTTTGAATGGTTGCCAATGACCTGCGCTTATCGTTTGTTAGCGGAAGGTAAGCCCCTGCCGGCATGGCATCCCCTGCTCACGGGCTCGAAAACCGCTATGCATGGCGAGCGAATTTCTGTCCGTCATATCGCGGTTAAAGAATCTGAAGTGCGGGACTGGCAGGATCATATTTTAAACAAACCGTCGTGGGCGGAATGAGTGATTGAAAGGAAATGAGTTTTTTGTCACTCGTTTTTAGCATGGGGCATATGTGGGACATCACCTCCAAAATTTGCATTCAAAATTGCCAATTGGTTGTCATTGTTATCTGACATCCATTTTCCGTAAACGCTGTGAACCATCTGTGATGATGTGTGACCCATTTATGCTGTTATAAAGTTTGGGTTCGCTCCAGCACTTAATGCCCAACATGCATATGTATGACGCGATTCTGCTCATGCGAGCACAGACTATATCGTTGGATATTACAGCTCGCTAAGGCCACATGACTATAACGGTGGGTTACCCCCAAACGACTCGGAAAACCGATACGGGAAAAACGCTAAAGCGGTGACCAGTTTTAGTTGACCACTACAAAGAGACAAAAAACGTCTTTTGCAACGGCATCTGAAAAAATCGCGCCGTTGCAGGATGCGGTTTATCCTGGAATCGCAACAGATGATGAGAAAGCGCAGTTCGACGAATGGAAAAAATACAGATTGGTGGTAAACCGTGTGGATACCTTAAATCCTGACTGGCTGGAGTAATCAGCTCAGATATAAAAATATAGCTATGTAGTAGAGACTGCTGCTATATAATATATAGCAGCAATGGTTATTTTTTTGATGGGTGAATGTATAATTTTAGAACGGGTAAATGACGGCGCCGGAGTTAGTCCCTGGAAAATTTATGGACACTATTGGTTCATATTAATCAGGAGGAGGCTCCGCATATTTTCTGGTGTTTCTGTGTTCAGGGAGTGTTTTGGATATATTTATTAGCAATATTTTCTAGTATCAGATGGAATTGCTGTGGAGTCGGCATAACACACTCATTAAACAGTGGTGCAACTTCTGTCATAATGATCTTCTCCGCATAGATTTTAAAGGATGCCTGCTGATGTTGATTGATAAACATATGTGGATACTTACTATTTGCTGATGAAACCAACGGAGTTATAAAAGGATTGGCCCCTGCGCCGCTTGGCGTAAAAACGTCATTTTTGGTTGCTCCGGGCAGACCTGCATTTTGCGCGGCCTCGCCAATTTCCTTAAGAAAAGGCGCTATGTTGATCCCTTTGCTGATGAGCAATTTACAACACTGATCTTTATTCTTGCTGTAAACTGCCGATAGTATAGCTTCACGGGTCTGGCTGGCGTATGCGGGGTCTTTACTCGCGTTACCTCTAATATCCATATCATTGAGCGTTTGAAGCATAAATTCTTTAACGACTTTATTTGTCAACACTGCCCGATCCTCAGATGCGCTTCCTCGGTGAGAGTGTGTTGCAGAAGATTCAGTGTTCTTATGCGAAATAAAACGTTCTGATAAATTTGAGCTTAATTTGTTGAAGTGATTTTTTACTGCGAGAATAGCTTTTGCTAAAGAAGTTTTCTCAGTTGACTTTTCTTTTAATGGTGTGATTTCCTGTTTTTGGATTCTAAAGTTCTGGAGAGATAAAGTTATCTTTGTCATGATAGTGGTCCTTTTATATGTGCATAACTCATTCTTACATATATAGATAGCGGGAGCACTTTATTTTTATAGCAAATGTTATACCCATCTGATTGATGAATTAGAAAAATTCGACTGATTCAATTAAGGCTCAAATAGTACTGTTTTTATTTTCCAGAAACTTTTAAAAAACGTCCATTTCACTCAGGAAGAGCCTTGCCGTTCTGGTATTGAAATGGAGAGTGAGTTGAGCGTACCAGCGCTGGGTTGGAAATGGCGCGTTCAAAAGGTCGTATTGGCGGCAGGCGTCAAAAGCTCACCCCGGAGCAATGGGATCAGGCCAGGCGCCTGATTGGGGCAGGAGTACCGCGACAGAAGGTAGCGATTATTTATGATGTGGGACTGTCGACGCTGTACAGAAAATTCCCCGCTAACAAATCATGGAGTTATTCTGGCGTAGTAATTGAGGCGCGATTCGGGGATTTTGATGATTGCCCGGTGTGATGGGGCATACATGGGGCAAAAATTAGCGCAAAACAACTCAAAACCTTCATAGGTAGTGATTCGTCTTGCGCTAATACTTTGCTTTATTACTGCTTTCTTATCACTTCAACACACAACCCGGCATAATGACTGATTGTTTACAATTCTTTAACTTACTCCGGGCGGTCTTTGAAAACGGGAATTGTGTGCAAATTCCGTCACCTGGCGTTACGACCTCCCTTAAGTTTCCCTGACACTCCTTGCCGCTGCGCTCGCGCACGTATGGTAGCGACTCTATACTTTCAAAGCAGTATATCGCTGCCTATCCTGAGGAGTTACCCATGAATAACCAACCGTTGCGCGTTTCAAAGGATCAGCCCAGGAAGCCTGATAAGACACCCGAAGACGAAGGAAAAAATCCAAAGAAAAACCAAAAGTAGTGATGTAGGGTATCTTTAATAACTATGGTTCGTTGGAGGCTTTATGTCTGAACGTCCTGATTTAGTCGATCCATTACCAGAGGATGAGCCGCTTCCTGGTGAAAATATTCCGGATACGCCAGAGGGAGACGATCCTCTCGACCCGGATACCCAGAATGAGGTTAAAGATCCTCGTAGATAGCGTCCTGTGCCATTAACTAACCGCCTGATGCATCTGCCCGACTTTAGTGGGCAGTATGCCAGGCGGTTTTTTTGGCTTCATCCAAAGCGAAACATCCTGATAATCCTCAAAAAGATAGCCTATAATTTTTTGTACGTTAAAATAGTAGCGCGTTCATGACGACACGGTCTTATTGCGCTTAGCCGTATGCGAGTTCAAAGGAGGAATCAATGAACAGCGAAGAGTTGACACGTAAAGCAGAAGAAGAAATCACGGCGCTCATTACGAAAAAGGTCGCCGAATTACGGAAGAAAACCGGGCAAGAGGTTTCCGAAATAGAATTTGCGCCGCGAGAAACGATGAAAGGGCTTGAGGGATACAACGTTACAATTAAGCTACTCTAGCGTTCAATCATCGCCATTGACAATCTTACCACTGGGCGGGAGACCGCCCAGTGGTGAGCGGTTTACCTATATCAGGCTTTTTTTTGTTGATACATCTCTTCGCCCTGATGGTCTTCCTCTACCCAAAAATGAATGTTGAACCGCGCATCATCGCTCAGCTCTACCCGATGCCAGTATTGCGGCGGACTGGTGGCGAATTGCCCGGCATTAATCACCACTTTCACTTCTGGTTCTGTCGCGGCTTCATTCGCAAAGCCATAGTAGGTCACGGTGCCTTCCATCACGCAAAGTTGTCCGAAAACGCCTGCCGCCGTGTTGTGATGAGAGAGTAGTGCCGCCGGAACATTCTCTTTGGTGAAAAAGGGCGTAGAGCGTTTAACTTTCCAGTTTGCCGGGATGCGTAAGTGGGACATAAGACATCTCCTTGGTGTGGTGTTAAAAAAGATGCATTTAATATATACCTTTTAATGACTGACAAACAACGCTTCGGGCAAAAAAAACGCTCCCGAAGGAGCGTGTGTATCAACGACCGAACAGGTCGCGTTTTTTAGGCTTAAATGCCTGGGCTATGACGACGGCTATCGCCACCACAAGATAGGCGGCAAAGATCCCCAACAGCCATTGCGGCATCTCCAGCGTTAAAAACGACCACTGGCGCTCGGCGCAATCGCCGGAAGCCACAAACACCTGCGGCAACCATTTACCCAACGGCAACCAGTCTGGAAAGCGCGCCATAAAGTCACAAGTCATGAACGGCGAGGGGTGCAACTGAATCATCGTATGTTCATACGCCAGTTGTAGACCCCGCCAGGCGCTGTAAATCCAGATAACCATCGCCACGTATCGCAGCGGCGTTTTCGGCGCTATTGCGCCGACCAGACCCGCGCCCATCACGCCAAACAGGGCGCAACGTTCGTAAATACATAGCACGCAAGGTTTAAGCAACATGACGTGCTGGAACCACAGCGCTACTATTTCCAGCGCCAGGGCGGTTAACGCCATCAGTAACCATGCGCCCCGACCCCGTGAGCACTGGTTTAAAAATCGCAACATAATAATTTCCCTGCAACATGCGTAGAGACCGCAGTGTAAACCAATTCAATTCGTGCGCCACTAGCGGGAAATGAAATAATGTGTAATTGGATAATTATCAGGCAAAAAGCGGAGCCGGGCAGTGTATTGCCCGGCCAAACGTTACGAAAGCGTTGCTAACCATCCTGCCTGAGTCATCCATTCGGTGACCGGCGCAAGGGTGAATTCGACGCACAGTAGCCCTACCAGGGTCAGGACGATAGTGTACGGTAACGCCATCCAGACCATACGGCCATAGGAGAGACGGATTAACGGTGCCAGCGCGGAGGTCAGCAGGAATAAGAATGCCGCCTGACCATTTGGCGTCGCTACCGATGGCAGGTTAGTACCGGTATTAATTGCTACGGCTAACAGCTCAAACTGTTTTAAGCTGATGGCGCCGCTTTCCATCGCGGCTTTCGCTTCGTTGATATAAATGGTGCCGACAAAGACATTATCCGAGATGGAAGACAACAGGCCGTTAAAGAGATAGAACAGCGTGAGCTGCGCGTGTTCAGAGGCTTGTAAGACGAACTGAATAATCGGCGCGAAAAGATGTTGATCGATAATAACCGCCACAATTGAGAAGAAAACGGTTAACAGCGCAGTAAACGGCAGCGACTCGGTAAACGCTTTACCGATGGCGTGTTCATCGGTTACCCCCGTTAACGCGGTGGCCAGAATAATGACTGATAGACCAATCAGTCCCACCTCCGCAAGATGGAGGGCGAGAGCAGTAACCAGCCAGACGCCAATAATCGCCTGGACTATGAGCTTAATTTTATCCTGGCGGGTACGCTGCTTACGGCTTTGGTCGTCGAATTGCTGCAAGACGTCGCGGACTTTTTCCGGCAACGCGTCGCCATAACCAAACCAGCGCATCTTCTCAACCAGCATACAGGTTAACAGTCCACACACCAGTACCGGGACGGTGACCGGCGACATACGCAAAAAGAAGTCGCCGAAATGCCAGCCAGCCGCTTTAGCGATGATCAGATTTTGCGGCTCCCCGACCATGGTCATGACGCCGCCCAGTGCTGTACCCACGCCCGCATGCATCATCAGGCTGCGCAAGAATCCGCGGAATTGCTCCAGCACCGTTTTGTAATGCTGATCGATATGGCTGTCGTCCAGCATATCGTTCTCTTCGCCGCGCGATGAGGCCACACGATGGTAAATCCCATAAAAACCGACGGCGACGCTGATCACCACCGCGACGACGGTAAGCGCATCAAGAAAAGCCGACAAAAACGCGGCGGCGACGCAAAAGGCCAGCGACAGAACCATTTTCGAGCGGATACTGAGCAACAGACGGGTAAAAATAAACAGCAGTAACTGCTTCATAAAGTAGATACCCGCTACCATAAACATCAGCAGCAGCAATACTTCCAGGTTGGCGGCAACCTCTTCACGAACATGATCGGCGCTGGTCATGCCGATGATGACGGCTTCAATGGCCAGTAACCCGCCGGGCAGCAGGGGATAACATTTTAACGCCATCGCCAGGGTAAAGATAAATTCTGCCACCAATAGCCAACCGGCAACAAAAGGATTAGCGAAGAAAATTAACGGGTTAATAATTAAAAAGATAAGTAGCGCCAGTTTGTACCAGTCAGGCGACTGGCCTAAAAAATTGCGCCACATGGCGCGCCCCCAGGAGATCTCCATGAAAGTTTCCCTTACCTAGAAAAATGAAATAGCGTTTTTATGTTTAAACACAGAGAGTAGCGAGCGCGGCGAATGCAAGCAAGTCCTTAACGATATTGACAGGCGATATCAGAAATGGTGTCTTGATCCCCTTTTTCTTCATCGCGTCCGCTATCAGGCGTTACGCCCGTCTGGTATGATGAGTGTAACTATGTTTTGCTGTGTAATGGAAATCTCACTATGGTCATTAAGGCGCAGAGCCCGGCGGGTTTCGCGGAAGAGTATATTATTGAAAGTATCTGGAATAACCGCTTTCCTCCTGGCACGATCTTACCGGCAGAACGAGAACTCTCCGAACTGATCGGCGTGACGCGCACGACATTACGCGAGGTGTTACAGCGGCTGGCGCGAGATGGCTGGCTGACCATTCAGCATGGCAAACCGACAAAGGTCAATAATTTTTGGGAGACGTCAGGGCTGAATATTCTTGAAACGTTGGCCCGTCTTGACCATGAAAGCGTTCCACAACTGATCGACAATTTGTTATCGGTGCGTACCAATATTTCTACTATCTTTATTCGTACTGCGTTGCGTCAACACCCGGATAAGGCGCAGGAAGTGCTGGCCACTGCGCACGAAGTGGCCGATCATGCCGATGCATTCGCCGATCTGGACTATAACATCTTTCGTGGTCTGGCATTCGCCTCCGGAAATCCTATTTACGGCTTGATTCTGAACGGCATGAAAGGGTTGTACACCCGCATTGGCCGCCACTATTTCGCCAATCCGGAAGCGCGCAGCCTGGCATTAGGCTTCTATCATAAATTATCGTCGTTATGCGAGCAGGGCGCACATGACCAGGTGTATGAAACGGTGCGGCGTTACGGGCATGACAGCGGCGAGATTTGGCATCGGATGCAGAAGAATCTGCCCGGCGACTTAGCGATTCAGGGGCGATAACCCAGGGACGCCCGGTAAGCGCAGGCGGCCGCCGGGCAACGCTACGATTACAGATTGTTCATGCGCGGTGGGCAACGTTCAAGCAGCTCTACGCCGCCATCCTCATTTTGCTGCTCCAGCATGACATCAAAGCCCCATAATCGATGCACATGTTTTAACACCTCTTTGCGGCCTTTATCCAGCGGCGCGCGGTTATGCGGGATATAACGTAATGTCAGCGATCTGTCGCCGCGTAAATCCACATTCCAGACCTGAATATTCGGCTCCAGGTTGCTCAGGTTATACTGTGACGACAGCTTTGAGCGAATCTCCCGATAACCCTCTTCGTTATGAATGGCGGAGATCTCCAGATAATTATGCCTGTCATCATCAAGTACCGTGAAGAAACGGAAATCACGCATCACTTTTGGCGACAGGAACTGGCTGATAAAGCTTTCATCTTTAAAATCGCGCATGGCGAAGTGCAGCGTTTCCAGCCAGTCGGAACCGGCAATATCCGGAAACCAGTATTTATCTTCATCCGTGGGCGACTGACAAATACGCTTGATATCCTGGAACATGGCAAAGCCGAGCGCATAGGGGTTAATTCCGCTATACCAGGGGCTATTATAGGGCGGCTGGAATACGACATTGGTGTGGCTGTGTAAAAACTCCAGCATAAAGCGTTCCGTCACTTTGCCTTCATCATACAGATGGTTCAGGATGGTGTAATGCCAGAAGGTCGCCCAGCCCTCGTTCATGACCTGCGTCTGTTTCTGCGGATAAAAATACTGGCTGACTTTACGCACGATGCGCAGAATTTCGCGCTGCCACGGCTCCAGCAACGGGGCATTTTTCTCCATAAAATAGAGCAGGTTTTCCTGCGGTTCAGCGGGGAAGCGGCGTGCTTCGGCGACAGTTTTTTCTTCCTCGCGTTTTGGCAGCGTGCGCCACAGCATATTCACCTGGCTTTGTAGATACTCTTCCCGGCTTTTTTGTCGCGCTTTCTCTTCCTGCAACGAGATTTTCTGCGGGCGCTTATAGCGATCGACGCCGTAATTCATCAGCGCATGGCAGGAGTCGAGCAGTTTTTCTACTTCATCCACTCCATAGCGTTCTTCACAGCGGGTAATGTAATTACGGGCGAAAATCAGGTAATCGACGATAGAGCTGGCATCCGTCCAGCTTCGGAATAGATAATTATTTTTAAAAAAGGAGTTGTGTCCGTAACAGGCGTGCGCCATGACCAGCGCCTGCATGGTGATGGTGTTCTCCTCCATCAGGTAGGCAATACAGGGATTAGAGTTGATCACAATTTCATAAGCCAGCCCTTGTTGACCATGCTTATACAGACGTTCAGTCTCAATGAATTTTTTGCCAAACGACCAGTGCGGATAGTTGATCGGCATTCCGACGCTGGAGTACGCGTCCATCATCTGTTCGGAAGTGATGACTTCAATTTGGTGCGGGTAAGTATCCAGTTTGTAGAGTTTCGCCACGCGATCTATCTCTGCCAGATAGACATCCAGCAGATCAAATGTCCAGTCGGGTCCATCGCTCAAACGTGTGGTGTCCTTGTTCATGGAATCAATCGTAACCATTCGCGCACCCTCATTGTTGGCGACGCTCTCTGTATGGAGCGCCTCCTTTCAAGCATAGAACACCATGTTAAAAAACGACTTGATCGCAAAAACTTTTCTTTGCGATTTCCTCCACTCTGAACGGCAAGAAAACGGGTATTGGCATCATTTTATGCTGTATAGAAATGCCGCGTAGCAGGAGATCCCAAACCAGTGCGATCGCTTGTCTTTAGGGGATATGTGAAGCACGTCACCATAAAAAAGTCATATGTTGAATAATATTTTCATCTGAGTTATCAAGATGTAATCAGAAGATTGTTCTTTTACTATTAACGGAGTGGCTATGCGAGTTGTCATCCTGGGGAGTGGCGTAGTTGGCGTGACCAGCGCCTGGTATTTGAGTCAGGCGGGGCATGATGTCACCGTCATCGATCGCGAATCCGGCCCGGCGCAAGAAACCAGCGCGGCGAATGCCGGACAAATTTCACCGGGATATGCGGCGCCGTGGGCGGCCCCTGGCGTACCGCTGAAGGCGATAAAATGGATGTTCCAGCGCCATGCGCCGCTGGCGGTGCGTCTGGATGGCACCCCGTTTCAACTGAAGTGGATGTGGCAAATGCTGCGTAACTGCGATACCCGGCATTATATGGAAAATAAAGGCCGCATGGTGCGTCTGGCGGAATATAGTCGCGACTGTCTGAAAACGCTACGCACCGCAACCGGCATCGAATATGAAGGCCGCCAGGGGGGAACGCTGCAGCTCTTTCGCACTGCGCAACAGTATGAGAACGCCACCCGTGATATCGCAGTGCTGGAAGATGCTGGGGTGCCGTATCAGCTTCTGGAATCCAGCCGACTGGCGGAAGTCGAACCCGCTCTGGCTGAGATTGCGCATAAATTAACCGGTGGATTGCGCTTACCGAATGATGAAACCGGGGACTGTCAGCTCTTTACCCAGCGTCTGGCGCACATGGCGGAGCAGGCAGGCGTAACCTTTCGCTTTAATACTCCCGTGGAAAAATTACTGTACGAAAATGAACAGATTTACGGCGTGAAATGCGCCGATGAGATCATTAAAGCAGATGCGTATGTCATGGCGTTTGGATCGTATTCGACGGCGATGCTTAAAGGCATTGTTGATATTCCGGTGTATCCGCTGAAAGGCTATTCATTAACCATCCCAATCGCCGAGCCAGACGGCGCGCCGGTATCGACGATCCTTGATGAAACCTACAAAATCGCCATTACGCGTTTTGATAAGCGTATTCGCGTAGGGGGAATGGCGGAAATCGTGGGTTTTAATACTGACTTACTGCAACCGCGCCGCGAGACGCTGGAGATGGTTGTGCGCGATCTCTTTCCGCGCGGCGGTCATATTGAGCAGGCCACATTCTGGACCGGCCTGCGCCCCATGACGCCGGACGGCACGCCGGTAGTAGGACGCACCCGTTATAAAAATCTGTGGCTTAATACTGGACACGGCACGTTAGGCTGGACGATGGCCTGCGGTTCAGGCCAGTTGTTAAGCGATATTTTGTCGGGCCGTACGCCAGCGATACCCTACGACGATCTGAGCGTGGCGCGATATCGCTCCGATTTTATGCCCACCCGTCCGCAACGTTTGCATAGCGCGCATAACTGATAAAGGAAGCGAAATGACCCGCCCTATACAGGCCAGCCTTGATTTACAGGTAATGAAACAAAATTTGACTATTGTGCGCCGGGCGGCCCCTGAGGCGCGCGTCTGGTCGGTAGTGAAAGCCAACGCCTACGGCCACGGTATTGAACGCGTCTGGAGCGCGCTGGGCGCCACAGATGGTTTTGCTATGCTCAACCTTGAAGAAGCGATTACCCTGCGTGAGCGCGGGTGGAAAGGGCCGATACTGATGCTGGAAGGGTTTTTCCATGCGCAAGACCTGGAGGCGTATGATACTTATCGGCTGACTACCTGCATCCACAGTAACTGGCAGTTGAAAGCGCTGCAAAATGCGCGGCTTAATGCGCCGCTGGATATCTATGTCAAAGTTAACAGCGGCATGAACCGTCTTGGTTTTCAGCCTGAGCGGGTGCAGACCGTCTGGCAGCAATTGCGGGCAATGCGCAATGTCGGTGAAATGACCATGATGTCACATTTTGCTCAGGCCGATCATCCGGAAGGCATCGGGGAGGCGATGAGGCGTATTGCGCTGGCGACGGAAGGGCTTCAGTGTTCATACTCGTTATCAAATTCGGCGGCGACGTTGTGGCATCCCCAGGCGCATTATGACTGGGTCAGGCCAGGTATTATTTTGTACGGCGCGTCGCCGTCAGGACAGTGGCGGGATATTGCCAATACCGGACTAAAGCCCGTGATGACGTTGAGTAGCGAGATTATTGGCGTGCAGACGCTGAGCGCGGGTGAAAGAGTAGGCTATGGCGGATGTTATTCTGTGACTCAGGAACAACGTATTGGCATTGTAGCGGCAGGTTATGCCGATGGCTATCCACGCCATGCGCCGACCGGGACACCTGTGCTGGTGGACGGTATCCGTACCAGAACGGTAGGCACCGTTTCAATGGATATGCTGGCGGTGGATTTGACGCCGTGTCCGCAGGCGGGGATCGGCACGCCGGTAGAATTATGGGGCAAGGAAATTAAGGTCGATGATGTCGCCTCTGCGGCTGGCACGCTAGGCTATGAGCTATTGTGCGCCGTAGCGCCGCGCGTGCCGTTTGTGACAACGTAACCTAATGCAGACTAAGGCGTCGACCGGTTCACCTGGGGGGGGGGCCGGTCTGACGTTGTCAGACGACCTTATTCTGCTTCGTCTTCGGCGACGCGTACCCCAATCTTGCGTACCACGTTATCTTCTTTTTCAGCTACCGTCCAAATCATGCC